>JANLZE010000031.1:0-1138 GCA_031366105.1 Thiobacillaceae bacterium | reverse complement strand
GGCGTGTATGGCGCGTTCGGGCTTTACTACCGCTTTGCCGCAGCCGATTCGGCCAGCACGGAATTCAAGGCCAAGGCGATATCACTGGTGCTCGCCGGAGGGCTGGTGGGCGGCCTGGTCGGGCCCGAGCTTTCCAAATGGACCCGCGACCTCGCGCAGCCGGAGTTTCTCGCGTCCTACGCCTCGTTAATGGTGTTCAGCCTCATTTCCATGGTGATCCTGAGCCGACTGCAAATTCCGCGAGCGGAGGAGGATGGAGCGCCGACGCTGCCGCGCGCGCTGAGAGTCATCATGGTCCAGCCAACGTTCATCGTCGCGGTGACGCTGTCGGCCATCGGCTACGGCGTGATGAGTCTACTCATGACCGCAACGCCGCTTGCCATGGGCTTCGCCGGCCATCCCTATTCATCGGCCGCCACGGTGATTTCCTGGCACGTGATCGCGATGTTCGCGCCCTCGCTCATCACCGGCTCGCTCATCAAGCGCTTCGGATTACTTTCGGTCATGCTCACGGGCGTCGCGATCATGATCGTGCAAGTTGCCATCGCCCTGGCCGGCACTACAGTGACGCACTTCTGGGTGGCGCTCGTGCTGCTGGGTCTTGGCTGGAACTTCATGTACGTGGGCGGCACGACGCTGCTAACCGAGGCCTATCGCCCAAGCGAGAAGGCCAAGACACAGGGCATGCACGATTTTCTGGTGTTCGGGGTCACAATCGTTTCCTCATTTTCATCCGGCCTGCTGCTCAAGTCCAACGGCTGGCAGATGCTGAACTATGTGGCGATTCCGTTCCTGGCCGTTGCCGGGCTCGCCTGCGGATGGATGATGCGCGACAGGCTGTTCGACAAATCGGTGGCGGGCCCCGACTCCCGGCACGTTCAATAATCGGACTGAGGAGGTGACTATGGATCGACGACTCACTGATATTGCGATAGGCATGTGTTTCCTGCTGGGTTGTACCAGCCCCGTAAAACAATCGCTCGCCAACGCAAGCACACCGGCTTCCAATAAAGGCTTCGGCCTTGATGAAACAATCGGGGAGCGAGCAGAGCCGGGTGAAGCTGACACCTATCAACTCATGGCTGACACCATCACCGACTACATCAACCGCCGTTATGCTGAGGGCAGACGACCCGCA
>JANLZE010000143.1:0-1229 GCA_031366105.1 Thiobacillaceae bacterium | reverse complement strand
AGCGGCTATCGCTGCCACAGGGAACCCTGAAGAAGTGGGTTTATGCCGCCCGCAAAGGTAAGCTGAGGGAGGTAGGAAAAGGACAGAGGCCGTTGACCGAGTTGGAAATGGAACTGGCACGGGTCAAGCGCGAGCTTGCGGAAATCAGGATGGAGCGCGACCTATTAAAAAAAGCGGCGGCCTATTTCGCGAAGGAGTCGCGGTGAAATATGGTCGTATAAAAGCATTGCGACAGCATTATCCGGTAGCGATGATATGCCGGGTGTTTGAAGTTTCACAGAGCGGTTACTACGCTTGGCGGGAGCGTCCGCGCTCATTGCGGGCACAGGAGAATGCGCGGCTGGAAGTCGAGATTCGAGCCGCACACCAGCGCACCCGCGAGACCTGTGGCCCTGAGCGCTTGCAAAGCGACTTGGCCGATTATGGAATCAAGGTAGGCGTAGATCGAATCAGGCGCATCCGGAAGAAACTGGGACTGCATTGCAAGCAGAAACGGAAATTCAAAGTGACCACCGATTCCAGACACAATCTTCCGGTCTCTCCCAACCTGCTGCAACGTAACTTTGCAGTCAGCAGCCCTAACTGGGCTTGGGTGAGCGACATCACCTATATTCCCACTGACGAGGGCTGGCTATACTTGGCTGGGTTGAAAGATTTGTTCAATGGCGAACTGGTTGGCTATGCCATGAGTGAGCGGATGACCAAAAACCTGGTGATGCAGGCACTGTTCCGTGCTGTTTCCGCCAAGCGCCCGGCTAAGGGGTTGATTCTCCACTCAGATCGGGGCAGCCAGTACTGTGCGCACGATTATCAGAAGCTGCTGGGGCAGTTTGGCATGACAGCCTCAATGAGCCGCAAGGGGGATTGTTGGGACAATTCGCCGATGGAAAGCTTCTGGGGAACGCTCAAAAACGAGCTTGTGCATCACCGACGCTACCGCACCCGAGCTCAGGCAATTCACGACATCACCGAGTACATCGAGATCTTCTACAATCGGCAGCGGAAGCAGGCGCGCTTAGGCTACCTGTCACCCGTTGCCTTCGCGCAGCGATACTATGCAAATCAACTCGCGGCTTAACCCGTTGGACTCCACTATTGCCAACTGACCTCAGGATTGCCTCCTTGATATCTATGAGACATAAATCTTTACCATCCGATGCATCGTTACCTATATCGAGCAGGACTGCATAACGCAATCGCCCCAAGGAGCTGCATCCCTTCAACCAATA
>JANLZE010000120.1:0-4283 GCA_031366105.1 Thiobacillaceae bacterium | reverse complement strand
TAGCCGCGCGTCCAGGTGCCACTGGCCGCCTGATGGATGAGCTTCTCGAAATTACCGACGGCGTCATACACGTATTGCTCGGTGTAATTGCGCATCGCCTGGCCGTCGCCGGGTTGCGGCAGGTTGATGCGGAATTCGTCGTTCCAACTGGTTTGCGGCTGCGCGAGCTGACCGATGTGTTCGCGGCCTGTGGCGTTGATCAGCCGGTAGATCGCGTCATACACATAGTCGCACTGCGGCAGCACGACTTGGCCGTTGAAAATGATCGTCTGCTGGGCGTCATCGCGTATGTGGGTGATGTTGCCGGCGGGGTCGTAGGTGTAGAACAAGTCCTGAACTAGCGAAGCACTCTGTGCCACGCCGGTGCGGCTAGTTTTCAAATGAATCAGGTGCAAGGTCTGCTCGTCATAGGTGTATTCCGTCAGCGCGCCGTTGCCGTAGGCGATGCGGGTGCGTTGGCCCTTGGCGTCGTAGTCGATGTTGGTGACGGCGTGCAGATTGGCCGATGTTGGGTCGAGTAAGACGCTCGGTTCGGAGGTTTGTCCCAGCCAGGCATCCACCCGTTCCAGCAGATTGGCCTCGTTGTAACCGGGGCGGAGGATGTTGAATTGGGTGTTGGGCTGGTTGCTGTGCGGCGCAACCATCTGGATTGGCCGATTGACCACGTCGTAGCGGGTGCTGCTGGCGAAGATTTCGGTTTCCAAAACCGGTGCTGGACTTTGCGACCAATCCGGTGTGGTCTTGTAGTCCTGCACCAGTTGCCGGGTGCTGCGCAATAGGTTGCCCTTGAAATCATGCGCCTCGCTGGTGATTACACCGGCGGTATCGAAATGCTTGTAAGGTTTGCCGCGCAGGTTGGCTTGCAAAACTTGCGTAGGCGTGAGGCCGCTACTGGCGGATTCGCCGTAGACGGTTTGCTCGAAGCAAATTTCACGCGCCGGGTTGGTTGCATCGGCGCCGATGACAAACGAGCGCAATGGACGGCGCAGTTCGTCGTATTGGGTGCGCAGGTTATGGTCACGGCTATCCCAGGCGCGGATCGGCTTGCCGGTGACATCGTTCAACATCCAGCGCTGGCCTGCCTCCATGCTGGCTTGATAAATTTTGGCGCCGAGCATGTCGTAGCCGTAGCGCATGACGACGCGGTTATTGGCGTCCTTAACTTCGCGCTGATTGCCTTCGATGTCCAGCGTGACGCGAGTGGCGTATTTCTGTATTGCGCCATTCGTATCCTTGCCGTTGTCGGCGACCGTCAGCATGGGCCGACCCAGCGTGTCGAAGTAGGCCACGGTGGGTGTGGCGGCGTGGGTGGCTGCTTTGTCGGCTGCGGTTTTTTCGTCTGGCCCTTTCTGTCCGTTCTTGCGTTGGTCGTACCAAGTGGGCAGGTAGTCTACGCCGGGAAGTAACTTAAAGAACTCGCCGACATCGGCATCAGTCTTGGGGTCGGAGATCATCACCGTGTCGTTCACGTCCCAGGTTTCCTGCCGCCAAGGATCGAACACCACTTTTTCAAAAGTGTGGTTGGGATGCAGCGTTGCAACCACCCGTTCCACGGGGTCATAGAACAGAATCGGCGTGACGCCGCTATCGGTCATCTCCGGTTCTGCTTCGTACAGGTGCGTGCTGCTGAAGAACGGTTCGTATTGTTTGACTGGTTTGCCTTTGTTGTTGTAAACGGTGCGGCCTTTGCCGACCCAGCGCGGATTTGCGGCGCTCAACTGGGGTACGCCGTTGTTGAGCGTCAATACGCCGGGGCTGACATCGCCGCTAGTCAGAAGTACGTTCGCCGCACGGCTTGGTGCATCGCCCGGCTCGGCTTGAATTTTCGATTGCAGTTCTCGCCCGAAGCCATCGGAATAGGCGAAGCTGACTTGTATCTGCAAGCCCTGGGGCGGCAGCGGATCGCTTACATGGGTTTCGCGCGCCAGTGTGGCGGCGAAGGGCGGCTCGCCACAGCGGCGGTAGCGGTCAAGGTCGTAGACAAAGCGGCTGGTGGCGCTTTTGAGCAGCGATACCTTGAGGTCAGCGGGACGCGCGACAAAACCCTGCAACTCAGCCAGGCTTGGATCAGCATCGAAGTCGCCGAAATCGTCGAGGCTATCGCCAAGTGTTTCGCTGCTTTTGCCTCGCACCGCCGTGGCGACCGCCAGGCCGAACGCATCGAAGACCGCGAAAGAACGGTTGCCATTGGGGTCGATGAGTTGCCTGGCTTGCAGGACGCGATAGTCATGCAGCGCTTCGACGGTGTTGCCGAGTACGTCGCGCGTTTTGGCGGGAAACAGGTCGTTCGCATAATCCACAAAGCTGCTTTGCCCGAACGGGTTGCGAAAGCGTCGCGGCAGAAAGAAATGGCCGGTAGCTTCAGTCAATTCAGCGGTGGCAGCGGCACTCTCGTCGGGATGAAAGAACATGCGTCCGGAAGGTATCCACCAGCGGCCATCGCCATCGAGATCGACATAGCCGCCACGGTCGGACTCCAGCGCGCCATCCGCCAGCAGCACCGCGCTCGGGCTGGGCAGCAAATTTTCTGTCGCGAGGCCCGCGTGCGGACGTTGGTAAATGGCGCCGAGTAATCCGGGCGTGAAGGCGAGCTTATAGCTCTCGCCCGGCAAGGCCAGTGCTTGCAAGGTCTGTATCGGCAGCAATTGGCTCAGGTTGTTGCTGCGGTAGCGGGTGCGTAAATCTTCGATCAATCGGCGATAGGGCCCGGCACCCATTGCGGTACTAGCGTTGATGTCCTCGTAGGGAATGTCGTGCGCGCCATCACTGGCCTGCGTGACGAAGGCAAGCATTTCGTCGAAGCGAAACAGGTTGGTGATGCCGGGTTGTTGCGAGGCCGGGCGCGGCTTGATCAACTCGTAAGTCTGCGCCTCCGCCGGTAGTGGTGTGCGATAGGCATCGACGGCCAGGACTGCATTGGTAAAGCTGGCTTGGTTAAGTGTTATGAAAAGCTGTTTCTGCTTTTTGCGGTCAGCATCGGTCAACACCGAATCGGTATCGTCGAAGCGACGGCCATAAGCAATCGCCACGGATTGGCGCACGTTGCCGTAGTCGTCCACGTCCAACGTCATGCTGTGCGTGACACGCGGATCGGCCAGCCATTTGGTACCTGAATTGGCAGCTGCGGTGATGGCATCGACGACCTGGCCATTGAGGACAGGAAACAGCTTGCGCTCGTAATGAAAATCGATAGTTTCGCGGGCGTGGGTGAAGAAGATCGCATGCCGATTCGCACCCCGTGGCTGCACCGGCTGGATGGTGTAATTGCGCTCGGAGACAGCATAGGGCCGGTCGGATGCATCCGTGTCATCCAGCGCGTAGATTTCCTGACGCAAGATCGCGCCCTTGAGCGAGCGGATGGCTTCGCGGATTTCTTCGACGACGAGGCCGGTGGGCAGCACGGTGTCGTCGAGCAACATTGCCTCGCGCTGCGCTTGACTGAGTTCACTGCCGGGTTGGCCGTGGTCGCCTTCGCGGTAATACTCGTTTTCTAAATGGCGTGAGATGCGCGCGCCGGGAAAATAGGCGCCGGTATGGAACCAGGTCTTGGTGAGCGTGGGCGGCACATGGAAGGCCGCATCGAGGTTGGTGGCTGGCGTGGCTGCTTGCGATAGAACGCCGAATTCTTCGGTATCCCATTGGTCGACGCGCGCGAAGCCGCGAAATTCGCGCTCGATGCCGTCGAAGTAACCGTGGTGGTAGGCCGAGCGCGTGGCGAAACGGTTGCCGCTGATGAGATCGCGGGTTTCGACTCGGGTGACGACATGCACCGGGAACGGCAGTCGTGTGACCCAGGGCGTACCGGCCTTCTTGTCTTCAAGGTAGAACTTGGTCGAGGATGCATACTCGATGTGCGTTTCCGCGCCGAGATTGTTGCGCACCATGGTGAGCAGATGCGGTTTGACGCCGCCCATCAGGTCCATATAGCGCAAAGATCGGCGGGCGTCGCCCGGCAGTGGCGAGGACCAGAGCAGACAGGCGGTTCCGCGTCCGAGAAAATCGACCACGGAGACTGACGTGAAATTGTCGGTGCGCGGCACCCGGCTTATCAAACGAGCCTCGGACAGGCTGTTGCCGTGCTGATTGAGATAAATGCGCACGCCATCGCGGCCGAGATAAACGATATCGGTGGGGCCGGAGCCGTCGGTATCGGTGAGATGAACGCGGCGTTGATCGAAGGAGACCGCATCGTCGAACCAGGGCACATTGTCGAGGGTGATCTTCGCGCCAAAGTGGCCATAACCGATGTTGGGCCAATAACAGACGTCGCTCACGCGTATCCG
>JANLZE010000097.1:0-2131 GCA_031366105.1 Thiobacillaceae bacterium | reverse complement strand
TTGCAACCATCGATCCGGTTGGCTGAGCGTATTCAGGTTCGATTGATGGAAACTCCGCCGTCGGCAAGCAGCGCCGCGCCGGTGGTGAAGCTCGATGCATCGGATGCGAGGTAGAGAGCCGATTTCGCTATCTCTTCCGGCAATGCCATACGCTTCAGAACGTGAAGGCCCTGGACAAAGGCTAAGGCTTCCGGTGTACTGGCGAAGGCTCGGCCCATAGCGGTATCCGTGCCGCCCGGCAGGAGGGCGTTCACCCGGATACCCTTGGCGCCAAACTCAGACGCGAGCACCTGGGTGAGGCCGATGAGCCCGGCCTTACTCGCCGCATAGGCCGCCATACCCGGTAAGCCGACGGTGTAGCCGACGAATGTTGACGTGAAGATCAGGGACCCGCCGCCCCGGTCAAGCATCGCGGGAAGTTGATACTTCGCGCCGAGGAAAGCACTGGTCAGATTCGTCTTGATCGTATCCTCCCACTCTGCAAGCGACACATCCGGCGTCGCCCCCATCTCACCGGTCGTGCCCGCGTTGTTGAACGCCACATCGAGGCCACCGAAGCGACCTACAGCTAATTCGACCAGGGCTTTCGCGAAAACCTCGTCCTTGATGTCGCCGGCAAGCGCAACAGCATGACCACCCGCCTGGGTGATTTCCTCAACGAGTGCATCAAGCTCCGGTTGGCGTCGCGCAGCGACGACAACCTTGGCACCCTCTCGGGCGAATAGCTTTGATGTTGCATAACCGATTCCGGAACTTGCTCCGGTAACAATGGCGACTTTATTGGACAGCGCAGTCATTTTGCTAACTCTCCCGCAACTTCGAACTTGTCGGGTTCAAACCTGTATCCCATACGTATTTTTCCATTGGGGACAGGATTAGAGCCGGTTGTGCGCGCGAGGCGATTCACTGCGGCAACCTCTCCCACTGATGGCGGGTTGAGAACACACTCACCCGTACGAATCATGTTCTGTGTGGTTTTTGAGCCCGCAGCCAAACCGAGCATGCAGCGCCATCTCAACCAAAATGGCGAAGACATTGGCGAAAGATCGTACGCGCCATCGCCATTCACGGTGCTGATGAGTACGACTGGTGTCCCAAGGTACAGAATTGCAGGTTCACTCTTTATATGCATTGCCATTTGCTCCATTGTGAGGTGCCGAGCCTTCAATGTTAGGATGTCAAAAGTCAGAGACAATAGAACTCCGATTCTTGCTGTTGAATCGCGTCCCCCAAAATGGGCAAAACGTCAGGTCGTTCCGTGTGTAGATAAGCAACATCTCTACGGTCCAGCGCCCAACGCCGCGTAACGAAACAAGATGCGCGATCAGCTCTTCATCCGTCAGAGTCCGGGCTGCGCTACGCATGGGCACCAAGCCATCTAGCGTCCTTTCGGCAATGCCGCGAATTGTGGTGACTTTTGCGGCGGAGAATCCACAGGCGCGCAATATGTTCTCGTCGGTCGCAAGAATGTTCGTCGGCGATGGAAAGGATGCAGCGGGATAGAGCGCCAGAAATCGGCTGAGGATCGCTTCGGCGGCTCGCATATGGAGCTGCTGATAAGCGACAGCGCGGATCAATGCCTCATAGGGTTCGCGTTCCGATTTTGGCTGCAATCCACAGGGTCGACACGCGCGATCAAGCGGGCCCAGTCGGGATTAGAAGTTGCCAGATGCGCGATTGCGGAACCAAGGGGGTCAACCGTCGTTGCTCGCACCACGATCAAAATGCCTTTCTAAACGTCAGGTTGATGCGCTTGGGGCCAAGGATCGGATGATGTCCGTCGGCGAGCGGCGCGATGCCGTGAAAAGTGAATCTGGAGGGGCCGCCCCATACCGCGACATCACCGTGTTCAAGTCGATAGCGCTTTGGCCGGTCGTTGCGCTGTGCGCCGCCGAACAAAAACACCGCCGACAGACCTAACGAGACCGAGACAATTGGCGCGGCGATATCGCGTTCGTTCTTGTCCTGATGCAGCGATAGCCGCGCGCCTGGTTCATAACAGTTGATCAAGCAGGCATCCGGCAAGAAGTTTTCAAACCCGGCGCGCGTTGCCGCCTTCCTCGCGACATCCATAAAAGCTTCGGGCAAAGCCGGCCATGTGCGCCCGGTTTCGGGATCGGTGGCGTCATAG
>JANLZE010000089.1:0-1075 GCA_031366105.1 Thiobacillaceae bacterium | reverse complement strand
TGGACTACCCCCAGAACAATAGACAAACCTAAGCCTCACGCCGAAGCCCGTTCAAAGGCTTCGGGACTGATGCCGCCCAGATGGCTATGGCGACGGTTTCGATTGTAAAAGACTTCGATATAGTCGAAGACATCGGCGCGCGCTAGATCGCGTGTTTTGTAGATGCGTTTCTGGATGCGTTCCTTTTTCAGGCTGCTAAAGAAGGATTCGGCCACTGCGTTATCCCAACAGTTACCACGTCGGCTCATGCTGGGTTGCATCTGATGTGAGCGGCAGAAACGTTGCCAGTCATCGCTGCCATATTGCGATCCCTGGTCGGATTGAACGATGACCGCTTGAGTCGGCTTTCTGCGCCACAACGCCATGAGTAGCGCATCCAGGACCAGTTCACGCGCCAGGGAGGGTTTCATCGACCAGCCAACTACCTTGCGCGAGAACAGGTCGATGACTACGGCCAGGTACAACCAGCCTTGCCAGGTACGCAGATAGGTAATGTCAGTAACCCAGGCACGATCCGGTACATCGACAGTGAACTGGCGATTGAGCCGGTTGGGAGCAATGATTGAAGGACGGCCTGCTATGCGTCGTGGCGACTTGTAGCCCCGCACGGCGCGGATCTTGTGGGTACGCATGATCTTGGCAACCCGATGACGGCCACAGGTTTCGCCGACTTCGCGCAAGTCTGCGAAGACCCGCAAGGCACCATATACACCGCCGCTAGCCTTGTAAGAGTCGCGGATCAGGCCCAGCAAACGTTGGTCTTCAATGTCACGATCAGACATCGGTTTGTGCAGCCACGCGTAAAACCCGGCCCGGGCCACGCGCAATACCCGACACATCGTGGCAATTCTAAATTCGTGGCGATGCTCGTTGATAAAGCGGTACTTCACTCGGGCTCCCTGGCAAAGTACCGCGCGGCTTTTTTTAGGATGTCGCGCTCTTCCTCCACTCGACGCATTTGTGCCCGCAAACGCAATATCTCACTCTTGGCTTCAAGCAGATCGGCAGCCTGCTTCTCGGTCTGGTCCGGGGTGACTGCCTTAACCCACTTGTACAAACTGTGGGTTGAAACGCC
>JANLZE010000083.1:0-1831 GCA_031366105.1 Thiobacillaceae bacterium | reverse complement strand
GCTGGAAATACTGGCGGACGTGGTGGCGGAGCGGGAGGATTTTCGGTTGGAGTTGCGGGGATAATCAGCATTTGTGTGATTACGCTGACGTGCGAATGACGTGGTGTTTTTATCCGCAGAATTAGGGGGCGTCATTATTTTAATAACCATAAAAAACAATGTTTTGAAAAATACATCCAGGGTTATACACCTCGAAGGTGCCTTTTCCGGCGCTTTTTAGGGTGTCTACTTTTACGTTAGGGCTTTCATGAAAAAAGTACGTTCGCTATTGTTCTGCCTTGTATTGGTTCCTTACGCGAACGATTCGCTCGCGACGGACAACCTTTGCAAAAAAGGTGAGATCAACTTTAGCTCCTGCAGCGTTGGGAAGAAAATCGCTTCTTTTTGCGTGTCAGGAAACACGAGCGTCGAGAATGCGTACATTCAATATAGATTCGGTACCCCGAAGAAGGTCGAATTTGTTTTTCCAGCCGATATCACTCAATCAAAGGGACTGTTCTTTAACAGCATGGGTACACATACTGATGGCGCGGAAATGCGGCTTAGCTTCAGAAGCGGTGACTATCACTACATCTTTTTCAATATTGACTCTCCACACGGAGATTCAGGAGGAATACACGTAGTCAAGAACGGAGCATTGATTAAGGAGCTTCCCTGCACTAATCCGACAGCAGATCAGATTCCCATTCCGGAAGGACTCATTGGAAATGAAGAGTTCAAATAATTCAATGGAAGCTCAGCAATGCCCTAACCCGGCGTTCAAGCGGGACGCCGCAAAAGCGCGGCGCCCCTTAACTTTACGTTATGCATCGTCCCAATGAAAAAGTTTATCTATCCATTATTGGCTGCTCAAACACTTCTTCTGCTGGTGCTATCGTTCGATATATATTTTGAGCTAACGAATCCAAAGAAAATAAATGATTGGTACGATGCCGTTCTTGGTGAAAATCTCAATGGTTTAACGGCTGCCGAAGCATTCGTAAAATTGGATAAACATGGCTTCAGAGTACTCGAAAGAAACATCGGGCCAGGGGGTGAAACCGAAACAGTTATCGCACCGCCATACCAAGTTGGCATCATCGGTTTCTTTATGGTTAAAATCCCATTTGATTACGTTGTTAAAATCAACTCCAGCGGCATAGTTAGTAGTTACGGGTTGAAAAAATAATGCATAACCTGGCGCTCAACCCCGCTCCCTTCGGTCGCTGGACGCTGCGCCGCAAAGCGGCGCAGCGCCGGTTAGCTCTACTACAAGGGCTTCCCCAAATTTACAAGTGAATTTGTTCTTTTATTTCATCGCTGCTTCCCGTTATTTTATTCATATCGCGCTGCCTCTGTTGTGCAAGAAGGTGAAGGACTGCGAAACTACAAACGGTCATGTTGGGCTCATTGCCCGGACCCTGATGAAAGACGCGTGCCGGGGCCTCACTCGTTAGTCGGGAATGGCTTCTTCCCCTTGAGCTAATCAGGCTCTCCCAGCACGGGTCCAACCCGCTTCACATCAACACGTGCAGTGCATCGGTGATTCTTGGTATCTTGGCCGCCGTCTGACGGCTCGGCTTCCTTTCCGTATTTTTTCCTGTAGACGCTTTTAAGGTGCTCAGGCTGCGCGCTGATTCAGGCGAAAGTCTTCGCCGTACTTCAACACGGCCCAGGCCAGTCGTGCGTTCTTTGCGGCTATCGCGACCACTGCTCGCCAGTAGCCACGCCGCTCTACCAGTCTGCGCGCCCAGCAACTGAAGGGGTCTTGTTTGTCGCCGATGCTGTTGAGTACAGCGCGTGCACCCATGACGAGGAGACTTCGCAGGTAGCTGTCTCCGGCCTTGGTGAT
>JANLZE010000080.1:0-1974 GCA_031366105.1 Thiobacillaceae bacterium | reverse complement strand
GCACCTGCCATGCGCGGCCTGCGTCATGCGCGGACCTGTTACGGACATCTTGCGGGAGAACTGGGTGTCCGCTTGTGCCAAACCTTCGTCCGGCGTAACTGGGTGAGTGCAATTGAGGACGATGGATATGGTTTTCGACTGACACAGGATGGCTTCGTCCAATTGAAGCAGATCGGGTTAGCCTCGGTAGCGAAGAATGGACTTACTGGCAAAAGAATACTATATGGCTGCGTCGATTGGTCCGAGCGGCGGGATCACTTTGCCGGTCCTTTGGCAGTGGCAATGCTGGATGCATTCATTGAACTTGGCTGGCTACGACGAAATGACAGTTCGAGGGAATTAACTCTCACAACGGATGGGCATGTTGAACTGATGAGCTTGTTGAGTTGAAATGGCTGCTAATCCTCCGCTATTAAATTTGCCAGACGTATGCAGATCGGAGTGACGAATTGGGGTATGACCGCAGCTACTCTGGAGCAGACCTTCGATTGCAATGTGCGACCGTCTGGAACTGGCACGTTGTACGCATACGGCATCGTGCCAGAAACCGGCCGCAAGGACTCGACTGGATCGGTTAACCATACGGCCAGCATTGGCTGCGCTAGATCTCCGTCTGTTCCGAAATCTCAAGGGCATCATCGACTTCGATCCCGAGGTATCGAACGGTGCTCTCCAGCTTCGTATGGCCGAGCAAGAGCTGGACGGCCCGAAGATTCTTCGTGCGCTTATAGATCAAGGTCGCTTTGGTTCGTCGCATCGTATGCGTGCCATAGGCTGTCGAATCCAGTCCGACTGAAGCAACCCACTGATGTACGATCCGGGCGTACTGTCGTGTTGAAACATGGGGTGAACTCGCGAGACGGCTGGGGAACAGATATTGCTCCGGCTGCAATTTCGCTTTCTCGATCCATGCAGCAACGGCAGACCTGGTTACATCCGTCAACTCAAACTGCACTGGCCGCTGAGTCTTTCGCTGCACAATCATTGCCCGGGGCAGCAACTGGTTCCCGTGCGTAACATCACGAACGTGCAAGTTGACCAGATCGCAACCGCGCAGCTTGCTGTCGATTGCAAGGTTAAACATAGCCAGATCGCGGACCTGGTGCGCGTTCTGGAGGTAGATTCGGATGGCCCATATGTCCTTGGGCTTGAGCGGTGGCTTTTGGCCGACTAGTTTGCCTTTATTCCAAGGTTCCCGCGTGTGATTGGATTCCATTTCAGACTCCTTCGTGGTTGATCGGAGTTTGATTGTGTTCCCAAGTCACGGACGGCCGCTTTCAGGTGGGTACGTTGGATGCGTACAATGTGCCAATTGCTGACCTTGGGGAACGGCAGCTTTGCGGCAATGCAATTGAAGAGTAGATTTCCGGTGCGGGCCATCAGCGGTCTGTCGCGGCTTAGAACTTGTGCGACTGGTTTCTGTAGTAAAGCGGCCACTGGTGAGAAAATGCCGGACAGACAACAGTCGGCCAATAGCTACCCGTCATATAATAAACAAATATAGGGCACTCTCGCTGAAGTCCATGCATCCCACTTTGGGGGGCGCTGGGCAAAACCACATGCTATGAACGCGGTTCGCTTGCTTGAGCCTTTGTCTCTATATTGCAGCTGGCGGATTTCGCGCCATCTGTATAGCGCTTCATATCCCATGCACGTGCAATACGCGATTTGTTCAGTGCATCCCATTGCGCTCCATTGGAAATCCGGTTTCCCTGTTTCAATGCGGCTTGTGCGTCAACATCGCGCTTTTCGGCGCTTCGCAGCTCCTCGATTGTTCTTGCGAACTCTTCACAGGAAAGCTGTAATGGATGCTCGACTTGCGGCTTCACTAGGCCGTCTGCCAGCTGAAAAAAGCGATCAGTCTTTTCGAAATAGGCTCTGGTATCTTGATTTTCCGGGAAGGTGCTTACCTGCTGCATATCGTTGCGAACGATCTTTCTATCCTCTGGGCTGGCGACCCCTCCTTGTTCCAGC
>JANLZE010000077.1:0-2326 GCA_031366105.1 Thiobacillaceae bacterium | reverse complement strand
GGAACGCGTCGCGGTAGCCATTGGCCTGTTTGAACTGGCCTTTGTCTACGTTGCGGTAGTGTCCCATCCGGATCCGGCAGAAGTGCTCCACGGACTCGCCAGCATGCCGCTGGCCGACCACGGTTATCTCTATCTGGTAGCTGCTAACATTGGTGCGGTGATCATGCCCTGGATGGTTTTCTACCAGCAGTCAGCAGTGGTGGACAAGGGCCTGAAACCGCATCATCTGCGGGCCGCGCGCTGGGACACGGCGATCGGTGCGGTCGTCGCCCAGGCCATCATGGCGGCTATTCTCATCGCCGTAGCGGCCACCTTCGGACGCAGTGGCGGGGCATCCCGGCTCGACACGGTGCAGCAGATTTCCCATGCCCTTACCCCGTACCTGGGCGTGGAAAATGGCCGTTTGATGTTCGCCCTGGGTATGCTTGGCGCCTCGCTGGTGGCGGCTATAGTGGTGTCGCTTACGGCCGCCTGGGGGCTGGGTGAAGTCACCGGTTACAAACACTCGCTGGAACATCATCCGCGCGAAGCGCCGTGGTTCTATCTGGTGTTCGTAACGGTGCTGGTGGCAAGCGGCCTACTGGTGAGTTCCGGCGTCAACCTGGTCGATCTCAGCGTCGGTGTGGAGGTCATGAACGCTCTGTTGCTGCCGGTGGTGCTTGGCTTTCTCTACGCCCTGGCGCGGCGTGCACTGCCGCACGGCAGCCAGCTTCGAGGCGCCTATGCGGTGGTCGTGGCGGTGACCATTACGCTTACCGCCGGACTGGGTGTATGGGGCGGGTTAACCGGACTATTTGGCTGATTCAGGAAGCGTCAGGATCCCGTGAGCGTAGAGACGGATCGCCATCAGGGTTCAAACGATTGCATCGTCACAGACTGACGCTGCTAAACCTCCCACACCCAAGCTGCCGACCGCTTTACTGGATCGCGTTACCCATCATTGCGACATCCTTGAAACAGGCAACGATTCCTACCGCTTCAAGCAGCGTAAAAATCACCCTCAGAATGCTGGAAAAGTGGAAACTATTGGACGCTGACTAGTGGAAAGTATTGGACGCTGTTTGACACGCAGCCTGGCAGAACGGCGCGGCTATTGGCACGCAGTGGTCGCCATTGCCGCGAAGAATGCGCGCCTGGCCTGGGCCGTGTTGCACTACGGCGAAGACTTTCGACTGACTCAGCGCGCAACCTGAACACCTTGAGAAAAGCGTCTATAGGAAAAGAGGACAAAAAGCAGAATGAACGAGCCGCCGGACGACGGCCAAGAATCACCGATGCACTGCACGTGTTGATGTGAAGCGGGTTGGACCCGCGCCGGGGGAGCCTGATTAGCTCAAGGGGAAGAAACCATTCCCGACTAACGATTGAGGTCCCGGCGCGCGTCTTTCATCAGGGTCCGGGCAATGAGCCCAGCATGACCGGTTGGTGTTTCGCAGTCCTTCACCTTCTTGCACAACCAAAGCGGCGCAATAGGAATCAGACGAGGAAATAGCAATGAGTTAAAAACATCATGTCACTTGTAAATCTGGGGAAGCCCTTGTAGTTTGAATTAAAGGGCGCGCTTTAGCGCAGGGTTAGAGGCAACGCTTCGAGACGTTCGGCAAGCCATACCTTAATAATGGATTGCCGAGTTACACCAAGCTTTCTCGCTTCTCGATCTAATGATTCGATCATCCACGTAGGAAAATCAACATTAACGCGCTTTTGCTCTTGTAACACGCGCTTCGATTTGGATAAATCCAGTGAACCGGTAATGTCAACACCCTTGTCAAACTGTTGGTCAAAAATTTTAGCTTTCATATAAGGCAACCTCCTCAGGTCGTGAACGACGAACAGAAATTAGTCGGATACTTGCATTTCTATAAGTGATTACGGCTGACCAGTGTTTCCCTTCAATCAGACCTATCAGTATGTACCGTAGTTCATCCTCTGTTTTTGCAGGAATTTCCAATAATCTTGGGTCACCCCACAAAGCCTGTGCATCAATAAAATTGATGCCATGCTTCAGAAGGTTAGCTTGGCTTTTCTGCTCATTAAATTCAAAAGTAATCACGGTATAGAAAATATACCATTATTGGTGAGAATGCAAGTGCCGGAGGACACCTCTAACGAATGAAAGGGACTTCCCTGTCCCGAGGGCTGTGGCGAAGTTGTCGCAATCGGCATCAAGCGTGCCATGATGGAATTTCTCTATTTCATCAACACCCCCAGGAGGGGAAAGTCATGAACATTATCACCATAGGGATTGATCTCGCCAAGAACATTTTTGCCGTTCACGGCGTAGACGAGAACGGCAAAGCGGCACTGGTCAAACCCAAAGTTGCAC
>JANLZE010000052.1:0-1153 GCA_031366105.1 Thiobacillaceae bacterium | reverse complement strand
CCATCCGGCACGCCCTTGAAATCGAGTTTCACGCCACTTCCTGCATCGGTCGAGTGCGAGAGCCAGGAAGTTGGCGTCCCTCAGCTTCGAAATGACGAATTACATCCTCAACAACCTCGCATAATTCACCGTACAGTTTTACTGGGTCATCTCCATGTATTCCAGTAATCAAATCAGGGCATTTCCCAATATAAGTCTGATCTTCTTTACTCCACTCGACCCATTTATGATATTGATCGCTCTCTTTCATTTTTCCACCTCCTCTATCGCTTGTTTCACTTGTCTTTCTTGATAAGGCTTGGCGTCGTCACCACTTTTTCCGCTGAGGGTCACAGCGCCAGAATATTTGACGTGCGTAAACTTACGATGTGAGCCTTTACCACCGCCTGGAATTTCATAAAATCCAGCTTTCTTCAGGTCTTGGATAAGCTCTCTTATTCTACTTGCAATTCTTATCAATATTCTCTTCGTTATGCTTCCGCGCCTAACGACTAGCATCACCGGGCGCGCGCGGGGCGTGCTGCGGGATATGATGAGGCTCACTTGGCGCGCTCCGGTTCGAATCAAGGGGAACCATTTCGGCAAGCAGGGTCTCCGGCGCAACGTCCTGCTCGTGAGGCCAGGTGACTGCACCGAACAGGATGCCCACCTGATTGAAGTAATGCACATCCCGAAGCTCGCGAAATACGCCATGATCAAGATAGGGCTTTAGGTCAAAAATTCCATTTCGCCCATCCTCGATCTCGACATAGATACGATAATCCGGCAATGGTTTAACGGTTTTGACATCCCAGTACATGGTATTACCTCACAGGGGATCGATTTTGTAGGGGCTCTCGCCACTGACCGCCAGTTCCCAATCGGCGATCAACTGCGGTGAAGCTCGACCCAAGCCTGCACCAGCCTCAACTGCTTGCGGGGCAACCCACCAGAGAGAACCTCGCCATCTCCAATTCCAATGGACGCCTCAAACTCGGCGTACTTCGCGTGGATGTGCGGCAGGTGGTGATGGTTATTGTCGAGGAAATACAGGCGAATGATGATCCCGTAAAACATGGAAATGACCGGCATGAATAAAACCCCTTATAATCGCGTAGCCTGTTGTCGCCTAACAATAAGTTCACCGGGCGTGGCCGTGTGACGCTGAGCTACG
>JANLZE010000004.1:0-4254 GCA_031366105.1 Thiobacillaceae bacterium | reverse complement strand
CGAGATTGGCATCGCCAGTACCAAGGTGTCGAGCGGCGGATGGTCGAAGCCCTCGCCGACGAGCTTGCCGGTGGCCAGCAGCACACGAGGCGCATCGGGTGGCAGGGCTTCGAGTTCGCCGATCAGTAGATGCCGCTGCTTTTTCGACATCCTCCCATGCAGCGTGAAAAGATTCCCAACGCGGCCTTGCAGCGCCGCGTTGATGGCTTCCAGGTGGCCGGTGCGTTCCGTCAAAACGAGCACCTTTCGCCCTTGACCGAAATTACCCTCGATCTCGGCTGCAATCGCTTGCGTGCGGCTGGCGTCGTTCGCCACTTGCCGGAATATATCCTGAATGCCAGCCTCGGCGGACAGATCGATCTGCGTCGTCAGCATTTTTGGGACTACCTCAAGGTCATGCGGCGCGCTCTCGGGCTTGGCAGGCGTATGCCGAATCGGTCCGCATTGCATGAAGATGATCGGCTGCTGACCGTCGCGGCGAAACGGCGTGGCGGTGAGGCCGAGTACGTACTTGGCCTTTGACCGCTTCAGGATTGCCTCGAACGAGAACGCTGAAATGTGATGGCATTCGTCAACGACGATGTGTCCGTAGTTTTCGACGAGACCGCTGATCTCGCCTTGCCGGGATAGCGACTGCATCACGGCGATGTCAATCTTGCCAGTCGGCTTGGCCTTGCCGCCGCCTATCGTCCCGATCAGTCCTTTGCCGACATCAAGAAAGGTATTCAGTCGTTCCTGCCATTGTTTGAGCAGTTCGGTGCGATGCACCAGCACCAATGTGTTGACGCCACGTCGTGCAATGAGCGCGGCGGCGGTGACGGTCTTTCCAAATGCCGTCGGCGCACACAGGACGCCTGTGTCCTGGTGGAGCATCGCGGCAACCGCTGCCTCCTGGTCAATTCGCAGTGTGCCAGCAAAAGCCACCGCCAGCGGCTGACCCGCGAAGCGCTCGTCTTGAAGATCGCAGCGGATGCCGTTATCGCACAGCAGTTCCTTCGCGGCATCCAGGCAGCCACGGGGCAGCGCAATGTGATTCGGGTAGTTTTCGGCACAGCCGATCACGCGCGGTTTGTCCCATACCGGAAAACGCATTGCTTGGGCCTTGTAGAACTCCGGGTTCTGGAACGCGGCCAAGCGGGTCAGTCGGTTGGCGAGCGGCTGGGGTAGCTGCGATTTTTCAAAATAGATCAGGTTCGCCAGCGTCACCGTGAGCGCCTTCGGCATCGGCCCCGGCAGTTTATTTGATGCGAAGGCCATGCGTTTCCAGGGCTCCCGCTGGTCTTCGTCGGCGATAAATGTCACGTCCAGAGGATGAGTGCCGCCTGTGGCGCGCAGGATAACCGACTCGACAGTCTCCGGTGGTATCGGCTCAACGGAGGCCAAGTATGTCCATTGATCCGGGTGCGGCCGGAATTTGTCATCCACAAACACGCTGAATCCTTGCTCGCGAGGCTTCTTTTGCAAGGGCAGCGCGATCAGGTTGCCAAAGCCACCTTTCGGCATCGAGTCCTGGTTCGGGAACAGCCGGTCGTAGGAAGTGAGCTTCAGTTGCCGCGTGCGGGCGCAGGTATGGCTGATGATTGCTGTGCCGAGGCGACGGGCATCGCGGGCAGGGATACTGACGGTGAAGAAGATCCACGCATGAGCGCCGTTGCCCGACCGCGAGATTTCCAGCGCCACCAGCACGTCAAGTTCGCGGCAGGATTGCACGAAGGCGCTGGCATCCTCGCACCAGTCGGCCTCGTCGAAGTCGACCGCCAGAAAGTGGCAGGTGTCGTCCGCCAGCAGTGGATAGACGCCGACGGTGTGATAGCCAGCAAGGTGATCGTAGATAATCGAGTCGGAGAGCGGGATCAACAGCCGGTTGCCGCAGTCCGAACACTTGATGCGCGGTTTCTCGCAGACGCCAGCGCGCCACTCGTTGGCGCAGGCGGGTGAGTAACCTGCTTTGCCAGCCTTGTTTTCCCACCGGATGGGATAGACATCGGTGCGCCCGCGAAACAGGCGGCGGAATAGCGCCACTTTCTCTTCTGGTGTAAATGGCGACGCCTCGACGACCGGCGGTTCGAGCATCTGCGGCGGCCGTTGCCAGTCGATCCGATGCGCATCCAGCAAAGCGACCAGACGGGCATTCTCGGCCCTCAGTTGTTCACAGCTCGGACACCGGGGTAACGAGCAATGATTGGTGTGCGTTGAATCTATTTCTGCCATAGCCCGACTTCGACCAGTCTGCGAACAAGCGCTCCACGTTTGGCATGGCGCAGCATGAATTGACGCAAGGCGCGGTCGAAGGCATCGCGGTTGGATGCGAGCGCGTAGGCATCGGCGAGATCAGCTATCCCGCGCTTCGCTTCGTCATAGGCCGACGCCGTGCCACGTTCTGCATGTTGATGGATCGCGTTCCAGCAGCGATCGAAATCAGCCGACAGCGTCGCGAGATACGCCTCACGTTTTTTTCGACGCTCGGCCTCCTGCCGTGCGCGTTCTTTCGCTTCGCGTTGAAGGCGAAGCTTTTTTTCTTCTTCGGCAAGCGCCCGCAACTCGGCCACCCTGCGTTGCGTACCGGATGGTGCGGCGCTCTGCGCGTTTTCCTTTTGCCAGGCAAGAAAGCGCGACTTGATCTGCCGTTCGGCCTGCTGCGAGTTGCCTTGTAATAGCAGTTTGAGAATGGACCGCATCTCGTCAGCGGATAATTTCGTCAGCCACACGTCGATGCTGCCATCGCGTGATTCTGCAATCACCGGACCGCCTGACGCTGCGGCTGCCAGCAAATCCGGATCAATCCCCAGAAATTCCGCCAGCGCCTGCTGTGCTGCGGAAAGTTGCGACATGCCTGGCGGGACTTCCGATTCAGCGGCGTTATCGCCGATTTCGCGAGAGGTCACGGCGGCCAGCCAGCCAAGATAGAGGGGGCGCAAATCACCGCGCAGCAATTCGTCACGTAATGGCGCGAGGCGCCCCATCCAGCCACGGCCGTCTTCCATGCCGAAGCGATCATAGTCCTCGCTCTCGTCGAGCGACCAGTCGATGATCCAGTGACTGCCCGAGTCATCGACGGTCAACGCGTATTTCGTCGAAAACCGCTTCAGCTCTGCGTTGCTGAACACGGCATGCGGCACACGCAGCGCCAACCGGCAACTGCACCAGTTGGCTACGTAGACGAAGGCGTCGAAATAGCACCGCATCCAGTCGGCAGGGTCGCCCTTTAAATCGCCCCAGTGATATTCGTTGATAAAACTCGTGGGCGTAATTGTCGCGCGCGAGGAACGGGAACGCAGTTCCGCCATTTCTTCGCGGGTCAGCGGCCGGTCGATGGCAACGAATTCGTAGTATTGGTATTCGCTCATGCCGATTTCTGTTTTTCCCCGACGGCGCGGAAGGCGGAGTCACCCCCCAGATGAATGTAAAAATGGCCGCGTAGTTCGTCGTTTTCGATCTCGGCGAAACCTCTCCCGTTCATCTCATCGCCTTCGTCGAAGCCGCTCCATGTGAATTCGACCCGGTTAGCGTTGACGCGGTAATCCATTTCGCCCTGCACCAGGCCGAAAAGGTGTCATTGTCGATGCCGAGATACCCGTGGATCTGCCGGTTGCGAGTGGCGATGATGAGCCGCCACGGAATCTGCAGATTGGCCGATCGCACCGAGTCCGGGACATGAGTTGCCGACTCGCCGATTAGTTCCAGATTACGCACGGTCGCATCGTAGTTCAGGCCGCTGGCAACGAACCCCGTCTGGTCGAGGCCATGGGTATAGGCGATAACTTTCTCGGCAAAGCCGATCATGTCGTCGAGGTAAAACCGCCATTCGCGCTGCGCGGAATCAGACATGCACCGCCTCCTTTTCAATGAATGGACGCAACTCCGCGCGCAGAGCCTTTTCGGTCACCAAATCGACCGGGCAGCCGAACAGGTCTTCGAGATAGAACTGGACGCCGAAGTAGCGTTCCGATGTGGCCGGTCCATCGAACGCGACCAAGATGTCGATGTCGCTATCGCTCCGCGCGGTGTTGCGTACGGTGGAGCCGAACAGGGCAAGATGCGTCACCCCGTATCGGGTCGCCAGTGTTGGTTTGCTCTGGGTGAGTAACTCAAGGGCGTGTGATCGGTTCATTGCAGCCTCCATTCAAATGTCAGGATCGCTTGTTCGACCTCGTTCCTAATTCCCTCGAATTCGATGGAGTTGAACGCCGGGTTGTGTAGTTGCTCCCGCATACCGAGAAACACAATGGTGTTACGGTTACGCATGAGGTAGCA
>JANLZE010000134.1:0-1013 GCA_031366105.1 Thiobacillaceae bacterium | reverse complement strand
CGCGATGAAGAATATCTGCGCCTGAAAATTCTTACTTGCATGCTCCCGCCTATCTGAATGACATGAGAAATAACCCACACGACTTCACGAAGACCCATTTACGTTAGGCCGCAATGAAACTACGCGCCATACGCTCCGATGTACCACCCGGAAGTGCAATCAATGCACGACTACCCGGTGCATATTTTCACGATTGCTACGTGATTTCTGTTCCCGACACTACACGCACTGCGCTCGGCTACTTTCTAACTGCTGTGGCAAATACCCCGCCTTGGGTTAATTCGCTCATGGCGTTGCGAAACAAGATCGTTCGGTTTGTCGGCTTAAAAGACCTTGGTGGTCTTGGAGAGTTGAACCTATCAAAGCCTGCGTCAGCTTATGCGCCTGGAGATCGAGTAGGTATCTTCACACTCATTTCCAATTCACCCAATGAGGCACTGCTGGGAGATCGCGACAAGCATCTGGATGTTGTGCTCTCCGTCTACAAGCATCCTCCTGGCCAAGGTGGCGTGCAGTCCGTCTCGGTGACAACGGTTGTCCACATCCACAACCTGATGGGGCGAATATATATGCTTCCAGTCACGCCACTGCATAGACTCATTGCTCCAGCAGTACTCGCCCGCATCATAGGTGGGGAAAATGCGGCCTAACCTTGCTCTACGGACTTCCCACCCCCGTCAAGCAAAACCCCTCTAGCGCCCGGTGAAACCGGGCGTTACTCTACACGGCCTTGTTGCCTGATCGTCTTGCTTACGCGGGCCAGAATAATATCCGCGCACGGGGGCCTCATTCGTTCATCGTTCATCGGCTCGGCCAGGCGACGCTGATCAGGCAGTGCCTGTGATTGCCAGCCATCAGGTTAGTCAGGCTCTTCCCGTGCTCGGTCCTACCTCGTTGCTATCGCGTTCTTGCAGTCACAACTCGTTTCACCTACTCAGACGTTGCCACGCATTCGGGTCGTAGCCCTCGTCTTTTGCCAACATCGCCCAGATCATGCGTGCATGTTTGTTGGC
>JANLZE010000116.1:0-112849 GCA_031366105.1 Thiobacillaceae bacterium | reverse complement strand
TGCTAGGCCAACCCAGCCCTAAGACCAAGCCAGCTACCGCAACAACACCCACACCTATCGGCTGTAAATTGTTAAAGATCAGTTCGATTCACCCCACCTACAAACAAATCCAGGGGCTTCGAGAAGGTGCGCATTCTACAGACCGGGCAGATTACGTCAACAGTTTGATGACGATATTTTTAAATAATCGTGACGCGCGCAAATTTACGTTTACCTACCTGAGCAATGACTGTGGCGCCTATAGGGATTACCATGCTTTTATCGATCACTCGCTCACCATCCAGTTTTACGCCACCGCCGACAATTTGGCGCATGGCGTCAGAGGTACTTGTCACCAATCCCGCCAATTTCAATAGCTGCGGTACGGGCAATACACCATTAGCCGATTGCGCACTGATTTCCGGCATTTCCTCAGGAATTGCTCCTTTTTGAAAACGTGCTTCGAAATCCTCCAGTGCCTGTTTCGCGGCAGAGTGGTCGTGGAAACGTGTCACAATTTCCTGGGCAAAACGCACTTTGATATCGCGCGGATTGGTACCCATTGCAACCTGCTGCTTCCAATTATCGATCGTCTGCGAAGACTCAAACGACAATAACTGGATATAACGCCACATCAACTCGTCTGACACCGACATCAGCTTGCCAAAAATTTCCTGAGGGGCTTCGTTGATGCCAATATAGTTGCCTAGCGATTTGGACATTTTGTTGACGCCGTCGAGCCCTTCGAGCAGCGGCATGGTTATCACTACTTGCGGGGCTTGGCCGTGATGCTTTTGTAATTCACGCCCCATCAGCAAATTGAATTTCTGATCCGTACCGCCCAGTTCGACATCGGCCTTGAGTGCTACCGAGTCATAGCCCTGTATCAGCGGGTAAAGAAATTCATGAATGGCAATAGGCTGATGACTGGTATAGCGTTTGTGGAAGTCGTCGCGCTCGAGCATGCGCGCGACGGTATGAGTCGCCGCCAGACGAATCATGTCTACTGCGCCAAATTTGTCCATCCAGGTGGAATTGAATACCACCTCGGTCTGCTCCGGTTTCAAGATCTTGTATACCTGGCTGGTATAGCTTTTAGCGTTCTCAATTACCGCATCGCGTGTCAACGGGGGACGAGTGGTGTTTTTACCTGTGGGATCACCGATCATTCCGGTAAAATCCCCTATCAAGAATAGAGCGGTATGCCCCAACTCCTGAAATTGACGTAACTTATTTAATAAAACAGTGTGACCTAGGTGCAAGTCGGGCGCGGTGGGATCAAACCCCGCCTTAATGCGCAAAGGGCGACCGCCCGCGAGTTTCGTTTTAAGTTCATCTTCGAGGAGTAATTCCTCACTACCGCGTTTTATTTCCTGCAAACCATGCTGCATCAGGCTTCCTATTATCTTTTAAAGTTTGTTAATTCACGGCCGATATAAATGCTCAGCCTTGTTTTAACATGGTTTTCAAACCATTGTTTGGACAGAAAACGTCGCTAAGTCAGATATGTTAAACTCTGCTTTCTTATGGAAAAAGGGACCCGGTATATGCCGCTCACCAAACTAAGAATCTTAACCGATCATCGTATGACCGGGCAGGAACGTCGCTTCAGTCTCCGCACCCTTGTCGCATTATCCAGTCTCCCGTTATTTGGTATGGTTGCAGCCTTTGGATTGGCTCCTAATACTGACACGCTGGGGATTTCTACCCAAACCGTGATTGAAAATGTGGATATCCCTAAAATTGTTGCCGCAACAGGCGACAATAATTCCCAGCGTGACGAACAAGTACAACCAGGCGACACTTTAGCGAGTGCGCTTGCCCGTCTCAAAATAGATGAATTAGATATTCAGAGCTTACTTAATACAGAAATTGCCAAGCAAAGCGCAAGTCATCTCAAGGCAGGCCAGCATATTCAGGCGACAACTACTCCTAATGGGCAACTAACCGAGTTGATATTGACGAATGTCAAAGGCAACGCGGTACATATCGTGCGCGAGGGAGACAGCTTCGTAAGCCAGCAGGCAGGTGGGCAGCTGGAGACTCGGGTCGTTATGCGCTCAGGTCGCGTTACCAGTTCCTTGTTTGCGGCCACGGATAGCGCCGGGGTACCGGACAGCATCGCTGACAAAATTGCAGATATCTTTTCCACTACTATCGACTTTCGCGATGATTTGCGTCGCGGCGATAGTTTCTCCATTATCTATACGGTTAACTACCGCAACGGCGAACCGGTGGCTGTCGGCAAATTATTGGCCGCCGAATTCATCAATGCAGGTACGCCGCACCGTGTGGTGTTATTTCGCGACCCATTCGGCCATGAAGACTATTACACGCCGGAAGGGGGATCACTGAAAAAAGGCTTTCTGCGTTCTCCACTGGAATTTACCCGCGTCACCTCCGGCTTTAGCAGTTCCCGCTTACATCCTATTCTTGGCTTCCATCGCGCGCATACTGGCGTAGATTTTGGGGCACCCACAGGTACACGTGTGAAAGCCACGAGCGACGCGGTAGTCGCATTTACTGGACGTCAGGGCGGTTACGGCAATCTGGTTATTTTGCGGCATAACAATGGCTACGAGACTTACTATGCGCACCTAAGCGCGTTTGCACAGGGGTTGCATATAGGGCAATCCGTCGCACAGGGCCAACTCGTCGGATATGTAGGTTCCACTGGGGCGGCAACAGGTCCCCATCTTCATTATGAAGTGCGCATCGCAGGCACCCCCTATAACCCTATGGAAATCAAACTGCCCGGGGCAGCACCGCTTTCCACCGCATTGAAGTCCACCTTTTTGCAGCAAACCGCATCCTGGAATCAGCGTCTGATTCTTTTGCGCGGCACTAATATCGCCGCACTGGATTGAATCTGGCTTCTTCGCATAACACGCCCCTCGGCAATCGAGGTGAGCATTATGTGGGGCTAATGTCAGGGACGAGTCTGGATGGCATAGATGCTGTCTTGGCTGAAGTTAATGCCGATGGCAAAAGCCGGCTAGTCGCAAGCGCTTATCTCCCCTACTCCCAGGATTTACGTACGCGTCTGTTGAACTTGCATGTCCCGCAGGCTGACGAAATTCACCTCGTCGCATTAGTCGCCAATGAACTGGCCAACCTGTACGCGGGCGCTGTACACACACTGCTAGCCACGACATCACAAGACAAAGCAGGCATACGCGCGATAGGTTGCCACGGTCAAACCCTGCGCCATCGGCCGGATGCCGGTTACACGCTTCAAATCGGCAATGCAGCTGTGCTCGCCGAGTTGACCGGAATCACAGTCGTGTCCGACTTCCGTAGCCGGGACATCGCCGCAGGGGGGCAAGGTGCGCCGTTGGTTCCTGCGTTTCACGCGCACGCGCTACGCCATCCCAGCATTCACAGAGTCATTGCCAACATCGGCGGCATTGCAAATCTTACCGATTTGCCACCTGCGGGGCAGGTACGGGGCTGGGATACCGGACCGGGAAATATGCTGCTTGATGCGTGGGTGCAACAGCACAGAGGTGCGCGTTACGACAAAGCGGGTGATTGGGCTGCGAGCGGGCAAGTCAATGCTGGATTGCTTCATACCCTGTTGAGCCACGAGTTTCTGCGCATGATCCCGCCCAAAAGTGCAGGGCGCGAGCAGTTTAACCACGAGTATTTGCAAGGGGCCCTCGCCAAACTCACCACCCCCATTGGGCCAGTGGATGTGCAAGCCACGCTGCTGGAATTCACAGCACAAAGCCTGTGCCAGGCGATCAAGCAAGATTGCGCTAACGCACAAGAAGTTTATGTCTGCGGCGGCGGCATACACAACAAAGCCTTGATCAATCGCATTAAAACGGAGTTAAGCCCGATGTCAGTGTATTCCACGGGTGACTTGGGCATTGACCCGGACTGGATGGAAGCGCTGGCCTTTGCCTGGTTAGCGCGTCAAACAATGCATCAGCTACCTGGCAACCTGCCAGAAGCCACAGGCGCTCGTGGTTCGCGGATTCTGGGTGCGATTCACCCCGCTTAAAGCTAATAGCAAAGCCTCGGCAAGTGCCAATAAAAAAACGGCCAAAGCCGCTTTTTTATTGGCACTTCTACTTAAATCCTCACGCCGAAAAAGATGACCCGCAACCACAAGTCGTCGTCGCATTCGGATTTTTAATCACAAACTGCGCGCCTTCAAGGCCTTCGGAATAATCGATTTCCGCGCCCACCAAGTACTGGAAGCTCATCGAATCCACTAGCAAGGTCACTCCATTTTTAACCATCGCGGTATCGTCTTCATTCTGAGCTTCATCGAACGTAAAGCCGTATTGAAAACCGGAACAGCCCCCACCCGAAACAAACACGCGGAGTTTCAAGTCCGGATTACCTTCTTCTTCAATCAGAGTTTTTACTTTATTCGCTGCACTCTCCGTAAAGATCAGCGGGACTTCCATTTCGGTCATGGCATTCATGGTCAACTCCTAATAAGTGGTTCGATTATCCGCAACATGGGCGATCCGTCAAGTAAAGACCCTACGCCAACATCTGAGTTCCAACGGATTAAGGCAACATCCCAATATCGGCCAACGCGGTATCCTCAGGCAGACTAAACAGTATGTTCATATTCTGCACAGCTTGCCCGGCAGCGCCTTTGACTAAATTGTCGATCACCGACAACACCACCACCAAGTCGCTGCCTTGCGGGCGATGAACCGCGATTCGACACATGTTGGCACCACGCACGGAGCGGGTCTCAGGGTGCGTGCCTGGAGGCAGCACGTCGACGAAGGGCTCGTGCTGGTAGCGCTTTTCAAACAGGCTTTGCAGATCGATGTCGGCGCTCACTTTTGCATACAGCGTGGCGTGGATACCCCGGATTAGCGGGAGCAAGTGAGGCACAAAGGTGAAGCCGACCGGCTTGCCTGCGAAGCTTTCCAGCCCCTGTTTAATTTCCGGCCAGTGGCGGTGTCCACCCACCGCGTAGGCTTTGAAGTTATCAGCAGCTTCAGCAAAAAGGGTGCCGATTTCGGCTTTGCGCCCGGCGCCAGACACACCGGATTTGGCGTCAGCCACTAAAAATGCAGTGTCCACCACCCCCGCTTCAAGCAGCGGCAAAAAGCCAAGTTGGACAGCGGTGGGGTAACACCCTGGATTTGCGATCAAGCGCGCGCCGCGGATGCGAGCGCGGTTGATCTCCGGCAAGCCATAGACGGCTTCCGCTATCAGGTCCGGGCAGGCGTGCTCCATCTTGTACCATTGCTCCCACACCGCCACATCTTTGATCCGAAAGTCCGCAGCCAGGTCAATTACCTTAACGCCTGCATCGAGCAATGCGCGCGCCTGCTGCATCGCGATACCATTGGGCGTCGCAAAAAAAACCACATCGCATTGCGTGAGCCCCGCCGCTTCAGGCTCGACGAACTTGAGTCCGACGCGCCCACGCAGATTGGGAAACATCTCCGCCACCGGCATGCCCGCTTCTTTGCGCGAGGTGATTGCGCGCAATTCGACGTCCGGGTGACGCGCCAGCAGGCGCAACAACTCGACGCCGGTGTAACCTGTGCCGCCTACGATCCCGACTTTAATCATGTTATTTCCTGTCCATTGATGGATGTGATTTTAACGCGCCCGCCAATGCGCGCCATAAAAAAAGCCGCCTTGCGGCGGCTTTTGCAATCCAGCGATTAACGCTTGGAGAATTGCTTGCGCCGACGCGCCTTGTGGAAGCCGACTTTTTTACGTTCGACTTCTCGGGCATCGCGGGTCACGAGACCGGCCTGTTTCAATACCGGTTTCATGCCGGCGTCCAGATCGATCAATGCACGAGTAATACCGTGGCGTACTGCACCGGCCTGGCCGGATTCACCGCCACCGGCGACGTTGACCATGATGTCGTACTTACCGATATTGTCGGTCAGCACCAGCGGCTGACGCACGATCATGCGGCCGGTTTCACGTGAGAAATACTCGTCCACCGGCTTGTCGTTAACGACAATCTTGCCGCTACCTGCCTTGAGAAATACACGGGCAACCGATGATTTGCGACGCCCCGTACCGTAGTTGAAATTACCGATCATAGTGTGACCTTATCCGTTAATGACAAGAGGCTGCGGTTGCTGCGCCTCGTGCGGATGGTCTGCACCCGCGTAGATTTTCATTTTCTTGATCATTGCATAACCCAACGGGCCTTTAGGCAACATGCCCTTCACCGCTTTTTCCAGCGCGCGACCGGGGAAACGCTCCTGCATTTTACCGAAGTTGGTCTCGTGAATGCCGCCTGGGTAGCCGGTGTGCGTGTAGTAGATTTTGTCCAGCGCCTTGTTGCCGGTCACGCGCATTTTGCCCGCGTTGACGACCACAATGTAGTCGCCGGTATCGACGTGCGGCGTATAGATAGGCTTATGCTTGCCGCGCAGGCGACGTGCAATCTCGGACGCGAGGCGCCCCAGCACTTTATTGTCAGCGTCAACCACGAACCAGTCGTGCGTGACCTCATGAGATTTAGCGGAAAAGGTTTTCATTAATCCATCCTCAGTACTGAGGGAGTGTCTCGGAAAGCCGGGCATTTTACCCGCTCAGCCCCCAGAGTGTCAAACACTACATAGAGTTGATCTCAGCCGTCGAATACAATAGCCGCCATGTCCAATTGGCTCTTCACCAATATCCTGGCAAGCGCGCTACTGCCACCGTTCTCGCTGGTGATCTTGCTATTAGTAGCACTGCTTCTCTACCGCGCAAAGCCGCGCCTGTCCATGTTTTTGATCTCGTTTACGGCTACCGCTTTGTATGCATTGTCCACGCCCTGGATGGGTAGCGTGTTGAAGAAAAGCCTGGAGGTCGCGGGCCCCATCAATTTGCACGCCCCACCGCAAGCCGATGCGATTGTTATCCTTGCGGGCGGCAAGCGTACACACGCGGCGGAATATGGCAGCGATACGCTGAATAGCTTTTCTTATGAGCGCGTGCGTTATGCCGCGCGACTACATAACGCTACGCAATTGCCTGTTCTAGTGACAGGAGGTATGCCCAGTGGCGGCGTGCGGACCGAAGCTGCGCTGATGCGCGACGCATTAACGGAAGAGATGCGCATCCCGGTACGCTGGGTTGAAGATGCCGCGCTCACGACCTGGGATAACGCCCGGCTTTCCGCGCCTATCCTCAAAAAAGCAGGCATCAAGCGCATTTTTTTAGTGAGTCACGCTTGGCATTTGCGCCGGGCTGTGCCCCAATTCGAGCAACAAGGTTTACACGTCATTCCGGCCGGAACCGATTTTTCGGATACCCGGATCGATTCGCCCTTGAGCCTGCTCCCCAACGCGACCGGTCTGCGCGACAGCACCTATGCGATGCATGAATGGGTGGGTATTCTGTGGTACCGCATCCGTAATCAATTGGGCAAATAACATGAAAGCACGCGTTAAATTAATCGAAGGCGTCAGCTTCGTCGGCCACACCGAAAGCGGCCATGCAGTCGTGATGGATGGGCCGCCCGACTCTGGTGGCAAAAATATCGGCCCGCGACCGATGGAGATGTTGCTACTCGGTTTGGGCGGCTGTTCGGCGTTTGATGTGGTGCATATCCTGCGCAAAGGTCGGCTCGACATACGCGATTGCGTCGCCGAAATCGACGCCACGCGCGCGGACACCGACCCCAAGGTATTCACCAAAATTCACGTCCATTTCATCGTCACAGGCGTTGCGTTGGACCCCAAGCGAGTTGAGCAGGCGGTGAAATTGTCGGCGGAAAAGTATTGCTCGGCCTCGATCATGCTCGGCAAAGTCGCCGAGATCACCCACGATTTCGAAGTGCTGGAAGCCTGATTACTTCACGTAATAATTGAAATTCGAATACGCCGCCTCCGCGACTTTAAACCACTGAAACTCGGTATCGCGAAAGGCTTTCCACGGGCGATAAATCTCGTTGAAGAGTGGATTCGCGCGCGCCTCCTCTTCATACAGCTCAAACGCAGCGCGACGCGCGGCGAGCATGATGTCCTTTGGAAACGGATGTAGCTTCACGCCCTGCCCCACTAGCCGCAACAACGCGGGCGAGTTTTTCGCATCGTATTGCGCCAGCATCAACTGGTTGGCTTCTGCAGTCGCCACTTCAAACGCCTGGCGGAATATCTCGGGCAATGCCTGCCACTGCTTCAAATTCACATAAAACGACAGCTGTGGCCCGCCCTCCCACCAGCCGGGGTAATAATAGTGGGGCGCGATTTTATAAAAGCCGAGTTTTTCATCGTCATACGGCCCCACCCATTCCGCCGCATCGATCGCGCCCCGCTCCAATGCGGGATAGATATCTCCGCCGGGCAAGGTTTGTGGCACCGCGCCCAGCCGCGCCATGATCTTGCCACCGATGCCGGGGATGCGCATTTTCAAGCCCTTCAAATCCGACAGCGATTTGATCTCGCGCCGAAACCAGCCCCCCATTTGCGTGCCGGTATTACCGCCCAAAAATTGAATCACGCCGTATTGTGCATACACCTTGCGCATCGCCGCCAGCCCGCCACCCGCCAGCATCCAGGCGTTTTGCTGGCGCGCCGTTAAGCCAAACGGCAGCGCCGTATCGAACGCCAGCGCCATGTTTTTGCCAACGTAATAATAGCCAGCCGAGTGTCCGCATTCTGCAGTGCCGTTGCCGATCGCATCGAGCACCTGCAAACCTGGCACCAGCTCACCCCCGGCGAATACGCGAATCTGAAATTTGCCGCCGGTTAGCGCCGACACGCGTTTGGATAAGGTCTCGGCCGCACCATAAATCGTATCGAGACTTTTAGGAAAACTCGACGCCAAGCGCCAGCGCACCGCGGGCAAATCCGCCGCCATCGCGCTTGATACGGGAAGCATCGCGGCCAATCCTGCACCGCTTATAAACTGTCGTCTTTGCATAGTCTTCTCCCGTTTGTTGCAGATTATACGGAACGGTATCGGTAGAGCTGCGTGATAAAATCCGCGCTTTCGTCCGCCCTCCTCACGCCATGTTCAACCGTAAAGACACCCTTGCCCACTCCGACCCTCAACTCTGGGCCGCCATGCAAAAAGAAGTGCAGCGGCAGGAAGACCACATCGAACTGATCGCGTCAGAAAACTACACCAGCCCGGCGGTGATGGAAGCGCAGGGCTCGCAACTCACGAACAAATACGCCGAGGGATATCCCGGCAAGCGCTACTACGGCGGCTGTGAGTATGTCGACATCGCTGAGCAGTTAGCCATTGATCGCGTGAAAGCGCTGTTCGGCGCGGAGGCCGCCAACGTGCAGCCCAACTCTGGCTCGCAGGCCAACCAGGCGGTGTTTATGGCCTTCCTGAAACCCGGCGATACCATCATGGGCATGAGTCTCGCCGAAGGCGGCCACCTGACACACGGAATGAAGCTGAACATGAGCGGCAAGTGGTTTAACGTGGTGGCGTATGGCTTGACCCAAAAAGAAGAAATCGATTACGACGCGATGGAGAAACTCGCGCACGAGCACAAACCCAAGCTCATCATCGCCGGCGCCTCGGCGTATGCACTGCGCATCGACTTCGAGCGTTTTGCCAAAGTCGCCAAAGCCGTTGGCGCGATTTTCATGGTCGACATGGCGCACTACGCGGGGCTTATTGCCGCGGGCGTTTACCCTAGCCCGGTGCCGCACGCCGACGTCGTTACCTCAACCACGCACAAAACCTTGCGCGGCCCGCGCGGCGGCATCATTTTGATGAAGGCTGAACACGAGAAGGCGATCAACTCCGCGATCTTCCCGGGCTTGCAAGGCGGTCCGCTGATGCACGTGATCGCAGGCAAGGCCGTGGCTTTTAAGGAAGCCGCGTCCAAAGAATTCAAGCACTATCAGGAACAAGTTATCGACAACGCGTTGGTGATGTGCAAAGTGTTAGTCGAGCGTGGCCTGCGCATTATTTCCGGTCGTACTGAATCGCATATGTTTCTGGTGGACTTGCGCGCCAAAAATCTCACCGGAAAAGAAGCCGAAGCGCTGCTCGGACGTGCACACATCACCGTTAACAAAAACGCGATTCCGAACGACCCACAAAAGCCCATGGTGACCAGCGGCATCCGCATCGGCACACCGGCGATGACCACGCGCGGGTTCAAGGAACTCGAAGCAGAACAACTCGCGCATCTAATCGCTGACGTGCTCGACGCCCCAACCGACGAAGCGGTGATTGCGCGTACTGTCAAAGCAGTGCGAGCACTGACGACGAAATTTCCGGTGTATGGTTGATCGTAGTCAGAAGACTGAAATGACTGGGTTCTTTTCTGTCTTCCGTCTTCTGTCTTCAGTCTTCCGAACATGAAGTGTCCCTTTTGCGGCTCGCTCGACACGCAGGTGATTGACTCCCGCGTCAATGAGCCCGGCGACGCCATTCGCCGCCGCCGGCGCTGTGCAACGTGCGACAAGCGCTTTACCACCTGGGAAACCGCCGAGCTACGCCCGCCGCAAATCGTCAAAACGAACGGCACACGTCAGGATTTTTCCGAGGACAAACTACGAGAAAGCTTCCGTCGCGCGCTGCATAAACGCCCCGTACCCACCGAGCTCGTCGACGCCGCGGTCGCCCGTATCCGCCAGCGCTTGCTAACCTTGGGTGAACGCGAAGTCTCTGCACGCGAGATCGGCGAGCAAGTCATTAGCGAACTAAAAAAACTCGACAAGATCGCCTACATCCGCTTCGCATCGGTCTATCGCAGTTTTCAGGACGTGGACGATTTTCGTGATGTGATTCGGGACATCGACAAACCCTAATCCAATGTTTTCAGCAGACGATCACCGCTACATGGCGCGCGCGTTGCAACTCGCCGCACGCGGGCTGTACACCACCACCCCCAATCCGCGCGTCGGCTGCGTGATCGTCAAAAACAATAAGATCATCGGTGAAGGCTGGCACCAGCGTGCCGGCACTGCGCACGCCGAAATCCACGCCCTGAAGATGGCAGCTGACGCCGCGCGCGACGCGACCGTTTACATCACACTCGAACCCTGCTCGCATCATGGCCGCACGCCGCCGTGTGTCGCGGCGCTCATCAGCGCGGGTGTCGCCCGCGTTGTGGCCGCGATGGCCGACCCCAATCCACTGGTTGCCGGGCAAGGCATTCAACTTCTGACGCAGGCCGGCATACAGGCGGAAACGGGCTTGATAGAGACCGACGCGCGCGCGCTGAACCCCGGCTTCATCTCGCGCATGACCCGACATCGTCCGTGGGTGCGCCTCAAAACCGCCTCGACGCTGGACGGCAAAACCGCGCTTGCCAATGGCCAGTCGCAATGGATCACCGGCGAAGCCGCGCGCGCCGACGTGCAAAAACTGCGCGCCCGCGCCTGCGCCATCCTCACCGGCAGCGGCACATTGCTCATCGACAACCCGCGCATGACCGTTCGCGATTTCGACATCGGGCGGCAACCGCTGCGCGTGATCGTCGATTCCAAATTGCGCACGTCTCCCAGCGCCGCGATCCTGCCCGCGCTCATTGCCTGTGCCGCCAGCCCGCCCGACACGCGCGACGCATTGAGCGCCGCCGGAGCGGAAGTCGTTGAGCTCCCCGACGCCCACGGCCGCGTCGACCTCGCCGCATTAATGAGCGAGCTCGCCCGACGCGGCATCAACGAAGTCCACGTCGAAGCCGGCGCGGCGCTAAGTGGCGCCTTGCTCGAAGCGGGCCTGATCGATGAATGGATTGCCTACCTCGCGCCGATGGCACTGGGGCATGATGCTCGCGGCATATTCAAGAACCCGCCGCTGGAATCGCTGGAACACGCAGCGCGGTTTAATTTGCAGGGTGTGCGGCAGGTGGGAGGGGATTTGCGGTTGACTTTGGTGCCTAAAAAATTTAACACCTAGTTTTTGTCGGCCCAGGAATATTACGGATCGTTGGCCGGGGGTTGCCCGGCGGCAAGTTACTTTCTTTTTGCTTCGCCAAAAGAAAAGTAACCAAAGAAAAGGCGACCCTACATCCCCGAATTCCCGAAGTCTGAATCCGCCGGGCGGGCGGCGAAGAACTCGGCCTGCTTTTATTGATGTTTAAGGAGAGCAGGCCTCAAACACCTTCGCCACTGATCCGCTCGGCAGACTCAGACTTCGGCGGGGCTGGAAGGTGGAGGCCAAAAGCAGGGCGGTGGTAACGGAACGTTTGCGATTACTATTTAGGCTTCACACATCCGGCCCAGAAACGATTGCGCGGGATATGGCAAGAGTCAAAGCCTTTGATTTTGTTGATTCGATGAGTAGGTTAATCATGAAAGCAAAAGATGTATTTACACCTGGTCGATTCCCAACAGTGACCTTTGTTGAAGATCACTTGACGGAAAAAAAGAAGCTGCTGGAAGACACTCTTGATGCTGGCTCTATGCTTATTTCGATTTCTGGCCCCTCAAAGTCTGGAAAGACTGTATTTGTCGAACAATGTCTTGGCAAGCAGAACCTGATTCAGATAACTGGTGCAGGTGCAAAATCCGCCGCCGATCTTTGGATGAGAGTGTTCGACATTATCGGCACGCCAATTTCAAAAACCGAAACATTAGGTTCTTCAATTGCAGGCTCGATTTCAGCGAAAGGGAGTGTAGAAGGTGGAGTAATTATTGCAAAAGGTAAGGCCGAACTGTCGGGAACTGGCACATATATTACTCAATCGAGTGGAACAGAAGGCCAAGCGATTGACCACCTGCAACTGCTCATCAAGGAACTCAGTCAAAGCGACTTTGTGATATTCATTGATGACTTTCACTACGTCCCACGCGAAGTTCAGAGAGAGGTAGCGCAACACATAAAGGAAGCAATTAGGAATGGTGTGAAATTTATTTGCGCATCCGTTCCATATCACTCTGATGATGTCCTAAGAGGAAATCCTGATCTCAGGGGTCGAGTTCTTTCAATCGATTTTGACTACTGGAAATCAGACGTCCTTGAAAAAATAGCCTACAAGGGGTTTTATGAGCTAAACATTGTTCATCGCGCGCTAATGATAAAAAGGCTGGCTACCGAGGCTGCTGGCTCTCCTCAATTGATGCAGTATCTTTGTTTAAATGCCTGTTATGCATTAGACATCCGCGAACGACCAACAGACCCTATCGATTTCTTTGATAACCAATCTTTACTAGAAAAAATCTGTAGGCAAACAGCCCTATCTGCAGATTATGGATCGGTCGTAGAGAAGATGAAGGAGGGGCCAAAGACTAGAGGCTCTGACAGAAAAATACATACAACAACGGCGGGATGGCAGGGTGATGTTTACAGACTGCTCGTAAAGTCTCTGTCTCTCGATCCTCCTCAGCTAACTTTTCGGTATCAAGCCCTGCTCGACCGTATCTTAACCATTTGTATCGGTGATCCGCCAAGCGGTTCAAGCATCACGAGTGCCTGTTATCAAACAGCGTCAATTGTAAATTACGCCGTTGGTGAGAAGATTGTCGAGTGGGATTCGAATAATGATGTCTTCGATATCCGAGACCCATATCTCCTTTTTTATTTGCGCTGGTCTGATGATGCATGATGAATATCACCCGCTGCAATAGACATTTCTGAGGGCCCTAGTCTAACCGGCTACCCACGGTAAACAGATTGGGTTCTTAGGCTTTCCCCAGCAACTTCAACGCCTGCCGAATCGCATCCGACACCGGCAAATCCGCAGGCAGTCGTCGCATCGTCTCAGTTGTCTCGCGCTCGTTGTACCCCAAAGCCAGCAAGGCCTGCCGCACGTCATCCGACACACTTGCGGGTCCGCTCACATCTGCTATCGCGCCTGCAAATACCGGGCGGCCTTTGAGTTCGAGCAGCAACCGCTCGGCGGTTTTTTTGCCGATGCCGGGGACTTTGATGATGCGGCCGATTTCTTGCGAAGCGATCGCGACCGATAGATCGTTTACCGACAAGCCCGACAGTACCGACAGTGCGGTTTTAGCGCCGATGCCGGAGACCTTGAGCAGCTCGCGAAACGCGGTGCGCTCGATGTCTGAGCCAAAGCCGTAGAGCAGATGCGCGTCTTCGCGGATTGCTAGGTGCGTGAGCAGGCTGATCTTTTCGCCGATTGCGGGTAGGTTGTAGAAGGTGCTCATCGGCACGTCGATTTCGTAGCCGACGCCGCCGACGTCGACCAGCACTTGCGGTGGCTGTTTGGCAGCGAGGATGCCAGCGATTCGCCCGATCATGGAGCGATTCCAATCAAAATGGCTCCCCCGATCATCGCGGGAATCCACCCAAAATAGCGCGGACTATCCAGTTGTTTGGCGCGCTCATACCAGGCGACCGCCCTTGACCCGATACCCTGCTGTGGAGTGCGCGCCGAGGCGGCTACCATGCGCGTGCGTAATCGCACACGCGAGCGCATCGGCCGCGTCGGCAGTAGGCGCGACTGGTAGGTTTAATAAACGTTTGACCATTTGCTGTACCTGTTCTTTGGCGGCTTTGCCGTGACCGACGACCGCCTGTTTGATTTGCAGCGCGGTGTATTCCGCGACGGGAATGTGGCTCGAAACCGCTGCACAGATCACCGCACCGCGCGCCTGTCCGAGCAGCAGTGTGGACTGCGGATTAACGTTGACGAACACGATCTCGACCGCGCAAGTGTCGGGCTGATACGTGGCGATGACTTCGTTCAAGCCCGCAAACAGCACACCCAGCCGCAGAGGCAATTCTCCGTCGCCACTTTTGACAATGCCGCTGGCGATATAGGCGAGCGTTTGTCCGCTTTGCTCGATAATGCCAAAGCCAGTGGTGCGCAGGCCGGGGTCGATGCCGAGGATGCGATGGGCGTTCACGCTGGCTGCGCTTTCAGGTGCCCAAGCTTGGCATAGACCAGGATTTTTTCATCGGCCGTCACCAGCATGAGGTTATGTTGGCGCGCGCTGGCGATCAGCATACGGTCAACTGGATCGCCGTGCGGGGGCTCAGGTAGGCGCGTCGACTCCAGCGCGATTTCAGGGGTAACGCCGAGCATTTGCAGACCCGGCGTGGCACAGGCCTGACGCACCCATTCGTCCACAGGCATCGTCAAACGAATACGATCCTTTGCTACCAGCATGCCGATTTCCCATACCGACATGACCGACACCCACAACTCACCTGACCGTGCATTGCGTTCAATACGGGAATACGCGGATTTATTCAGACGCCCGGGTTCGGCTTCGAGCCACAACCAGACATGCGTATCGAGCAACAGCCCATTATCAGCCTTGTCAGGCATCGGCGTCCCAGCGTTCCGCCAGCGAGCCTACGATGTCCCCTTGTATTTGTATCGTGCCCGCCAAACGGCCAAACACGGCTGGGTCGGCATCGTTTATAGGCACTAGTCGCGCAACAGCTCGGCCGTGTTTGGTCAGCGTGATGCTGGCGCGTGTTTGCGCGACTTGATCAAGGTAGGACAGGCATTTGGCTTTGAATTCGGTTGCAGGAACGTCCATGGTGGCTCCATATGGTCATTTAATTATGACCACTCTATCAGGACATGACAACCGTCACAACTATTCCGGCATCACCGCGTTGGTATAAACCTCTTGCACGTCGTCCAACGCGTCCAGCGCATCGAGAATTTTTTGCATTTTCACCGCATCGTCGCCATCGAGTTCGGCCTCCACTTCCGGCTTCATGATGATTTCGGCAAGCACGGGTTTGAACCCGGCTTTCTCCAGCGCTTCTTTAACGGCCGCAAATTCTTTGGGGTCGGGTGCAGTCAGGATTTCTATCGAGCCGTCCTCATCGCTGATCACATCCTCGGCACCCGCGTCGAGCGCGGCTTCCATCACCGCGCCTTCATTCGCACCCGGTGCCAGCACGATCTGGCCGCAGTGTTTAAATTGGAACGCGACGCAGCCGTCGGTGCCCATGTTGCCGCCATACTTGGTAAAGGCGTGACGCACATCGGCGACGGTGCGAGTTTTATTGTCGGTTAGGCAATCGACCATCACCGCTACGCCGCCGATACCATAACCCTCATAGCGCACTTCTTCGTAATTCACCCCTTCGAGCTCGCCGGTGCCGCGCTTTACCGCGCGGTCAATATTGTCGCCCGGCATGTTTTCGGCCTTGGCTTTTTCGATTGCCAGCCGCAAACGCGGGTTAAAGTTCAAGTCGCCGCCGCCGGTTCTGGCGGCAACCGTCACTTCCTTGATAAGCTTGGTGAACGACTTGCCGCGCTTGGCATCCTGACGGCCCTTGCGGTGCTGAATGTTGGCCCACTTTGAATGTCCTGCCATGACTTGATCCGACTAGAAATAATCAGGAAATATTAACACTGTGAAGACCTCTCTTCGCTTGGGCATCGACCTCGGCGGTACAAAAATCGAATTGATCGCGCTCGATGCAAGCGGGCAAACGCTGTTGAGCCGTCGAATCGCCACGCCGCAAAACGACTACGCCGCCACTGTCGCCAAGCTCACCGAATTGGTGCTTACGGCAGAAGCCACGCTCGGCCAGACCGGCACCGTCGGCATCGGCACGCCGGGTGCTATTTCGCCAGCCACGGGGCTGATGAAAAATTGCAACTCCACTTGCCTAAATGGTCAGCCGTTGCAACTTGATCTCGAGCGCGCGCTTAATCGTGATATCCGTATGGCCAACGACGCGAACTGCTTTGCGCTGTCCGAGGCCACCGATGGTGCAGCTGCGGGAGCACAAGTCGTGTTCGGTGTCATTATCGGCACCGGGGTCGGAGGCGGCGTCGTCGTACGCGGCCAAGTGTTAACCGGCGCCAACGCGATTGCGGGTGAATGGGGACATTCGCCGCTGCCGTACTTTCAGTTCGCGCACAGCCAGGCGGACCATGAGCCCACCAGCGCACACCCTGCAACCGGCGAAGCCCTCATTCACCCGTGGCCTAACGAACGTGAGGTCCATGGCGCCACGTGCTATTGCGGCAAAAAAGGCTGTATCGAAACCTGGCTCTCGGGTGCAGCCCTCGTGGCCGACCATATTCGCTACGGCGGAGAAGAACTGCCCGCTCCCGAAATCGCGCAACGCGCCACCTCTGAAGACGGCGCGTGCAGCAAGACCCTGGCTCGTTATGAAGAACGGCTTGCGCGCGCGTTGGCCGGCGTGATTAACCTGTTAGACCCGGATGTAATCGTACTCGGCGGTGGCCTGTCGAATATCGCCCGGCTGTATGACACGGTGCCACGCCTGTGGCCACGGTATGTATTTTCTGACCACATCGGCACCCGGCTGGTTGCACCCAAATTTGGTGACGCGAGCGGAGTGCGAGGCGCGGCGTGGCTTTGGAATTCGCCCTGATGTGATTGCGTGCCCAATCAATGCAACTTGATCGTCACCTTATTGGGGGAATTAATCAGTGAGGCCAAGGTTGCGAGGAGGGTTTTGAGGTAGCCGTTCAACGCGATTTCGTGCATTTTGCGTAGCGACCAGTACACAAACCGGGCGAGCTGGCCTTCGATCATCAAGCTGCCGCCAGTCAGCCCGCCCATTAAATTACCCACAGTACTAAAGCGACCCAGCGCAACCAGCGAGCCATAATCACGATAAACATAGTTCGGCAAAGGCTTCCCGCGCAAGCGATGGCGTATCGATTTGGCCAACATCGAAGCTTGTTGGTGCGCGGCTTGCGCACGGGGTGGAACAACGCCTTTGCCATCCGGCAGCCGACATTCGGCGCAATCGCCGAACGCAAAGATATTGTCATCACTCGTTTGCAGCGTGGCCCGTACTACCAGTTGATTAATGCGATTGGTTTCCAAACCCAGCGTAGCCAAAAAATCGGGTGCCTTGATGCCCGCTGACCACACCATCATGCTGGCTGGAAAAAACTTGCCACTCTGGGTGAGCATGCCATCTTTTCGGACTTCGACCACGCGTTCGCCAGTATGAATTTGCACGCCCAGTTCGTGCAATCGTTCGGCTGCGGCTGACGATAAGCGCGATGGCAACCCCGCTAGAATGCGGTCCGCAGATTCGACCAGCAATAGATGCAAATTCTTATCGGGGTCGATTTTCTCGAGGCCATACGTCGACAATTCGCGCGTTGTGTCGTGCAATTCAGCTGCAAGTTCTACGCCGGTCGCGCCTGCGCCCACGATGCCCACGGTGAGTTGCCCTGGGGTAATAGGCGTCGTCTGCGTATTCGCACGTAAGCACGCATTGATATGACGACGATGAAACTGGCGTGCCTGCCCCGGCGTATCCAGCATGATGCAATGCTCACGCACGCCGGGTACATTAAAGTCATTGCCGCAGGAACCCAGCGCCAAAATCAGCGTGTCATACCGAAAGCTGCGGCGCGGAATAATTTCAGCGCCGCTCTCATCCAGCGTCGGCGCAACGCTAATCGTTTGTTGACTGCGATCCAGCCCATCCATGCGGCCAAGGCGAAAGTCAAAATGATGCCAGTGCCCCTGTGCCAGATACTCTAGACGTTCGGCGTACGAATCGAGGCTGCCCGCGGCCACTTCATAGAGCAGCGGCTTCCACAGATGCGAAGGCGACACATCGATCAATGTGATTTTAGCCCGAGCGCTTCGCCCTAGGGTGTCGCCCAAACGTGTAGCCAATTCCAGCCCGCCTGCGCCGCCGCCCACGATAACTATTTGATGTATTGCGTTGCCCGACACAGAAGTATTCCTTCTATTGAATGCGTCATTATCATACCTTTGCAGGGTAGCCTAGCCTCGCCGTTGTGCCGCCACCATGATAGATTTACACGATGAACAAGACTTGCATCCTCGTAGTAGATGACGACCAGGAGTTGGCGGCAATGCTTGTGCGCTATTTGCGCCAAAAGGGTATGGAAGCGGCAAACGCCGATTGTGGCGTCACGATGGATCGCCTGCTCGCCGAGCAACACTTTGACTTGATCGTGCTGGATTTAATGCTGCCAGGTGAAGATGGGCTCTCGATTACCCGTCGCATCGCGTCTCACTATCCCGTCATTATTTTGTCCGCGCGCGGCGAAGAAGCTGACCGTATCGCTGGACTCGATTTAGGCGCAGACGATTATTTGCCCAAGCCCTTTAGTGCGCATGAATTGCTGGCACGCATTCAGGCTGTATTGCGTCGATACGAAAAAACTCGACCGCCTGCTCCAACGTCATCCCACGTTTTTGGCGACTATCACTTTGATGCGGCCAACCATACTCTCACCTGGCAAGGCGAACCCGTGCGCATCACGTCGGGTGACCGCTTGTTGTTGAAAGTTTTTTGTGAACACCCCCGGCAGGTATTGTCGCGTGAGGAGCTGGTGGCATTGGCAGGTGACGACGGGCGACTGCCTTATGATCGTTCGATTGATGTGCGCATTACGCGTTTGCGTCGCAAAATCGAAGAACATCCGGAGGAGCCCTGTTTCATTCGCACCGTACGCGGATCAGGGTATTTATTCTCGCCCGAAGGATGCGGGTGAATTGGCCCCGGCTCACCCGGCGTTCACTATTTGGGCGCAGTGTGTTTGCGATCCTGAGTTTCATGCTGCTGTTCCAGATAATTGGCTATTACATTACCGCCAACCTGATTGTGTGGCCGCTGGTCCGCAGCTCTGCTGAAGACATGGCTTCGTTGATCGAGTTATCGGCTCACACCGTAGCGACCGCCCCGCCCGAGCAATATGAACGCATACGCGCCCAAATCGTCGCGCGTTATCACTTCGATATGCACATCGTCAATACGGAAAAAACGACGGTAGCTTCTCAGCTACCCTTTGCAAAGTTATTGCAGGATGCATTGACAAAAAGGCTGGAGCAGCCCATCCAAGTGTTTAAAAAGGGGGACCGTTATTGTGTGGATATTCCCGCCGCTGAACGCGTGATCAGATTCAGTTTTCCGCATAGCCGGATTGGCACCGACCCGGTCTTGGCCCTAGGGCTGATGTTTGGGCTTACCGTGTTACTCAGCTTTGGCGCTGCGGTCAGCATTGCTTATACGATAACCGGGCATTTACGTGATCTGGGGCGCGCGGCGTCGCGGGTGGGACAGGGCCATGCGTTGCAACTCGATGCGCATGCAGGTGTAGAAGAACTCGACGAGCTGGTGCGTAGCTTCAATCATATGGCGACGCGCATTCAGGCCTTGTTACAAAACCACACGACGCTGTTGGCGGGTATTTCGCACGATCTACGCTCGCCGCTGACGCGCGCAAAAATCGCGTTGGAACTGGCGGAAACGATGCCCGATGCCGCCACGCTCAACGACCTGGGGCGTTATCTCGCGCAGATGGAAAATTTGATTGCTGAATTCCTGGATTTCAGCCGCGGCGTGGTTACCGACGCCGACACCTCATTGGAGTTATCTGCAATAGTGACGCAGGTGTGTCGAGAATTATCTGTCAACGCTTCGCCCGTATATTTCACCGGCAAACAGTTGCACGCAATCTGCAATTTATCTGCGCTGCAACGTGTGATACGGAATCTGATCGAAAATGCACAGCGCTACAGTCACGCGGGCATCATCGAGGTGGTGTTATCTTCGCGCGCTAACAGCGCTGTCATTGAGATTCATGATCGGGGTCCCGGCATTGCTGAAGCGGAACGCGAGCGCGTTTTTTTGCCCTTCGTACGGCTCGAAGCTTCGCGCAATCCGGCCACGGGCGGCAGCGGACTTGGCCTTGCCATCGTGAAGGAAATTTGCCGAGTGCACTATTGGCAGATTGCGCTATTGGCGAGGCCCGGCGGCGGCTTAACTGCGACACTGGAGATCCCGCTGTCGCCAAAGGCGCCAGAAACATAATTCCGGCAGCAAGCTACTACGCTATCGATTCGACCCAGGAGTATTAAATGCCCGAAGCCCTCATGATCGGCAAAAACGATCAAACCGAAGTTTTTTTATTGCCGCAAATGGCTAATCGCCACGGGCTGATTACCGGTGCAACCGGCACCGGCAAAACCGTGAGCTTACAAGTTATGGCTGAGCATTTTTCAGGGATAGGCGTGCCGTGTTTTATGGCGGATGTTAAGGGCGATCTATCTGGCATTTCGCAAGTCGGCCAAGGTAACGCCAAAGTAGACGAACGCGTTGCGCAACTGAAGTTGACCGACTTTAAACCCACTGCCTATCCGGTCACTTGCTGGGATGTGTGGGGCGAACAAGGTCATCCGATCCGCGCCACCATTTCAGATATGGGCCCACTATTGCTGGCGCGCATGTTAAACCTGAACGAAACGCAAAGCGGTGTGCTGCATCTGGTATTTAAAGTGGCCGATGACAGCGGGCTGTTATTGCTCGATTTGAAAGACTTGCGCGGGATGCTGCAATTTGTGGGCGACCACGCAGGCGATTACATCACCGCCTACGGCAATATTTCAGCGGCATCGATTGGTGCGATTCAACGGGGGCTACTTACGCTCGAATCACAGGGCGGCGAGAAACTATTCGGCGAACCCATGCTGAATATCGCGGACTTGATGCAGACCGATAACGGACGTGGCGTCGTCAACATTCTGGCTGCCGACAGGTTAATGAATTCACCCAAGGTATACGGCTCGCTGCTGTTATGGCTGTTATCGGAACTCTTTGAAACGCTACCCGAGGTGGGCGATCTGGATAAACCCAAGTTAGTGTTCTTCTTCGACGAAGCGCACTTGCTGTTTGACGATGCCCCCCCGGCATTGATCGAAAAAATCGAGCAAGTGGTGCGGCTAATCCGCTCACGTGGGGTGGGAGTGTTTTTTGTGACGCAGAACCCAGCCGATATCCCCGACAAAATCGCCGCCCAGTTGGGCAACCGCGTTCAGCACGCGTTACGCGCATTTACCCCGCGCGATCAGAAAGCCGTTCGTGCATCGGCAGACACCATGCGCGATAACGCCTCTCTGGATGAGATGGCGGCGATCATGGATATGGGCGTGGGCGAAGCACTGGTGTCGATGCTGGATGCAAAGGGAAAACCGAGCATCACCGAGCGCGTATTCATCCTGCCGCCGCAAGCGCAGCTGGGACCTATTACGCTTGCCCAACGCACCGCGCTAATTCAGAATTCGCTGATCGCGGGACATTATGAAAAACAAATTGATCGCGAATCAGCATACGAGATTTTGAAAAGCCGTGCGGTAAAGTCTGCCGAAGCTGCCACAAACCACACAACCCAGAACAGTGGCGGCTTAGGCGGTATATTGGGCGATATGCTGGGCGGGCGTGGCGGACAACGAGAAGGGGTAGCCGAAGCCTTGGCAAAATCCGCCGCACGCGCGATTGGCAGCCAGGTGGGACGGTCAATTATTCGGGGTGTCATGGGCAGTCTATTCGGTAATAAACGTTAAGGAGAAACACATGCGTTGGGGAAGCGAGCGTAGCGACAATATTGAAGACCGACGCGGGATGGGCGTGAGCGGACGCGGTCTGGCGGGCGGCGGCATCGGCACCATTGTGATTGCATTGATTGCGATGTATTTCGGTGTGGATCCTTCGGTCATCCTGAATCAGACTAATACGCTGGCACCTGGGCAGCAACAAACCCAGACCCACTTCAGTCCTGAAGAGGAACACCTGAAGGAGTTCATGTCAGTGGTGCTAGCGTCTACCGAGGAGGTGTGGGGCACCTTATTCCGAAATGGCGGCAAGACTTACGAGCAACCTAAACTGGTACTGTTTTCGGGCGCGGTGCAATCTGCCTGCGGTTATGCTGAAGCCGCGATGGGTCCATTTTATTGTCCGGGTGACCACAAGCTTTATTTGGACATGAGCTTTTTCACCGAGCTATCCAAACGCCTGGGCGCACCGGGTGATTTTGCGCAGGCTTATGTCGTGGCGCACGAAGTGGGGCACCATGTGCAAAACCTGTTAGGCATCGCCGAAAAGGTCAATACGGCTCGTCAACGCGGTGGAGAGCGACAAGCCAATCAACTCCAAGTCCGGATGGAATTGCAGGCTGATTGTTACGCCGGGGTATGGGCTTACCACGCCAACCAAACGCGTCAGATACTGGAACCCGGCGACATGGAAGAAGCGCTCGCCGCCGCCTCAGGCGTGGGCGATGACAGACTCCAAAAACAAGCGCGCGGTTATGTCGTTCCCGAGTCGTTTACGCACGGGAGTTCGGAACAACGCATGCGCTGGTTTTCAACCGGCATGAAGGCTGGCGATCCCGAACAATGCGATACCTTCAAAACGTCCCAATTGTGAAAATTTATGTCTATCACCGACAGACATTGCGCAAACAATCCTATATCTTACCGATGCCGAAATGCGGTACGTCGGTAAAAACTGCCCAATTACACTAATTTAGAGGATTTAACATGCGTATCTCTCACATCTTGGCGTCTGGCGCCATTTTTGTTTTACCTATTTTTGCTCATGCCGATTCGATATGCGATGGCGGCTCACTGGTAAACGTCAGTGGCCGTCTTACCACGATCAATACCTCGCCCACGCGTCAAGCTGGCCAGATTTGCATTACGCTGACGGGCGCCAATGGCAAGGACGTATTTGACCAATGCGGGGCCATATTAGGCACTGTGCTTACTTCGAATCCGGCCACTGGCATGAACACACTGAGCCACACCGCCGTATTCAGCGATGCGCAATCCTTTACGACCAAAAATGACGTGGCACAAATTACCGGAGTGGTGGCAGTAGATGCAGCCGGAGTGCCCTGTGCGTTTAATGTCATCGAAAAAATTACCCAGATATCGTCGGCGACGGGCATTTTTAAAACCGGCGCTGTAAACATCACCGCAGTAGGCACTGTAAGTGCATGCCCGACTAAAAATCTGAACAATTTCACGCTGAGCGGCAAAGCTTGCATTAAAACAAACGACGATTAATTGTTATCTGCTGTTGTATTAAAAATAGCCCGCTAAGACTGGCGCCCCGAACACGAATCGAACGTGTGGCCTATCCCTTAGGAGGGGATTGCTCTATCCACTGAGCTACCGGGGCGAGGCGGGCATTCTACCTAAACCCTAAGCGAGTCGCTTACTAATTGCACTCATAGGGGGGTGTAGTTGTTGAATAGGGATAATATGAAATGGGGCGCGCTGATACTAGCTTTAATCATAGTGGGGTTACTGGCTTGGCGCTGGTTGCGTATCACGCCCCGCCTGGTTGAAGGCAATACCGCACCCGAATTTCACCTCAATGATCAACAAACTACCCTTCACCAATTGGCGGAGTATCGGGGACGCTGGCTGGTACTTTATTTTTATCCCAAGGACGATACACCGGGCTGTACCCGCGAAGCCTGTAACTTTCGCGATGACATCCACAATTTGCGCGCATTAAATGCCGAAATAATCGGGATCAGCGTGGACGACACCGCCTCACACGCGCGGTTTGCGACTCGCTATCATCTTCCCTTTCCGTTACTGTCCGACCCCCAGGGGCATACGGCCGCTGCCTATGGCGCATTGTTCCAACTGGGCCCCTTGCGGGTGGCGCGTCGTCAGACTTTTATTGTGACGCCAGAGGGGCGCATTGGGCGTGTCTACCGGCACGTAAATCCCACGCGCCATGTTACAGAAGTCGCTCAGGCATTGAAGGAGTTGCAAAACCAGCAGCTACCGGCGGGTTTGTCCGAGCCCCATAAGTGAGCTATAACAAGCAAATGGAAACTCTTTGCTAATCCCGCGCCTCGCTATGCGGCGCACTTCTCTGATTGCAGTGGGCGCGGCTTTCTTCGCGTTAGTCACTTTGATCATTGTGCTAGCGGTCAACAGCATTATTCAGTTGCAACAGCATCGCCAACTCAACGCCGACGTGCAGGCGCAAAATCGCAAGGTCGGTTTGATTATCCAAATCCAGGTGGCAGCCCATCAACGCACTGAGAGCCTGCTCCGAATGGCCCTTACGCGAGACCCGTTCGAGCGAGATGCCATTTATCTGGAATTTAATCATGCCGGATATTTAGTGGGCAATGGCCGAAATGAATTCAGGCAACTAGGCCTGACCCGGGAAGAGCGAGCCCAGTTTGATCGACAAACGCAGTTGGTTGAGAGAATCCGTGGGCTTCAGGAAGACATCGCCGATTTGTTGACACGTGGCTCAATACACGAGGCATACGCGTCACTGGAGCACCAAGTGATTCCGTTGCAAAGAATCTATAACCAGGAGTTGGCGCAAATGCGCACGCGCTTTCAAAACGAAACCTTGCGCACCCAAATTTTTGCCAGTAAGCGTTATGCGTATGCGCGTCGCTTGACTTTAGCACTGGGCATCGTTGCTGGGTTGCTGGGTGCGATCGTGGGCTGGCTGACCTGGCTGCGGCTGGCACAAATATCACGTCAGATTGAGGCACAATTTGTTGAACTCGAAGCCTCGCGTGCAGCACTTAAACAAGAGGCTTCACAAGACCCTCTCACCGGTTTAGCGAATCGCCGCCTGTTTTATGATCGCCTGCAAAAAGCCATCCATCACGCCCGGCGCTATAACTGCAAAGTGGGCGTATTGTTTTTAGACCTGGATCGCTTCAAGGAAATTAACGATATACACGGGCATCATGTGGGCGACGCGGTATTGACCGAAGTGGCGAGGCGGCTTTCGCGAAGCGTGCGCGAGTCTGACTCCATCGCGCGTCTGGGCGGCGACGAGTTTGTGGTGCTATTGGCGAATGTGAGCGGGCGTGAAGACTGCATTGCCGCCGCGGTCAATATCGAGCGAACGCTCGCCGAGGACAGCAGCTTCTATGGCTTGCCGGTAGATATCACTGCCAGTATTGGGCAAGCGTTATTTCCAGATGATGGCGATAATGAAGACGCCTTAATCCGTGCAGCGGATGCGGCGATGTACCGGATAAAAAGCGGCAGCGTATCCGACCGGCAAACCCCCCTGGTATTTACTGCGTAGGCTCGTGGGGCCCACGCGCTTTTGCACTCCATATCCATACGTACTGAATCCCGGATACCGCGGCAATCGCGAATACCAGCATGAATAACGGCGACTGCCAGGTCCCGAGCTGAATGATTCGCGCTTTGTCTGCCAGTACACCCACCAGCAACACAAACTCCATCAGAATATACAGTTTGCCTAACCAGGTCGGTTGTATTTCCAGATGACCGGCGAGGCTGCGGTAGCTGAGCGCGCCGAGCACAATCACACCATCGCGCAGCAGTATCGTGAGCGTGACCCAGAACGGAATCGCACTCATGCGCGTCAGCATCACCAGCGTGGCCAAGCCCAATATTTTATCGGTGACGGCATCCAGTGCTGCCCCCAACGCCGTGGTTTGCTTAAGTCGCCGTGCGAGATAACCGTCGATGCCATCCGAGAGTGCCGCAACCAGGAATAGCCAGCAGGCAGCCGTCCACTGCGTTTGCCATATCAGCCACACGACGATCGGGGCGGCGAGCAATCGCAACAAGGTAATGGCGTTGGGAAGATTCACTATGCGTTCATGCATCCCGCAACATTCTCAGTTTAGCGGCCGCCTGGCAAGCTCATCCCAGGTTTTTTCCAGGCGTTTGGCCGATACGGCATAGGGCGTCTTGAGCTCCTGCGCGAACAAGGAAATGCGTAGTTCTTCCAGTTGCCACCGAAAATCTTCCAACGCTTCATCAATCCCCGGCGATATTTTTTGTTGCTCTTTGCGTGTTAGGTAGCGATTTTGCAACGTGAGTACGCTGGCCATATTGCGCGCATCCCGCTGTTCGGAGGCCGGCAACTTTTCCAGTCGCTTCAGAATGCCTTTGAGATAACGCGGCATCTCACGCAGGTGCGGCCAACGGGTATGGGTCATAAATCTTGGGTACACCAGTGCCGTCAGATGGCTATGTTCATCCCGCATCACCGCGGTGAACTGCGGTTTAGCATTAAGTCTCGCGTGCACTTGGGCCGTGAGGTCCAGAATCTCGCCCAAATCGCGCAGCAAGGTTTGGCGCACAACGGCAATACGCGGTTTGGCACGCTCTTTTTGTTGCTCGAACACTCGTTGATTGCGCGGGATGTCGTCGTCGCCCAATAATGCACGCGCGGCAATCGCATCCAGCAACTCGCGGCGCAAACCGTCAGCGTCGCCGAGGCTGCGGTACTTCAACGCCAACGCGGTCTCGCGCGACAAGTCTTTATCGAGCTGCTTAAATTGGGTAGCAAGCGCAATGCGCAACAGCCGCACCACGCCGCGTTGCGTTTCTTGTGCGGCTACCGTCGCATCGTCCAGCAAACGCAAATCGACGGTTTCGCCGCTATCGACCAGCGCGGGAAAGCCCACCAGCTCCCGGCCAGCGCGCTTAAACTTCACCTGCTCGGGCAGATCGCCGAAATCCCACGCGATCAATCCGCTGCGCTCAAAGCTACTGTCTTCAGCCCCGCCGCCGTAGGTAATCCGCGCCGCGCCCCCCAATTGCTGACGCAACGCATTCAAATCGCGGCCACTTGCCAGTTCCTGCCCAGCGTCGTCCACCACGACTAGATTCATCCGCAGGTGCGCGGGCAGATCGCCGCTCCAATCCTCGGTGCGTATATCGGCGCTGGTTTTGTTGCGGATATACGCGCCCAACTCTGTGGTGAGCACGAGTTCGTTGGGCCTCGCTTGGCTCAGAAACGCGGTCACCGTATCCGGCAATGGAATCAGCGGGCGGCGCTTCTCCTTGGGCAAGGACTTCAACAGCAGCGTGATTTTTTCGCGTATCAAGCCTGGCACCAGCCAGTCAATCTGCGCGGCCTCGATCCGGTTCAGCAAATACAGCGGTAGGTGCAGGCTAACGCCATCAAGCATGTGACCTGGCTCGAAGCGGTATTTAAACGCACACACCACTCCGTCCACCGTGAGCGTTTCCGGAAACAAGTTGTGGTCGGCTCCCAGGCCTTCGCCGAGGATATCTTCGCGCTGCAGAAATAAAATTTCGGGTTTACTTTTCTCGGCCTCAGTCCGCCATTTCTCAAACGCAGCACCATTGTGTAAACCCGGGGGAATGCGTGCGTCGAATACGCAGTAGATGCGCTCCTCGTCCAGCCATACTCCAGATTTGCGCGCTTTGTGCTCGAGGTCTTCAATCTCGGCAATTAACACGCGGTTGTGCACAAACCACGGCGCGCGCGTGTCATATTCGCCCGCCACTAGCGCGCCGCGTATGAAAAGTTCCCGCGACTGCACCGGATCGATAGTGCCAAAATTAACCTTGCGACGCGCCACGAGCGTAATGCCGTACAGACTCACGCGCTCATACGCCACCACGCGCGCGCCGTCTTTTTCCCAATGCGGTTCAGCATAACTACGACTCAGCAGATGCTGCCCCGCCGCCTCGATCCACTCCGGGCGGATCTCAGCAACGGTGCGGGCCAGCAGGCGGCCGGTGTCGGTCAACTCGGCCGCCATGATCCATTTCGGGGCTGCGCCAAGACCGCCCGCAGGGCGAGCGTCTGGCGGCGTACCCCTTGCGGGTGCTTTCTTTGCCAGCGCCGAACCGGGGTGGATCGATAACTTGATGCCACGCGCGCCCTGATAATTGCCTTCGCCGGGTTTGGACCGCGCTTTAATGTCGTCTGATTTAAAGCCGATATTCCCCAACAACCCAGTCAACAGCGCCTGATGAACCGCATCGTAGTTCGCCGCGGTGGCGTTTTCTTGCAACCCCATCTCGCTTACCTGCGAGTGCAGCTGGCTGTAAATATCACGCCACTCGCGCATGCGTCGCGGCGACAAAAAATGGTCCTGGATCAGCGTCTGCAATTGGCGATTGGTTTTTTTGTGTTTGACCTGTTCCTCGTACCATTGCCACAACTTCAGCCAACCCATGAAGTCGGAACGTTCATCACTAAACAACTTATGCTTTTCGTCTGCAGCCTGCGCGCGCTCCATCGGCCGGTCGCGTGGGTCCTGCACCGACAACGCGCTGGCGATGATCAGCACTTCGTTCACGCAGCGCAGTTTGTCGGCGGCGAGCAGCATGCGCGCGATGCGTGGGTCAAGCGGCAGCTGACCAAGTTTTTTGCCGATCTCGGTCAGCTGTCCGGCTTCATCCAGCGCGTGCAGCTCCGCCAGCAGCAGGTAGCCGTCACTGACCAACCGCGTGCTCGGCGGGTCGATAAACGGAAAGCCGACGACATCGCCCAGCCCCAATGACTTCATCCGCAGAATCACGCCGGCGAGCGACGAACGCAGCAACTCGGGATCGGTAAAGCGCGGACGCGCGTTGTAATCGGCTTCGTCGTACAAGCGGATACACACGCCGTCCGCCACCCGTCCGCAACGCCCGGCGCGTTGGTTGGCAGACGCCTGCGAAATTTTTTCGCTCAGCAATTGCTCGACTTTATTTCGTGCCGAATAGCGTTTCACCCGCGCGATGCCCGGGTCGATAACATAACGAATGCCTGGCACGGTGAGCGAGGTTTCGGCGACGTTGGTCGCGAGCACGATGCGACGCTGGTGCGAGGGTTTGAAGATGGCGTCCTGCTCCGCTACCGACAGACGCGAGAACAGCGGCAGGATTTCGGTGCTGGGCGGATGGTGTTTGCGTAGCGCTTCGGCGGTGTCGCGAATTTCGCGCTCGCCCGGCAAAAACACCAGGATATCGCCCGAGCCCAGCCGCGCGAGTTCGTCGGTCGCATCTAGAATCGCCGTGGTCAAATCCAGCGCGTCGTCTTTTTTGGCTTGCGCCGCGGGGATGGGTTTGGCGTTGGCCGCGACGTCTTCTTTTTCAATCGGCCGCCAGCGCATTTCCACCGGATAGGTGCGCCCGGAGACTTCAATCACCGGTGCATCGTTGAAGTGCTTGGAAAACCGGTCGGCGTCGATGGTCGCGGAAGTAATCACCAACCGCAGGTCAGACCGCCGCTCGACCAGCCCTTTCAAATAGCCCAGCAAAAAATCAATATTCAGGCTGCGCTCGTGCGCCTCGTCGATGATGATCGTGTCGTAGCGCGACAGCAGCGGATCGCCCTGGCTCTCGGCGAGCAAAATGCCGTCGGTCATGATTTTGATCGCGGTGTCGTGGCGCACCTTGTCGGTGAAGCGCACCTTGTAGCCGACTACACCGCCCAATTCCCCGCCCAGCTCCTGTGCGATGCGCGCGGCGACAGTGCGTGCGGCAATCCGCCGCGGCTGTGTGCAACCGATCAGCTTGCCCGGGCGCAGGCCCGCTTCAAGACACATTTTGGGGATTTGCGTGGTTTTACCCGAGCCCGTTTCGCCACACAAAATCAGCACGCGGTGCGCGGCCAACGCGGCAAGAATATCCTCTCGCCGTGCGGCGACGGGGAGGTCGGGATAGGTGATCGGCGGGTAAAACCGGATATTGGGGGGACTGGGGTTCAGCCCCCTTTTTACCTGCGATCCACCCATCTAATCGCAGCCAATGCAATCGACAGAAACACGACGAGCGGCAAGGTCGATACCGCATATGCGGGCCATTCATTGAGCAAACCCAGATGCCCAAACATTCGGGTGAGCAAATGAAACCCCAGGCCTGCCAAAATGCCAATAAACACTTTGGTGCTGGCGCTACCCGCGCGCGGGCGGTGCAATGCAAACGGCATTGCCAGCAACATCATCACCGGAATGGCAAAGGGGTTGATGAATTTTGACCACAGTGCAATTTCATAACGCGCGGCTTTTTGGCCATTTTTTTTCAGATGAACGATATAACTATAGAGCGTTCGCGCAGACATTTTTTCGGGGGCGATGAGTAACACGCCCAACATATCGGGCGACAATATCGAGTGCCACGGCTGGATGGGAAGCATTCCTGCATGCACGCCGCTGGCGTCAAAACGGGTCTCGACGACCTTGAGCAAATCCCAATTTTGCCCCGCTTTCCAGGTCGCCTTTTCGGCGCGTCGTATCAGATTCAAGCGTCCGCTCTCGTCAAACTCATAAATATTGATGTCGGCCAGCGTATTGTCGGGCATGACTTCGCGCGCATTGATAAAAGTGTGCCCATCCTTAACCCATAAGCCGGAGCGAAATTGCTGCGCCACCAACGAATGCGTGGCGGAAAGTTTTAAGCGTTGCGCCGCTTGCTCAGACCAGGGCGATACGTACTCGCCCATCGCCAGTACTAGCAACGCCAACACGCTACCGGTTAACGTGAAATACGTTGCCACACGCCAATTGGAAAGCCCCGATACTCGCATGACGGCGTATTCCGAATTTCCAACCAAACGCGACAGGGTGAACAAGGTGCCGATCAGTGCCGCGACTGGCAATGTCTCGTACAGGTGGCCTGGCATATTCAACAGAATAAATAAAGCCAGCTGCGACAGGCCATAGTTATCACGCCCTAGCTGATCCAGCTCTTGTATCACGTCAAAAAACGCAAATAGCACCAGTAAGGCAAGCAGCACAAAGCCCATGGCTATGAGCACTTGCGAGGCCAAATACCGTGCTAGCGTGCTCATTTTTTGCGCCAGGGGAATACGCGACTGATGCGAATTCTGGAATAAAAAAGTAAGCCGGCCGCGCTAATCATCAGCGTATGAATGCCCAACAAGCCGATAACAAAATTGAGTTTTCCCAACCCCACCCACGCTTGGCTTAGCGATAACAAATTGTTGTAGGTGAAATACAGCAACAACGCGATTATCAAACTGTAGGACCGACGCGCACGGCTATTGACGAAGCTAAGCGGTATCGCCATCACCGACAAAATAAGCGCGCTTAACGGCGCACCCAGGCGCCACAATATTTCGCTTTGCATTTGCGCAGACGGCTTATTCAATAAGGAGGAAAAAGTGGCTTGCTTGATGGTTAACTCGCTGCCCTCAACCGGCATGGGATCAAGCCGCATCCAATAATGTTCGAAGTTGGTCACGCGATATTCCAGGCTCCCCGGTATGCCTTCATAGCGCCGCCCTGAGCTTAATACCAGATAGCGTGAACCATCAGGCATTTGGGTGTGCTTGCCTTGCTTGGAGACGACCAAACCCATCTTTCCATTTTCCAGTGACTGCATAAACACATTCTTGACCGTTCCGGTCAGCGGATTGAGCGCTTCGACAAAGTACACGCGTTTGCCGGCATCATTTTCTGCAAACAATCCGGGTGCCATGGCTGCGGTTTCACTGCGGCTTTTCAGCTCTTCTTTGTATGTATTCTTTTCTCTTAAAGACCACGGGATTAGTACCACGGTTAAAAAGAAGATCACCAAGGTAATCGGGAGCGCAAAACTGAGGACTGGGCGTATCCATTGCACTAATGACAATCCCGAATTGAACCAGATAATCATCTCGCTATCGCGCCAAGCTCGCGAGAGTGACAGCAATACGCCGGCAAAGAGCGAAATGGACATCAGCACTGGCATGAAGTACAGCAACGAAAACCCCAGATACGTGAAGATGGCTTCGTTAGCTAAATTGCCGCGCGCCACATCACCCAGCAAACGAATAAAGAGCGTCACCAGTGCAATCCCCATCAGCACCACCAGAACAGCGGCAGTGGATAAACCTAGATCACGGATCAGGGTGCGGCGATAAAGCATGGAGGAACCCATCTTGAAGGAGGAGACCTGTGAAAGTCGTTTTGACAATCATCCCGACATACGCCAATAATCAATGCAGGGCGTATTCGTAATTGAACTATTTTAGGCACGTTCATGGCAAACAAAAAAACCGATTTGGAATTTAGCATAAAAAACACCCCGCCCGAAAAGCAGCGTGGCGCATGTGTGGTGGTGGGGATATTCGAGGACGGCGAACCTTTAGAGACCATCACTGCGCTTGATCAGGCCAGCGCGGGTTTTCTGAGCGGGATTTTACGTAGCGGAGACATGCTTGGCAAAGCTAACAGCACTTTAATGCTGCACAACTTACCCGGCACGCTTTCTGAACGGGTACTGCTGGTGGGCTTGGGTAAACAGAGCGCATTCAATGAAAAGGCCTTTCGCGATGCGATCGGCACCAGCATCAAAGCACTGCGTGGCAGTGGCGCTCAGGACGCCGTGATTTACCTGGTGGATCAACCGGTGACTGGGCGTGACATCCGCTGGAATATTGCCCAGGCCGTGACTGTCGCCCACGAAGTGCTGTATTGCTTTGACAGCATGAAAAGCAAGCCTGCGGACGTGAAGCGCCCACTAAAAAAAATCGGCTTTGCACTGACTGAGGCGAACAATACCAAAGCTGCAAAAGCCGGTTTGGTGCAAGGTTTGGCCATTGCTGGAGGCATGCATCTGGCCAAAGATCTGGGCAATACGCCTTCCAATATCTGCACGCCCGAATATTTGGCGGCCCAAGCCAAAGCGCTGGCTAAAACGTATGGGTTCAAATGTGAAATTCTCGACGAGAAAGCCTGCGAAAAACTGGGCATGGGCTCGTTCTTATCGGTAGGTAAAGGCAGCGACAAGCCGTCGCGCTTTATTGTGCTGCAACACCACGCTGGCAAAAAAAATGTGAAGCCTATTGTGTTAGTCGGCAAGGCAGTCACGTTTGACGCGGGCGGGATTTCGTTAAAACCGCCCGGCGAGATGGACGAAATGAATTACGACATGAGTGGCGGCGGTGCGGTGCTGGGCACTTTCCGGGCATTGGGCGAGTTGGGTTTAAAGCTAAATGTAGTGGGCTTGATTCCTGCCTGTGAAAACATGCCTGACGCTGCTGCCAACAAGCCCGGTGACATCGTTACCAGCATGTCGGGTCAAACGATTGAGATCCTGAATACCGATGCTGAAGGCCGCTTGATTTTGTGCGACGCGTTAACTTATGCCGAACGCTTTAAACCCGATGCAGTGATTGATCTCGCCACCTTGACCGGCGCCTGTGTGATCGCGCTGGGCTCCCATCCGAGTGCGCTATTTAGCAGCGATGAGCCGCTGGCACTCGAAATCCAACGTGCAGCAGACACCGCGTGGGACCGCGTATGGCGCATGCCGTTGTGGGAAGATTATCAAGAGCAGCTCAAAAGCAGTCTGGCCGATATGGCAAATATTGGCGGTCGCCCGGGCGGCTCAATCACCGCCGCGTGCTTTTTATGGCGCTTCGCTAAAAACTATCCCTGGGCCCACCTCGATATTGCTGGCACGGCTTACAAAGGCGGGCGCGACAAAGGTTCTACCGGACGCCCAGTGCCGCTGTTAGTGAACCTGCTAATCAATCGCGCGGACAAGTGACGGAAATCAGCTTTTACACCTTTGCTGAAAACAGGCTGGCAGTGGCGCGACAACTGGCAGCCAAAGCAGCGGCCCGCGGCTTGCGCGTGATGATTTACGCGCCGGATACGACGGTCGCCGACGCTATTGATGTGCTGCTATGGACCACTCCGCCACAAAGCTTCTTGCCGCACTGCCGTGATACCCACAGCCTTGCTGCAGAAACGCCGGTGCTGATTGGCGAACTCGTGGATGCGGTCACTCAAGCTGACGTGATGATCAACCTCCATCACGAGCGCCCGCCAGCGTTTTCGAGATTTCAACGCTTGCTGGAAATTGTCAGCATGGATGCCGAAGATGTCGAACAAGGGCGACTGCGCTATCGCTTTTACCGCGAACGCGGTTATGCGCTAAACACTGTCGATCTCAGGAGTGCCGCGCAATGAGTACCGATTCATCACCAGCCAATCCATTGCTGGATAAGATGGACGCGTTGATGAAAAAACATCGTGGACCTGGGGATACTAAACCTGACGCCGCACCTGAAGGCTGGTTACCCGTCCTTACCGATGTGGTTCAACGCGGGACGCCACCGGTTGCTGTGCCTGCTGCGTGCCCAGCGCCCATCCCCCCCACCCCCGGCGTGGCAGCCCCTGCGGCCTCAGAGCAACAGGTGACTGATACCTTGGCAGAACAGTTGCTCAGCGAACTCGCGCCCAAACTCTCTGAAGTAATGGAGAAGCAGGTCGCCACCGAATTACGCAAAAATCTGGATGAGACCGTCGCCACGCTGCTGTCGCAATTGGATGTAAACGTGCGTGAAATTGTGCGCGATGCAGTAGCCGAAAAACTAAAATCACATAAACCGGATTCCTGAAACGCCAGCCAACCCGGCTTTCTGGACTTGGGCCTGTACTGTTTTCTGGGACGTCTTCGGGTTTCTTTGGGATAATCGCGCCTTTGCTCAGCCTCCATGGAACTCGCTAAATCTTTTGAACCCGGTGAGATAGAACACCGTTGGTATGCCCGCTGGGAAGCCGCTGGATATTTCAAAGCCAGTGATCAACCCGAACAGCCGGCCTACTGCATCATGTTGCCGCCCCCTAATGTCACCGGCACACTGCATATGGGGCATGCGTTCCAGCACACGCTAATGGATGCGCTCACCCGCTACCACCGCATGATGGGCGACAACACGCTGTGGCAACCCGGTACCGATCATGCCGGCATTGCTACGCAGATCGTAGTGGAGCGCCAGCTCGACGCACAAAATATTTCGCGCCACGACCTCGGACGCGAACAATTTCTGGAAAAAGTTTGGGCGTGGAAGGAGCAATCCGGCTCGACCATCACGCAGCAAATGCGGCGTCTAGGCACCTCGCCTGACTGGAGTCGTGAACGCTTCACAATGGACGAGGGGCTGTCCAAAGCGGTCACCGAGGTCTTTGTGCGGCTGTATCGTGAAGGCCTGATCTATCGCGGCAAAAGACTGGTGAACTGGGACCCGGTTTTGCAAACCGCGGTGTCCGATCTGGAAGTGGTTAGCGAGGAAGAAGACGGCTTCATCTGGGAAATCAACTATCCACTGGAGGATGGTTCGGGGTTTTTGACGGTAGCCACCACGCGACCGGAGACTTTATTGGGCGATACCGCCGTCGCGGTCAACCCTCACGACGAACGCTACACGCACTTAATCGGCAAACAAGTGCGGCTGCCTATTGCTGAGCGGTCCATTCCAATTATTGCGGACGATTACGCTAATCCGGAATTCGGCACGGGCGTAGTTAAAATTACACCCGCGCATGATTTTAACGACTGGCAAGTGGGCCAGCGACATCATCTGGTGGCTATCAGCGTATTCACGCTGGATGCCAAGATGAACGACCTTTCCCCAACCGAATATCAAGGTCTGGATCGCTATGCTGCGCGCCAAAAAGTGCTGGATGAGTTGCAAGCTAAAGCCCTGCTAGTCTCCGCCAAACCGCACAAATTAATGATCCCCCGCGGCGACCGTACGCATGCGGTGATCGAGCCCATGCTCACCGACCAGTGGTTTATGAGCATGGAAAGTTTAGCGAAACGCGGACTGGATGTAGTCGACAGTGGCGAGCTGAAATTTGTGCCCGAGAACTGGGCCAGCACCTATCGTCAATGGCTGGAAAATATCCAGGACTGGTGCGTGTCGCGACAACTCTGGTGGGGCCATCGCATCCCGGCCTGGTACGACGCGGAGGGCAATTATTACGTCGCGCATACTGAAGCCGAGGCCAAAAAGCAAGCAGCGGGGCGTGAACTCACGCAAGATAACGACGTGCTCGACACCTGGTTTTCGTCGGCGTTATGGCCTTTTTCTACGCTAGGCTGGCCGGAACAAACGCCCGAACTTGAACGCTATCTGCCGACCTCCGTACTGGTCACGGGCTTTGACATTATTTTCTTCTGGGTAGCGCGCATGGTGATGATGTCGCTGCACCTTACCGACAAAGTCCCGTTCCGCGAAGTTTATGTGACTGGCCTGGTGCGCGACTCAGAAGGCCAGAAGATGAGCAAATCCAAAGGCAACGTGCTTGATCCGATCGACCTGATCGACGGCATTGCAGTAGACGCATTGGTCGCCAAACGCACCACCGGTTTGATGGACCCGCGCAAAGCGCCCAGCATCGAAAAACGCACCCGCCGCGAATTCCCCGACGGCATTGCCGCGTTCGGCACCGATGCACTGCGTTTCACTTTTGCTTCGCTCGCAACCCACGGCCGCGATATCAAATTCGACCTGCAACGTGCCGAAGGCTATCGCAATTTTTGCAACAAGCTGTGGAACGCCACTCGCTTTGCGCTGATGAATCTGGAAGGCCACGACTGTGGGCAAGACTCACGTTTGCCGATGGAATTTTCGGACGCCGACCGTTGGATTGCGGCGCGCCTGCAACAAGCCATCGGCGAAGTGCATGCGGGGTTCAAGGCCTATCGCTTTGACCAGGCGGCACGTGCCATTTACGAATTTGTATGGGATGAATACTGTGACTGGTATCTGGAGCTCGCCAAGGTGCAACTCAACAACGGCACGCCTGAACAGCAGCGCGCAACACGCTATACCCTCGCCCGCGTGCTCGAAACCACATTACGCCTTGCTCATCCAATCATCCCTTTTATCACCGAAGAGTTATGGCAGAAAGTAGCCCCACTGGCCACTAAGTTGGGGGACAGCATCATGCTCGCGTCCTACCCACAGAACGATGCGGCGCAGTACCATCCCGACAGTGTTGCACGCCTTCACACATTGAAAGAGTTGGTTAATGCCTGCCGCACCCTGCGTAGTGAAATGAACCTATCGCCTGCCCAACGGGTGCCGTTGGTGATCGAAGGCGATGTTGCTGTCATTGGTGCTCTCGCGCCCTACATCAGCGCGCTTGGCAAACTTTCAGCCATCAGTGCTGTCAGTACGCTGAGCAATATGGATGCGCCCGTTGCGCTTGCAGGAAATATGCGACTGATGCTGGTAGTTGAAATCAACAAAGATGAAGAACGCGCACGATTGTCAAAGGAAATCACGCGCATCAATCACGAAATTAACAAAGCCCAAAGCAAGTTGGCTAATACCAGCTTCATCGATAAAGCTCCAGCTGCGGTTGTTACACAGGAGGAGGCGCGACTAGCGGATTTTGTCGGCATGCTCAAAAAGTTGGAGATGCAGCACCAACGTTTGGATTAATCGCTGGTATGTTACCCAACAAAAAAGCCGGGGCTTTTAACCCCGGCTTTTTTTAAACCTCTTAACCTTACATTTTCCAGCTGTACTGAATACCCAAGGAGTCCTGATACATTTTGATTTTGTCGACGCCACCGCCGAAGGCTGCCGGACGTGCGCCACTCACATTGTTATCGAATGCATGCATAAAGGACATCGTCAACTCGTTGCCAGTAGGAAGGGTGTACGTAAATCCGAATGTGACATGATCTTCAACTACCGCAGGCGCTAAGATGTTCAGGGTGACTTCGCCGCAATTCGTCAAAGTTGCACAGGTCAAATTACCCTTGATCGGACTGTCTGCGTGGCTGTAACCTGCACGCACGGTCCAATTCTGGCTCGGTTTGTATTCGACGCCAAACTTCCAGATATCCATATCTTCCCAGCCAAAGCCTGGGCCATTGCTTGCGCCCATACCGTTTGCAAAGTTAGGCAATACTGGATTGCCTACGGCGCTAACCTGGCTGTAATTGATGCGCTGGTAATCCAAGGCCAGTTTAATTGCTGGCGTGGCCTGCCACGCTACGCCAAGGTTGTAATTCTCGGGAATATCGAAATTACCCTGCTCGGCAAATAAGCCTGCATATTTGCCGAATTTTTGAAAATTCATCTCGGAAGCGTACGCTGCGCCGATAGATATGGTGGGCGTGATCTTGCCCATGTAGCCAATGCGTACACCATAACCAAATGCGTCGTCGTAGCCTTTATTACTTACATTCGTAGGGCTGCTCGAAAAGCCCGAAAAGGGTTGTATCCCTTCAGCTTTGAAGCGCTGATAACCTAATAGCGGAGAGATGCCAATCGAATGATTGGGAGCGATTTTAAATGCTACCGTGGGCGCAATAATCAACTGCATCAGGTCAACACCCAATGAACCTTGTCCACCCAATAGATTGGTATTGCCATATACACCTCCCAGTGCACGGTAATTCGTATTCATGCCGCCATTGCCATAAACCGTAACGCCAAGCGCCAAGTTATTGTTCATCATATGGTTATAGCCCAGCTCTGGAATCGCAAAATATTTAGAGCTGCTATCTGAACTTACTGTTCCTGGACCAAAAGCACCGCCAGTATTGGAGGCCTCGCGACGAGGGCTGAACAGATCCACACCCAGATCAAGCCTGTTACCTGCAAACGCCATTGAAGCCGGATTGTTGGCACCACCGAAAGCGTCGTCAGAGCTGGCTGTAGCAGCACCCGCCATTCCTTTGGCTTTCATACCATAACCGTGAGAAAAATAGCCGTTGGTCGCATGGGCCGCTGTGGCCAAGCCCGCTAAGGTCATAAGTGCAAGTACGCGTGTTAATTTCATTGGTCTCTCCTAGGTTAAGTTTACGATTATTTTTTAATCATTGTTGGTGATGTGAAGACTACTGTTTGTCATGGGTTCCAGACAAGCGAATAACGGCTTAATAAGCGGGGTTCTTTAAAAATGTGGTTAATTTGTAACAGTGTTGCAATAAAAAAGCCGACCTTAGGTCGGCTTTTTTATTGGCTGGGAAATACTTATATAAACAAGCAAATATCCGTTTCACCTGCGAATTCGAAAAATGTCGCTGCGCCGCCGTATTCAATACCGTCTAAAAAATCGCTATGCTCAAATCCAAAAAGCTCAACCGTCATTTGGCAGGCAATAAATTTCACATCCGCTTCCATGCATAGGCCACGCAAATCATGAATGGTCGCTACGCCATTATTCTTGATGGTCATTTTCATCAAAGATGACGCTACATTTTCATAACCCGGAACCAAGGATTGGATGGCGTTAGGGATATTCCAGTTAATGCCTTTGAACCACTTCGGACCAAAGGGCATTTTCATCGGCATACCAGGATTTCCGAGCGGGCTGACTTTCAGACCCGACACATCTTTTTTCAAGAGTTGCAGTCCATAGAAAGTAAAAAAGATCTGTACTTCATAACCCAACGCGGCGGCAGTAGATGCCAAAATGAATGGGGGGTAAGCCCAATCCAGGGTGCCTTTAGTGGCGATAATGGCAAGTTTTTTCGTATCCATGGTCTACTGTCTCCTGATTCCGGTGGGTTGAAGAGGCGTCAAATTGCCTCCCTCTGGGTTATACAACTTGTTATTTTTTCTTCATAAAAAATGTGTACTCTCCCGCCGCTTCGGCGGTCGACAGTAATTCGTTACCCGTTTGTTTGGCAAACGCGGCAAAATCTTTAACCGAGCCTGGATCAGTTGACAGGATTTTCAATACTTGACCGCTGGTAACTTCACTCAGGGATTTCTTTGCACGCAAAATAGGTAATGGGCAATTCAGACCACGCGCGTCTAGTTCTTTATCAAAGTTCATTCGTCTCTCCTTACTATCAATCAAAACAGGCTAAAAAAGCTTACGTACAGTAAACCAGTTGGAACTTGTTTGCAACAAAGTGAATAATGCCTGCCTACAGTTAGCGGGGACTACTGAGCGAATTACCTGAACGCGCCCAAGAAACGATCCCGCCCGCCAGATTATGCATATTCTCAAACCCTTGCGCCGCCATAAACGCGCAAGCTTGCGCGGAGCGTGCCCCCGTACGACAGTAAATTACAACCGGTTTGTCCTGCGGCACATCGGCCGCCCGCAAAGGTAAGAGATGGAGAGGAATATGCGTCGCTCCGCTAATCACTCCCTGAGCGACCTCCGCCTCTGTACGCACGTCAATAATATGTGCGCCATTTGCAGCGGCTTCAACTACAAAATCTGGATCAACTTCCCTAAAACCTTGCATAACGTTTATATCTGAAGTTAATTAGTATTTAATAATATACACGGTACGTTCATAATTCAAGCTTAGCAACGCTGTGCGCCGTGATAAAGATTGACTACGTGCCGCGCTTCTGCAAAAAACAGCCACCGTTCGATTGCAGCGCCGAGCATGACAGCGAATAAAGCCACCGCTGCAGCCCATAGCGCATCGGGCTGTCGAAATATCGAAATTAACATTAATCCCGGTACGCCAAAACCCACGACAAAGACTGCTAAACGGAGAATACCGGCCCGCTTGCGTGCGAGTTGGAAGCCAAATTCTTGTGTCAAAAATGTGCCATGTGTGTGGCCCGTATCCAGTATCTTTACACCTGCGCGGGTGAGGCCAGTGGCGGTATTGATAGTAGGTGTCACACTCGGGCTTCCAATCCAGAAATAGTAGATGGCCTTGAGTACTGCCGCGACAGACACGATAAGCGCCGACATCGCAAGGTAAGGCACCGTATCCAACTTCGCCACTACCGCCCCCAACAGCAGTAGAAGGCTCCCGCTGGCATACCCCAGTGCAAGGTAATTGGCGGGCACCAACGGTGTATGCCACTGACGAATTGTTTTAAGACAAGCGTAGATCATGCCGGTGGAAAACACGGTAATCCAGGCCAGTACCGCCACAATGAAACCCACGCCTATGCGCAATATTGCAGGTGCGTCAAACCAGATGCACAACAAATAAGCGAGTGCTAGTGGCATGAATATGACTGCAAATACGCCTTCTCGCGACAGCCACGAGGTGCGAAAGCGATTGAATGCGCGCCACGCATTTTTAGGGTTGGCTAAATGGAGCGTGGAGGACAATAGCCCCATTACGATCAGCGCCATGGCCATTAACCCGCCAATAATCAGCTGCTCGCGATTAAATCCGCCTCCCAGGCTGAACACATCGGCAATGTAGAGCAGCGAAAAAAGACCAAAACCTGCGCCAGAGGCAACGGTAAAAAAAATAACAGATAAAGCGGGATGCATTTCAAATCTCCTTAGCGCCGAACCAAGCGGTTAGCGAACTGCTTGATGCTTTCTTTCAAGCCCCCTTTGGGCGCTGCATCAACGTGGATCACCGGCTTTTGGCGGGGAGGCAAATACTGGTTGGTGGGCTGGTAGTTCAGTTCGGGCATGAGCGGATAGCCATCGCGCTCACGTACGGTGCGCGATACTGCAGAATCCGGATCGTCAAAATCACCGAACATGCGCGCATGCGCGGGACACGAAAGCACGCACGCCGGTTGGCGTTCTTCTATCGGCAGTTTCTGATCATAAATTCGATCCACACACAACGTGCATTTTTTCATTGTGCCACTGGAACGATCCAGCTCGCGCGCCCCGTAAGGGCATGCCCACGAGCAATAGTTACAACCCATGCACTTGTCTTGGTCGATCAGCACGATGCCATCTTCAGGGCGCTTATAAGATGCGCCCGTGGGGCACACGCTCACGCAAGCAGCATCTTCGCAGTGCATGCAGGACATTGGAAAATTAATGGTTTTATTGTTGGGGTATTCGTCCATCTCGTAATGCCGAATACGATTAAACCAAACTCCGGATGGCTCCGCGCCATAGGGCTCATAGTCTGATAAAGGGCCGATGGTGCCAGAGGCATTCCACTCTTTGCAGGCAATCGCGCACGCGTGACAGCCCACGCATACATCTAGATCGATAACTAATCCCAGTCTCATATTTTTTCTCGTTTATTTTTTAGAATGGGTACGCGCATCAAAACGCAGGACATCCGGGCGTTCGTAGTTATCGCCCGGCAATTTTTTCAGCGCGTCGAACTGAGGCCAGGAACCTATTTCCCCTGGTTCGGCTTTCCAGATGCGCACGCGTAGATCAAACCATGCAGCTTGCCCGGTTACCGGATCCGAGTTGGTAATCCGGCGCTCGCCCATTTTCTCTGGGAGTAGTTCGGAGATCAGGTGGTTCAGCAGGAAACCTTTAGTGGCTTCGGATGCATTGTCTTTCAAACCCCATGCGCCCTTTTGTTTACCGATAGCGTTCCAGGTCCACACCGTATCTTCCTGGCAGCCTTCCATCGTTTTGAGTTGGCAACGCAATTTACCGTTATGCGACTCGACCCATATCCAGTCAAAGTCTGCGAGACCCATGTCGCGTGCTTTGCGCGCATTCATATACATATAGTTTTGCGCAAGGATCTGGCGTAGCCACACGTTTTGTGAGTCCCACGAGTGGTACATAAACATGGGGCGTTGCGTCAGCGCGAAGAAGGGATATTTTTCCTTGTCCACGCGCTGTTGCTCCAGCGGTTCATACCACATTGGCAAGGGGTCAAAGTATTTGACCAGGCGCTCGCGGTCCACCGGATTTTTCGGCTGTGGGCCATTGTATAAACCCTGCCCGGCCAGACGAAATTTCTGTAGCGGTTCGGAGTAAAACTGCATGATGATGGGCTCGGGCTTGCCGATGAATCCAACATCCGCCGCAACATCCAGATATTCCTTATTCGCGAAACGCATGTATTTTTGGTTGTCGGGCCAGTGGTGCGCAAAGAAGCTTTCGTTCTCGATGTACTTTTCCCACTGCTTGGGATTGGGCTCGCCTTTCAAGGATTTTTCGCCATCTTTGCCGCGCCAGCCAGCGAGAAACCCCACGCCCGGCGAGCGCTCGTAGTTCACGATAAAGTCAGGATAGTCTTTGAATTTGCGCGTGCCATCGGGCTTGGTGAACGCCGGGAATTTAAGCCGCGAAGCCAGCTCGACCATCACCTCTTGCCAAGGGCGCACATCGCGCTCCGGGCGCAGCAGCGGGTAACGAATCGCGTCCGCCGCCGAGTCCGGCTCGGAGATCGGGCGATCCAGCAGCGAGATGCAATCGTGCCGCTCAAGATACGTGGTATCCGGCAAAATCAAATCGGCAAAGTTGGTCATTTCCGAATGGAATGCATCGATCACCACCAGAAATGGAATTTTGTATTCACCGAATTCGGGGTCTTTAGCACGCAACATGTCCTGCACGTTGGCAGTGTTCATGCTGGAATTCCACGCCATGTTGGCCATGAACAAAATCAGCGTATCGATTCCGTAAGGATCGTGATTGGTGGCGTTGGTAATCACCATGTGCATCAGGCCGTGGGACGCGATCGGGACTTCCCACGAATAGGCTTTATCGATACGTAGCGGATTGCCGAACTCGTCGATGACCAAATCCTCCGGCCGCGTGGGAAAGCCCAGCGGGGGCCGCGACAGCGGCGTATTTGGCGCGTTGATGATGTCGATATTGTTTTCCGGCAGCTGATGCGGTGGGATCGGCTTGGGGTACGGCGCACGTGCGCGGAAATTGCCCGGTGAGTCCAGCGCGCCCAGCAGCATCTGAATCATATGAATCGCACGGCAGGCATGAAAGCCATTGGAGTGCGCAGCAATCCCGCGCATCGCATACATCGCGACCGGGCGACCTACCACTTTGTCGTGCTTGCGGCCCCAGACATCGGTCCACTCAATCGGTAGCTCGACCGTTTCTTTGAACGCAATATGCGCCATCTCCAGCGCAATGCGGGTAATCGTTTCAGCCGATACTCCGCATTCTAGCGCGACGTTTTCGGGCGCATAACGCGGGTCGAGATAACGCTCCACCATCAGCGACATCACGGTCTTGACTCTGCGACCGTCTGGGGCCACGTATTCGCCGAACAATGCCGGCGAGATATCCCCGTCCAAGCCATTTTTGAATATTTCTTTACTGATATCCCAAATCAGCGGGTGATCATTCTCGTCGCGCAAAAACAGGCCATCACCTGGTTGACCTGGCGATTGGATTACCAGCCAAGACGCATTGGTATAGCGCACCAAAAACTCGTAATCGAATTTTTCATGTTGCAACAGCACATGCACCATAGACATCGCCAGCAAGCCGTCCATGCCGGGCTTGATGGGCAGCCATTCGTCGGCAATGGCCGAGTAACCGGTGCGCACCGGGTTGACGGTGACAAATTTGCCGCCATGGCGTTTGAGCTTTTCCAATCCAATTTTGATCGGGTTGGACGAGTGGTCTTCTGCCACGCCCCACAGGATGAAATATTTCGCGTAATCCCAGTCCGGCGCACCAAATTCCCAAAATGAAAAGCCAATTGAATACAGTCCCGCTGCCGCCATATTGACCGAGCAAAACCCGCCGTGCGCGGCCCAGTTCGGCGTACCAAACTGCTGTGCCCATAATCCGGTTAAGGCCTGCATCTGGTCGCGCCCCGTAAAGAACGCGAGCTTGGAGGGATCGGTTGCGCGTATATCCGCCAGGCGATCGGTCAGTACGTCCAGTGCTTGTTCCCACGACACAGGCTCGTAAATTCCTTCGCCTCTCTCTGTCCCCGGCTTGCGCATCAGAGGCTGGGTCAATTTAGCGGTTGAATACTGCTTCATGATCCCCGCCGAGCCTTTGGCGCATAGCACGCCCTGATTGGTCGGATGGTTACGGTTGCCCTGGATGAAACGAACCTTATTGTCTTCCAAGGTCACTTTGATGCCGCAGCGACAGGCGCACATATAGCAAGTGGTAAATTTGATTTCTTGCTGATCGTGGTTTTCGATATCTATTCTGGCGTTCATTCCGTCTTTCAAAACCAAAGGCATCCTCAATCCAGAAACGGATCGATTGTGTATAGCTTAGCTTGCGCTTAAATAAAGAAGTTTAGGTGATCTGTACTGAACGATCGCGCACAGCAACGATTCAGCGGATCTATATTAATAATTACGAATATAACGATATTTTGCACGGGCCAAGCCCATCTGTGCAAATTAGAAACTTGATATGCCGATAAGCTTGATTAATAAAACATTCGTCAGTTTAATAAAACGCGATAAAACGCGCGTGAAAACCTATTCATGCCGTCCACTTGAGCTCGTCCATGCAAGCCAGGAGTTACAAGTTTTGCATTTCACCAGCTCGCCAATGCCCAGAACGCCCCCCCTGCTTCTCCAACAGGCGCAAAGTATCGACACGCATGCCGCGGTCCATGGCTTTGCACATATCGTAGATCGTTAATAAGCCCACGCTTACACCCATCATGGCTTCCATTTCCACACCCGTTTTTCCCACTGTCTCTGCGGTTACCCGACACTCAATGCACGCTGGGTCTTTGTGGTTAACAAACTCCACTTCCACCCGTGTTAACGCAATCGGGTGACACAAAGGAATTAAATCGGAGGTGCGCTTGGTTGCCTGAATAGCGGCAATCCGCGCCACGCCAAGCACATCCCCCTTGTCTGCCTGCCCTGCCAAAATGCGCGCGAGGGTATCGGGTAACATGTGGATACGCCCCATCGCCACAGCAATTCGACGTGTGTCCGGTTTATCGGCGACGTCCACCATCACCGCGCGGCCATGTGTATCAAAATGGGTAAAGTTATTCATGTTTTTGGAACCTGAGCCTCATAAGGCCATCTTAGCACTGTGTTTATACGATCCCTGCTCGTACTCAGCCTGGCTTGTAACTCTTTGGCCGCGGCTGATCTCCCCGACCTCGGTGAAGTCTCGCGTCAATATTTTTCTGATCAGGACGAACAGCTCTTATCCCGCACCATCATGCGCGACATTTATGCTGATGCTTCATATTTGGACGATCCCGAAATTGAAGCCTACCTTGAGCACCTCGGCTATCGTCTGGTGTCGGTCACTTCACGCAATCAGCGCGATTTCAATTTTTTTGTTATTCAGAATAATAGTATCAATGCCTTTGCGCTGCCCGGCGGTAACATTGGCGTGCATACTGGCTTATTGCTGGCGGCTCAAAATGAATCCGAATTGGCGGGCGTGCTAGGGCATGAGATTGCCCACGTTACGCAGGATCACATTGCGCGCATGGTGGCCGCGCAATCACAGAGTTATTGGCCGACCCTTGCTGCACTTGCATTGGCCATTTTGGCTTCCCGCTCCAACTCCAATGTGGCGAGCGCCGCTATCGCCTCCACCCAGGCATTGGCAATTCAAAACCAACTTAATTACACGCGCGATTATGAACGGGAAGCAGACCGCATCGGTTATGAAACGCTCACCAAAGCAGGCTTCGATCCGCGCGGTATGCCCAGCTTTTTTACCAAATTGCAACGCACCAACCGTTTATACGACAACAGCGCACCGGCTTATTTGCGCACTCACCCGCTGACCTCGGAACGCATAGCGGACATGGAGGCACGAGCTGAATCTACGCCTTATCTGCAAATTCCAGACAGCCTGGATTTCCAATTAGTGCGTACTCGCCTGCGTGCACGTGAAGGCACGCCACAGGAAGCGGTCAAAGTGTTTCAGGGGCAATTGCAAGACAAACGGTACACCCAGGCTGCCACGGTTCATTACGGTTTGGCATTGGCATTTTTGCGTGCGCGCGCCTACGTCAACTCTGAAAGCGAAATCCAAAAACTCAGCGCCTTGAAAATACATAACCCAATGCTTGCTACGCTGGCCGGACGCGTCGCGCAAGAAGGCGGACAAGATAAGCTGGCGCTGGAAAGATATCGCACAGGCATTGCGGCATATCCCGGCTATCGACCCCTGTTGTATGGTTATGCCGATAGCCTGCTTAAAACCAATCGAGCCCAGGAAAGCTCTTCTTTTCTGGCCGCCCAACTTAGCCTATGGCCACGCGATATTCGGTTGTGGCGTTTAGCTGCACAGGCGCACATGCGACTGAATCAGCGCTCGCAAGGTCACCGCGCGATTGCTGAAGGCTACGCTTTATCCGGGAATTTGACCGCCGCAATCGAGCAAATAAATTTAGCCATCAAGGCCGGCGATGGCGGATTTTATGAACTTTCAACGGCGGAAGCGCGTCGCCGTGAGTGGCAAGAGCTGGAGAAGTCTCAGCGAAAACCAAAATAATATCGGCCTTCAAGTGGCTAGCCCATCAAGTATGCCTATTAGTTAGTAGGATTTGGACGTCATCATTGATGCCGGGGTATTGCATTAAAAAAGGAGTTTCAACTATGCTACGCAACATCCAGTGATGGATGGCGTGAACTAAATGACAGATTTATATCTCTTAAGATTGAGTCCCGAGGTAACCGCTAACCGAAAGAAACATTAATATTTAATTTATAACGGAGGATGATTATGCGGAAGTTACATCAGGTAATCGCAGCCTGTGCGATCAGTGCCATCGCACTGTCGGGCAGTGTTTTAGCCGCTGACCCCCCAAAGGATCCCGCTAAGGATCCTGCCAAGGAGGAAACCGGTAAGCAGATTGCATTCAATAATAAGAAAGGAAACTGTCTGGCTTGTCACGGAATGCCTACCGTACCCGACGCGCAATCCACGGGCTTGTATGGTCCTCCCCTTATTGCTATGAGTGCGCGCTATCCAGACAAAGCTAAATTACGCGCCCAGATTTGGGACGCCACAGCAGCGAACCCTTCCAGTTCCATGATTCCGTTCGGCAAGCATAAAGTGTTGACGGAACAGGAAATCGATAAAGTAGTAGATTTTGTTTACGGTCTTTGACTATTAGGAGATGTGCTCATGAATACACTTCGTAGAAACGTATTAAAAGGTGCCAGTAGCGCGAGTGCTGTAGCTATGGCTGTTGCTGCTGGCTTACTCAAGCCTACATTAGTGCTGGCTGCCTGGAATAAGCCTGCTTTTGAGTCTAAAAGCATGGACGAGGCAATGAAGGGGCTGGGAGCGGGAGCCGCTGTCGATAGTAAAAGTATCACAATCAAAGCGCCTGACATTGCAGAAAACGGTGCGGTGGTTCCGGTTGAAGTGACTAGTACTTTGCCTAACACCACCAATATTTCGATCTTTGCTGAAAAGAACGGCACCCCACTGGTAGGTAGCTACAGTTTGTCTAACGGTGCTCCCGGGTTTGTTTCTACGCGCATTAAGATGGGTACTACTTCTCTAGTTCGTGCTGTTGTAACAGCCGGCGGTAAAACCTATACGGCGGCTAAAGAAGTAAAAGTCACCATTGGCGGCTGCGGCGGTTAGCCTCTTTTCGAACATCCAATATTTAAATCAGGAGAACAAAATGGCTGAACCCATGAAAATCCGCGCCACTATGGCCGGCGATGTTGCAGACATCAAAGTACTAATGAATCACCCAATGGAAACGGGCCAACGCAAAGACGCCAAAACTGGCAAACTTGTGCCCGCTCTGTTCATTCAAGAAGTAGTCGCCACGTTAAATGGTACGCCTGTAATGACTGCCAACTTTGGTACGGGTATTTCCAAAAACCCTTACCTGGGGTTCAAAGTAAAAGGAGCCAAGGCTGGTGACAAAATCAATGTCAGCTGGGTTGATAGTGCGGGTGATAAAAACTCTGCCGACGCCGTCATTAGCTAGTTGCTTTATCTCGGACGCAATATGAGGGCAACCCTGTTTACATTCTAAACAGGGTTGCCCTGTAACTTTTTCACCAGGTTTCGGAGGACGCATAATGAATAAACTGCTAACAGGATTGTTAGGGTTGGTTGTGTTGCTAGGCACCGTTGATGCAATGGCCACACCTGAACAAGATCGACAGGCTTTTATCAAGCTTTATACACAGAAGTATCCCAACATCAAGGTTGATGACTACGTTTATGGAGCTCTGGCTTTTGATGATGATAGTCGCGCGCAATATAACTCCATCATGGAGTTTCCTCCCTACGAGTCTGTAGTGGACCAGGGGCGAAAAATGTGGGAAGCCCCTTTTAAAAACGCCAAAAAATATAGTGACTGCTTTCCTAATGGTGGCAAACAGATTGCAGGCAACTATCCCCAATTTGATGAAGCTAAGGGCAAGGTAGTTACGCTGCAGGATGCTATCAATGCATGCCGTGTCGCTAATGGTGAAGAAGCTTACAAAATCAATGATATGAAGACGATGGGGACGTTAACTTCTTATATGCGTACCCTGTCTGATGGTATGTTGATGAACGTTAAAGTGGAAGGTCCTAAAGCCATGGCGGCTTATGAAGACGGTAAAAAAACCTTCTTCACACGCAAAGGGCAATTGAATTTTGCGTGTGCCAATTGCCACGTGCAAAATGCCGGCACTCGTTTGCGGTCGGAATTGATTTCGCCTGCGGTGGGACAGGCGGTTCATTGGCCAGTATTCCGCGGTGGCGACACCTTAGTTACACTCCAACAACGTTATGACGGATGTTTCAAACAGGTACGCGCGGTTCCTCCTCCACAAGGGGGCGACGTTATGAACAACTTGGAGTATTTCCACTCCTCACTGTCTAACGGTTTACCTATGAAAGCCTCAGTATTCCGCAAATAACCGTTAATCACGGGAAACCGGATGTTGAACCTAATAACAGCCCGGGTCTCCCGGGCTTGTTATTTATAAAAAGCAAAATTTGATTGATATCTAAATCTATCCGTTAAAGATTACTGCGACTTAATCCTTAAACTTACCAAGATTTCTACTTAGCTACATGCTTACCTTTATTTAAGGAAAACCTTATGCACATGAATCGTCGTGAATTTCTTCAGATGCTCGCCATTGCCAGCGCGTCAGGGATGACCTTGGACAGCAAAGCCGCACTCATGGGTAAGGCCCCCGCCAATTTTTATGACGTGCCGCGTCATGGCAACGTCTCTTTCATGCACTTTACCGATTGTCATGCGCAGTTATTGCCCATCTGGTTTCGCGAACCCAATGTCAATATCGGCTTGGGACGATCTTTAGGAAAAGCCCCGCATTTAGTCGGCCCTTATTTACTTAAGCAATACGGGATTCAACCGGGGAGCCCGGAGGCGCACGCATTCACTTACCTAGATTTCACAGAAGCAGCTAAGGTGTATGGCAAAGTCGGTGGTTTTGCTCATTTGAAGACATTGGTAGACAAGATACGCGCCCAACGTCCTGGGGCCTTGTTGCTTGATGGGGGTGACACATGGCAAGGATCGGCTACATCCTTGTGGACCAACGCTCAGGATATGGTCGATGCCGATATCCTGCTCGGCGTTAACGTGATGACCTCGCACTGGGAAGCCCAGTTTGGCGCCAAGCGCATGACAGAAATTATCAACGGTGATTTACAGAAGGCCGGGGTTGATTTTGTTGCACAAAACATTGTCACCAGCGATTTCGGCGATCAGGTATTTAAGCCTTATGTGATGAAAGAAATGAACGGGGTACCCGTTGCGATTCTGGGTCAGGCTTTCCCCTATACACCCATTGCCAATCCGCGGCATATGGTGCCGGACTGGAACTTTGGTATTCGCGAAGATAGCATGCAAAAGTGGGTGGACGAGGCGCGCGCAAAAGGCGCGAAGGTCGTTATTCTGCTTTCGCACAACGGTATGGACGTTGATCTGAAAATGGCCAGCCGCGTTACCGGCATCGATGCCATCTTTGGCGGCCATACCCATGATGGCGTACCGCAGCCGGTAGAAGTCAAGAATGCTAAAGGCATCACGCTAGTCACTAATGCCGGGTCGAATAGTAAGTTTCTTGGCGTGATGGATTTTGACGTTCGGGGAGGCAAGGTCCAAAGTTATAAATACCGTCTGTTGCCGGTATTTTCCAACCTGCTGCCCGCTGACGCCAAGATGACCCAGCACATCAATAGTGTGCGTGCGCCTTTCGAGAAAAAACTTAGCGAGAAACTTGCTGTGACCGATGATTTCCTCTATCGCCGCGGCAACTTCAATGGCACATGGGATCAACTCATTGTCGATGCACTGATGGCTGTTAAAGGCGCAGATGCCGCGTTTTCGCCAGGCTTCCGCTGGGGCACCACGCTATTACCCGGCGATGCGATTACGATGGAGCGTCTGATGGACCAGACTGCGATTACTTACCCCCAAACCACCCTCACCAATATGACCGGTGAAACCATCAAAACCATTATGGAAGATGTCGCTGACAATCTCTTTAATGAAGACCCGTATTACCAGCAGGGGGGCGACATGGTGCGTGTAGGCGGCATACAGTACACCATGAACGCGACCCAAAAAATTGGCAAACGTATTTCCAATATGACGCTTAAAGGGAAGCAGATTGAAGCGAAAAAAACTTACAAGGTTGCTGGCTGGGCACCGGTTGCTGAGGGGGTGCAAGGGGAACCAGTCTGGGATGTGGTTGCGGCTTATTTACGTGACAAAAAAGTCATCAAAAATGTCAAATTGAACACGCCGACTATCGTTGGCGTGGGAAACAAAAACCCCGGGATCGCAGATTATCCGGGTAAGGTTGCTTGATTAACTTGCTCACATTACGCAAAAATAATTGCGGACATAAATGAGTTAGGGGGCTTGACCATATAGTCAAGCTAGCCTTAAGTACCTTTAACCCTACTCCGCAATTTTTATCGGCTTTGATGGATTGAAATCAGTCCATTCGCCATTGTTCATCGTGCCCTCTGCTTCCTCTATTTCTAGCGCGGACACTCGCAAAATTTGAATCGCATTTTCGCGTTGCTCAGGGCTTGCGACGGCTACCGCCAATAACACTCCCGCTTTGCGGGCGATAGGCTCGTTGGGAGGATTCATATCCTCTTCCCGATTTGAGCCGTCAGAGTGGTCCTCAGATTTTTTCATTTTATTCAAAGCCCCCACCAACGACCCGGTGTAAGCACCCACGGCGGCACCTAACAACGGCCCTACCGGCCCAAACACAGGTATCGTTGCTGCACCTACGAGTGCGCCCATGCCCACTCCGCCAGCTGCGCCTTGCATTGCGCCACTACTGGCCCCGTGGGTACCCTCAGACTCGTCCACATCGCCACCGACCGGATATAGATCATGTTGGCCTTGTGGGTTCACATAGAACAAGGTCATGTCTCTCGGAGAAAACCCAGAGCGCAATAATTCGGCCGAGGCGGTTTCGGCTTGAGTTTGTTGACTGAATCGACCTGCAATAAGGGTAGTCATAGTGGATTCTTTCTAAGGACTAATTGACAGTCCATTTTGGCAGCTAATCGAAGCTTTGAGTTCAAAATTCAAGCGGTTACGGGATAGGCCTACAAAGGAAAGAGAAATCCGGAAGTTTTGAAAAATCCGCTTAGCCCTGGCGGCTTTCCGCAATCTGCGCACAATATTCCTGCAAGTGCCCCGGCACATCCGGAGGACAAACCCCACATGCGCGGTTGCCAGGCACCGCGTAGTCGATAAATTTGGGATACGCGAGTTTCAGTTCGTTCATTAGTTTTACAAACTCCTCCAAAGTGCGATCTCCCCCTAAGCGCGGATTACGGGATTTTTCTTGGCCTATGGTGGTAATGCGGCGTTTTTCGTAGTCATGGGCGGGATACACCAGTGTGTCATCCGCATACGCGAACAGCTTGCCGCGGACCGAGTGATAAAGCGCAGCGGCATCGCCATTCTGAAAGTCGGTTCGACCACACGCGTCAATCAATAACGCATCGCCGCTGTAGATACGGCCTTGGTGAAAATAGGCGAAATGATTGTCAGTATGGCCCGGCGTATGCAGAGGCGTTAACTCGACTGAACCCATTTTGAAAGGTGTGCCTTCCACCACGCCCACGTTAGTACAGGGCAACTGATCCAATGCTGGTCCAGCGATTTGGCTACCGGTGATTTCCTGAAGCTTTTTGGCTGACGTAAGGTGATCCGCATGAATATGCGTTTCCACAGTGAATGCGAGCTTCATACCGAGCGCATTCACTTCGGCCAAGTCGCGTTCCCAGTTGGGCAACACCGGGTCAATCAATAGCGCTTGCCCGGTTTCCTCGCAACCAATTAGATACGTGTAAGTGCTGGAAATAGGTTCGAACAGTTGTTTAAAAATCAATGCGATCTCCAAGTAAAAAAAGGCCAGGTTTCGACAGCCTCAGGATTAGAACTTCGTACACTTAATACCACTAAGTGCGCCACAACGCATTCCAACCTGCAATCCCTAAACCTTGTAACGTAATAATATTGTGCTGGTAAATGATTTCCGTGTCGGGAAATGTTGCTACCGCCTTGCTAATGCTCACCTCTCGAAGCAGATGCAAGACAGGATACGGCGCACGGTTAGTGTAATTGCTGATGTCCTCAGATTCAGTATCGGCGAATTGAAACTTGGGATGAAAACTCGCAATTTGGATCACCCCCGCCAGATCATGCTCATCAACTGCGGCTTCGGCCAACTGCATAAAATCATTGAAGTCGCTAAAGTCTGGTAACAAGGTGGGGTGGATCAACAATGTGGTTTCGACTTCTTCCGGGCTTGCCGCGGCCAAGAAATCAAGCTCACGGTCCAGGTCTTCCAGCAGGCCGTCCAGATGCGGCGCGGCGCTCACAACGAAACGCACCTGGTCTTTCAGATAGACCGCTTTGGCGAACGGGCATAGATTCAAACCGATGACGGCTTTTTCGAGCCATAGGCGGGTTGCGGCGATAACCGTGTCGTGCTGCATCTAACGTCTATCCTCGTGCAGGGTTCAAACGTGGCAAAGTTTCCTCTGCAAGCCACGCGACGGTGAGTCCGGAAATAATCATCGCGGCGGCCACCAGCCAAAAAGTCCATTCTAGCGTGCCGCTCATCGCCGCAGAGATGCCCAGCACTAACGCGCCTACGCCATAGCCGAGATCACGCCAGAAGCGGTAGATGCCAATGGCCGAGCCACGCCAGTCGGGGTGCGCGATATCGGCCACCGCTGCGGACAAATTGGGGTAAAGCAAGGCCATGCCAAACCCCGTCAACATGGCAGATCCCGCCTGCCAAATAGCGGTATCAAATAGCGGCATCAACCCCACGCCCACACCGCATAACAGCATGCCCCAGACGATGGGTTTGAGACGCCCGATGCGGTCTGACAAGCGCCCGGTAAAGAACTGCGAGACGCCCCAAACGATGCCGTAGCTGCCGATGATCCATCCAATTTCGGGCAAGGAAAAATGGCGTTGATACAGCCATATAGGGTAGATCACCCACATCAGCGCATCGACGAATTTTTCGACTAATCCGGCCTGGCTGAATGCGGCCATGCGTCGATCACGCCACGACATCAGCGTGAACATTTCCCAAGTGGACGGCTGGGCGGATACGCCTTGAGGGTAGCGCGCGCCCGGCCCAGTGAGACTACCGTGGCGTGCGGCTTCAAGGCGCGCCCACGCCAGCGTTTCCCTGACCCACAGCAACGTCGCTGCACCCGCCGCGCCAATCGCCGTCAAACCAAACACCAGTAAGCCCAGACGCGCACCCAGATGCTGTGCAAGATAAGCGGTGACAATGCCCGCCACGGCCACGCCGACGTAACCGGCAAATTCGTTGATGCCGATAGCAAAGCCACGCTGGTCGCCGCGCGCAAGGTCAAGCTTGGCGGTTTGCGTCATCGACCAGGTAAAGCCCTGATTCACGCCGAGCAATACCGTAGCCGCGACGATCCACCCCCACGACGGCGCGTAATACACCATGAATGGAATCGGCAGCGCGGAGACCCACCCCAGCAGCAGCACCCGCCGTCGGCCTAAGCGTTCGGAGAGCCGGCCCGCGACGAAATTTAGCGTGCCCTTGACCACGCCAAACGCCACGACAAAGCTGGTGAGCAGCATGAACGAGCCGCGCGGCACGCCGAATTCGGATTCGGCTAGCGCCGGCAACACAGTGCGCATCATCCCCAGCGTCAAACCCACAAAAAATACCTGCGCGACCAGATGCGAAAATTGCCGGATATTGACGCGAATGCCGTGCTGTAGATCACCCAACTGGACGCCCCAGGTTTGCAGCCACAATGCGCGCCATCTCCGCTGGAGGGGGCATCAGCGTTGCGGTCAAGGCGTGCACAAAGCCTGCTCTATCCATTGCAAGCATTGGGTTCCAGCGCTTTTCGAAGCCTATGGTCGAGCCGGGCTTGCCCGAGATACCCGCACCACATGCGCTGCCCGCCTGATGGCCCGGATAAATCTCAACTTCGCCCGGCAGGCTGAGCAACTTGCCATGCAGGCTGTCGTACAACTGCCCCGCCATTTCAATCTCTTTGCCCGCCAGATCGGGCCGCCCCACCGCGCCGACGAACAGCGTGTCGCCGGTAATTACAAACCACGGCACCTCCGCCCGTCGCTTGTCGGTGACCAGTAGGCAGATTGAGTCAAGCGTATGGCCCGGCGTATGCAACACCTCCACCACCACATTGCCCAGCACAATCTGCTGGCCGTTGTGCAAAGGGGTGAATGGCGCGTCGAATCGGTCGGTATTGCTTTCGTGCATTGCGTAAACCGCGCCCGCGCGCGCTGCCAGCGCACGTCCGCCGGAATAATGGTCGGCGTGCAAATGGGTATCGATCACGTGAGTAATTTTTACATCCTGGTTGGCCGCTTCCGCGATAAAACTATCCTCGTCGCCCAGCACCGGGTCCACCACGATAGCGACATGGCACGAACCACAACCAAACAGATAAGACAGCGACGCATCCTTACTCGCGATTTGTTTAAAGAACATTTTTTTCTCCCTGATCCAGTTTTTCTATCTGCCGCCCCTGCGCTCGCCACTCGCTGACGCCGCTTTGCAGCCGACTTGCGTTAAAACCGTGCTCGCGCAATAGACTCACTGCCTCCTTGCCCCACAGGCAAAACGGTCCGCGACAGTAAGCGACGATGGGCAGGTTGATAGGCAATTCGATAATGCGCTGACGCAGTTCTGCAAGCGGCAGTGAAATCGCGTACGGCAAATGCGCATTCGCATACTCGGTGTGCGGACGCACATCGATCACCACCACCTCGCCGCGCGACGCTTGCGCCAGCAATTCGTCGTGCGGCACCGGCGAAAGCTCGTCCGCGTGCGCTGCCAGTTGCGACAGCGCCAATTGCAACTCGACCAGCCGGTCTTCCGCCAGCGCGCGCAGCGCCACCCAAAAATCACCTACTGCGTGGGAAGCCAACCCATAAAACACATACTTACCGTCGCGCCGCGTTTCCAGCATTTGCGCGATACGCAATTCCTTTAGATGCGCGCTGGCGAGCTTGACTGAAATTTCGGCGTCGTTGGCCAGTTGCTCTACGGTTTTTTCGCCCTGGCATAAAATTTCGATCAGCTCCAAGCGCTTGGGGCTGGCGATGGCTTTTCCGATTCGGGCTACTTGGCCGTAAAGCTGGTTTTTGGTTTGGCGATTCGTGTTAGCCAAAATAATCCTTCAATCTAAAGAATATTAGAGTGTACCTGGAAATTGAGGGTTTTTCAGAGTTCAACACCATCACAAGCCAACGTAGGATTAGAATCCTCGTAGTTGAGTTGCGACCGTTGCTCTAACAGAAGCGGACGCCCCACCGCTCCGCGCCGCTTAACACTATCTGTGGGCGATGTTGCAGGCGCGCATCTATAAAACGGTACCGCTGGTCTGCTCGATTTGCCGGGCGCAGATGCGGATCATCGCTTTTATTACCGATGTCGGTACCGTGCGGAAAACTCTGGATCACGCCGGCGAATCGGCGCAGCCCGTACCTAAGTTCGAATTCGATCAGCGCAACGCTTGGTGACGAGCAATTTTTTGCTCACCTTGGATGGCTTGTGCGCAGAGTTTAGCGTGTGAAGATTTTAGGCATTGACGTGGTCAATTCTTGCCATGTGGGTTGAGGGGAGCGGGGTGTCAGTCAAGTTTTGACGATGTAATCGGATTGACTAGGCGAGGTGGAGCGAAGTTAATTTGATTTGTGCGGTTGAATTTTTTATCGTCCCGTTGAATTTCCTATCCTCTTCTGGCAGCCTTACTCAACCTTACTCGTTATTAATCGCGCCCACATTACTTGTTGACTATAGTTATTGGTCCAATGGCCTATAGTTGCCTCTAATAGCGACGAGTGTAGTATCTGCGATAGAGTGGTTCGCAGAATTTTTTGATTAAACATGGAATGTGCGCCGACGTGAAAAATTTATTAGCGAAAATAAAAAGTACTGTGCTAGCTCAGTTCAAACGCTAATGGACATTAGTGTCGTTGTGCCAGCTTACAACTCCAGCCGGTTTATCGAAGCCGCTTTGGATAGTGTGGTCGCACAAACTTTAGCACCGCGCGAAATTATTATTATCGATGATGGTTCCACGGATGACACCTTTGAACGCATCCAGCATTGGCAAGCGAAAACCAAACTTAATATAACTTTACTAAAGCAAGCTAATCAAGGGGTTTCCGCGGCACGCAACCATGGCATTCGAAACGCAACCGGAAACTGGATAGCGTTATTGGATGCCGATGATATTTGGCTAGCCGAGCATTTAACACGTCTGGCTGGGGCAGTTCACGTTTATGCCGACTTAATTGCGGTATTTGCAGATGGCGTTTACTTTGATAGTGAAAAAAAATCGAAAAGCTCGCCCATTGCTCGCGTCAAAGCTTTGCGCGTGTCGGAGGCCAAGCAGGGCAATAAGGTGCATCGGCTCGGAGCAAAATTTTTTGAAGTTTTGCTCCCCGGACTTTTTTTTCCGCCTAGCTCTTTAATATTTAAGCGGGAGGCCGCCCTGAAAGTGGGTTTGTTCGATGAATCGATTAGAGCATCGGAAGACCGGGAGTTTATTTTGCGCTTATCACGCCTCGGGCAATTTGCCTTCGTAGACCAGGCGCTTGTAAAAATTCGCATCCATGAAAGTAATTTGTCACATCCTAGTAATGTGACAAAAAATAACTACTTTGCTTTAAGAACCTTGAACAAAACCCTGAGCAATGCGGCTCAGCTCAACTTGTCGTCGCAGGAGGTCCGGCTGACTCGTGAGGAGTTGCAGCGCGTCGGGGAAAGTCTAATGTATTCCGCCTCCAACGACGGCTTTAAGCCCTATAGCCAAGCTTTGACGCATTTAATAAGGAGTCCCGCATTTAGCTTGGGGGTATTAAACCCCCGCCATATGCTCCGCGCTCTGCGTCAATCTTTGAAATCGTGAATCATTATTTGCTTTCCAATATCCGCCTGAGACCATCAACAGTGGCGTTTTAAAACACTGAAGTTTACGCGCTAGTTAGCAATTATGGCGGCGAGTTAACGTGCTAACAGAAATCATCGCGCTTACGAGATAGGAGACCCGCGTTATCAACACTAATTCCGGCGAGTGCCCGAGTTATTCGCACATCATACATAAATACTAAAAACTCTTGGCCCTATGAGTAATGCGGCCATTTGGCCGCGCTATCCACCCTCCTTAAGTCGCGGAATTTTGGGATCCCTAGTATGAGTAACTGCCGAGCGTGGGGACACCCGCGATAGTGCACTAGCGCGCCGGCCGTGTTGCACGCGGCCTCTCATGTTGAAGCTGGACTTGACCCGTTTCCCCGGACAGTTCCACAGCTGGTTGATGTCGGGCGCGACAAACAAAATTACGCCGGATAGGGGATTTCCTCAGAGTCGTCCCCGGCCAGCAATGAGTACCACCATCCGGGTTAAAATGCGGCGATTCTCAGTGTGTTTCCCGATCATGAAAAGTAGCGCCATCCGTCAGAGTTTTCTCGATTTCTTCGCCTCCAAAGGGCATACCGTGGTCCCATCGAGCCCGCTCGTGCCCGGCAACGACCCGACGCTGCTGTTCACCAACGCGGGCATGGTGCAGTTCAAGGACGTTTTTACCGGACAGGATAAGCGCGCCTATACCCGCGCGGTGTCGTCGCAGCGCTGCGTGCGCGCGGGGGGCAAGCACAACGACCTGGAAAATGTCGGCTATACCGCCCGCCACCACACGTTTTTCGAGATGTTGGGTAATTTTAGTTTCGGCGATTATTTCAAGCATGAAGCGATTGCGTACGCGTGGGAATTTCTGACTCAGACCTTGCAATTGCCTGCGGATAAGTTGTGGGTCACGGTATACGCCGAGGATGACGAGGCGTTTGACATCTGGAACCGCGACATCGGCGTGCCGAAAGAACGCATCGTCCGCATCGGTGACAACAAGGGCGCGAAGTACGCTTCCGATAATTTCTGGGCGATGGGCGACACCGGACCCTGCGGGCCGTGTTCGGAAATTTTCTACGATCACGGCCCCGAGATTGCGGGCGGTCCGCCCGGCTCGCCCGATGAGGACGGCGACCGCTATATCGAAATCTGGAATAACGTGTTCATGCAGTTTAATCGTGACGCTGCGGGGGTGATGCACCCTCTGCCCAAACCAAGCGTGGACACCGGCATGGGACTGGAGCGGATTTCGGCGGTGATGCAGCACGTGTCATCCAACTACGACATCGATTTATTTCAGGCGTTGATTCTGGCTGCGGCGCGCGAAACCAAAACCTCCGACACACAAAACAACTCGCTTAAAGTCATCGCCGATCACATCCGCGCGTGCGCTTTTTTGATCGTCGACGGCGTGATCCCCGGCAACGAAGGGCGGGGTTATGTGCTGCGCCGCATCATTCGGCGGGCGATTCGGCATGGCTACAAACTCAATGTTCGCGTGGCTTTCTTTCATCGCCTGGTGCCCGATCTGGTCGCGGTGATGGGCGACGCGTATCCCGAACTTGTCGCGGCGCAAACGCGTGTGATGGACACACTAAAACAGGAAGAAGAACGCTTTTTCGAGACCATCGAAAACGGCATGAGCATTCTGGACGCCGCATTGAAAACCCTACCGACGAATGGCGTGTTTGACGGTGAGCTGGCGTTCAAGCTGCACGACACCTACGGCTTTCCGCTCGATCTGACTGCCGACATTTGCCGTGAGGCGAACGTGGCAGTCGATACCGACGCATTCGACGCCGCGATGAAAAGGCAGAAGGATCAAGCGCGCGCGGGGGGCAAATTCAAGCTCGGCGCGGGGCTCGAATATACCGGCGCGGCAACGACTTTTCACGGCTACGACACGCTGGCGCATGATGGCATCGTGCTCGCGCTTTACCGCGACGGCGCGAGTGTCAAGGCGCTGAGTGAGGGCGAGCTAGGCGTGGTGGTGCTGGATCACACGCCTTTTTATGCCGAGTCGGGCGGCCAGGTCGGTGATCGCGGCGTATTGCACGCGGCGGGCGGGCTGTTTGCGGTGGAAGACACGCTCAAACTTCAGGCGCAGGTGTTTGGTCATCACGGCGTAGTCAAAACCGGTGTCATCCAGATAGGTGACGCGATCGCCGCCAAGGTCGACGAAGCCGCGCACGCACGCACCATGCGCAACCACTCGGTGACCCACCTGATGCACAAAGCGCTGCGTGACGTACTCGGGGGCCACGTGCAGCAAAAAGGCTCGCTGGTGGATGCCGAGAAAACGCGCTTTGATTTCGTCCAGCCCGTGCCGATGACTGCCGCGCAGCTTCGTGAGGTCGAGGCGCGCGTCAACGCAGAAATCCTCGCCAACACCCCGACGCAGGCGCGCGTAATGGGCATCGAAGACGCGCAAAAAACCGGCGCGATGATGCTGTTCGGCGAGAAGTATGGCGACGAAGTGCGGGTGCTGGATATCGGTAATTCGCGCGAACTTTGCGGCGGCACCCACGTGACGCGCACGGGCGACATCGGTGCGTTCAAAATCCTGCTGGAAACCGGCGTGGCGGCGGGCATCCGGCGGATCGAGGCCACCACCGGCACCGGCGTGCTGGACTACCTGGGCGAGACCGAAAAAAATCTCGCCAGCATCGCGGGACTCGTGCGCGCAGCGCCCGCCGATGCCGCAGCACGCGTGGCGCAGTTAACCGAAACCAACCGCAGCCTGGAAAAAGAGCTCAACCAACTAAAAGCCAAATTGGCATCAAGTCGCGGGGGCGAGTTAATGCAGCAAGCGATAGAAATCGCCGGTACGCGGGTGCTAGCGGCGCAGCTTGAAGGCGCCGATGCCAAAACGCTGCGCGAGACCGCCGACAAGTTGCGCGACAAACTCCAATCCTGCGTGCTGGTGCTGGGCACTGCGATAAACGGCAAAGTTAGTTTGATCGCCGCTGTTACACCGGATTTGGTTGGCCGCATCAAAGCCGGTGAGCTCGTAAATTTTGTGGCGCTGCAAGTCGGCGGCAAAGGCGGCGGCAAGGCGGACCTCGCGATGGCAGGCGGCACAGAACCCGCGAAGCTCGCAAGTGCGCTCGCCTCCGTGGCAGCATGGGTGTCAGCCAAACTGGAGAGCGCCGCAGCATGATGGAGTCGGTGCATGATCAAGATGACAGCATGATCAGCGCAACATCGTCACACAGAATTTTTAACAATAGCTGGTGGAAACAAAATGCCGGGCTGGTGCAATGGCTCGGCTTGTGCCCCTTGCTGGCCATCAGCAATAGCGTAATGAACGCCCTCTCGCTGGGGCTGGCGACCACGTTCGTGATGGTGGCCTCAAGCGCTGCGGTCTCGACTGTGCGTAATTTCGTGCCGACTGAAATCCGCATTCCGGTGTTTGTACTGATCGTTGCTGGATGGGTTACCGCGATTGACCTGGTGATGAACGCTTTTGTGCATCCGCTCTATCTCGCGCTCGGGATTTTTATTCCCCTCATCACCACCAATTGCATCGTGCTCGCGCGTGCGGAGGCGTTTGTGTCAAAAAATCCGTGGTATTCCATGCTTGATGCATTCGTTATGGGCTTGAGGATGACAGGCGTATTGCTGATTTTGGGCGGGGTCCGCGAACTCGCTGGCGAAGGCACGCTATTCGCTGGAATCGAGCTAGTGTTTGGCGAAAGCGCCAAGCCTGGGGTGCTACATGTGCTGCCCCACGATCAGGGATTTTTACTGGCGATTTTTCCGCCGGGTGCATTTATTACATTCGGTTTGTTAATCGCCGCGCGCAATTGGATGAAGGCTCGCGCCGAGCAGCGGCTGAGCCGATCAGGCGATAGCAGGTTCTCGCCATGAAACCGCCGCTCCAAAAACGCGTGCCCAAGCCGCGGAATCCTTTCGTTGCATTGGCGCGGGCACGGGTTGCGGGCCCGCATCAAAAGTCTGCACGTGCGCTGCGCCGGGCCGAAAAAATCGCATTGAAAAAAGCGCTCGGGACGGCATGAGCTACGCTGGTAGCGAAGGTGATTGATAATGAATTCTCAACGTCGCCACGAAATCTTCCGCCGCTTTCGCGCAGCTAACCCACACCCCAAGACTGAGCTTGAGTACCACAGTCCCTTCGAACTACTGGTTGCGGTAATCCTGTCCGCACAGGCTACCGATAAGGGGGTGAATCTCGCGACGCGGAAACTCTTTCCGGTGGCCAACACGCCGGAAGCGATTTACGCGCTGGGGGAAGCGGGCTTAACCGAATACGTTAAGACCATTGGTTTGTACAAGAGCAAAGTGCGCCACCTGATCGCGACCTGTCGGATGTTGATCGACGTTCATAGCAGCCAGGTTCCAGAGGATCGCGCTTCGCTTGAGGCCTTGCCTGGCGTCGGCCGCAAGACGGCGAGTGTGGTGCTGAACACGGCGTTCGGGCATGTCGAAATGGCGGTCGACACGCATATTTTTCGCGTATCCAACCGCACCGGCCTGGCGCCAGGTAAAACCGTGCTCGAAGTCGAGCGCAAGTTAATGAAGCACGTGCCCAAAGAATTTTTGCTGGATGCACACCACTGGCTGATTTTGCATGGGCGCTATGTGTGCCAGGCGCGCACGCCGAAATGCGCAGCGTGCTTGCTTGTGGATTTGTGTGAGTACAAGTTTAAAACTGCTACTGTCAGTAATGCGGACAACACCGCCTCCCCGGCCCTCCCCCGCTTGCCGGAGAGGGCGTAAACGCAAGCCCAGACCTGCTGTGTTTAATCCTAGTCGCGAGCAGGTTCGCCAGTTTTTCTTCGACGTGTGGGGCAAATACCGCGCGGGTCAGGCATTGGCGGGGGCCGAGCAGATCGCGCTTGAAGCAATTCTGGCGCATCCGGAATATCACGCCATGCTCGACGATCCAGACCGCTATCTCGAACGCGACTATCCGCCGGCGCAGGGTGAAACAAATCCGTTTTTGCATTTGTCGATGCATCTATCGATTGTCGAACAAGTTTCGATTGATCAACCCGCAGGTATGCGCGCACGCTATCAACAACTGCTGGCGCAAACTGGGGAGGTAATGCAAGCGCAACACGAGGTGATGGACTGCCTAGCGGAAATGATCTGGCAGTCGCAACGAAGCGGTGCCGGCTATGATCCGCTGGCGTATTTACAATGTTTGGATGCCAAGCTGGGGCGTGGTCAATAATCACTGAACTAAACTTACAAAGGACAGCAATGCCGATTACCTTTCACACCAAATCTTATGCCGACCTTACTTTTTTGAGTGACGTCGGTAAGGAGCTCATTACATTGATGGGCCATACCCCCAACGTACCCGGCGCTATTGTGGCCGACGATCTCGCAAATGCACTGGCACGCTTGCGTGCAGGCTTGGGCGATACCTCTGCAGACATTCAGCCTAAGGAGAATGCACGAAACGACGATGCAGAACGTTCTATAGGCCTGGCGCAACGGGCTTTGCCGCTGATACAACTATTGGAGGCCGCTCACGCCGACAACGAAAATGTGATGTGGGATTGAACTCCGTTTGAGGTGAATTATGCTGAGAGTACTTCGTTTATTCTGTGGAGAGAAAAATGGAATGGCCTTCAGTATTTTTCTTAACGGTTTTCACCGTAGCTGCCGCGGCTTATACGCAGTATCGGCTGCCGTTCTTGACGGTCAACCGTAATCAGGCGTGGTGGGCGCGCGGAGTCCTGATGATGACAGGCATTTCGTTCGGATTAGTAGCGGTGAGACAAATCGGAAGCACCGAAAGCCACTTAATGCAGTTATTCATTTTTCTCGCGGCATGGGGGCTGGTGCATGTTCCTGCGGCCATCATCCTTTTTCTGAAAAAGCAGGAACGCAAAAATACCTGAGGGAGCCTGAAGGAGACAGGCGCCGCTAACACTCAGTGATGCCTCAGGCGGTGCCGCCCACCGTCAAACCATCGATGCGTAAGGTCGGCTGACCAACACCCACGGGCACGCTTTGGCCTTCTTTGCCGCAAGTACCCACCCCCGAATCCATCGCCATGTCGTTGCCGATCATCGCCACGCGGGTCAAGGCGTCGGGGCCATTGCCGATTAATGTCGCGCCCTTAACCGGGTAGGTGACTTTGCCATTTTCGATCATGTAGGCTTCAGCGGCTGAGAACACAAATTTGCCGCTAGTAATGTCCACTTGTCCCCCGCCGAAGTTGACTGCGTAAATACCATTTTTGACCGAAGCGATAATTTCTTCCGGATCTTTATCGCCGTTTAGCATCAGCGTGTTGGTCATGCGGGGCATCGTCAAATGCGCATACGATTCGCGTCGCGCGTTTCCGGTAATCGGCACACCCATCAGTCGTGCGTTCATCATGTCCTGCATATAGCCGGTGAGAATGCCATCTTCGATCAGCACGGTGCGCTGGGTGGGATTGCCTTCGTCGTCAACATTCAGCGAGCCGCGACGTAGCGGAATCGTGCCGTCGTCAATCACCGTAACGCCCGGGGCGGCTACGCGCTCGCCGATACGCCCAGCAAATGCCGAGCTGCCTTTGCGATTGAAGTCACCTTCCAGACCGTGCCCGATCGCTTCGTGCAGCAAAATACCGGGCCAACCGGAGCCGAGCACCACTGTCATGCTGCCGGCCGGCGCCGGGCGAGCGTCGAGGTTGACGGTGGCTTGATGCACCGCCTGATGCGCGTAGAGGTCGAGAATATCGTCGGTGAAATAGCTGTAATCGAAACGTCCGCCGCCACCGCCCGCGCCCTGCTCACGGCGACCATCCTGCTCGACAATCACTTGCAGCGACAAGCGCACCAAGGGGCGCACGTCAGCCGCCAAATGGCCATCAGAACGCGCGATGTAAATCACCTGGTATTCCGAGGCGAGGCTTGCCATCACCTGGATGACGCGTGTATCTAACGCCCGCGCACGGCGCTCCAGGCGCTCCAGCAACGCGACCTTGTCGGCGTCCTGCAGACTCGCTAGCGGATCGACGGCTTGATACAGCTGGCGACTTTGCCCACGCGCGAGCAGCGCAGCGGTGCGTGACTGGCCGGCGCGGGCGATGGCGCGCGTGGCGTCTGCCGCGGCGTCAAGTGCACTCAAGCTAATATCATCGGAATAGGCAAACGCGGTTTTCTCGCCCGAGATTGCGCGGACGCCCACGCCCTGATCGATATTGAAACTGCCCGACTTGACCTGGCCTTCTTCCAGACTCCAGCCCTCGGAGCGCGAATACTGAAAGTACAAATCGGCATAGTCGACATCATGCGCCAGTAGACGATTAAACACCGGCTGCAACTGGCTGGCATCTAGCCCGTTCGGCAGTAACAGTGTGGACTCTGCCGAATTAAAAAGCTGCTCAGCGGATTGAATGGGAACAAAAGAATCAACAGGGTTCATGGCGCATGGGTCTCAAATTAATGAAGGGCGATGTGGTGAGACAGGCTCAACGCTTTTCAGTTGCGCGACGTTCCACCACTTTGACCGAAATTTTGCCGGAGTCGGTTAAACGGTGTTTCAACGCAGGCAGGCTTTTACGCAAACTACTTTGATAGGCGGTGTTTACATTTGCAATCACCACGCCCGAGCCACGCGGCAAGCGATCCAGCACCACGCCCCAAGGATCGACAATCATGCTGTCGCCGTGCGTTTCGCGTCCCGATAGATGATAGCCGCCTTGCGCTGGCGCGATCACATATGCAAGATTTTCGATGGCACGCGCTCGAATCAAGGTTTCGAAATGCGCGCGCCCGGTGGTCGCTGTGAACGCCGACGGCACGACGATGATGTCTACCCCCGGCATCGCGCGAAACAGCTCCGGAAAACGCAAGTCGTAGCAGATTGACAGGCCAATACGGCCAAAAGGGCTGTTGACGACGACCACGGTATTGCCAGGCTCTATCGTTTTGGATTCCTGATAATGCTCGTTACCGAGATCCATGCCAAACAAATGGATCTTGTCGTAGCGGGCAACTTGTTTACCACGCTCGTCGAATACCAAGCACGCACTGCGAACCTTAGTGGAGGAATGGGCTTCGAGCGGAATCGAGCCACCGATCAACCATATCTGATGTTTTTTGGCCATGCGCGATAAAAACCGCTGAATCGGTCCGCTGCCTTCCTGCTCGCGCGCTGCAAAAACGTCGCCGTCTTTTTTGCTCATGATCGGAAAAAACTCCGGCAATGCAATGAGCTTTGCGCCTGCACCCACCGCCAATTCAATGAGTTGTTGCGCCTCGGCAAGATTGGCCGCCACGTTTGAGCCGGAGGCCATTTGAATGGCAGCCACTCGCACCGCCCCTACCTGAACTGCCGATTTTTTAACCTGTGCGCCCTTGGACCGGGCCACGCTGGTTTTGCTGGTTTTCTTGGTCGTCGTTACTGTCATCCGTCGCTATCCTTGGCGTCTTGTTTTTTGGTTTTGGTTAGTTTATTCACTTGCGGCTCGCGCCAGGGCCCCGTCACCATATATTCCTTACTGGTCGCTTCTTCAAAAGGGTCGCGGAACAATTTTTGTGCCGCCAGCACCCCGAGTCCCGCAATCGGGCCACCGATTAAAGCGCTCGCCACTGCCACGCTTTCCGACAGTTTGGGTGTGACCCTGACACGCATTTGTACCGTTTCGTCGGCCAGCTTGGCAAGGCCGGACATGGTCACTTTTGCCGCCGGACCTTTCATGTGTAAATCGTCGCTATAGACCACGCCGCGTGCGATACGCATCGTAGCGGAAATCTCATCGAAGGCGAATCCGTCATTGAAAATATCGCGAAAATCAAATGACAACCGACGCGGCAACGATTGCAAACTCAGCACGCCGAGCAATTTCGCAGCACCCGGATCGACTTTAAGGAACTGGCCACTTTTTGCTTTGAAATTGAGCGTGCCACTCAAGGTTTTAAAATCAAAATCGACCGGCGTGCCCTCCCAATTCACGTCACCGTTGATGTTGACATTACCGCGTTTGACCGCATCCTTAAAGCCAAAGCGAGTTAGCATTTTGCCTGCATCCACTACATTTACCTGTAAGTTGGCGCGCGTTTCGCCGTTGCCGGTATCGGTCCATAACCCACTCATATGGACCAAACTGTCAGGATGCGAAAGTTGCAGGTTTTCGATCACCAAGCCTTGCGGCGAGCCATGCGCTTGCGCTTCAAGTCGGCCTAGTGCGCGGCCTTCCAAGCGGAAATCATCGACCGTTAAATCCAGCATGGGGATATCACTGGCTTTCGTATTCGTGCTGGTTTCGGGATTGATGCCTGCTATTACGGCTTTTACAGGTTCGGCTGCAGGGATGGTCAACTGCTTGAATTGCGCATTCACCCGTGCCGAACTGGCGGCTGCCAAACGGTCCGCAGGCCGATACGACAGCGTGCCACTCATGTCGCGCCCCGTCACTGCCAAATGCAACACATTGCCGCGTGTTCGCCCTTGAACGCGCACATCGGGGAAGCGCCGCCCCATCAAATCGAGCGTGCCAAAACTCAAATCGATAAACGAAATCGGCAGCTCAGCTGCGCCATTATTGTCCGGCATCAAGCGTATCCACTCTGACAACGCCAGCCCGCGGCCACTGCCGGCCAAACGCAAACCCGCCTCGCGCGGGAGTTTGGCCGCACCGCCAAATCGAATCTCGCCCCGACTGATGCGATTATCCGCAGTAGTTTGCCATATCGCGCCAAGGGTATGCTCCAGTTGAATTTCGACCAGCTGGGTTTTGCCGGGCTGCGGCACGCGTGTGACGACCAGCGGTAAAGGCTGCGCTGCAGCCTTATTTAACGGCGCGGGTAAACGTGACTCCAGTCCAACCAAATCGGATTCGATCCGCAATTGAGGGTTTTCCGGGTCCAGCACTATCTGACCACGCCAGCGCGTTTCTCCCGTCAGTCGGCTGCTCCAGGTCTTGCCCAGCCAAGGGGTAAGGCCCGCGACGGTGACGCGCCCTTGCGCCTGGACTAGCGCGTTGCCCTCACGCGTCGAGGCAATAATGCTGACTGGGCCACCCAAAAATTGCGCACTCAAGCTTTGCGAAGTCAGCCCATCCTGCGTGAACACAATATCGCCCTTGACTTGATCGAGACGCGGCAAGGCGGGCGCTAATAGAGTATTGCCGCGAAAGCTCAGACGCCCCCCCAGCGTGGTGTCGCGAGAATGATGGAGCGGAATTTTAAGATTAAGCGCCAGTGCCATCCCACCGCTACCGTTCACATTTTCGGTCAACCCCTTCAGCCGTTTGCCAACCGGACTCGAGTTAGCATAACGAATAAAACTCGGTGCCTCGCCGACCGCTTGGCCGCTGATTTCGAGGACTTTTTCGTGAATGTGTAAATCCGGTATCACCGCATTGACCGGTCCCAACTGTGCATTAAAAATGTGCGCATGATCCGCGTGCACTTCCATCCGGTTACCTTGAAAAATTAGTTGTCCGTTAGCACCCTCGATACGTGGCCATCCTTCTGCATAGTCGAGTATTGCGCCTTTAAGCCCCACCACCACTTTGAAAACACCGCCTTGATCATTGTGGAACGGAAAACGTTCAAGATCGCCAGCGAGAGTCAGGCGGGTGTCATTGGTACTGCCCGCCACCACCGCGTGCTTCACCCAATTCACTGTATCGTCATGCACTATCAGCGGCAGATAACGATAAACCGCTGTGCCTTTACCTCGGCTCAAACGTCCGGTTAAATTGATTCGGCCCGCATGGTTTTTGACTGTTTCGTAACTGCCTTGCGCCGAACCTGCCGCATCAGCGTTCGCAAACTCCATCTGGTTTAACGTGAACACCACGTTTTGCGCGCGTTTCGTCCATCCGCCTTGCGCGCGCAAACTGTCCAGCATCACTTTGGGATCACGAAAAACCTGAGGCAGATCTAGTTGCATAGCCTTGCCCTGTAACTCGAACACCCCAGATTGTTCATCGCCACGCACGCTGCCCGACAGGTTGCTGACGCCCGGCCGGGCACCACTCGCGGCAAGTTGGACTCCGCTGAAACGCGTCGTCAGCTTAAATCCAGCTGCACTGGGGCGCTCTCCTTGCCAGCGGAGTTGCAGGTCGTCAATGCGCCCACGCGCTTGCAAATCCAGCATCGTGACGCGCACTGCTTGCGGTACCGGTAACGCGGGCAGCACGTTATGCAAAGCGGCCAGATTCAAATTATTCGCATGCACCTCGCGCGCGTTACCTTCCCAACCCAACCCAGCCTTAAACGCTGTCGCCCCTATACCACCAGGCAGATTCAAACTGATAATCTGCACCTCAATAGTTTGCGCGTTCCCGGTTCGCTTCCAGTTCACACTCCCACGCAAGTGGTCCAACTTTAAGGGCGGCAAAGCGGCGTTGAGCGTAGTGGAAACCTCTCGCACATTCAGCCCTGCTGAAACCGCGCTCAACCTGCCTTTGGCGATATCCAGCCGCACATTAGCCGATCCGGTGCCACTCGCGACGGGATAAGGCAGATCGATCCACTGGGCCAATTCAGGTAGCGAAGCATTCGAAACATTCCCACTAATCACGCCAGACCAGGTTTTAAGGTCGCCCACACTGCGGCCATTTAGCTCAGCCTGCAATGCAATAGGTGACGACAATTCGGAAGGCGGTGTCGCCTGAACCAGTATCGAATGGCGATTGAAATGGTTCTGCAACGTAAAATCGAGATTGCGCAAAATCAGCACAGGCGCGGCTCGGACATCGTCGCGCCAAGCCAAGGTTGCCCCACTGATATGCACCTTGTCCTGCTTGAATAACCAGTCAGAAAACCCGCTACGCGAATCTGCCGGATTGATCGGAATTCCGCCTACATAAAAATGGCCGTCATGCGCGCGCCGCACGGTGAGGGCCGGTCCCGCCAACTCCAGCCGACTGAAACGAGGTTGCAATACCAGCAACGAACGCCAACTAAAAGTAGCTTCCAGCTGGTCCAAGTAAAGTGCCGGACGATTCTGCTGATCGTATATGCGCACGCCGCGCAAACTGAACTCAGGCCGCCTTTGTTGCCCGCTGACAGACACGGCTTCAAGCGTCACCCGCTGGCCTAACGCGCGCGACATCAACTCAGCCAGCGTGTCGCGATGATCGGCGATATTGGGCAAGAGCCAAAAATACATCACTGCTACCAGCACCCCCATCCCCAGCGCCGCCAGACCCACGAGCCAAGCGAGCCAGCTGAGCGCCCGGCGGGAGTATGCGGATAGGTGGGGAGAAATTTTCATGCAGGGTACGGTTTCAAGTGCGTATTTTAGTGTGCATACGCGTTGTGCGCTGAGGTATCGGTGCGGAATGCTGGCGGCTCATGTTTCGATAAAACGCCGGATCTGCCGACGGTCGCGTTTGGTCGGGCGCCCGCGCAGAGTCGCATCCGGGTTGGTAGCAGCCTTATGCTCAGCAATTTGCTGCAGGCGACGCGCCAGACTGGCTTCGTCTTCCCGGTATAAGGCCTGGGCTATGGGCGCGGCACTGCGTTGCAGGGATAAACCCAAAATTTCAATTTGCCAGGTAAGTTCACCTATCTGTATCGACAGCCGATCGCCCGGCGTGATGTCTTTGGCGGGTTTCACGCGCTCCTGATTCAGCCTGACTTTGCCGCCTTCCACCGCTTGGGTCGCGAGGCTGCGCGTTTTATAAAAACGTGCGCACCACAGCCATTTATCGATGCGCATTTTTGCAGGTGGCATCTTATCGCAGGCAGCAATTTCAGGCCGCATCAAGCACTCCTTCGAAAACGTCCGGCCGGGATAAGCGCTGAATAAACCAGGCGAGCGCCCGACCGGAGTCGCCCGAGCGCCAAGCCAAATACAGCACATCAGCAGGATTACCGTCTGCCACTTTCTTGTCCACCAAGCCAAGCGAGGCCGGCGACTGGAATAACCAGCGCGGTAAATTGCCCACCCCCAGCCCTTTTTGTTGCGCCAACAGTTTGGTGGCCAAATCAGGGACCGCCAATCGGGCCTGACGGTGCAACACCCCGGCGCTGCGCAGAGGCAAGTTACGCGCCGTATCCGAAATCACAATCGCGCGATGCGCCTGAATGTCAGCTTGAGTTAGCGGGCGCTCTATCATAGCCAGCGGATGTGTCGGCGCTATACAAAATACAAACTCCAGTTTTCCCAGCACGCGGGTGCGAAAACCTGCTCCTGGCGGGCCGTCGCCCGCTGCGCCGATCACGATATCCGCTTCGCCTGAGAGCAATACTTCCCACGCGCCTGCTAACACTTCGTTGCGGATGCGCAGCGTCGTCTTCTGCCCCAGCGCATCAAATTCAGCGATGCAATCCAATACAGGCGCCATCGGCAGAATGGCATCCACTGCCAGCCTCAGCATGGTTTCCCAACCGTCCGCCGCTTGGCGTGCACGCGCTTCAATATCGGCCGCGGCTTTGAGCAGCAGGCGGCCGTCGTCCAGCAAAACTTGCCCCGCAGGCGTTAGACGCGCACGGTGACCGGATCGATCAAACACCAGCACATCCAGATCGGCTTCCAGTTGTTGTACGGCATAAGTGAGGCTGGACGGGGCGCGATCCAGTTCTTCGGCGGCGCGCGCGAAAGAGCCCCGCCTATCAATGGCGTCGAGAATGGCAAGCGTATCCAGCGTAAGTGACATGTTCGGATTTTTTGAACGACTTGCTCGAATTGTGAGCCTATTGCCGCACGCCTGCCAAGTCTATAGTCCCTGCATCGCTAACCGCAGGAGAACATCATGCTGACAGTACGCAAATCCCACGAACGTGGTCACGCCAATCACGGCTGGCTCGACAGCTATCACACGTTCTCATTTTCTGATTATCACGACCCACGCTGGATGGGCTTTGGACCTTTACGCGTGATTAACGACGACCGTATCGCGGCGGGCGGCGGCTTTCCTACGCATAGCCATCGCGATATGGAAATTGTGACGTATGTGCTGGAAGGCACACTGCAGCATCAGGACTCGCTCGGTAATGGCGGCACTATCGTGCCTGGCGAAGTGCAGCGCATGCGCGCAGGTCGTGGCATTGCGCATAGCGAATACAACGCCTCCAAGACTACGCCGGTACATTTGCTACAAATCTGGATTGAACCCGACACGCGGAATTTGGACCCTGGCTATGAACAAAAAGCGTTTGACCCCGCTGAGATGCGCGGACAATTTCGCATCGTAGCCTCCGCTAATGGACGCGACGGATCGGTGACCATTCATCAAAATGCAGCGATTTATGCCGCCAAGCTGGCAGCGGACGAACAGGCGTCCATGCTGTTGCAAGCTGACCGCCGCGCTTGGCTGCATGTGGCTACCGGCCGCGTGCAAATTAAAGGCTATACACTCGAAGCTGGGGATAGCGTGGCCTTGGTGCAGGAACCCGAATTGACACTGGTGGGTCTCGAAGCTGCCGAGGTTTTATTGTTTGACCTAGCTTAAGCAGTAAGCCAAATTATTCCCTCCTCTCTGAACACAATTGTATTTTTTTAACCAAACGGAAATAACCATGATCAAAATTTTGGCCTTTGCTGGCAGTGCCCGGCGCGACTCGTGGAACAAAAAACTGATCCATAGCGCGGTCGCGTCTGCAAAAAAAGCCAGTGCCGACGTGAGCTTGATTGATTTGGCCGACTACCCACTGCCGTTATACGACGGCGACCTGGAGGCCGCAGAAGGCGTGCCGGATAACGCGCTTAAACTCAAAGCGCTTTTTAAATCACACGATGCTTTGCTGATCGCCGCGCCCGAGTACAACAGCTCGATTACGCCGCTATTGAAAAACACGCTGGATTGGATTTCGCGCGAATGGCAAGGAGAAAGCGGGCTGGTGCCGTATCAGGGTAAAGTCGCTGCCATTTTGGCGGCATCCCCAGGTCAATTGGGCGGGATGCGGATGCTGCCGCATTTGCGGCAGATTCTAAATACGCTTGGCGTATTGGTTTTACCGGGTCAACTAAGTGTGGCGAAGGTGGAAGAAGCGTTTACAGCAGAGGGGAATTTAAAGTCGACTACGCGGTTGGATGAGTTGATTACCGAATTGGTACGAGTCACCGCAGCTTTAGCTGGCACTGCCGCTTCGCTCAAACTGGCATAACCGGTGAATACGGCTAAGAGCGTTACGCCCAGGACGAAACCTGGCGTACCGGAGCGGTAACAATGACGATTATCCGAACACTGCACCGGGAATTGACATTGACGTGGCATGCTAGCTCCTGACTCGTCTTGCGACGGCACATTACGGGATATCCATACTAACGACGACATTTCGCCAGACTTTAGCAATTTTATCCACTTTATGCACGAGGAGTTTTATGCGACCCCTGACTCATTCCGTCTCTGTAGCTTCCACATATACCCGTAGTGGCATCGGACTGCACTGGGTGATGGCACTGGCGTTGGCGGCCAATTTTGTACTCGGTCTGACGATGAGTGATTTGCCAACGTCGCCGCAAAAATTGCAATTCTATTCGTGGCATAAGTGGGCCGGGATCACCTTACTAGGTTTGGTCACGCTCAGGCTAATCTGGCGTGGTTTCGCAAGCCCGCCCGCTTTGCTACCAGCGCCCCTCTGGCAATTGCGTGCTGCCCGGCTCAGCCACATCCTGATGTATGTGCTGATGTTTGCGATCCCGCTATCGGGCTGGCTGCTGAGTTCAGCCGCAGGATTTACCGTAAATTATCTGGGTGTATTTCCGCTGCCAAACTTGGTCGGGAAAGACAAGGCCCTGTTTGAATTGCTGAAAGAAACCCATGAAGTGCTCAATTTCAGTTTGCTCGGGGTGGTGGTACTGCATGTGCTGGCCGCACTGAAACATCATTTTATCAATCAAGACACAAGCTTGCAGCGCATGTTGCCTTGGATAAAATAAGCCTCCATTCAAGAGCGATAAATGGTATTCCTAGAGGGCGAGAAGATATGCACAAGGCCCGCAGGCGGCCATGTATCGTGCGTTAAAAAGCGCCACTACGGGCGCTTTTTAACGCAGGTTGATTAGATGAGCTTGCGCCGAACCGTAAATCCCACCAAACCCAGACCTGCTAGCAACATGGCAGAAGTATTGGCCTCGGGAATCGCCGCGACCGAGCCCGGACGTCCGAATATAATCATGTGAGAAAGGTCAGGATTCATTCCACCATTATTTTTGAAGACAATATTGAAAGTGCCGTTGTCCGAGCCATCTGCGATCACATTATCAAAAGCCCATAAGGCATATTTGTTTCCGCCTTTCAGACCCACTACAAAATCGAGGAAAGTAGGAAAACTCAGTGGGCTACTCCCGTTCGTGTCGATCCCCGTCAGCGTCCAGCTTCCGGTAGAGCCTGGGGTGGCCGTTACGGTGAACTTAAGCCCGTTAAATGGGGCGCTTACCTCATCCGTCGCGTCGAGGTAGGTCCATCCAGGGCCCCAGTTCAAAGCATTGAGAATAGGTGCGCCACCGCTGGTAATGTTACCGCCCACCACTCCATAGCAGTCGTTTGCACTGACGCCATTAAATTTTGTGTTCCCAACGCTGATTCCTTCGGTAGCCATAGAGGTAAAGCAATAACCCGGTGGCAGCGGGGTCGACTGTACCGCGTGAGCCTGTGAGGTAAGTCCCATCAAACCCAAACTCAGTGCGGCACCTAAAAGCCTGCGATTTAAATTTAATAATTGCATTTGATTGTCCTGTTGGAATTGTGATTTTTTCTTTTTCTATTGGATAGCATTGATAGCTTGATTTCATAAAAGCAATAAGTACGCCACAAATAAATATCAACCGTTGTTGACACTAACATGCTGTTTCTATGGGCAAAAACAGTCGATTTTAATCTATTTTCCGATTCTAAGAAAATTCTTCCATAACGTTGTCAATAACTCCGACAGAAAAAACGGCTCGGATGTGCTAGATCCTCCTTAACTCATGACTTCTTGCAGTTGATCCAGGATGGCAGGGTTTTCCAGCGTTGAGATATCCTGCGTAATCGCTTCGCCGTTCGCAATCGCCCGCAATAGACGCCGCATGATTTTGCCGGAGCGGGTTTTGGGCAAATTGTCGCCGAAGCGGATTTCGTCCGGTTTTGCAATGGGACCGATTTCCTTGGCCACCCAGTCGCGTAGTTCCGCGACTATTTTTCTCGCCGTATCGCCCTGGGGACGCACGCCTTTTAACACTACAAAAGCGACCACCGCCTCGCCTTTGATGTCATGTGGCTTGCCCACCACCGCTGCTTCGGCAACCTGCGGATTGGAGACCAGCGCCGACTCTATTTCCATCGTACCCAGTCGATGGCCGGATACATTCAGCACATCGTCAATGCGGCCCATGATCCAGAAATAGCCATCGGCATCGCGGTGCGCGGAGTCGCCGGCGAGATAGGTTTTGCCGCCCATCTCTTCTGGGAAATACGTTTTTTTAAAACGCTCCGGATCACCCCACAAAGTACGCAACTGGGACGGAAACGGCCGCTTTATCACCAGGTAACCGCCCTGGCCTTTTTCTACCGCTCCGCCGTGCTCATCAGTAATCGCCGCCATGATGCCAGGCAGTGGCATCGTGCACGACCCAGGTTTGGTCGATATCGCGCCGGGCAACGGGGAAATCATGTGGGCGCCGGTTTCGGTCTGCCACCAAGTATCCACGATCGGGCAGCGCGCGCCCCCGACGACCTGGTGATACCACATCCACGCTTCGGGATTGATTGGTTCACCCACCGTGCCCAACAAGCGCAATGACGACAAATCGAACTGCTCCGGCAAGTCCGCACCGAGTTTGATCAGGCTGCGAATCGCGGTCGGCGCAGTGTAAAACGTAGTCACTTTGTGCTTGGCAATGATCTCCCAGAAACGCCCAGCGTGAGGATAAGTCGGGATGCCTTCGAAGATGACTTCGGTCATACCCAGCGCCAACGGGCCGTAGGCGACATAGGTGTGTCCTGTCACCCAACCAACATCAGCAGTACACCAGAACACGTCGGTATCCGGCTTGGCGTCAAACACCCAGTGCATCGACAACATGGCGCCCAACAGATATCCGCCGGTGGAGTGCTGCACACCCTTGGGCTTGCCGGTCGAACCGGAGGTATACAGAATAAACAACGGATGCTCGGCACCGACCCACACCGGTTCGCACGTGCACGCCTGTGTTTGCGTGAGTTCGTGCCACCACACGTCGCGACGACTCCACGTCACGTGCCCGCCCGAGCGGCGATATACAACCACGCGTTCGACGCAGGCGGTATCGCCCATTGCCAGCGCTTCATCTACTGCATGCTTAAGCGCAATGGCTTTGCCTCCGCGTAAGGATTCGTCCGCGGTAATAATGAGTCTGGCCTTCGCATCGGTAATGCGCTCAAACAGACTCTTGGCTGAAAACCCCCCAAACACCACCGAGTGAATCGCACCGATGCGCGCGCAGGCTTGCATTGCAACCACGGCCTCAATGCTCATCGGCATGTACACGATTACCCGATCGCCCTTGGTCACGCCTAATGAAATCAAACCATTGGCAAATTGGCATACGCGAGCGTGCAATTGCTGGTAAGTGACTTGAGTGACCGTGCCGTCATCCGCCTCAAAAATCAGCGCAGCTTGATCGCCGCGAGTCTTCAAATGCCGATCAAGGCAGTTGTAAGAAACATTCAATTCGCCATCTTCGAACCATTTGTAGAAAGGTGCATTCGACTCGTCCAGCGTGCGGGTAAAGGGTTTTTTCCAACTAATAAATTCTCGCGCAAGGTCAGCCCAAAAGCCTTCGTAATCGGCCTTGGCTGTTGCACAGAGCGCTCGATAAGCTTTCATACCATCTACATTGGCCTGCGCTTTAAAATTTGCGGCGGGTGGGAATACGCGGGTTTCGTTCAAAACAGAGTCGATGCTGATCATGGCGTTCCTGTGCTGCGAGATTAAAACAAGCCCCGAATTCTACGCGTGTGAGCGAGTGCGAAAAAGTTGTGGCGGTACGCACAGAGCGTTAGTAATTCAAATATTGGGTTGACACATACCAACCGGTATGTATGATTCACTCATGGACGTTTCACTCACCACCCCAGACAGCACCCGGCAAAAACTATTGCAAGCTGCCTTCACCGAGATCTATCGGCATGGGTTTCAAGCGGCATCGCTCACGCAAATCCTTTCCGATACCGCGCTGACCAAAGGCGCGCTTTACCATTATTTTCCGGACAAGAAAGCGCTGGGATTGGCGGTAATCGAAGAAATCGTTCGGCCGCTCATCGCAGAGATGATGTTCAACCCCATTGCGGAAACCCGGCAGCCCCTCGCGACTATGCAGCAGTTACTCATTGCCAAAGCCGCTGAAGACGACCCGTTAGTCGTGGCGTTAGGTTGCCCGCTGAACAATCTGATGCAGGAGATGAGCCCGGTGGACGAAACATTTCGGCTACATCTGAACAACATATTTCAGGATTGGGTGGCGGTCGTGCAGCAGGCGCTCACACGGGGTAAAGCCTCAGGCGAGGTGCGTAAGGATGCGGATGCGACGGAAACCGCTTTTTTCATTGTGTCGGCGCTTGAAGGTTGTGTGGGCATGAGCAAGAACACGCAGTCAGTAGCGGCCTTTCGGGGCTGCCTCGCACAACTGGGGCGTTTTCTGGATACCTTGAAACGCTAGGCAACACGCGGTTGCTTCATATCTCCACACAAATATTTACTCGTCAGTAATGGTTCAATCAGTTAGCAAACGATAAAGGGATGAACATGGAATTCACTCAAAAAGCGATTACACGTGGGACTAATCACCCATTGCCGGAGACGCAGAAATGGCCATCGAAGCCCGCCGCCCACGCACGCTGATCCCACCGCCGGCCCCCTATGCAGCAGCCCTGCTCGGAGGCTGGTGGCTTAATCGACATGTGATGCTACTGCGCGTGGACGATGGCGTCGCTTCCTGGTGGTTGGGTTGGCTTTGGCTCGCAACAGGTCTGGCGCTGATGGCCGCAACCATGTGGACCTTTCATCGCCACAACACTACGGTCAACCCTTACGGCAGCGCCTCAACGCTATGCACCGATGGGCCTTTTCGTTTCAGTCGCAATCCCATTTACCTGGGCGACTGGCTCATGCTGATCGGTATTTCGCTATTGATGAACACATTCTGGCCGCTGATTTTTGCACCGCTGATTTGGGTCATGCTCCGCTTCGGCGTGATCCGGTATGAAGAAGCACACCTCGAAGCCAAGTTTGGCAACGCCTACCGGGACTATAAAACCCGAGTCAGGCGTTGGTTGTAACTTTTATTAGGAGATAGTTATGAGCATTTTGCAAACCGTTACCCCCGAGACAGCAACCGGTGAAGTCGCCGAGATTTACGCCCAAATTCAACAAGCTTGGGGACAAGTTCCTACCGCGATCCAGGCTTATAGCGCCAACCCATTTCTGCTCAAACAGCAATGGGAATACTACGGTAGCATCATGCAACATCCCACGCTGACGATGCCGCTGACCACTTGTATTCGCATGCTGGTTTCGCAAGCCGGACATTGCACCTACTGCATCGACATGAATGCAGGCATGTTAATCAACATGGCGGGATGGACGCCCGATCAAGTCGCGGCCACGCGCGCGAATTACCTCGACAGCCCATTAAGCCCGCAGGAAAAAACGCTGCTGGGCTTGGTGTTGAAGATGACGCGCGATTCCACCAGCATCACCCCTGCCGATATGCAGGCGGCGCGCGAAGCGGGCTGGTCTGACAGCGACATTCTCGACGCGGTAAACCACGGTGCGCGTATGGTGGCTGGCGACATCATCATCAATGGCTTCAAAGTCGAACGCGATTTTTAAGGAGCCCCCCATGAGCTACTTTAAATCCAGCCCTGCAGTGCGCCTGTTCTTTTTAATAGTCAGCACTAACATCTGGCTTGGCATCTGGCTCACCGGCTTTGGCATCGCACACTGGTGGCTGTACGCGCCTGCCGGCTTTTTGCTGTTTGCGGCGGTAACGGGATTTTGTCCGGGCATGATGCTCACCCGCACCCTCCTCAAGGAAAAATAGTCCGCCAAACGCGAGGACTTTTGATCGTCACGACGATCACTTACCAAATGCCAGGGTGTCTAACTAGACCTCTGGCATTTTTTCCAATCAACTTGAAGATCTCATTTCTTCCTGGATCTTTATACTGAAGAAGCGGTGGAGGCGATAACCGAGTTTTAGAAGTACCGATTACTCGCCGAAGTAAGCCATCCTGATCACTTAAAGTCCCATACCGGATTTAGCTCATCAGGGCTTGACCGCTTCAATCGGCAATATCAGCGTGACCTCGTCGCTTACGTTCGGGACATATTTGCTCATATTGAAATCGGACCGTTTAATTTGCGTCGTGGCGTTGGCCCCGCACGCGTCTTTCTTGCGCATGGGGTGCGTCATGCACTGAAACGATGTGACCGTCAGCGTGACGGGTTTGGTGATGCCTTTGATAGTCAGATTGCCTTTGACAGATGCCACGCTGTCGCCCGAAAACGTTAACGTATCGGATGTAAACGTAATGCTGGGGTAACGCTCAGTGTCAAAAAAATCTTCGCCCTGCCACGCGATCCAGCGTGATAGTGCCGGTGGTTTTGTCAAAGCGACTGGACTGCTTAACCAAAGTGGCTGTACTCGAACCGTGGATAGGTGTGGGTGGGATCTATTACATAAGTCTCGGGTGCAGCATAGAGGGCGGTCGACAGTAAGGTGGCCAGAAGACTGATACGCGGGCACATGCTTACGCAATATGCATTGCAGCCCAAAAATATAAGCAGCTGGAAACCGAATACCGGATTTGACCACGCGCATCAGTATAGCCGCACGATAGAGTATGAATTGAAATGTCTAACGTCAGGTTTTCATGCTGAAGAAACTACCGACTAATGCGTTTTAAACTGTAATTATTTGCTACTCGGCGGAACATACCCCGCCGCTTCATCCACCGAGCCACCCCCAAAAAAGTAGCGCTCCATTTGTTCCATCAGGTATTTACGCGCTTGCACGTCGGCGAGGTTGAGGCGGTTTTCGTTGATTAGCATGGTCTGGTGACCTTGCCAGCCTTTCCAGGCTTCTTTGGATACGCCCTCGAAAACCCGTTTGCCCATTTCACCGGGCACGGGTTGATAGTCCAAGCCTTCTGCTTCACGCCCAAGTTTTACGCAATTCACCATACGTGCCATTTATCTGCTCCTGCAAATTTTGAGTGGGCAGATTTTAGTCCAATTCGGGATTGAGTTGTTTCTCAATGCGCTTCGCAAACACGGTCATTTCCTTGGCGGCCTGTTTGTCGCCGCGCGCTTCGGCGACGGCGATGCCTTGCTGATAGGCGGCGAGCGCTTCGGCCAATGCGTTGGAATCGGCGAGCGCTTTGCCGAGTAGCTTCCATGCGGCGGAATACTTGGGGTCGAGGGCGACGGCATGGCGCAAATGTTCAGCCGCAGCGGCGGGCTCGTTTAGCTTCATGTATTCGTTGCCGAGCGAAAACCGCAGCAGCGGTGCATCGCGGCCTTTGGCTAACATGGCAAGAAAATTTTCGAGCGGGGTGGGCATGAATGAGCCGTTACAGCTCTTCGTCCAGCCGACGCCCGTGACGGATATTCAGTTGTTTGAGTTTGCGATATAGATGCGTGCGCTCAAGGCCGGATTTATCGGCGACACGGGTCATGCTGCCGCCTTCTTGCTGGATCAGATGCTCGAAGTACATGCGTTCGAACGCATCGCGTGCTTCGCGCAACGGGATATCCAGTGAGATCGCCTGGGCTACCGCTGGCGCTGCGGCTTGCTTCATGGGCAATACCACGCGGCCCACGTCGGGCGCATCTATTTCGCTGGCAAGCGCGGTGACGGCCAACGTACGCACTGCGTTATTCAGCTGCGGCAGGTTGCCCGGCCAATCGAAGTTGCGCAGTTGGTTAAGCGCGGCTGTCGTTAAACGGCGCAGCGGACAGACGCCAGCTTCGATTAACTGCGCCAGCATGAAGTTGGCAATATCTGGCACGTCTTCGCGATGCTCGCGCAGCGAAGGAATACGCACGTTGACGCTAGATAAACGATAGAACAGACGCGCATCGAATTCGCCCGCAGCCATCAGGGGCTCAAGGCTACGGCTGGTGGCACACACCAGCCGCGCGCCGGTGCCTTCGAGTTTGTCCAAAATCAGCGCGAGGCCTTTTTGTTCCAGTCGCGCCAGCTCGCTGACTTCAGATATAAATAGCGTGCCGTTACCGACCTGCTCGATAAAGCTGGTGGGCTCGGATACCAGCAGCGCGCGGTCGAGTATCTCGACCCAGGGACTGGCGGGTTGATGCAGAAAATGCGCGCAGAGATGAAAACCGCAACCGGCTTCACCTGTCAGCAGTACGGGCGAAGTATTCGCGGCAATCTGAGTCAGGCGCTTTTTGAGTTCCAGAATCATCGGGCTGCGGCCGAGCGCGGATAACTCCAGCGACGGTGTGCGCCGCGGCGGAGAGACACCGCGTTTAATGGCTTTGTTTACTGTATCTATGAGCTTAGCGAGGCTGACCGGTTTTTCCAGAAAGTCGGCAGCGCCGAGTTTGGTCGCTTCGACCGCGGTATCAATCGTGCCGTGGCCGGACATCATCACAACTGGCATCGTAAGCTTGCCGCCCGCCGCCCATTCTTTAAGCAAGGTGACGCCATCGGTATCGGGCATCCAGATATCAAGCAGCACCAGATCCGGGCGCATTTTGGTGCGGAAGGCGCGTGCGCTCTCTGCGTTTTCTGCCAGATGCACGTCGTAGCCTTCTTCGGTCAGAATTTCGGCGAGTAATTCACGGATACCTACTTCGTCGTCGACGATAAGAATATGTCCGCTCACTGTGTACGCTCCCTGTCCGCAACGTAAATTGGCAACGCAATCCGGATCGACGCACCATTTGGTTTGATGTTTTCTATATGAATTTTCCCATGGTGCTCCTCAACAATTTTTTTCACGATGGCAAGACCCAAACCGGTGCCCTTGGCCTTGGTTGTAGCGTAAGGTTCGAATAGACGCGCCATCAAATTCTCCGGAAACCCTGCTCCGTTATCTTTTACCGTTAAACAAACTGTCTGATGCTCATACTGGGTGTGCAAAATCACGCGTGGCGAAGCATGGTCTGCCAGCGCGTCTTGTGCATTCTGTAGCAGATTATGTATCACTTGACGCAACAATGTGGAGTCGCCTGCGATCAACGGTAAATTTTCCTGGAGTTCCAGCTGTACACCCAGGGTTTTCGCATCGTACAACCGCAGAATATCCCGCACCAGCTCGTTCAAATCCAAGGCCGTTAACGTTGCTTTTGGCATGCGCGCATAAGTGGCGAATGCATCCACCATGCTCTTCATCGCCGCCACCTGGTTGATGATGGTTTGCGTTGAGCGCGACAAAAATTCGGCGTCCGCGGTATCGAGTCGATTACTCAGCTTATGCGCCAGCCGCTCGGCAGATAACTGGATGGGCGTGAGCGGATTACGGATCTCGTGTGCCAGCCGCTTCGCCACCTCACTCCACGCGGCATTGCGCTCTGCAATTATCAGCTTGCTGACATCGTCAAACACCAGCACGTACCCGCGCTCAACGCCGGTTGGCAAACGCGTACCCCGCGCAAGCAAGGTCTGGCTTCCACTTAGGCCTGCATAATCGATTTGCTGTTGCCACTCTTCTGCGTACTGCAAAAAATTCGCCGCGGCACGGACGCTAAAATCATGCAGCGATTCGCCTGCCTGGCCAATTTCAGTCAACACCCGCCCCAGCAAATCGCCGGGGTAAATGCCTAGAATAATCGCCGCCGCATCATTCACAATACGCACCCGCAAATCTTCATCCAGCACGACCACGCCGGACGACAAATTCGCCAGTACGCGCTCCAAAAAAGCTTTGGCCTGCTCGGTTTCCTGCGTGTGTTGCGCGACCTGTCTGCGAGCCTCGGATAGCTGGCGTGTCATCCGGTTAAATTTCAAAATCAGCATGCCCAGCTCATCTCTACCCGCTACCGGCATCTGCGAAAAATCGCCTTTGGCAACTGCGCGTGTGCCGCGCGCCAGCGTACGCAACGGGGCGCCGAGTCGTTCAGATAAGAGGTAGGCCATTACGATAGTCATCAGTAAGGTCAGGAGCAAAGTCAGCGTGAGCGCGGCCCCATAAATGCGCTTAAGCCCCAGGCGTGAGACGGCGATCTGCTGATATTCCTGATACGCCGTTTGCACCGCTTGCGCGTCGCGCGCGAGGCTGGCGGGCACCGGCTGCACCAGTTGCAATACGCGCGTTTCGCCGGCCAAAGTAGTGGTGTAGACCGGCACCAGCACCCGCATCACCAGTCCGCGCTCCGGCAGGTCTTCCAAGCGGCTATAAGGCTGCTGCTGGCGCACCTGCCATAACAAGGCTTTGTCCGGCAGTGCGGGCACCAGGCCACCGCGTTCGCTACCCGCATGCGCGACCACGGCGCCCCGCTCGTTAAATAAGCTGAGCTCTTGCACCCCGCCCTGTTCGCGTAGGGTTGAGAGTAAGGTAATCGTGGAACCCGCGCCTTCTCCGGATAAAGTCAGCGCCATACGCTGGGCTTTTTTGTTTAAGTCTGCAAGCAAGTCGTCGATGGCGGCGCGTCCTAGATTAACGCCAGCGGCCAGCGCATTATCGACGCGCACATCAAACCAGGTTTCAATTGAACGATTCAGAAAAAAAACCGAGGCGCTGTAAACCACGAGGCCCGGCGCGGTGGCCACTGCGCCAAACATTAAAAGCAACTTCAGCGTGAGACGCGCACCGAAGACACCGCGCTGGATGCGTTTGCGCAACAGCCAGAGTTGCCACACCACCAGCAGCAGCAACGCGAGCGCAACGCTCCCGCCCGCCAAAAAAAGAATGGGCAAATTTTCTGAAAATAACCCGCTATCGCCGCTGGCCGAAAAAAGCAGCGCCAGCAAAATCGCGGCGAATACCACCGCAACCAGAATCAGTCTACGCATAAATCACGGCAAGATGGCCGGGGATTTACCCGGCAGAGGCATGTCAAATTTCCACGTAAACCACGCGGACTGCATATCCCATTTATCGCTGGTTAGCGCACCGATTTGCAAAGGCTTGGCTAGCTGCGACGCGTCCATGCGCCAACGTAGCCGTGCCTGGTAACGCTGCCCGGCTTTGAGCGCGCCACGCTCAAGCACCTGCCAGCGTTCCACCCGGCCGAGCAATGCCAAGGCTTCCTCAAGCGTGGTGGCAGTCTGGGTGCTATAGCCCGCGTCAACCACATAACGCCTCAGCAGCAGGTTGTAGTAAATGCGCATGCGCCGCGTGGCTTCGCCGATGCTCTCGTTAAACCACCAGTTGCGGGGACGGGTAATTTCCAGCTCGGCTATAAAGTGCAATGCCACGCCTTTTTCCAACGCGTCTTCGAGTGTGCGACTGGGATTGAGCACAAATTGCGCATCCAGCTCATAACCCTCATTCACCGCACGGATTTCGGCAAATTTGATCCCGACATTGTCTGCAGCCAATACGCTTTGTGGCAGCACCAGCACGGCCAGAACACTGATCACAAGCCAGCGGATAAGCCGCTTACGACTTCTGCAGCAGTGCGTAATAAAAGCCATCGTGTGTCGCATCGGGGAGGATTTGTCCATTATTTAACGGCAGCGGGCAGCGTTCAACTCGGGCTCCGTCATGCTTTTGATGGCCAGGGGCATTTTGACGGTCAATAAAGGTTTGCACTTGAATCTCATTTTCTTCCGGGAAAATCGAGCAGGTGGCATACAGCAATTTACCACCAGGCGCGAGCAATGGCCAAAGCGCATCGAGCATCGCCGCCTGCTGGCGCGCAAATCCGGCGATATCCTCCGGCCGACGCAACCATTTAATGTCCGGGTTACGTCGCACCACGCCAGACGCGCTGCACGGCACGTCGGCGAGAATACGATCAAATAGCTCGCCATCCCACCATGTCGCGGGGTTGACCGCATCGCCTTGCACCAGCTTGGCGTGCTGACCCAGGCGATCTAGGTTTTCCTGCACGCGAAGCAGGCGTTTGCCATCTACGTCCAGTGCGGTTAGCGCCAGGTCGGCACACTCAAGCAAATGGCAGGTCTTGCCGCCGGGTGCCGCACAAGCATCAAGCACGCGTTGCCCGGCTTGCACATCGAGCAGCACTGCCGCCCACTGCGCGCCCCCGTCCTGTACCGATATATCGCCTTCCGCAAACCCAGGCAGTTGCTGTACCGGGATTGCTTTCTCCAAAGTTATTGCGAGCGGGCCCACCTGTTGCGCGGGTAGGCCCGCTTCGGTTAGCCGCTGCAAATAATTTTCTGTCGTGCCACTCTGCGTATTCACGCGTAACGTAAACGGTGGGTGCGTTACACCGGCTTGCAATATCGACTGCCACTGCTCTGGATATTCGGCTTGCACTTTGTGGATCCACCACAGCGGATGTGACCAGCGCCCGGTGAGCGAAGCATCGGCAAGCTTGTCCAGTTCGGCGCGGCGGCGCTGAAAATTACGCAATACCGCATTCGCCAGTCCCCCCCGCCAGCCCTCGCCTGCTGCGGTAACGGCGTTATGCACCACCGCGTGAGCAGGCGCGCGCGTGAACGCAAGCTGATACAAAGCGACGCGCAGCAGCAGTCCTAATTGCGGGTCAGTCAGCGGGCGCTGCAATAATGCGTCGAGCCATACATCCAGCCGACCCAAATGGCGCAGGCTGCCGTAGACGATGTCTTGCAGCGCGCCGCGCTCGCCGGGTGTGCCCAAGGTTTGCAAACGCTGCGGCAACACCTGATGCAAGGCCGCCCCAGCCAGCACTTCTTCCAGCGCGCTGGCAGCGAGTTTTTGCAGATTACGCATTGCGGGTTTTCATGGTTGCGCTCATTTTTGCTGCCCCTAATCCAGACTGTTGCGGTGCGTGGTCGCCATTGTAAGGGGTGTGATCAGGCTCTGGCATTGCACAGGTAAAATAGTCGGCTTACTTAAAAGGAGTTATTGCGTGAATACCCCGAAGGAAATTTTCAAGGCCTATGACATACGCGGCATTGTTGGCAGTACCTTGACGCCGCAAATAGTCGAGGCCATTGGCCATGCTATTGGTTCCGAAGCTGTGGCACGTTCGCAAAAAGAAATTTGCATTGGTCGCGATGGCCGTTTGTCAGGCGAGGAGTTGGCTGGCGCACTGTCGCGGGGGATTCGTAAATCGGGAATTGGCGTGGTTGACTTGGGGATGGTCGCCACCCCGATGACGTATTTTGCCGCGTATCAACTCCACACCGACAGCGCCGTGATGGTGACCGGCAGCCATAACCCGCCCGATTACAACGGCTTGAAAATGGTACTCGGCGGCGAAACCTTGTCGGGCGAAACCATCCAAAAACTACGCGCGCGACTGGAAAACAATGATCTGAGCCATGGCGAAGGCAGCTATCGACAATACGATATCGCGCCGGAGTATCTGGCTCGCATCGTGGGGGACGTGAAACTTGCGCGCCCAATGAAAATCATTGTCGACTGCGGCAACGGCGTGCCTGGCGCGTTTGCGCCACAACTCTATCGCGACATGGGGTGCACGGTGGAAGAACTGTTTTGCGAGGTGGACGGCAATTTCCCCAATCATCATCCCGACCCGTCCCAACCCGACAACCTGGTGGACTTAATCGCCAAACTAAAAACCTCGGATGCCGAAATCGGCCTGGCATTCGACGGCGATGGCGACCGGCTCGGTGTCGTTACCAAGGATGGCAGCATTATTTATCCGGACCGCCAGTTGATGTTGTTTGCAGACGACGTATTAAGCCGCAATCCCGGCGCGGAAATTATTTTTGATGTGAAATCCACGCGCAATTTATTCACCTGGATACGCGCACGCGGTGGGCGACCCTTGCTATGGAAAACCGGCCACAGTTTTATCAAAGCCAAGATGCGCGAAACCGGCGCGTTGTTAGCAGGTGAAATGTCCGGCCATGTATTTTTTAAGGAACGCTGGTATGGCTTTGATGACGGCATGTACGCCGGCGCTCGACTGCTGGAGTATTTGAGTAAGCAGCCCGACATCAACGCTACCTTGCATGGCCTACCAGACACGATCAACACGCCCGAGCTGAATATCAAAATGGCTGAAGGCGAACATTTCGCGTTGATGGATCGGCTGCAAAAAACTGCGCATTTTCCCGACGCAAAAGAAATCATCACGCTCGACGGTTTGCGCGTGGAATACGCAGATGGCTTTGGTTTAGCGCGCCCGTCGAACACCACGCCCGTCATTGTGTTGCGCTTCGAAGCAGATAACATCGAGGCGCTCAAACGCATCCAAAATGATTTCAGGCGAGTGATCGGGCAAGCTGCCCCTACGCTCGCGTTGCCCTTTTAAATGGATAACGATGTGTTAATTAGCCGCGGCCTGGGGTGAACGTGCCGATCTAGGCTCGGGATAAGCTATGCCGTCTCCCATGGGAATGGGTTCTGGCGCATGTAGCAGGTAGCCTTGCACAAAATCCACGCCCAAACGTTTAATGCACGCCAGTTCGGTCTCGGTTTCGACTTGTTCGGCGATGGTGAGTTTGTCCAATTCATGCGCGAGTGTGTGGATCGCTTTGGTAATCGCAAAGTTTTCGGGCTTGTGATCGATTCCCCGCACAAACTCGCCATCTATTTTTAGATATTTCACCGGCAGACGTTGCAGATAGCCAAAAGAAGACTGGCCTTTGCCAAAGTCGTCCAGCGCAAAATAAATCCCGCGCGATTTCAAGCTCAAAATAAGCCGTTCGCATTCCGCCAAATTGTTGATCGCCGCGGTCTCGGTAATTTCAAAGCAGAGCCGCGTTGGATCGACATTATGTTGATTCAGCGTATCCAGAATGAAATCGGTGAACGCGGGATCACTCAGGCTGCGCCCCGAAAGATTGATCGCGTAGCAAGCAGTGTCGTGCGGATGCGTGTCTAGATACGCGAGCAGGTTGCGAATTACCCAACGGTCAAATGAGGGTGCCAAGCCGTAACGTTCGGCTGCGGGCAGTAACTCACCGGGGGCGACCGTCTCGCCGTCTTCGCTACGCATACGCAGCAATACTTCGTAATGCTGTGTAGAAATAGCCGGATTCAAGCTGACGACCTTTTGCCGATAAAGTACAAAACGCCGTTCTTCAAATGCGCGGGTAATCACCACCACCCACTGCATTTCATCGGTAATTTTTCGCAGTGCCGGATGTGTATGCTCGTATACTTGGATCGCATTGCCCCCTTGAGATTTGGCGTGATAACAGGCGGTATCAGCTTGCGATAGAATTTCACCGATATCGCGCATCGTGGTTTGAATTTCGGTTACGCCAAAGCTCACCCCCAACCGAAATATCTGGCTTTCCCACTCAAAGCGAAAACGCACGATTTCGTCGCGTATGCCTTGCACTACGGTGATGGCATCGGACAAACTGGTATCCGAAAACAAAATGCCAAATTCATCTCCGCCCAAACGCGCGAGATGGTGCTGAGGCGCACTGACGCGGTCCGTCAAGATCGCAGCCAGCCGTTGCAGCAGCGCATCCCCGCCGCGATGTCCGCAGGTATCGTTCACCAGCTTGAACTGGTCCAGATCCATATAACAAAAAATGAATTTCCTCGCCTGATCATGCACGGCGCGCAGCGCTGTAGTCATCAAATTTTCCATCTCGCGGCGATTGCAAAGCCCGGTGAGATGATCGCGTTCGGCCTGCCAGGCGAGACGCTGCATTAACTTGCGGCGTTCCGTTTCGTCTTGAAATACCAACACCCCACCCTGTACCTGACCTGTCGGGGAACGAATAGGTGCCGCCGTATCGCGTATCGACACACGGGAGCCATCCGCCCGGGCGATCGCAGTGTGGTTATCGATCGCAATCACTGTGTTGCGGCGCAATGCCAATTCAATCGGGCTGGTGACCGCGGCTCCGCTATCCTCATTCACCATTGGAATGGCGTCGGCTACCTGGCGACCTAAAGCCTCATCTAGCTCAAGACCCGCAAGCTCTAGGGCACGCGGGTTGATAAACTCAATGCAGCCTTGGGCGTCTGTCACAACAACGGCATCTCCGATGGATTCGATGGTGACGCGCAGGCGCTCCTTTTCGTTGTATAAATCCTCTTGTTTACGTTCGAGCGTCGTCAACAAGTTACCGAGCTTATCGGCCATGTGATTGAAGGCCAGTTTGGTTTGCTGGATTTCGGGGGGTGAGTTTTCGGTGAGCGGCAAACGAACGGTGAAATTCGCGCCCTCGAAGGCATTCGCCGCACGCTGCAAGTCGTACAAGCCTCCGAGATTAGCCTTCAATACCCGACGTAATAAACAACTCACCAAGACCATTCCAAACACAATCAGCACGGTAAACTTAACTACTAATGTCCACAAATTTTGAATCGCCGATTGTGCGCCCTGCACCAAGGACACAGTGCCGTAATTGACGCCGCCTAAATGGATATCTGCGCGCACCTCAGGCGACGCAATGGCAATCACGCGGGCAAACCAATCAGGGTAACGAGACTTTTGTTGGGGCGCTCTTTTATCCAGCAGTACGCTCCCCATTTTGAAACTGGCGCGCTGTATATTTGAGCCGGTCACACGCTGCAATAAGGTTTGTTCGATAGCCGGGTAATCGCGCAACAAGGCGTGATCCTGGAGTGCGGCCGCCAATGCGCTGACCTCACGCTCTGCCTCACCGTAGAGACTGCGCACAGTCATCTCGCGCAAGGGCAGCCCTATCAGGACTAAACCGATCAGGTAAGAGCTCAGGGTCAGCGCAAACACTGTGGCCTGAATACGCTTACTCAAACTAATCCCCACCATCGACCGTAAGCCCGCATCACTCATTAATAGGCACCAGGGTCCGCTTGAAAAACTGTTGATAGTTGGCGTAATCGCGATTACTGGCGGGCGCAAAACCTCGCCATTGATCCCAACCCAGCCGCTGCGCCGCCTGTTGCAGAATTCGTTGCCCGGCTGGCTCGCGCGCGATGTTGATAAATGTGTGGGCGATGAGCTTGCCCTCAGCCTGACTTACGTGCGGTGAGGCCATAATCGCTAAATCGAAATATGGCGCCGACTCTGACAACACTCGATAGGTGATGTTTTCACGCCGCGCAAAGTCGGCCATGATTTGATTATTGACGCCTGCCGCAGCCACCTGCCCCGACAGTAATTGGCCCATCGCCGCTTCCTGATTGCCGGAAAACAAGGGGACCACTTTCGCGCCTGCGCGCATCAGCGCCTCCATCGGCAGATAGTAGCCAGCAAAGCCATATGGGTTCGCAAACGCGACTGGGCGGCCGTTAAGTTCACGCAAGGTTTTAATACTTGAGTCGTTGAGTACCACGACCTGACCGCGTATGCCTTTGCTATCCTGGCGGGCGATAACCCGCCAGCCAAGACGCGCGCGTTTAGGCGTAAACAAATGATTGGTGAAAGCCAAATCAAGCTGGCCTGCTATCGCTTTGTCTGTGGTTTCGTTGGCGGTGCGCCCAATGTGCAGCTCAAGTGGAATGCCGGACCGGGTGGAGACATAACTCAGAATGGGATTCCAATAAGTGGCCGTCAACTGCAGGCTGCGTTGATTCAATACGCCAAAAGCATAGGGTTTGCGCTCGGCTGCGTGGCACGCCGGGCCCAACGACAATATCAGGGCACACCACAAGATACGCATTCCACTCCACTCCATCTCAGTTAAGTCCGCGGCACAGTGGCCTATGCTGCGGAACCTTCCGCGCACTGTTAAGCGGGGTGTTTGACTCAAAGTGATCAGACCTGAATCTGATACATAAACAGACAATAGTGTCTAAATTTCAACGGTAGCCAGATGACGTACTTAACTGTCTGGCTATGATTCGATGTGCGCTATCAGTACTGCTGGTTTGGCTTGGTCCGTCAAACCCTAGAAGGAAGCTTAGCTTTGAGCAAGTCCCGTACCAGCACTTATTTCGCAATTCGAACGATGAGATTGTGAAATCCGACGTGTTTTACACAGCGCGGATTCGTTGAAGATTTATTGAGAGCCCGCCCAATCCCGTGCAAATTGCCACGCCACTCGGCCGTTTCGGGCACTCCGCGCGAGCGCCCACTGCAACGCGGCACGCTCAAAGTTTTCGCTTGGCGCTGCACCAAGTTGTACGGCCCAATGCCGCGCAATGGCGAGATAGGTATCTTGATCCATTGCGTGAAAAGACACCCAAAGGCCAAAGCGATCCGACAGCGAGATTTTTTCTTCGGTAGCTTCACCCGGGTGCACTTCGCCGCCAACATGCCGGGTTTCCAGATTCTCCGCCATATATTCGGGCATCAAATGGCGGCGATTACTGGTGGCATAAATCAACACATTGTCGGTGGGACTCGCCAGTGAACCATCAAGCGCGGCTTTCAACGTGGCATACCCCGCCTCATGTTCGGCAAAGCTCAGATCGTCGATAAAAACAATGAAGCGATATTCCGTATCGGCTACCAGATCAAACAGGTCTGGCAAGTGGCCAAGCCCGGCTTTATCGACTTCGATCAACCGCAAGCCGCGACTGGCGTATTTAGCGTGGATCGCTTTCACCAATGACGATTTTCCACTACCGCGGGCGCCGGTGAGCAGCACATTATTGGCCGGCTTGCCCGCCACAAATTGCCGCGTATTCGCATCGACTCGTGACTTTTGTTCGTCGATCGCGAGCAGGTTTTTTACGTTGACTCGCTGGGGATGCAACACGGGCTTCAGCGCGGCGGTGTGTGCCGACCAGCGTGCGACCTGCACTTTTTTCCAATCCAGATTGACAGCGTAAGGCGCACGCGCGTCGAGTTTGTCGAGCAGGCGTTCGAGTAAAGCTTCAAGAGCGGTATTCGGCATTAATTTTCACGTAGTCGTAAGAAAAATCGCAGGTCCAAACAGTGGCGACTGCATCACCGCGATGTAAAGCCACGCGCACCACGATATCGGTTTCACGCATTACCGCAGCGCCCGCTGCTTCGGTATAGCTTTTTGCTCGCCCGCCTTTTTCTGCGACCAGTAGATCGCCGAGATACACCTGCAAGCTGTTGGTATCTAGGTCCATCACCCCGGCATTGCCAATGGCAGCAAGGATACGGCCCAGGTTGGGATCGGAAGCAAAGAAGGCGGTTTTAATCAACGGCGAATGCGCAATCGCGAACGCAATTTGTTTACATTCTGTGTAGCTACGCCCGGATTCGATCTTCACCGTAATGAATTTGGTGGCGCCTTCGCCGTCGCGGGCCATGGCCTGCGCGAGCAGCGTGGCCACTTCAATTAACGCGGATTTCAGTACCGCGTAATCGCTAGAAGTCGCGTCGGCGATCTCCGCATTACCGGCCTGGGCTGTTGCGATCAAAGCAAAGGAGTCGTTAGTGGAGGTATCGCCATCCACGGTCACGCAATTGAAGGTGACGTCGGCAATATCTTTTACCAACTGATCCATCAAGCCTTGCGCTATCGCGACATCGGTCGCTAGAAACCCCAGCATGGTGGCCATGTTGGGGTGGATCATGCCGGAGCCTTTGGCTATTCCGGTGAGAGTGACGGTTTTGCTGCCTATTTGGATCCGCCGCGATACCGCTTTGGCCACGATGTCCGTTGTCATGATCGCGTGAGCAGCATCAAACCAGTGATCCGGAGCGAGGTCGGCGCGGGCATCGGGCAACGCGGCAAGCAGCTTCTCCAGCGGGAGCGGTTCCAAAATCACGCCAGTGGAGAACGGCAAGACTTGTTCAGCTTCGCATTCGAGCATGCTCCCCACTTCTGCACAGCTGCGCCGCGCATGCGCTAATCCGGTTTCGCCTGTGCCCGCATTGGCATTGCCAGTGTTGATAATGAGCGCGCGAATGGCTTTGCCGCCCGCTAAATGTGCCCGGCATACCGTTACCGGCGCGGCGCAAAAGCGATTTTGTGTAAACACCCCGGCTACCCGACTGCCGGGCGCCAATTCAATTAACGTGAGGTCGCGGTGATGGGGTTTTTTAATCCCTGCCGCGGCTATGCCCAGGCGCACCCCGGCAACAGAGTAAAGATCAGCTGGATTAGGCGTAACTAGATTGACTGGCATGGTGGGTTTGCATAACGCAAAGCCGCCATTTTAAGCGTGCTTCAGCGGACGCGTCTCATTAGTCGTTGTACGGCACGGCGAAATTCGGGACGCCATGGCCACACCGGATCAAATTCTATCGAGCGTGCCAGCAAGGCCAGCGCGAGTAGCGTAAACATGGCAAATAGCAGTTGCGAAATCAATTGCCGCATCGTCAACATGCCTAAGGGAATGTCCAGGAAGTGAGGCACAAAAAACAGACTGGCAAACGCGGCAAATAAAAAGGTGGGAGCAAGGTACATGGCGGCCATTGTTTAAGCTGAAGTGCTTCATACTAAGCAACGTGTATGCCATGCAGCCGATGCTAGACGTGGCATTGAACTCGGCGTTAACGGTTAGTGATTCGCGCCACAATTGTAAGCTCCCTCGACAGAGAGATTTAGCCACTCCGCGACGGGGTTAGCTTGCGCAAAATCTCGTGGGAGAGAGAATAAAATTGTGGCGTGGGGCCCAGGTCTTCATAAATCGGATCGCCATAATCATCCTCGGCGATCACCCGATTGCCAGGCACATAGGGCATCGCTACCTCTAGCTCATCCAGCCCGGCGCGAATTAAATCCGCCATGATTTGCGAATCACTACAATTGGAATACATCAAACGGAGCGCTTCAATCCGCGCCGCGTCGCGCAAAGGCAGGGATACTTCGTAAGTACGGATAGCGGTGCAAGGCAACTTTTCCTCCTGCCAACGCTGGATCAATTCGGCAATTCTCATGTTCGCTCCGATGGGGGGATGTTTTGTTATAGCAAACATCGAGCGAACGCAAAGCCTAGAGGACTTTTTCCCAGACTAAGGTACGGTTATTAGAAGGCATCTTGTAATCCTGTTGCAGGCTCAGCCCTTGCTCCTGGGCCAGCGCGTCAACCGTTTCAAAATCTCGTACTCCGGAGGCGGGATCACGGGCTTTAAGCCATTGGTCGAAACGGGCGTTGCTCTCTGAGGTGAACTGACCGTTGTAATTAAAGGGCCCATACACCACGAGCACGCTTCCGGGCAGAAGCACTTGCCCCACGCCTATAAAGAACTTGGCAACTTCGAGCGCGCTCATGATGTGCAGCGTATTCGCCGAGAAAACCGCGTCGTAACGCCCCATGTGCCAGGCGCTTTGATTTACATTTAGCTCCAGCGGGGGCATCACATTCGGCAAGCTGGCTTCATTCAGCCAGGCTGCGATTCCCGCATGGTATTGAAGTACGTCCGCGGTCTGCCAGCTTAAGTGCGTTAACGCCTGGCCAAAATACACCGCATGTTGCCCGGTGCCGCTGCCGATTTCGAGTACATGCCTGCGGTCTGCAAATACCCCGCGCAATATCGACAATATCGGCTCACGGTTCTGCTCGCAGGATTCGGAATAAGGTTTATCACTCAAGGCAATGACTTTCATGTGAGGCAGTAATCAGTCGGCCATCCGCCAGCACGAGTGCCGCATGGATGGATTTGTTGGGATGCAGCTGCGCTAGAAGCCGGGCATAACGCGCAAGTTGATCACCATGAAGCTGTTGTAGCGTAGCAACCGTTTCCAGTAGCGCTTCAGTTCCGGTCTTATAGTCCAGCACCCATACCTCAGCATCAAATTCCACCACTCTATCCAGGCGTTGAGTTTGGCCTTCGTTGTCGAGGATAATCATCTCGTTGCGTGCGCGCAAAAAAAGTTGCGGCTGAAAAAAACGCGACAAATGGGGCGATTCGATTAGTGCGCGGGCTTCGCGCTCAATGCGGGTATGCCGGGCCGGAGTAAGCCCTAACTGGTGAGCAAGCGCAGATAAATTGTGCGCCGCGCCAGGATGCGCGTATTGCTCCAGGCAAGCGTGAAATAACTCCCCCTCGGCTGCCACTTCGGCGCGCACGGTGGGCACCATGCGTAGCCCTACTTCAGGCGCTTTCATACGTGGCGGCGAGGAGGCAGAATCCTTAGGTTCGATCTCAAGCACTAAGGGTAAGTCTGACGGCTGATCTGCATCCTGCCAAGCTGTGGTGACGCGATTCAGCCATAGGTTTTTTTTGCTGTCACCGCTAACGATTAAAGCTTGCTTGGCGCGGGTTACCGCCACGTAGAGTAGATTGATCGACTCACGTGCATTCAATGTTTCTTCCGCTTCGAACATCGCGCGGCGAAATGCGCCGCGATCTTCTTGCTTGCCGTATAACGAAAAATGCTGCGGCGCAGCTTCATCCGGCAACCACGGCGCCAGCACCGAATACCCGTTCGGTATCGCATGGTCACTGCCTGCTAGTAGCCACACGATGGGCGACTCCAGGCCTTTTGCACCGTGTATGGTTAGCAGCCGCACGGCATTCTCGCCCTCCGCGCTGCCGCCTTCGTCCGGAGCTGAGTCGGTGTCGTTAATCTGTTTTTTCAACTCGCGGATAAAGCCGGTGAGTGTCGGGAAACGGCCCGCATCTTGCGTCAATGCAAGCTGCATAAACGCGCGAAGATTAGCCGTAATTTGTGGCCACATTGCAGGCGCGGCAGCCGCCCTATAACGCGCTTCTACATCGCCTTCGAAATAAATGCGGTCTAGTAAATCGTGCACCGGCAGGTGACCTGCCTGCAACCGCCAGCGATTCAGTAGTCGCCAAGCACGTTGCAAAGTCTCAACTCCCCCCCGCGCGTTTGCCGCGGCTGCAAGCTTGGCCCACCAATGCGCTCCGTCAGCATCACTGAGGTGCAACAAGTCGCCGTCAGAACAACCAAATACCGGGCTTTTGAGGCTATGCGCCAACTTCAGGCTGTCGTGAGGCATCACCAGCGTTTCCAGCAGCGCAGTCAAATCTTGAGCCTCTAGCGCATGCAATAATCCGCCTCGCCGCGAGGTGATATACGGAATACGCCGGGCTTCCAGTGCGCGCTCATAAATTTGCAAATGCGTGCGTTTACGCACGAGCGCCATGACGTCCCCGGGCGTTGCGGCGTGTGTACCGTGTGTAGTTTGGATCTGCCATTTGCCTAGGATTTCTTGATGCAGCGTCTCGGCAAATCGAGTGGCTTCGAGATGCACGGCGCGGTCAGCCGCTTCGGGGTAGGGGGTAGTGAGCGGGTTGCGCAGCTCGCTGGTGTCAGGCTGTGCGGACTTTTCTGTTTGCACTCCGAAACAACGCAACGCGCCAGGTAATGCGGTCTTTTCCGGCGCGTAATTGTGGGCATCGAACCCCGCCTCTGCTGCGAAGATTTGATTAATTCCCACCACTAGCGCCGGCGCCAAGCGACGCGTCATGTTGTTGGTTAAGCGCTGAGCGCCAAACGTGTCTTGCAAAAAAATACTGGCGGCGTCAAACACGCGCGCCTCTCCGCGACGAAAGCGGTAGATGGCCTGTTTGGGATCGCCGACCATAAACACTGTCATTGCGGAATCGGCTGCGCGACTCTCAGCCAGCCATGCCGACAGCGCTTGCCATTGCAAGGGATTGGTGTCCTGAAACTCATCGAGCAGCAGATGTCGGTAACGCGCATCCAGCTTAAGATTTAAGCCCGGCGCGTGTTCTTCGCTTTGCAATAAATGGCAGCCCAGCCACTCAGCATCGGCAAAATCAATGACGCCCTGCTGCGTTTTAGCGTGCTGATAGGCCTGGAGCAGCGCGTGACCCAATAACAGGCCGTGACGGTTGAGATGCCAAGTGCGAATTTCGGCTTGATGATCCGCCACTGTTTCCAGTGCAGTTTCGAGCGTATCCATATCGCGCAGGTAGGCATCAAGCTTCGCACCCAAAGTTTTTTCCAGTTCCTTGTTGGCTTTTTTCTTGCGCCGGGTGCCAGCCGTCATGACGCATTTCATCAATACCTCATGCCGGGCTAAGGGCTCGCAGCTAAAACACGCGAGGATTTCAACTGCGCGCGCGCACTCGGTTTTGGAGCCTTTTTCGAGCGCTTGGCCCACGCGTTTGACGCGTTCGACCATGAGCTCATCGGCCCAGAACCCGGCGATAGGATCGGCCTCAGGATCAAAGCGCAGGTCGGCGCGGAGGGCGTCGAGCGCGAACCTTACCGGATCTGGCTGGCCCTGGGTGTAGGCCCACCATTCCAGTCGTGCTGCTACAAAATTGAACAGTAGTTTTTCTAGATTGTGTCTACCGGGTGCTTGTAGCAGTGCTATCAACGCCTGCCCATGCGGCGTGTCCTGCTCACCCGCCCATTTCGCCGCGAGCGCTTCCCAAACTTCGCGCTGTAAGCGCTTTTCTTGTTCCAGCAAGGGGGCGCCCCACGGTAACCCAGCCTCTAACGGCGCTCGCTTGAGCAAATCCAGGAACCAGCCGTGAAAAGTGGTCACCGTCGGACCTGGCTGGGCGGTGAGCACGGCTTCCAACAAACCGCGTGCGCGTGGCAGCATCGGTTGAATTTCGGTCTCTGGTATTTCACGCGCGCGCAAAAAATCGCTGACTTCAACATCACTGCCCAACGCTAGGCTTTGCAACCAGACATGTAGGCGATCCGTCATCTCCTGCGCGGCTTTGCGGGTAAAGGTGATGGCGAGTAACTCGGATGGCGCGGCACCCGCTAGCAAGAGTCGTATCATGCGCGACACCAATAGCCAGGTTTTGCCGCTACCCGCACAGGCCTCAATGACGACGGAATGGCGGGGATCTAACGCGATAGCGGTATCAAGGGAAGTTTGAGGGATGGGCACGGTTTCGTACATCAAGTTCGAGTGCAGAACGCACTCATACTACGAAATGGTATTACCTAATTAGGCCGCTGGATCTGCACTACATCGCCAATAGCTAAGCCGAAGCTTTGCGCCGCACTGCCCCGATTGACTGCAAGTTCCAGTAACCCAACGCTATTGACAAACCAGAAGCCTTCACCGCGCCCAACGAAGCCGAAACTTTCACTGTAGGCGAAGTTTGCCTCCTTAGCCGTGACTCGCGCATTGTGGGATATCCCTGCCCCTCGAATGCCCGTCCACGCATTGCCGAAATGATCCAGATAAATCACCCGCGCTAAATCATCCGCGGCAAATTCCACATTGAGCTTGGCAACTTCGCTCAGTTTATGCGTAGGGAAATTCCCGCTCGCGATTTCGGCAGCGATCACCACAAACAAATCGCGTCCGTGGAAGGTGGCAGACAGAATCTCGGGCCGCCATACAATGCGCCACAGTTTGGCCTCGCCATTGCGTGCAGCCACAATCGACAGCAGGCCGTTGTCCGGCCCGACATACCAGTGTCCCCCACTCAGCATGACGACTGCATCGCGTAGCGTGCCCACCCCCGGGTCGACCACCGTTAAAAAAACAGTCCCCGGGGGAAAGGTGTGCACAAAAGCCGCGAGCAAATGCGCACTGGCGTGGGCATTGTAAGCAGGCGCTTCATGCAGCAAGTCTACAAGCTGTTGGCCAGGTGCCAGCTCCAGTAAGCGCGCTTTGATCTGGCCCACATATGGATCCCGAATACTAAAATCAGTGAAGAGGACTATCACATGAGTACCGTTGGGTATCTGAAAGGTTTGAATATGTCAGGGGTGATGACAGTGTGCAACCAAAATGAATAAAGCCGGTTTCACCCGGCTTTATTCATAACTTAAAATTGATGACCAGACTTATTCGACTTCAATAGCAGCGGAATCGGAGTCGGGACGATCAACCATCTCAATCAGCGCCATAGGCGCGTTGTCGCCAATACGAAAGCCGTATTTGAGAATACGTAAATAGCCGCCAGGGCGAGCCTTGTAGCGCGGGCCTAATACACCAAATAATTTCATGACCATTTCACGATCGCGCAGACGATCAAAGGCCAAGCGATGGTGGGCAAGACTCGGGGTTTTGCCCAGCGTGATCAGCGGTTCCACAAAACGACGCAGTTCCTTTGCTTTAGGCAGGGTGGTCTTGATGACTTCATGCTTCAGCAGCGAATTGCTCATGTTACGAAACATCGCCAGCCGGTGGCTGGTGGTGCGATTGAGTTTTCTGTTCGATTGACGATGGCGCATGGCGATTCCTTTAAATTTTATTCTTGGGCTAGGACATCGGCCAGGATGCCCCGCACTTTATTATGGTTGAGACAGTTTACGTTAAGGCTTTTCAAGGCCGGCAGGCGGCCAGTTATCCAACTTCATGCCGAGTGAAAGGCCCTTGTTGACCAGCACATCCTTAATTTCATTCAAAGATTTGCGACCTAAATTTGGCGTGCGTAACAACTCGGTTTCGGACCGCTGGATCAAGTCGCCGATAAAATAAATATTCTCAGCCTTCAGGCAATTAGCAGAACGCACCGTCAACTCAAGATCATCTACCGGACGCATCAACATCGGGTCAACTTGCGGTGAGCGGGGCGCTTCAGACTCAGTCGGCGTGCCTTCCAAATCTGCAAACACGGATAGCTGATTAACAAGAATACGTGCAGCGGTCCGGACCGCTTCTTCCGGCTCGACGACACCATTGGTTTCGATGTCGATCACCAGTCGATCCAGATCAGTGCGCTGTTCAACACGCGCACTCTCAACCGCATAGGATACGCGGCGCACCGGGCTGAATGAAGCATCCACCAGAATGGAGCCGACACCCCGAGTCTCTTCAGACACTTTACGCATCGTGGAGGGCTGATAACCGCGCCCACTTTCAATCTTGATTTCCATATCCAGTTTGCCCCCCTTAGTCAGGTGAGCAATCACATGATCTGGGTTCAATACTTCGATATCGTGACCAATCTCGATATCCCCGGCGGTGACCACACCCTCACCCGACATCGACACTTTGAGCACCGCTTCGGATTTATTGTGCATCTTGAATGCCACACCTTTGAGGTTCAAGAGGATGTCAACGACATCTTCCTGTACGCCCTCAATCGTGGAGTATTCATGCACTACTCCGCTAATTGTGACCTCGGTCGGCGCGTACCCCACCATTGAGGACAGCAAAATACGACGCAGCGCATTACCCAGCGTATGGCCATAACCGCGCTCAAACGGCTCCATGATGACTTTGGCATGGAGCGGAGAAGTGCGATCGACTTCAACAATACGCGGCTTGAGAAATTCCGTAGCGCTTTGCATAGCAGGCTATTCCTTAGGGCTGACAGGCGGACTTACGACGCGTTCTGGATGAACGCGTCACAAAATTATTTGGAGTACAGCTCAACCACTAACGATTCGTTAATCGTGGGCGGTAAATCTGAACGTAACGGTGCCGATTTATAAGTGCCTTTAAGGGCCTGGGCGTCCACTTCGACCCAATCGGAATACCCACGCACAGCAGCAGCTTGAGCCGCAGCCTTAATTCGTAAATGCGTTTTCGCAGCATCGGCTACTTCAATTACGTCTCCGGGACGCACTTGGTAAGAGGGAATGTTCACGCGATGACCATTAATTTTAATGCTGTTATGACGAACGATCTGACGCGCTTCAGTGCGTGAAGCGCCAAAGCCCATGCGATAACAGACTGAATCCAAACGCGATTCCAGCATGACCAACAAATTCTCACCTGTCACGCCACGGCGCGCATCGGCTTTTTTGTAGGTCAGGCGAAATTGGCCCTCCAACACGCCATAGATGCGGCGAATCTTCTGCTTTTCGCGCAATTGCACACCATAACCGGACAAGCGTGCACCACTCTTCTGCCCATGTTGACCAGGCGCATAGTTGCGGCGCTCAATCGCGCATTTATCGGTAAAACACTTCTCGCCTTTCAGGAACAGCTTTTCGCCTTCGCGGCGGCACTGACGGCATTTGGGGTCAAGATTACGAGCCATGATTCAGCCTCGGGTTGAGATGTAACAGATTTAAATACGACGTTTTTTGGAGGGGCGGCAGCCATTGTGCGGAATAGGCGTGACATCAGAGATTGTCAGAATCTTGAAACCCAAGCCATTCAACGCGCGGACAGTCGATTCCCGACCGGGGCCGGGGCCCTTGATACGCACTTCCAGATTCTTTACACCACACTCCTGAGCCATTTTGCCTGCATTTTCTGCAGCAACCTGAGCCGCAAAAGGAGTGGATTTACGCGACCCCTTAAAGCCCGCTCCGCCAGCAGTCGCCCACGATAAGGCATTACCCTGACGGTCGGTGATAGTCACAATCGTGTTGTTAAAAGAAGCATGGATGTGGGCGATACCCTCGACCACATTCTTTTTAACTTTTTTGCGAACTCGCGTTGCTGGTTTAGTAGCCATGGTTAACCTTTATTATTTCCTGATAGCCTTGCGCGGGCCTTTACGGGTCCGTGCATTGGTACGAGTACGCTGACCCCGCGTTGGCAGCCCCTTGCGGTGGCGGAAACCCCGGTAACAACCCAGATCCATCAAACGCTTGATGTTCATGGTGATGTCACGACGGAGATCGCCTTCGACCGTAAATTGGGCCACACCCTCACGCAGACGCTCCATCTCGGAATCCGAGACATCCTTGATCTTGGTGGACTGCGCAATTCCTGCCGCGTCACAAATTTTGCCTGACGTGGCACGGCCAATACCATAAATGGCGGTGAGCGCGATTACCGCGTGTTGATGATTAGGGATATTAACCCCAGCAATACGTGCCATCCGTAATACTCCGAACGGAAAACCGACTATTATAACACGCTAGCTAACACCTCAGCTAGCCACGAATTCAACTACCCTTGGCGTTGCTTGTGACGCGGATCTTCACAGATCACGCGAATCACGCCTTTGCGTCGCACCACCTTGCATTTGCGACACATTTTTTTTACTGACGCCTGCACTCTCATTTGGTCTCTCCACTTACTGATCAGCCTCTAGGCCGATTAAAAATCGTAGCGCAATCACTTAGCCCTAAAAACAATCCGACCTTTGGTCAAATCGTAGGGGGTTAATTCAACCGTCACCTTGTCGCCGGGCAGAATACGGATGTAATGCATCCGCATTTTTCCGGAGATATGTCCCAGAAGTACATGCCCATTTTCAAGTTTGACGCGGAAAGTTGCATTCGGCAGGTTTTCAACGACTTCACCCTGCATCTGGATTACATCTTCCTTCGACATCAGCGCCTCACCAGTCCACTCTTGAAGTTGGCCTTTTTCAACAAACCTTCATACTGGTGCGACATTGCATATGCTTGTACTTGCGCCATAAAATCCATGGTCACTACCACAATAATCAGCAGAGAGGTCCCGCCAAAATAAAAGGGCACATTCCACTTCAAGATCATGAATTCGGGCAACAAACACACCAAAGTAATGTAAATAGCGCCTACCAATGTCAACCGTGTTAAGACTTTGTCGATATAACGCGCTGTCTGATCACCAGGCCGAATCCCCGGCACAAACGCACCACTCTTTTTTAAATTATCTGCCGTTTCCTTGGGATTAAACACCAACGCAGTATAGAAAAAGCAAAAGAATAAAATCGCTAATGCATACAGCAACACGTAAATTGGTTGGCCGGGAGACAGGCTTGAGCCGATGTCTTTAAGCCAACCCATATTAGGGTTACTACCAAACCAGCCCGCTAATGTTGCGGGGAAAAGAATAATGCTTGAGGCGAAAATCGGTGGGATTACGCCGGCCATATTCAGTTTTAATGGCAAGTGCGAGCTTTGGCCGCCGACTACCATTTTTCCCACTTGGCGTTTGGCATAATTCACCAGAATTTTGCGCTGCCCCCGCTCTACAAACACTACCAAAGCAGTCACCAAAAGCACACCCACAAACAGCATCAGCACCAATGGGATCGAAAATGCCCCGGTTCGAGTAAGCTCCAGCGTGCCACCAATTGCATGAGGTAAACCTGCCGCAATGCCGGCAAAAATAATGATAGAAATTCCATTACCCAGTCCACGCTCTGTAATCTGTTCGCCCAACCACATCAAGAACATTGTGCCTGCCGTCAAGGTCATCACCGCAACCAGCCTGAACTGCAGGCCTGCCTCTATCACTAAACCCGCCTGCGACTCAAGCGCAATGGAAATTCCTAAGGCCTGAAAAAGTGCAAGGAACAGCGTTCCATACCGAGTGTATTGGGTAATCTTGCGGCGGCCGGATTCACCTTCTTTTTTCAGTGCTTCCAACTGCGGTGAGACGGTCGACAACAACTGGACAATAATCGATGCCGAAATGTAAGGCATGATTCCTAACGCAAAAACACTGAAACGCGATAAAGCCCCCCCTGAAAACATGTTAAACATGCCCAGGATGCCGTGCTGCTGGGTTTTAAACATTTCTTCCAGCACCAAGGGATCAATGCCCGGCACCGGAATAAAGGTACCGATACGGTACACAATTAGTGCGCCCAGCAGAAACCACAGCCGACGCTTGAGATCGTCGTACTTGCCTGGGGTGGACTTGGGTAGTGCCAAAATACGTCCTTACGCAGCGATGCTGCCGCCGGCAGCCTCGATTGCAGCTCGCGCGCCTTTCGTGACTGCGATGCCATTCAGTTTCAACACTTTAGTTATCTCGCCTGAGAGAAAAATCTTGGCCGAGCGGGCCGCACTCGGGATGATTCCGGCTTGCTTTAATACCAACAAATCGATTTCATCTACCGCTAGAGCTTCCAGTTCGTACAAACGAACTTCAGCAGTATCACCCTTGGTCAATGACACAAAACCGCGCTTCGGCAAACGACGATGCATAGGCATTTGGCCGCCTTCAAAACCGACTTTATGGTAACCCCCCTTGCGGGATTTCTGACCCTTATGGCCGCGACCTGCGGTCTTGCCCAGCCCCGAACCAATGCCGCGACCGACCCGGCGTTTGTTTGTTTTTGCGCCTTCAGCAGGCTTAATCGTATTCAGTTCCATCTCAACCCTCACACTTCACGAGATAGGCAACACGCGTCATCATGCCCCGATTAGAGGGCGTATCCATTACCTCCACGGTTTGATGGATACGACGCAGTCCCAGACCCCGCACACAGGCACGGTGAGCAGCTTTTGTACCGATCAGGCTTTTAATCTGCGTCACCTTGATCATTTTTGTGTCACTCATTACTTACCCCTGAATTTCTTCAACCGTCTTGCCGCGCTTGGCCGCAATCTCGGAAGGCGCAGACATTCTTTGCAAGCCGTCAATTGTGGCGCGCACAACGTTGTAAGGATTGGTGGAACCCAAACATTTCGCCAGTACATTCTGCACACCCATCACCTCAAATACCGCGCGCATTGCGCCACCTGCAATAATGCCAGTACCTTCAGAGGCGGGCTGGATCAATACGCGGGATGCGCCATGCTGACCGATGACAGTATGATGAAAAGTGCCATTTTTCATATTAACTTTGACCAGATTCCGGCGGCCTTCTTCCATCGCTTTTTGGACCGCCACAGGCACTTCGCGTGACTTGCCTTTGCCCATGCCTATTCCGCCATCGCCATCGCCAACTACTGTGAGGGCAGCGAAGCTCATGATCCGGCCGCCCTTCACCACTTTGGTGACACGGTTGACCGAAATCATTTTCTCGCGCATGCCGTCGCCGCGATCGTCATCTTTTCCAGGTGCTGTACGGGCCATTTAATTTCGCCTTAAAAAACCAAACCGTTTTCGCGTGCCGCTTCAGCCAGAGCCTTGATACGGCCATGAAAACTGAATCCGGAACGATCGAATGCTATTTTTTCGATACCCAAGCCTTTAGCTTTTTCAGCCAGGCGCTTGCCCACCACGCTCGCTGCGTTGACGTTACCGCCATTGCTCAATTCACTGCGCAGGTCTTTGTCGTTGGAGGAAGCACTGGCCAAAACCGTGCCACCGTCCGCAGAAATCAGCTGCGCATAAATATGCGTATTGGTGCGGTTCACCGCCAGCCGAATGGCCTTGACCGCGGCTATTTTGGCGCGAGTTTTACGCGACCGGCGCATCCGTGAGAGTTTGGTATTCATGCTCTGTCCTTAACCCTTATTTCTTCTTGGTTTCTTTCTTGATCACCACTTCGTCGGAGTAACGCACACCTTTGCCTTTGTAAGGCTCAGGCGGACGATACGACCGCACATCAGCAGCGACTTGACCTACCACTTGGCGATCGATGCCCTTGATAACAATTTCTGTCTGCGTGGGCGTTTCGCACTTAATACCCTGAGGCATCTTATGAATTACAGGGTGCGAGAACCCCAGCGTGAGATTTAACGCATCACCCTGAGCCTGCGCGCGGTAACCCACGCCCACCAAATTGAGCTTCTTCTCGAAACCCTTGGTGACACCTTGCACCATATTATTCAACAAGGCGCGCATGGTCCCGGACATCGCATTGGCTTGGATACTGGTATTAGTGGGCACAAAACTCAATACGCCGTCTTTGATTGACACTTCGACATCATTGGACGCGCGTTGCGTCAGATGGCCCAATGGGCCCTTGACCGCGATCAGCTGACCCAGTGTGATCTCTACACCTTTGGGTACAGTGATCGGATTTTTAGCTACACGTGACATATCCGCTCTCCCTTAGGCAACCACACACAGCACTTCACCACCCACACCTTGGGCGCGCGCTTTGCGATCAGTCATCACACCACTGGAAGTGGACACTATCGCCACACCCAGACCATTCATTACGCGGGGCAAGTCTTCCGCGCCTTTATAAATGCGGAGCCCAGGTTTACTGACACGCTCGATCCGTTCAATAACTGGACGGCCTGCGTAATATTTAAGCTGCAGCTCAAGTTCAGGTTTAGCAGCCTCGCCACGCACTGCAAATTCCTCGATATAGCCTTCGTCTTTCAACACTTGGGCTATTGCCACCTTGACCTTGGAAGACGGCATTTTCACCGAGACTTTTTCGACCGCTTGGGCATTACGAATGCGCGTCAACATGTCGGCAATAGGATCACTCATACTCATATGATTTCTCCCTTACCAGCTGGCTTTAACGATACCGGGAATTTCACCCTTCATCGCATATTCGCGCAATTTGGTGCGCCCCAAACCGAACTTGCTAAATACGCCCCGCGGACGACCGGTCAGCGAGCAGCGATTACGTTGACGCACCGGGCTTGCATTACGCGGCAGCGCCTGTAACGCTTGGTAAGCCGCTGTGCGATCTTCGTCACTTGTTTTGGAGTTATTGATCGCGGCCTTAAGCTCAGCGCGTTTGACGGCAAATTTCTTTACCGTACGCGTACGTTTTTCTTCACGATTAATCAGGGATAACTTGGCCATGCCTGCCTCAATTCTTGCCTGGTTTAATTTTTAAATGGGAAATTGAAGGCGGCCAGTAACGCACGCGCTTCATCATCAGTTTTAGCGGTCGTGGTAATGGTGATATTCATCCCCCGCAACGCATCAATCTTGTCGTATTCGATTTCAGGAAAAATGATTTGCTCTTTAATGCCCATGTTGTAATTACCACGACCATCAAACGATTTACCATTTAACCCCCGGAAGTCACGGATACGGGGAATGGCCACAGTAATGAGACGATCCAAGAATTCAAACATATGTCCGCGACGAAGGGTCACCATGCAACCCACCGGGTAATTGTCACGGATCTTGAATCCCGCAATCGATTTTTTCGATTTGGTGACTACCGGTTTTTGCCCTGCGATTTTTTGCATGTCACCAACGGCGTGATCCATGACCTTCTTATCAGCCACCGCCTCACCTACACCCATATTCAGCGTAATTTTTTGAATGCGCGGTACTTCCATCACGGATTTGTAAGCGAATTGTTCAACCAATTTGGGAACAACTGTCTCGCGATAAAACTCTTGAAAACGTGCCATGATTACCTCTGAGCGTCGACCATTTCGCCGCTGGACTTATAGATACGCACTTTGCGACCATCGTCCAGCAACTTGTATCCCACACGATCAGCCTTCTGCGTGGCCACGTTAAACAGCGCCACATTGGAATTCTGAATCGGCATTTCTTTCTCGACAATGCCGCCCTGAATATTGCGCATGGGATTGGGCTTTTGATGTTTTTTGACGCGGTTGATGCCTTCAATAAGCAGATGACCGGTGTCTAGGACGCGCAGCACGCTGCCACGTTTACCTTTGTCTTTGCCCGTCAGCACCACGACCGGGTCGCCTTTATGAATTTTAGCCATATCGACTCCTTACAGAACCTCAGGTGCCAGCGAGACAATCTTCATGAACTTCTCGTTGCGCAACTCCCGTGTGACCGGTCCAAATATACGGGTGCCCATCGGTTCGAGTTTATTGTTCAGCAACACTGCGGCGTTGCCGTCAAACTTGACCAGCGAGCCATCTGCGCGGCGCACGCCCTTGGCGGTACGCACCACCACAGCGGTGTACACATCGCCTTTTTTGACGCGACCACGTGGCGCAGCATCCTTGATGCTGACCTTGATAATGTCGCCAATGCTAGCGTAGCGACGATGACTGCCGCCCAGCACTTTGATGCACATTACAGAACGTGCACCAGTATTGTCAGCAACGTCCAAAATGGACTGCATTTGAATCATGAATTTAACTCCAACTTAAACCGCATCAGCGGCCAGTTTTGGATCCCGTTCGGGAGAAATTGCCGCTCTTGCGAACGGCCCTGCTGCGACTACCCGTACTTAGGTAGCCGGAAAACGCGCAACTATACTGATTTTGCTCGCGCCAAGCAAGCTTTTTCGGCGATTAAATTTGGCGCGTGCCGAAATACTTAAACGCTCGCACGCCCGAGCAACTTGCTGACTTTCCAGGCTTTGGTACGCGACATCTTGCGCGCCTCTTCGATCAACACCGTATCGCCTTCGCGGTACTCGTTGTTTTCGTCATGCGCATGGTATTTCTTGGACATGCGAATTATCTTGCCAATCACCGGGTGCTTCACACGACGCTCGACAAGTACGGTCACTGTTTTGTTCATCTTGTCGCTGACGACACGCCCGGTCAGGGTACGAACGACCTTGGTATTCTCAGTCATGCTTGAACCGCCTTCTCACGCATAATGGTTTTAACGCGCGCAATGTCGCGACGCAGCTTGCCCAGATCAGCCGTTTTGGTGGATTGCTGGGTGGCCACTTGCATACGCAGCGCAAAGTGCGCACGCAACAAGGACTCAAGCTCTTGTTTCAGTTCCACGGCATTCTTGCCGCGCATTTCAGTCGTATTCATCACTTAGCTCCCGATCATGCGAGTGACAAAGGTAGTGGCAATCGGCAGCTTGGCAGCGGCTAGGCGAAACGCCTCGCGCGCTAACACTTCATCTACACCGTCCATTTCATACAACACCTTGCCCGGTTGAATCTCGGCAACGTAGTACTCCGGCGCGCCTTTACCGTTACCCATGCGTACTTCTGCAGGCTTTTTCGAAATCGGCTTATCCGGGAATATTCGAATCCAGATCCTTCCCCCGCGCTTGATGTGACGCGTCATCGCGCGACGTGCAGCCTCGATTTGCCGCGCGGTTAAACGACCGCGGCCCACTGCTTTCAAACCATACTCACCGAAGCTGACGCTCGCACCGCGAGTCGCCATGCCGGTATTACGGCCTTTTTGTTCTTTACGAAATTTTCTTCTAGCTGGCTGCAGCATTACGCACTCCTGGTTTCTTGCTGCGTTTCTCGGGTTCGGCAGCTACCGGCGCTTCGCCATTGGGCAGTGCATCGCCTTTATAAACCCACACCTTCACGCCAATAATGCCGTAGGTGGTTTTGGCCTCAGCAAATCCGTAATCGATCACCGCGCGCAAGGTATGCAGCGGCACGCGGCCTTCGCGATACCACTCGGTGCGCGCAATCTCGGCACCGTTCAAACGGCCCGAACTCATGATCTTGATGCCTTGTGCACCCAGACGCATCGCGTTTTGCATCGAACGCTTCATTGCGCGGCGGAACATCACGCGCTTTTCCAACTGTTGCGCAATACCGTCGGCAATAATCTGCGCGTCGGTTTCGGGTTTGCGCACTTCTTCGATATTGACATGCACGGGCACCGACATCATCTTGGCAAGTTCGCTGCGCAGTACTTCGATGTCTTCGCCTTTTTTGCCGATCACCACACCGGGACGACCGCTGAAAATCGTGATCCGCGCATTCTTCGCAGGGCGCTCGATCAGCACTTTGGAGACCGACGCATGCGCCAGTTTCTTTTTCAGGTAATCGCGCACCTTAATATCTTCGGCCAAGGTACTAGCGAAATTTTTATTGGTGCCAAACCACTTGGCGGTCCAGATGCGCTGCACACCTAAACGAAAGCCAATTGGATGTATTTTTTGTCCCATAGCGTTTCCTTAATCGCTCACTGTCACTGTGATGTGACACGTGGGCTTGCTGATACGGTTACCCCGGCCTTTGGCGCGCGCAGTAAAACGCTTGAGCACCGAAGCCTGATCGAGATAAATGGTCTTGACCTTGAGCGCATCAATGTCGGCGCCTTCGTTGTGCTCGGCATTAGCAATCGCCGACTCGAGCACTTTTTTGATAATGCCTGCACCCTTTTTGGGGCTGAAAGCAAGAATGTTGAGCGCCTTGTCCACCGTCAGGCCGCGAATTTGATCAGCTACGAGCCGACCTTTCTGGGCAGACAAACGGGTACCGCGCAATATTGCAGAAACTTCCATCATGCGCTCCTTATTTCTTTGCTTTCTTGTCTGCAACGTGACCTTTGAAGGTACGCGTTATAGAGAACTCACCCAATTTGTGGCCGACCATGTTTTCAGTCACAAACACCGGAATATGCTGACGGCCATTGTGGACCGCGATCGTCAAGCCGATAAAGTCCGGCAGTACAGTCGAACGACGCGACCAGGTTTTCACCGGGCGCTTGTCGTTGGTCGAACGTGCGGTCTCGATCTTTTTCAGTAAATGGCCATCGACAAACGGGCCTTTTTTAATTGAACGTGCCATGTCTTCTACCCTTATCTGCTCGCTTGACGGCGGCGGACGATCATGTTGGAAGTGCGCTTGTTGTTGCGGGTACGGTAACCCTTGGTCGGCGTGCCCCATGGACTCACAGGATGACGACCGGCCGCGGTGCGACCCTCACCACCACCGTGTGGGTGATCGCACGGGTTCATTACCACTCCGCGCACAGTCGGACGCACACCGCGCCAACGCATCGCGCCGGCTTTACCGATGGAGCGCAGGTTATGTTCGCCGTTGCCCACTTCGCCCAACGTGGCGCGGCAGTCAACGTGGATTTTGCGAATCTCCCCTGAACGCAAACGTAACTGCGCGTAAGCGCCTTCGCGCGCCAGCAACTGCACCGAAGTCCCGGCGGAGCGCGCCATTTGCGCACCCTTGCCCGGCTGCATTTCGATACAGTGAATCGTGCTGCCCACCGGAATGCTGCGTAGCGGCATGCAATTGCCCGGTTTGATCGGCGCATCCGGGCCACTTAGTAATTCGGCACCGACTTCTACGCCACGCGGTGCAATGATGTAGCGACGCTCGCCGTCCGTGAAAAGCAGCAGTGCCAGATTCGCGGAACGGTTCGGGTCGTACTCGATACGCTCGACTTTCGCCGGAACGCCATCTTTATTGCGGCGAAAATCGACGACGCGATAATGCTGCTTATGTCCGCCACCTTTGTGGCGCACGGTGATATGGCCGTTGTTATTACGACCAGATCCGCGTTTTTGCGGCTCCAGCAGCGCAGCGACCGGTTTGCCTTTATACAGGCCAGGGGTGACCACCTTGACGACAGCACGTCGGCCAGCGGAGGTGGGTTTGACTTTAATCAGAGCCATGTTTTATTCCTCACTGTCCGGACGCGAAGTCGATATCCTGACCTGGCTTCAGCGTCACATACGCTTTCTTCCAGTGGTCACGACGACCCGTAATACGACCGGAACGCTTGATTTTGCCTTTGACGTTCAGCACTTGAACGCCGGTGACTTCCACCTTGAACAAACTCGCAACCGCAGCGCCGATCTCGGCCTTGGTGGCATCGCGCAATACGCGGAAAGCCACCTGGTTGTGCTTGTCGGCAATACGCGTGCTTTTCTCGGAAATCACCGGCGCGAGGATGACTTTGAGCAGACGCTCTTGACTGATCTCACTCATCACACCATCTCCTCGAATTGCTTGACCGCAGCCTTGGTCATCAGTACGTGGTTAAATTTCATCAGACTCCATGGATCGGCCTGATGCGGCTCGACTACGTACACGTGCGGCAGATTGCGCGATGATAGCCACAGATTTTCATCCACGCTGTCGGCAATAATCATCACCTTGTCGTAGCCCATGGCTTTGAGCTTCTGTGACAGCAGTTTGGTCTTGGGCGAATCGACACCCAAGCTTTCCACCACTTTCAGCTTACCCTCGCGCGCCATCTGCGACAGGATCGTCGCAAGGCCCGCGCGATACATTTTGCGGTTGACCTTGTGCGTAAAGTTTTCGTTGGGCTTGTTCGGGAAGGTGGCACCACCTCCACGCCAGATCGGACTCGACGCCATACCGGCACGCGCACGGCCGGTGCCTTTTTGACGCCAAGGCTTATGCGTCGAAGCCTTGACCTCGGCGCGGGTTTTTTGCGCGCGATTTCCGCTGCGGGCATTCGCTTGAAACGCGGTGACCAATTGATGCACCAGCGCTTCGTTATAGTCGCGACCAAAGGTGTCGTCAGAGGCCGCGAGACCTGCCTGCTGTTGACCCTGATCGTTGATTACGGTCAATTCCATCATGCACCCCCTTTAACTGCAGGAGAAACAACCACATGACCGCCTTTTGAGCCTGGCACTGCCCCTTTTACAAGCAGCAGACCGCGCTCGGCGTCCACGCGCACGATTTCGAGGTTTTGCGTGGTGCGGGTGACCGCGCCCAGGTGACCCGACATGCGCTTGCCCGGAAACACCCGGCCTGGGTCCTGGTTCATACCAATCGAACCCGGCACATTGTGTGACTTGGAGTTACCGTGCGTAGCGCGCTGCGATTTGAAATGGTGACGACGGATGGTGCCGGCAAAGCCTTTACCCTGCGTGACGCCAGAGACGTCAACCATCTGGCCCGCCTTAAAAATATCGGCGGACACGGCCGCACCCGCCTGATATTGCTTGGCGGTATCGGCATCCATACGGAATTCACGTAGCATCCGTGCGGCATCCACGCCCGCTTTGGCGAAATGACCCGCCTCGGCTTTGGAGACGCGGCTATTGCGGCGGCTGCCAAACGCGACCTGCACCGCAGAATAGCCATCTTGACTGGGGGTGCGCACTTGCGTGACACGATTATTGGACACTTCCAGCACAGTTACCGGAACGGATACACCGTCGTCGGTAAATATGCGGGTCATGCCGACCTTGCGGCCAACGAGACCTAAACTCATTATATTATTCCTATCTCGAACCCCGCACACCGAACTTAATCAAGTCAGGTACTACGAAGCCTAGTTTTAGGCGCCGATTACAATTGACCGGCTGCTTGTTTGATGCAAAATTTGACTGCTGTACCTAAAGTGCCAAACCAGCACTCGAAGGGGCGCGATTATACACGCGCACCCAGATTTATTACAACTGGTAATTACAACTTAATTTCTACGTCCACACCTGCGGGCAGATCCAGCTTCATCAACGCATCGACCGTTTTTTCGGTCGGGTCCATGATGTCCATCAGGCGCCGGTGTGTACGGATCTCAAACTGGTCGCGCGAGGCTTTATTCACGTGCGGGGAACGCAGCACGTCAAAGCGCTCGATCGTGGTCGGCAAGGGCACGGGGCCCTTCACCACGGCACCGGTGCGTTTAGCGGTCTCAACAATTTCCAGTGCCGACTGGTCGATCAGTTTGTAATCAAACGCCTTCAGGCGAATGCGTATTTTCTGGTTTTGCATGAAATGCCTACTCTAAAATGCTTACACTAAAGTAAAAAACTTACTCCGAAATCTTCGCTACCACACCCGCGCCGACCGTTCTGCCGCCTTCGCGAATCGCGAAGCGAAGACCTTCGTCCATCGCGATCGGTGCAATCAGCGCGACGTTGATGCTGACGTTGTCGCCCGGCATTACCATCTCG
>JANLZE010000114.1:0-59733 GCA_031366105.1 Thiobacillaceae bacterium | reverse complement strand
GGAGTGCCTACTTCGGCCTGTTTAAGTACGCCTATGATCTGGCTGTCGGTAAAACGCGATTTCTTCAAGGGAACCTCCTCGGGTTAGATTACGAGAAAATTCCACTTCTGGCTGCTACTGATTTAGGGGGGGATTACCGATCCAGTTAGCACATGCCGGGCGCAAGGCCTCCACACAAGTGCCGTGGGAGGGTGGCGCGTCGATTGTTCCCACCAACGGGGGCTGGCAAACTTTTGCGCCGTCTGACTTGCCCTATGACGTTGACGATACGCCGCCGCTCGCCCTGGATGCGGCGGGTTTAAAGCAAGTCTGCGAAGATTTTGCGAGCGCTGCGCAACGCGCGCATCGCTTGGGAATCGACGTGATCGAACTGCATGCGGCGCATGGTTATCTGCTGCATCAATTTTTATCCCCCTTATCGAATGTGCGGACCGACGCTTACGGCGGCGAGCTGGAAAACCGCATGCGTTTCCCGCTTGAAGTATTTGACGCGATTCGTAACGCGCTGCCTGCGGACAAACCCGTCGGGGTACGGATTTCTGCTACCGATTGGGTGACCGGCGGATGGGACATCGAGCAAAGCGTGGTGTTCTCCAGAGAACTGCAACGCCGTGGTTGCGCGTTCATCGATGTGTCGAGCGGCGGTTTGTCGCCGTTGCAACAGATTGCGGTGGGGCCGGGCTACCAAGTCGCGTTCGCCGAGAGCATTCGACGCGCAACGGGGATAACCACAATGGCCGTCGGCTTGATTACCGACCCAGACCAGGCGGAAGCCATCATCGCCACAGGGCATGCGGATCTGGTGGCCCTGGCGCGTGGCATGTTATATGACCCGCGCTGGCCCTGGCATGCAGCCGCAAAGCTGGGTGCGCAGGTCGAGGCGCCCAAGCAATATTGGCGTTCACAGCCGCGGCAATTCAAGCACTTGTTCAAGTCCGCTTAATAGAATTTTGCGGCTTACGACTACAACATGTGGTGAACCCGGTGTTATCCCTAAAAGCGCGTAATGCGGTATAGATAGAGCCATGACAGAACCACCATTTCAGGGGATTGAGCTGCTGCCCCTCACCCCTATCAAACAGCTGTTTATATTGCTACACGGTTTAGGCGCAGAGGCCGCCAACCTGCTGCCATTGGCAGAGACATTGGGCGCGGCGTTTCCCGAAGCGGCATTGCTGATACCGGAGGGCACGTATCCCTTTGACGGCCTAGCTTCCGGTCGACAGTGGTTCTCAGTCCAGGGCATGACCGAAGCCGATGGCGCGCGACGGGTGACTGAAGCCTTGCCCGCATTGCACGCGTTGGTGCGGCAAGCGCAGGATCGTTTTGGGATTTTGCAGTCGGACACTGCGTTGGTAGGTTTTTCGCAGGGCGCGATTATGGCGCTGGCATTTAGCAGTGCTTACGATGGCGGCGTCGGGCGAGTGCTCGCCTTCGCCGGGCGCTATGCCGAGCTGCCCGATAAAGCCCCCGAATTCACCACCTTGCATTTGTTGCACGGCGCGAATGATCCCATCATTCCCGTGGAGCATGCACGCGCCGCTTATGAGCGGCTCTCGGCCTTAGGTGGCGACGCGACGCTCGATGTAGCTTCTTCAGTCGGACATACCATCCCAGATGAGCTCGCTGAGCGGGCAGTTTATCGGCTGCAAACCTGCATCCCGCTGCGCACCTGGAAGCTGGCCTTGAGCAATGCTTGAACCCAGGTCGATGAACGCCGAGCCTTCTCAGAAAGTCTCCGTTTCACTTTGGGCGCCGCTGCAGCACAAAGTGTTCAGGATGCTGTGGATCGCGTCGGTGGCGTCGAATATCGGGTCGTGGATGCACGACGTTGGCGCAGGCTGGCTGATGACCTCGCTGGCACCCACGCCGCTGATGGTCGCGCTGGTGCAGGCCGCCACCACCGCGCCGGTATTTTTGCTGGTGCTGCCCGCTGGCGCGCTGGCCGATATTGTCGACCGCCGACGTTATCTGATCGCCTCGCAGGTGTGGATGATGCTTGTCGCGACAACACTGGGCGTGCTGACCTTGGCGGGCCTGACGACAGCCCCGATTTTGTTGATGCTGACGTTTGCGCTCGGGATCGGTACCGCGATGATGATGCCAGCATGGGGCGCCATTACGCCGGAGCTGGTGCAGCGCAGCGAACTGTCGGCGGCTATCGGCTTGAATACGATGGGGATGAACGTGGCGCGCGCGATTGGCCCGGCTATCGCCGGATTGGTCGTCGCCGCAGCGGGCACCGGCATGCTGTTCATGCTGAATGCGTTTTCTTTTTTGGCGGTGATTGCTGCGTTGCATCGCTGGAAACGCAGACCGAAGGAAAGCGAACTCCCCGCCGAGCGCCTCGCTGGTGCCGTGCGCGCAGGATTGCGCTATGCGCGCCACTCGCCCGAACTCAGAGCCGTGCTGGTGCGCGGTGCCGCCTTCTTTATATTTGCCAGTGCGCCATGGGCATTGCTGCCGCTAATCGTTAGGCAAGAGCTCGGCGGGGGTCCGGGCACCTATGGCCTGTTCATGGCGTGCCTGGGCGTGGGTGCGATTGGAGGCGCGCTGGCGTTGCCACATCTTCATGCGCGTTTGGCGCGCGACAAAATCGTAGCCGGGGCGACAGTAACTTATGCGCTCGCCACGCTGGCCATCGCGCATAGCGGCAATGTGGTTGTCGCCGGGGGTTCCATGCTGGTGCTGGGGGCCGCTTGGATTACGGCTGTGGCACCGTTAATGACCGCCGCCCAGACCGCGCTACCGGCGTGGGTACGTGCCCGTGGGTTGGCGCTTTTTTGGGTGGTATTCATGGGCAGCATGGCGGCGGGCAGCGTGACCTGGGGACAAGCAGCTTCATGGATTGGTATCCCCGACACCTTGACGCTGGCCGCTGTGGGCGCGCTATTAGGGATGGCGGCATCGTGGAAGTTTCCAGTTGGACAACCTCAGGCCAGTGATCTTTCGCCGTCGCTGTCGTGGCCCGCTCCGATGACCGAGGATGAATTTGAAGTCGATAGAGGCCCGGTGATGGTCACGGTCGAATATAAAATCGATCCCACCCGCGCCGAGGAGTTCAGCCTGGTGATGGATCAAATGCGTCGGCTCAGACGACGCGACGGCGCGTTCATGTGGGAGCTATTCGACGATATTGAACAACCCACCCGCAAGGTGGAATGCTTCATGGTTGAATCCTGGATTGAACATTTGCGCCAGCATGAGCGGGTCACGGTTGCGGACCGCGATGTGATCGGAAAAACACGGGGATTTCATCTCGGCAATGAGTTGCCCAAAGTTACCCATTTGGTGGCCGGCAAAAACTGGTGAAGGCGACCTGAGCGCTAAGCCAAAATAAACCCTGTAGGTTTACCAGCACCTCGATAAACGTGGACTAGCGTAAGCAAATACCCAAGCGTAGTCACGCCTCGTTAGAATAAGGCCACCAAAAACAGGGAGACGATGATCATGAAGCTGCGCGCAATTTTTGGCCTCGCACTATGTGCATGGGGGCTGATGGTAATACCTCTGGCGAATGCAGCCTCGCCCGACCCGCGACCAATAGTGAGAGTGGAGGCGAATGCCCACTACAAGGCGGTGTACGACATCCACACCGCAGACACTACGGCAGGAATTAGCAAGGGGCTGTTCTATGCACGCGGGCTGATCGAGGCGTTTGGCAAGCAGGGCGTCAAACCTGAGCAGCTGAATATCCATCTGGTGCTGCACGGTGAAGCGGCGCAGTACATGCTGCTGGATGGGCCCTATCAAAAAGCCGTCGACGACCCCTTCGCGGTGAATTTCAACGCCAAAATCACACAGGACTTGCTGAACCTCGGCGTGCATGTGGAAATCTGCAATAGCGTGATGAAAGCCAAAGGCTGGAAAGCCGAAGACATCCTGCCCAATGTGACTATCGTGCACGACGGTTACACGCGCTTGATCAAACTGCAAAATGACGGCTACGCTTACATTGGCGGCTTTTAACGCCACTTAACTCAGTCTGATCCCAAGGAGTCACAGCGATGGCAATCAAACTCGGTCCGATTTTATCTTTCAGGGGCGTGGTTAAAAACAACTGGTGCGTTTCGGTGCTGGTGGCGACAGACCCCGAAGATACAGCGCCCACGCTTAAATGGCAGCTCGATACAGTAGCCACAACGGGCACCGCAGCCGTATCGCTGGGGAGCTATCCGAACACCGCGCCCATCGTGCAGTTATGGCGATTTGATCTGGCGATTCCGCTTAAAAAATCCGCGCAGCAAGCGCGCTATACCTTGGATGGGCAGGATTACCCGTTCTCGATTCCGGTTAAAGCCGAGATGCCGATCATGGCGTATGTATCGTGCAATGGATTCTCATCGCTGAAACTGATGAACAACACCAAAAATCCCTATGCACAATGGATCAGCCTGCGAAAAAAACACGCCGAGACAGGCTATCAAGTGTTGATGATGGGCGGCGATCAGGTTTATGCGGATTCGATGTTCGACATAATTCCGGCGCTGCATGACTGGCTTGCGCTGCCGCTGGAAGAAAAAATAAACCATGCATACACCGCACCGATGGCGAAAGCGGTCGAGCGTTTTTATCACCAGCTGTACATCAAGCGTTGGGCGCAACCCGATATGGCGGCGATGCTGGCGTGCATCCCCAGCCTCATGATGTGGGACGACCACGATATTTTTGATGGCTGGGGCTCATACGATCCCGGCTTGCAGGCGTCGCCGGTCTATCAAGGTTTGTTTGCGAGTGCGAAAGCCTGCTTTGCGCTGTATCAATTACAACTGGCGCCAGGCGAAATCCACCCCTCAACGATTAGCGGACAAACGCATTACAACTTGGGCATATGCCTCGGCACGCTGACGATTATTGCGCTGGATATGCGAGGCGAGCGCACCGATAGCCAGGTGATTTCGCAGCCGAGTTGGAAAGCCGTGTACGACTGGATGGACGCGGTCACCAACCAATGTGCCCATTTATTGGTGATGAGTTCCATCCCCGTGGTGCATCCGGATTTCACGATGCTGGAAAAAGCCTTGTCGATTTTCCCCGGCCAGCAAGAGCTCGAAGACGACCTGCGCGACCACTGGAACAGCAATCCCCACAAGCAGGAGCGCTTGCGTTTAATCCATCGCTTGCTAGATTTTTCGGAAAGCAAAAAATGCCGCGTCACGCTGCTGTCAGGAGATGTGCATGTGGGCGCGGTGGGTGTGATTCAGAGCACGCGCACTAGCGGCAGTGAGTCCAGTCGCACGCTTACACAACTGACGTCCTCGGGTATTGTTCATCCGCCTCCTCCCGGCATGGTGCTGTTCTTTTTGGAAAACATGGTCGGCAAGGAAATGAGCGACGACCGTGACATCACCTCAACGATGACGGAGTTCCCCGGTACACGGCACTATTACATAGGCGCGCGCAACTGGCTGGCGCTGGAGCCAGACGCGCAACAACGCATTTGGGCCAATTGGCACGTCGAAAACGAAGCTTATCCGTTTACCAAAGTGATTCATCCGATTGATTTCAAGATGGCCGAGGCAGTGATCGGGGATGTCACGCCGGAATAGATGCCGTAAAAAAGACAGCCAGCAACATGTTGTTACATTCAAACGGCTGCCAGACATCTGCAAGATACGTGCGCTCTCCAGAATACGTTGCACACCACCTGCTTGGGTTGGCTGTAACCACTTCTCTAAAGGAGATCGAAATGATTCAAAGTTCTTTTAAACGCGCGTTAATGGTGAGCCTGCTCGCAGGTGGTGGCATTCTGGCTGCATCGGCCTATGCAGTTACCGCAGCGGATTCCCCTAATCATGGCTGCGAGAATCCTGGGCAAAAAAACCATGGCGAGCAGCGCGTCAAACATATGTCGGAGTTAAAACAAAAGCTCAATCTGACCTCGAGCCAAGCAGCTGCTTGGGATGCCTTTGCGAGTGCCAGCCAACCCGGGATGAACGATATGGGCATGGGTAAAATGGGCGTAGATAAGCAAGCCATGGGCAGCGAGTTTGCCAAAATGAGCACGCCGCAACGCATAGACAAAATGATGGCGATGTCTGATATGCGTCACACACAAATGACGCACCGCGCCGAGGCGACCAAAGCTTTTTATGCGCAACTGACCCCCGAACAGCAAAAGATTTTTGATGCTGAAGCGATGCCGAAAGGGGGACACTGGGGCCAAGGTCAGCATCATCATCAATCTTGAGTGTCCGAAGTAGCTGTTACGTGGGCGGTAAACGCTCACGTAATCGAGACCTGATCTGCTGTGGCTTATTGCTACTAAAGGGGTATCGAGCTCCCAACTGCATTTTGCAGCATTAACTTAAGCTATGATTTTGTGTCGGTTGTCCGCGTTTGGTGGGCTGACGCCGCCCTCTATGCTGAATAATTTTAGTGAAGTCATCTAGCTATGAAACTTGCAACCATCTCTTCCGACAGTTCCGATCAGCTCGGCCCTGCCGTGCCCCGCCAAACCTTTTGGCGCGGTTCTTTCGGATTGATACTCGCAGGCGTGTTGGGCGCAGTCGGGCTGTTTGCAGCGGTGTATTTTCTGGATCCGGCTTATGCCAAACCGGGAGGAGGCGGTCGCGGCGATGCTAAAGGGCCTGCACCGGTTACGGTCGCGAGCGTCACGCAGCAGGCAATGCCGACATGGCTCGACGCGCTTGGCACGGTCGTGCCGAGGCAATACGTCAACGTCATGCCCCGCGTTGCAGGGCTTTTGCAAAGTGTGAATTACCGCGAGGGCCAGCCGGTCAAAGCCGGCGCGCTACTCGCAGTGATTGACTCGGGTCCGTATCGGATCGCAGTGCAGCAGGCGCAGGCGCAGCTGGCACGCGACCAGGCCCAATTAGCGGGTGCGCAAGCCGATCTCGCGCGTTACACCACGCTCTTGGCGCAGGATTCGATCGCGTCACAACAGGTCGACAATCAGCGTGCATTGGTCGCGCAGTACAAAGGCACGGTCGCCGCCGACCGTGCCGCGCTAGACAACGTAAAACTGCAATTGAGTTGGACACGCATCACCGCGCCTATATCGGGCATAACCGGATTGCGCACAGTCGACGCGGGGAATATGGTCGGCACCAGCGGGGCTATTGGCGGGGGCAACAGTGCTGCGACGGGCACCACGTCAAATTCGACACCCATTGTCACGCTGGCGCAGGTGCAACCCGTCGCCGTCACGTTTACCGTCGCGCAAACGCGCTTGCCCGATGTGCTCGCCCGCCTGCACGCAGGGGCAGTATTGCCAGTAGAAGCCTGGGATCAACGCCGCAGCGCGAAGCTCGCCGATGGCAAGTTGATCGCGGTCGACAACCAGATCAATACCGCCACCGGCACGGTGAACCTGAAGGCCGAATTTGCCAATCGCGATTTCAGCCTGTTCCCCAATCAATTCGTCAACGTTCGGCTGCTCGTCAACACGCTGCAACAAGCGTTGGTGGTGCCGCTCACCGCAGTCGCAGTCGGTGCGCCTGGCAGCTATGTCTACGTCGTCGATAACGCCAGCAAGGTCGCGTTGCGCCCGGTTAAAACCAGCGTCAGTGACGCCAGTTTCATTGTCGTCACCAGCGGACTGGCATTGGGAGAACGCGTCGTCACCGATGGCCTCGACAAGCTGCGCGATGGCGCGACCGTGAAAATCGTCACACCTATGAAGCCGGGCGAGACCGGACCCGCGCGAGGCCAACATCCGCGTCGACAAGGAGGCCATCGCCCGCAGGGGCAGGGCGCATGAATCGTGCCCCTGAAGACCCCGACGCGTTGGATCAGCCCAGCCCGTCACGCATCTTCATCCTGCGCCCCATCGCCACAACGCTGTTGATGCTTGCAGTACTGCTGGCTGGTTTTGTCGGCTATAAATTGCTGCCGCAATCGGCGTTGCCCCAGGTCGATTACCCGACTATCCAGGTCACCACCTTGTACCCCGGTGCGAGCCCCGACGTGATGACCTCGTCGATTACCGCTCCGCTTGAGCGCCAGTTTGGACAGATGCCGGGGCTCGCGCAAATGTGGTCCAGTAGTTCGGGCGGCGCATCGACTATTACGCTGCGTTTCGACCTGAAGTTACCGCTCGATGTGGCCGAACAAGAGGTGCAGGCTGCGATCAACGCGGGGTCGAATTTTCTACCCAACGATCTGCCTTCGCCGCCGATCTACGCGAAGGTCAATCCCGCCGACGCGCCGGTAATGACGCTCGGGTTGACCTCGGCAACGCTGCCATTAACGCAATTGCAGGACATCGCCGATACGCGTCTCGCGCAAAAATTATCCCAGGTCTCGGGTGTTGGTCTGGTGAGCCTGTCGGGCGGCCAGAAGCCTGCGGTCACGGTGCAGGTCAACGCGCGCCAGTTGGCAGCGTCGGGGCTGAGTCTGTCGGCTGTGCAAAGCGCGATCACCGCCGCCAACGTCAATTCGCCCAAAGGCAGTTTCGACGGCGCGCAGCGCTCGCTGACGATCAACGCGGACGACCAGTTGCAATCGCCGGACGACTATCGTGCGCTCATTATTTCGTACAAGAACGGCGCGCCGGTTCGTCTAGGCGATGTAGCGACGGTGACGCTAAGCGCAGAAAATTCGCAGCTCGCGGCCTGGGTAAACGGCAAACCCGGCATTGTCATCAACGTGCAGCGCCAGCCCGGCGCAAACGTGATCGCGGTAGTAGACAGTATCCAGAAACTGTTGCCAGACCTTCAGGCGAGTTTGCCCGGATCGGCTGATTTGACGGTGCTGTCGGATCGCACAGTTACCATTCGCGCGGCGATTGCCGATGTGCGTTTTGAATTGTTGCTGTCGGTCGTGCTGGTGGTGCTGGTGATATTTTTATTCCTGCGCAACGCGCGCGCGACCTTCATCCCCGCGCTTGCTGTGCCCTTGTCGTTGATAGGCACATTTGGCGTGATGTATCTGGCGGGTTTTTCCATCAACAACCTCACGCTGATGGCGCTGACGATCGCGACCGGCTTTGTCGTGGATGACGCCATTGTGATGATCGAAAACATCGCCCGCTACATCGAGGCGGGTGAGACACCTTTGCAAGCCGCATTAAAAGGCGCGCGCCAGATCGGTTTCACCATCATCTCGTTGACGTTCTCGTTGATTGCGGTACTGATTCCGCTGCTGTTCATGGGCGACGTGGTCGGGCGGCTGTTTCGCGAATTCGCGATCACGCTCGCCGTTGCGATCCTAATTTCTGCAGCGGTGTCTTTGAGCTTCACACCGATGCTGAGCGCACGCTTGCTGCGCCATGTGCCGGAAGAAAAACAGAGCCGCCTAATGCGCAAAAGCCAGCAATGGTTCGACAGCATGATCGCGAACTACGGTCGCGGTTTGCAATGGGTGTTGCGGAATTCCGGGCTGACCTTGCTGCTCGCGGTGGGCACACTGGTACTGACCGTGCTGCTGTATATCTGGATTCCCAAGGGCTTTTTTCCGTCCGAAGATACTGGACTAATTCAGGCGATCAGCGTGGCGCCGCAAAGCACTTCGTTTGCGGCGATGGCGAGCAAACAGCAGGCACTCGCGCAGGCCTTGCTGAAAGATCCCGACGTCGCGAGCATTTCGTCGTTCATCGGAGTGGACGGCAGCAACGCAACGCTGAATGGCGGGCGCATGCTCATCAGCCTTAAACCGCTGGCACAACGCAGTGAACGCGTCGGCCCGATCGTTGCGCGTCTACAGCAGCGCGCCACCGAGGTAAACGGCATTGATCTTTATTTGCAAGCGGTGCAGGATCTGACGATCGACGATCTGCTCTCGCGCAGCCCTTACCAGTTCAGCCTCAGTGCCACGAACGCCACCGATTTGTCTACGTGGAGCCGGGCGCTGGTCGATAAGCTATCGACGCTGCCGCAGCTCACCCATGTGTCTTCAAACCTCCAGGACGACGGGCTGGTGGCCTATGTCGATATCGACCGCGATGCAGCCTCGCGGCTGGGCATTAGCGTTGCGGCCATCGATAGCGCACTCTACAGCGCCTACGGGCAGCGGCTGGTTTCGACTATCTTCACGCAGTCAGCCCAGTATCGTGTGGTGTTGCAAGTCGAACCGCAGGACCGCCAAGGGCTTGAGGGATTCAATAGTTTGTACCTGCCGTCGGCAAGCGGCGCGAGCGTGCCCTTGTCTGCATTTGCACACATCAGCGAGCGCCGCGGCCCGCTCGAAATCGATCACCTCGGGCAGTTTCCCGCCGCGATGATTTCGTTCGATCTGGCGTCGGGCGTATCGATAGGCGAAGCGGTCGATGCGATCCACCACGCGCAGGCAGACATAAAACTGCCGCCATCGGTGCCGCTTCAAATGCAAGGCGCGGCGGCGGCGTTCGAGGCGGCATTATCGAATCAGCTATGGCTGCTGCTGGCGGCGGTGGCGACGATGTACATCGTACTTGGCGTGCTGTACGAGAGCTTCATCCACCCCGTGACGATACTCTCGACCTTGCCGTCGGCGGGCATCGGCGCGCTGCTCGCGCTGATGATTTCCGGCAACAGTCTTACTGTGATCGCAATCATCGGCATCATTCTGCTCATCGGCATCGTGCAAAAAAACGCGATCATGATGGTGGACTTTGCGCTCGACGCCGAGCGTAACCAAGGTCTGAGTCCGCGTGACGCCATTGTGCAGGCCGCGCAACTGCGCCTGCGCCCGATTTTGATGACCACGTTTGCCGCATTGTTCGGCGCAGTACCGCTGATCATCGGCGGCGGTATGGGTGCCGAGTTGCGTCAGCCGCTCGGCATTACGCTGGTGGGCGGGCTGCTGCTATCGCAACTGTTGACCTTGTTTACGACGCCGGTGATTTATCTCGCGTTCGATGGCTTACAACAGCGCTGGAAGGCGCGTTTCCACCGTGAAAATCATCCAGCGAACGCCACGCCATGAATTTTTCTGCCCTCTTCATCCGTCGTCCGATTGGCACCACTTTGCTGGCAGTGGCGATAGTGCTCGCAGGCGCGATTGCATTTAATCTGCTGCCGGTGGCGCCGCTGCCACAGATCGATTTTCCAACCATCAGCGTATCCGCGAACTTGCCCGGGGCAAGTCCGGACGTGATGGCGGCGACCGTGGCTACGCCGCTCGAACGTGCGCTCGGGCGCATCGCAGGCATCACGGAAATGAGCTCGTCGAGCTCGCTCGGTTCCACCCGCATCACGATCCAGTTTGACCTGGCTAAAAATATCGACGGCGCGGCACGCGAGGTGCAGGCGGCGATTAACGCCGCGCGCCCGGCGCTCCCCACGGGTATGACCGGCAACCCGAGTTATCGCAAGGTCAACCCGGCCGATGCGCCGATCATGATCCTGTCGTTAACCTCGAAGAGCCTGTCGCGCGCGCAGATGTACGACGCCGCCTCGACCATCCTTGCGCAAAAAATTTCGCAGTTGCCAGGCATCGGCGACGTCAATGTCGGCGGCGCGGCCTTGCCCGCGGTACGCATTAGCCTGGATTTAGCGCAGTTGAACAGCATGGGCCTTTCGCTGGAGCAGGTGCGTCAGGCGATTGCGACCAGTAATGTCAACGCTCCCAAGGGCGCGCTACAAAACAATCAGCATCGTTGGCAAATTCTCGCGAATGACCAGCTCACCACGCCCGATGAATACAAGCAGCTGGTGATCGCCAACCGCGGTGGCGTACCGGTGAGACTGGAGCAGGTCGCCACCGTCAGCCAAGGCCTGCAGAACGCGTACAACATGGGCCTCGCCAACGGCGAACCCTCGGTTCAATTAATTATTTCGCGCCAGCCTGGGGCCAATATTATTGAAGCAGTCGATGCAATCAAAGCCGCATTGCCAGTGCTAGAAGCGTCGATTCCTCGGGCGATCAAGGTGACGATCATGTCGGATCGCACGGTCACGATACGCGCGTCGCTGCACGATTCCGAAATGACTTTGTTGCTGTCGGTCGCACTAGTGGCGCTCGTGGTTTTTGTCTTCTTGCGCGACTGGCGCGCGACCCTGATTCCGGCTATCGCGGTGCCGATCTCGCTAGTCGGTACGTTCGCGGTGATGTATCTCTTCGGCTATAGCCTCGATAATCTCTCGCTGATGGCGCTGATCGTCGCAACCGGCTTTGTCGTGGATGACGCGGTGGTCGTGCTCGAAAATATCATGCGTCATGTCGAAGACGGCGTCGCGCCGATGCCGGCTGCGTTGCGCGGTGCACGCGAAATGGGCTTCACCGTGTTATCGATGAGCCTCTCGCTGATCGCGGTATTTCTGCCGGTACTGCTTATGGGGGGCATTATCGGGCGGCTGTTTCGCGAGTTTGCTGCGACACTTTCCGTAGCCATTTTCATTTCGCTCGTCGTCTCGCTGACCCTCACGCCGATGCTTGCGTCGCGCTGGCTCAAGCCCCGCAGTGCGACGCATCAACCGGGCCGGGTGTCAGCGTTTGCTGAACGCCAATATCAACGTTTGCTCCGCACCTATGATCGCAGCCTGGGCTGGGCTTTGCGCCATTACCGCTTCATGCTGCTGGTGTTTTTTGGCACGATTGCGCTCAACGTCTATCTGTACACCATCGTGCCGAAGGGCCTATTTCCGACCCAGGACACGGGTCTGATGACAGGCGGTATCCAAGCCGATCAGGCGATCTCGTTTCAGGCGATGGCGCAGAAGGTCACGCGCATTGTCAACGTGGTGCGCCACGATCCCGGCGTCGAAAACGTTGTCGCGTTCACCGGTGGCGGCAGCAAAAACGGCGGATTCATTTTTGTGAGCCTAAAGCCCAACGACCAGCGGGATGATGTGATGACCATCATCCCGCGCTTGCGCCGCAAGCTCGGTTCGGTGCCGGGCGTGCAGGTGTTTTTCTCGCCGGTCCAGGACATTCGCGCAGGCGGGAGACCGGCGGCGGCGCTGTATCAATACACGTTGCAGTCGGGTGACCTCGCCGCATTGCGCGCATGGGAGCCACGCGTGCTCGAAGCGATACGCGGCATCCCCGGCTTGTCAGATGTCAACACCGACCAGCAGAGCAAGGGCTTGCAGGTCAATCTGGTGATAGACCGCGTCGCCGCCGCGCGCTACAACGTGCCGGTGGGCGCGATTGATCAGGCGCTGAACAATGCCTTCGGCCAACGTCTGGTTTCAACGATTTATGCACCCTTGAACCAGTATCGCGTGGTGATGGAAGCTGCTCCGCAATATCTCCAGGGGTCCGAAGCGCTAAAGGATATTTACATCATCACGGCGAGCGGCGCGCGTGTGCCGCTGACCGCACTGGCACGCATCGAAATGGGGAGCACGCCGCTGTCGGTTAACCATCAAGGATTGTTTGCCGCCTCGACGATTTCATTCAATCTCGACAAGACCCTGTCGCTCGGCCAAGCGCAGGGACTGATCGACAACGCCACCGCGCGCATCGGTATGCCGAGCACGATTCAAGGAGGGTTTCAGGGCACGGCCAAATTATTTCAGGACACGCTGAGCAACCAACCGCTGTTTATCATGACCGCGATTCTGGTGATTTACATTGTGCTCGGCATGCTCTACGAGAGCACGATTCATCCTCTGACGATTTTGTCCACGCTGCCGTCGGCCGGTATCGGTGCAGTGCTCGCGCTGGAACTCTTCAAGATCGAGTTTTCGATCATCGCGTTGATCGGCGTGTTTCTGCTGATCGGCATCGTCAAGAAGAACGCCATTCTGATGGTCGATTTTGCATTGCAGGCCGAACGCGAGCAGGGCATCGATCCGCGCACCGCGATCCATCAGGCCTGTCTGTTGCGCCTGCGTCCGATTTTGATGACCACGCTGGCGGCGTTGTTCACCGCGTTGCCGTTGGCCCTCATCACCGGCAACGGGGCCGAATTGCGGCAGCCCTTAGGCATCGCGATTGCAGGTGGCCTGATTGTGAGCCAGCTCATCACGCTCTACACCACGCCGGTGATTTATCTCGAACTCGACAAACTGCGTCACTGGGGCCGGCAACGCTGGGCGCGGCGTCGGGGCGGTTCTGCTTTACAGGTATGACATGATGATAATCGCACCCAGAATTTCCTTCACGCTTGCGCTGGTCGCGCTCCTGAGCGCCTGCACTATGGGGCCCGTTTATGAACGCCCCGCACTGTCAACGCCGGCAGTCTTCAAGGAAGATAAAGGCTGGATTGCGACCGCGCCGCTGCGTGAGCCCGCGCTCACTGTGTGGTGGTCGATATTCAACGACGCGACATTGAATGACCTGGAACCGCGCGTCGCCCTCGCTAATCAGAGTTTGCGCGTGTCGTATTACACATATCAGCAAGCGCTCGCGTTGACACAAGCGGCGCGTGCCGCCGAGTTTCCTGTCCTGGGTGCCAATGCTTCGGCGAGCCGCGCCGATTCGGGCAATGGCAACAACGGCATTCCGGGATCGAGCACGCAGTCGAATAGTGGCGGCGCACGCAACACGGTAAGCACGGGGCTTTCGGCAAGCTGGGTGCCCGATTTGTGGGGACGGGTGCGTCGTCAAGTGGAATCGAGCACGGCGTCCGCAGCCGCAAGTGAAGCCGATCTGGCAGCCGCCCAATTGAGCCTGCAAACCACGCTTTCTCAAAACTATTTCACGATCCGGCAGCTCGACAGCCAAGCCGCGCTCGCAGCCGAGACCGTCGCGACTTACGAAAAATCGCTGCAGCTAGTACAGAACCGCTATCACGCTGGCGTCGTGAGCCAGGCGGATGTGGCCCAGGCACAAACGCAATTGGCGAGCGCACGCGTGCAGTTGTCGGGCTTTGGCGTACAACGTGCGCAACTAGAACACGCGATTGCCGTATTGATCGGTGAAGCACCCGCCAACTTTAGCGTGCCCCCGCTTGCGAACACAGATGGATCGACCAGTCACCACGGGCTACCTGAGCCGCAAGCCATTCCCGTGGGTGTACCGGCACAGTTGCTATTACGCCGCCCCGATTTAGCCGCTGCTGAGCGCCGTGTCGCCGCTGCCAACGCACAGATCGGCGTGGCCGAATCGGCGTATTTTCCTGACTTGACCTTGTCCGCCGCTGCAGGCTATCGCGGGTCGAGTTTCGCCAATCTGTTATCAGCGCCCAACCTGTTCTGGTCGATTGGCCCCGCCCTTGCGCAGACGTTGTTCGATGGCGGTGCGCGCCGTGCGCAAGTGGCGCAAAGCGAAGCCTCCTATCAAAGAACCGTCTCGGAATATCGGCAGGCCGGTCTGGTCGCGATGCAGCAGGTCGAAGACCAACTCGCTGCTTTGTCGATCTACGCCGAACAAGCGCAACAGCAACAGCAGCTCGTTGTTTCTGCCGAGCAGGCGGTGCGCCTGATCAACAATCAATACAAGGCGGGCACCGTACCGTATATGAATTTGCTCACCGCACAAGCTGCCCTTTACAACGCGCAAAACAGCCGTCTGCAAAACAGCGGTCAACGGCTGAATGCGAGCGTCGGGTTGATTCAAGCGCTGGGCGGCAATTGGGGAAACGCGCAGCAACCCGCATTGGGTGGCACGGTTGAGCCCAATGTGGGGCCGCCATTGCAGGCTGAGAAGAAGTAATGCGTTGAGTCCGTTCTACCACTGCCCTATGTGTAAGACCCGACTGTCAGGTGTTTAGGACGTAGCCGATTTTAGGACTGGAGGGCTAGGGGCATTGTCACAACATATAAACCGTGGCACCAAGTGTGTAAGGCAGAATGTGATGAGTCTTAAAACTTCGCTATTTGGCGAACGTTCGTTAACTAAAGTAGCCGCGGTCTTTGATACCCGCGACTTGGCAGAAACCGCAGCGCAACGATTAAAAAACGTCCCCGGTATGAATGCCTCACAGGTGCAACTAGTGGGCCCCGAGGATACGAGGGGCGTAGTGGAAGCACCGCTCTCTCGCAAGCTTGAGCCGGAGCAAGCCGGAATCTGGCGCACGCTGATTCGTGCCCACATCGTCACCGGTTTAACAGGCGCGGTGGCGGGCTGCGCGCTTTATCTGGCATTCAGGTGGAGCGAGAACCCGGCCGTTGTAAGTAGTCCGCTTATTAGTTTGGGCGTGATGATTTTCTTCGGCAGTATTTTTGGCATGTTGATAGGGGGACTGCTCACGCTCCGCCCTGATCACTATCGCGTGACGGTGTCGGTGCGTAAAGCAATCAAACGCGGGCGCTGGGCCGTGGTGAGCCATCCTGTAAACCCTCGGCAGACCACGCTGGTAATGAACGAATTGCGACATCGCAGCCCGCACGTGGTGCGCAGCTTATAGCGGTATCAGGCTCAGCCATGCGTGGTTCGCGTTCCGAAGTACAAATATATTGATAACAACTAAGCTCGCCGTTCAAGGTAGATACGTTGTCGGCGAGTAGGTGAGATTAGAAATTCATAACAGTTGCGACATGAAAGGGGGATTCATATCGCAGCGCCTTTGATAACTATTGGAGACTTGACTATGCCATTACACAACTTACGCCGCACTTTTTTGCTTGGATTGCTTGCGTTTACCGCGGCGGTTAGCACGCCCGCCAATGCAAGACGCATAGGCGACCCTCCTGCAACAATCACCGAAATTCCGCTTGTTACGCGGGTATCAATGCCGCTACAAATGGGGTTTGATGATCAATCCAATCTCTGGGTGGGGGCCTTCCATGATGGCAAAATCCTGCGGTTTACCTACAACGGAGAGACTCAGGTTTACGACGTCGCGGGACAAGCTATCGCGCCTGCACGTGGCCCAATGAATATGTGGGTAGATAAGCTGGATGGCAGTGTATGGTTCTCAGCCATTCCTGGCAAAATAATTCATATGCTGGTGGATGGCACGATGACGGTTTATGACGTTCCGTCACCGCGCTCAATGCCGATGGGGATATCGGGCGACTCGCAAGGCAACATCTGGTTTAACGAAATTTTTAATAACAAGATCGGGGTGATACGACCCTCCGGCAAAATCGAAGAATTCAAAATTCCGGAAGTTTTCTCGATGCCAGCGGGGCTAACTGTCGATCGCAACGACAACAAGTGGTTTGCGATGACTCGTCCCGGAAAAATCGGCGTACTACGGACAGATGGCAGTTTCAATTTTTATAATTTGCCACCTCGTGCGCACCCTATGGGCATTCATTACAGCGAGCATCAGAAAACGGATTTGGTGTGGTTTACCGACACTGTAGGCAATACGATTGGCTCAATAACGCTGGATGGAAAAATCACGCTTTATCGCATTCCTACTAAAGCTGCGATTCCGATGATGATTATGGAAGATGATATGGGTCAGGTTTGGTTTACCGAATTCGCGGGTAATCAGATCGGAATGTTGGGACTCGATGGCAAGATCAAGGAATACAAAGTTCCTACCCCCATGTCTGGTCCAATGGGGATGGATATTAACCCCGGCGACCAGTCGATCTGGTTCAGCGAAGTGCTTCGCAACAAGGTAGGCAGATTGCAAAATCCGAGTCTACCCACAACGCCTCCTGCGCCTCCGATGCCAATGATTTTAAATAGCAGCGTTAATACTCCGTAGAGCTAGGCGGCGCGTTTAATCCCCAAAGACGAAATCAGTTCACCACTGGTTTCGTCTTTTTATTAATTCACTCCTTTAATCAGGACATGCACCAGCAGATAGCACGCAAATCAAATCCGCCTCATTGTTGCGCGCAACATGCAATTCTTCTGCCGCTCTGATTCCTAAGTCTTTGAATTTTTACGCAAGCTTTCAGTGGCATAGCTCATGCTATGGCTTTGCCTAAGGAGAAGTCATGGCGGTAGTGTCATCAGTCTGTTGTTATTGCGGCACCGGTTGCGGAGTTTTGATTGAAACCGAAGCAGGGCAGATTACGGGTGTGCGCGGTGATCCGGCGCATCCCGCTAATCGCGGGCGGCTGTGCACTAAGGGCGCGACATTGGCTTTGGCGGCCAACGTGGGAGGGCGCGCGTTATTTCCCGAATTGCGCAATGACAAACTTTTGCCTCGCGCGCGGGTGACGTGGGATGCCGCACTAGAAGTGGCGTCAGAGCGTTTCGCAGCCATCATCCAACAGCATGGGCCCAATGCAGTAGGCTTCTATATCTCAGGCCAGTTGCTCACCGAGGACTATTACGTCTTTAACAAACTCGCGAAGGGCTTGATCGGCACCAACAACGTCGATACCAACTCGCGGCTATGCATGTCGTCGGCGGTAGCGGGCTACAAAGCCACGCTAGGCACAGATGCGCCGCCGGGCTGTTATGACGACATTGACCATGCGGGCACCATTTTCATCAGTGGGTCGAACACCGCGTTTGCGCACCCGATTCTGTTTCGACGCATAGAGGCCGCGCGGCTGGCTAATCCCAATCAGAAGCTGATCGTGGTTGATCCACGTCGCACCGATACCGCCGACGCTGCCGATCTGCATCTTGCAATTCTGCCGGGCACGGATGTGGCGCTGTATCACGCGATGCTGAATGTGATGCTATGGGAAGAGCTGGTCGACCGCGATTACATTGCCGCGCATACGCTCGGCTGGGACAAGCTGCGCGAAACCGTGCGCGATTACACGCCAGAAAAAATGGCGCCGGTGTGCGGGGTGGCCGCGAACGATATCGTGCAGGCCGCACGCTGGTTTGCAGCTGGGCCCACGCTGTCGTTGTATTGTCAGGGCCTAAATCAGTCGAGCTGTGGCACTGATAAAAATGCTGCGCTGATCAACTTGCATCTGGCCACTGGGCAAATCGGGAAACCCGGGGCGGCACCGTTGTCATTGACCGGCCAGCCCAATGCAATGGGCGGGCGCGAAGTAGGCGGCATGGCGACGCTACTCTCGGCGCATCGCGAATTAGACAATCCGGAACATCGGACCGAAGTCGCGCGCTTGTGGGGCGTGGAGTCAGTGCCGGAGACGCCCGGTAAAACCGCGGTTGAAATGTTTGAAGCGGTGCGTAGCGGCGAAATTAAAGCGCTGTGGATTGCTTGCACCAACCCCGCGCAGTCGATGCCTGATCAGACTTTGATACACGAAGCGTTGGCCGGCGCCGAATTTGTGGTGCTACAAGAAGCGTTTGCGGATACCGAAACCGCGCCGTATGCCGACCTGCTATTACCCGCCGCCACCTGGGGTGAATGCGAAGGCACATTGACCAATTCCGAGCGACGCATTTCGCATGTGAATGCCGCTATCTCGCCGCCAGGCGAAGCGCGTCCGGATTGTCAGGTGGTAGTCGAATTTGCGTGGCGGTTAGGTGAGAAGCTAGGGCGCGACGGCAAAAAACTGTTTCCGTACACCTGCCCCGAAGACGTGTTCAACGAGCATCGCGAAACGACGCGTGGTCGTGATCTCGACATCACCGGGTTGAGCTATGCAATGCTGAAGGCTGCCCCGCAACAATGGCCGTTGCCAGAAGGTGAGGCCAATGGCCAAGCGCGGCTGTACGAAGACGGCAATTTCCCTACCGCCAGCGGTCGCGCGCAGTTTCACAACGCGCCGTATCGCCCGGTCGCCGAACCCATCGACGCGCGTTACCCACTGCATTTGAATACCGGTCGACTACGCGACCAATGGCACGGCATGAGCCGCACCGGCAAGGTCGCGCGGCTGTTCGCGCATGTCGATACGCCGTTGTTGTCGATGAGTCGGCGCGATATGGAGTTGCGGCGGCTGGGCGACGGCGATCTGGTGCGCGTTAAAAGCCGACGCGGCGCACTGGTGTTGCAGGTGGAAGCCAGCGCCACGCTACGGCCCGGCCAGTGTTTTTTGCCGATGCATTGGGGCGCGCGTTTCATGAGCGGGCTTGGCGTAAACGCGCTGACCTTGCCGGTCTTCGATCCGGTATCCAAACAACCCGAGTTCAAACACGCGGCGATACAAATTGCGAAGGCAGATTTGCCGTGGCGCATGGCGGTACTGTGTGCGGGCGATGGTGCGGCGATGCTGCAAGCAGTGCAACCCTTGTTACGCGAATGCGAATACGGCGCGGCCGCATTGGCAGGGCGCGAGCGCGATGTGCTGACATTACGGTTGGCACACACCGCTGCGTTACCCGCGGCATTGATTGCACAACTCGATCAGATACTCGGGCTGAATGATCCGCTTGCGGTGATGCAATACGACGATAGTCGCAGCGGTATTTCCAAGCGCGTGCGTGTCGACCAGGGCCGCATCACCGCCGCCCGGCTCACGGGCGAGACCGCTGCATTCGAATGGCTAAAAGAATTGATTGCGGACGGCAGCGACGCCGCACCGTTGCGCGCGTGGATGCTTGCACCGGTGGCCCGTCCGCCCGCGGGCGGCGTCGGACGCGGCCGCATTATCTGTAATTGTCTTAACGTGGCCGAAGCCGACATTTTTGCCGCGATTGCCGACGGCGCCGATTTGCCCACCTTGCAAGCCACGCTGCACTGCGGCACCGAGTGCGGCTCTTGCGTCCCGGAGTTGAAACGTATGTTGAACACGAATCGAATGCTGGCATGAGTTATGCCAGTTTGATCCGCCAGATTGAAGCGGGCGAGGGGCTGGACTTTACGGATGCGCGCAATCTGGCTGCAGCTTTGCTCGATGGCGGCGTGCCAGAGTTGGAAACCGCCGCACTGCTGATTGCATTTAATCAGCACGACCCCGGCCTCGACGCCTGGCTGGGTTTGCATGCGGCACTGGCTGAGCGTTTGCCTCAATTCGTCGCGCCTGCCACGCCGTATCGCACGGTGGTATTGCCGAGCTATCACGGGGTGCGTCAGCACGCGCATCTAATGCCCTTGCTCGCATTGCTACTCAAAAGTTTTGGCATCCCGGTGTTAATCCATGGCGTGCTTGACGGCGGTGGCGGCACTGCGGCGGCCTACGTGCTACGCGAACTCGACATCATGCCGTGCGCCAACGTGGCGCAGGTGAATGCGCGTTTGGATGGCGAAGGCATCGCGTTTGTGCCCGTGGCATTACTGAGTTCGGGTTTGGCTTCGCTGCTGGCGTTACGCGCGCGTTTGGGCGTGGAGTCTATCGCCACGCGTCTCGCAGTGGTGGCCGATGTAATGGACGCGGCCTCGGTGCGTGTGACGCCTGCACTGCGTGATAAAGAACTGGACGGCATGGCTGCGCTGCTGTCGGCATTGGGAGGCTCGGCCCTACTTTTAAAAGGCTGCGAGGGTGAGGCTTTCGTTGATCCCCACCTTCGCCCCGCGATAGATTTTTATCACGATGGCCAATGCGAATCCATTTGCACAGCGCAAGCAGCCAGCAGTCGGACTTCACATTTGCCTGCGATTGAGGCAAGCGCCACTGGGGCATGGGTGCGTCAGGTGCTCGAAGGAAATCAAGGCATACCTTTGCCGCTGCGCAGTCAGCTGGCGGGATGTCTCTATGCCGCCGCCTATACCGATAACCTTAATCAGGCGCGCGCCATCACCTCAATTAATGGATTTGGTCGCGTCGCCGCCTGATGGTGCGCGAAAAATGCAAATGCACTTGAACGGTGCTGTTTAGCGCAGTGGAGTTAAATGAAGAAGAGCTTAACCAAATTTAATCAGTGACTTACAAGCCGCGTTGTTATTGGCACTTCGTTTGCTTAGACCCCTATAAGCGTTTCGATCGGAGTAGCTGTATGGACATGAGTATCCCCAATAACAAGATGAAGCTGGTGATGGTCGGCAATGGCATGGCGGGTGTACGCACGCTGGAAGAATTATTAAAGCACGCGCCGGAGATGTATGACATCACCGTGTTTGGCGCTGAACCGCATCCAAATTACAACCGCATTCTGTTGTCACCGGTGCTTGCAGGCGAGCAGACGGTCGACGACATCATTCTGAATTCCACCGAGTGGTATCGCGAAAATAACATCCAGCTGCACCTGGGTAAAAAGGTCGTCAAGATCGACCGCAAAAACCGCTATGTCGAAGCCGAAGACGGCACCCGCGCCGAGTATGACCGGCTGCTGCTGGCGACCGGCTCCAACCCGTTTATTTTGCCGGTGCCGGGTGCGGATTTGCCCGGCGTGATCAGCTTTCGCGACATCGCCGATGTGGATGCAATGGTGAGCGCATCGAGCCAATACAAACACGCAGTGGTAATCGGCGGCGGGCTACTGGGTCTTGAAGCCGCCAACGGCTTAATGAAGCGCGGCATGGACGTCAGCGTCGTGCACATCGGCCCATGGTTGATGGAGCGTCAGCTCGACGAACCAGCAGCGCGCTTACTGCAAAAGAGCCTCGAAGAAAAAGGCATGAAGTTTCTGCTGCAAAAGCAAACCGCCGAACTCGTCAAAGGTGAATCCGGAAGAGTGTGCGAGATCAAATTCAAAGATGGCGATCAGGCACCAGCAGACCTGGTGGTGATGGCTGTGGGTATTCGCCCCAATACTGCGCTGGCAGAATCGGCTGGCCTGCATTGCAATCGTGGCATCGTGGTCAACGACACGATGCAAACCTACGATCCGCGCATTTATTCCATCGGCGAATGCGCAGCACATCGCGGTATCGCCTACGGGCTGGTCGCGCCGCTGTTTGAGCAGGCCAAAGTGTGCGCGAATCATCTCGCGCACCATGGCATTGGTATCTATCAAGGTTCGGTCACGTCGACCAAGCTCAAGGTCACGGGTATTGATTTATTTTCGGCGGGCGACTACATCGGCGGCGAAGGCACCGAATCAATTCTGTATTCCGACCCCATCGGTGGGGTTTACAAAAAGCTGGTGCTGAAGGACAACAAGCTGGTCGGCGGCGTGATGTATGGCGACACTGTGGACGGCGCCTGGTATTTCTCGCTGCTACGCGACGGCAAAGATGTGCGCGAATTGCGCGAGCATTTGATGTTTGGGCAGGACCATTGCGGCAACCTCGGCCACAGCGGCATCAACCGCGCCGCGAGCATGACCGACGAGATGGAAGTGTGCGGCTGCAACGGCGTGTGCAAAGGCACGATCGTCAAAGCCATCCGCGAGAAGGGATTATTTACGCTGGAGGACGTGCGCAAGCACACCAAGGCCTCCAGTTCGTGCGGCTCGTGTACCGGGCTGGTCGAGCAGATTTTGGCGGTAACGGCGGGCGGCGATTATTCCACCGCACCCACGATCAAATCGATGTGCGGTTGCACCGAACGCACGCACGAGCAGGTGCGCGCGGCGATACGCGAACACAAATATCTCTCCATTCCGCAAGTGATGCAGGCTTTGGAATGGGATACACCGAACGGCTGTGCGTCATGCCGACCGGCGCTCAACTATTATTTGATTTCGACCTGGCCGGGCGAAGCCGAAGACGATCCGCAATCGCGTTTCATCAACGAGCGCGCGCACGCCAACATACAGAAGGACGGCACCTATTCGGTGATCCCGCGCATGTGGGGCGGGCAGGTCACGCCCAGTGAATTACGTCGCATCGCCGACGTGGTCGACAAGTATTCCATCCCATCGCTGAAGGTCACCGGCGGTCAGCGCATCGATATGCTGGGCGTCAAAAAAGCCGATCTGCCCAAAGTCTGGGCCGATCTCGACATGCCATCCGGTCACGCTTACGGCAAGGCGCTGCGCACCGTGAAAACCTGCGTCGGCTCGGAGTGGTGCCGTTTTGGCACGCAGGACTCGACCAAGATGGGCATCGATCTGGAAAAAATCTTCTGGAAAATGTGGGCGCCGCACAAGGTCAAGCTCGCGGTGTCGGGTTGTCCGCGCAACTGCGCCGAAGTTGCGATCAAGGACGTCGGCATTATCGGCGTCGATTCGGGATGGGAGATTTATGTCGCGGGCAACGGCGGCATCAAAACCGAAGTCGCGCAGTTTTTAATCAAAGTCAAAACCGAAGACGAAGTCATCGAATACACCGGCGCGTTCTTGCAGCTCTATCGCGAGGAAGCGCGTTACTTGGATCGCACCGTGCATTACGTCGCGCGCGTTGGCCTCGATTATGTGAAGAAGAAGATTCTCGACGATGCCGAAGGTCGGCGTGCACTGCACGAACGGATGCTGTTTGCGCTGTCGGTTGAACGCGATCCGTGGATGGAGCGTGCCAAGGAGGGCAAGGAACAGCACGAATTCGAAGCCCTGGCCGTTTAGGGAGAGGCATCATGCTGTTCGGACGTAAACACAAAAACCCGATCAAGATTGCCGACAAGGGCGTGGTCGAGTGGAAGTACACGACCTGCGGCTACTGCTCGACCGGCTGCTCGATTGAAGTCGGACTCGATCGCAGCGGCGCTGCAGTCAGTTCGCGCGGCGCGGCGGGCGCGGATGTGAATCGTGGCAAGTTGTGCATCAAGGGCATCTTCGAGCATGAGTTGTTCGAATCCGCCGGGCGCGGCACACAGCCATTGATACGCCCCTCGCGGCTTGACGAATTTGCGCCGACCGATTGGGACAGCGCGCTCGACCACGTCGGCGGCGAAATCAAGCGCCTGCAAAAAACTTATGGCCGCGACAGTTTCGCGATCATCTCCACCGGGCAGATCATGACCGAGGAGTTCTACACTCTCGGCAAGCTCGTGCGCGGCGCCATCGGCACCAACAATTATTGCGGCAATACCACGCTCTGCATGGCCTCGGCGGCGTCGGGCTACAAGCGCTCTTTCGGCTCCGACGGCCCGCCCGGTTGTTACGAAGACTTCGAACACACCGACTGCCTGCTGGCGTTCGGCTCCAATCTGCCGGAGCAGCACCCGATCATTTTCTGGCGGCTGAAAATGGCATTGGAGCAACGTAAATTCCCGGTCATCGTGATAGACCCGCGCGTGACCATGTTCGCGCAGATGGCGGACATGCATCTGCCGATCACGCCGGGTACCGACGTGGTGTTGCTCAACAGTCTGGCGCATGTGATTCTGAAAGAGGGCCTCGCCGATCAGGCCTACATTGATGCGCATACCACCGGTGCCGACGAATTCGCTGAACTGGTGGCGCAATACGACCCGGTCTCGGCGTCAAAAATCTGCGGTATCGACGAAGACACGATCCGCAACGTCGCGCGCCTGTACGCGAAAGCCGGGCGCGCGATGTCGATCTGGACCATGGGCATCAACCAGAGCACGCACGGCTCCGACGGCGTGGTCGCGATCAACAATCTCAATCTATTAACCGGCAATATCGGCAAGCCCGGCTGCACTTCGCTGTCGATCACCGGCCAGGCTAACGCGATGGGTACGCGTGAGTGGGGCTCGACCACGGGACTGCCGGGTTACCGTTATCTGGAAAAAGAAAAAGACCGGCAGGAGGTCGCCGATTTCTGGGGCATCGACGCCGAGTTTTTCCCCAAACACCGCGGCCTCGCGATGACCGATATCCTGCCCGCGATTGAAACCGGCCAGATTAAAGGCCTGTGGCTGGTGGCGACGAATCCGATGACCTCGATGCCGAATACGCCGCGCATCCGCAAGACGCTGGAGAAGCTCGAATTCCTGGTGGTGCAGGACGCGTATCGCGACGTGGAAACCAACGAATATAGCCATGTTTATCTGCCCGCGGCGGTGTGGGCCGAGAAAGAAGGCGTGTTTACCAATACCGAGCGCCGTGTGAATCTGATCCGCAATGTGCAAAAGCCGCACGGCTACTCGAAGCCCGATTTCTGGATTTTTAATCAGATCGCCAAGCGCTTCGCTAGCGAGCAAAAAATACCCGCCTTCCCCGAAACCACCGAAGGCGCGTTCGAGGAAATGAAAGCCTTGTCGAAAGGACGCATGCTCGATTATTCCGGCATGAGTTACGCGATGCTGGAAAAGCAAAAAGGCGTGCAATGGCCGTGCAGCGTGGGCGACGCGACCGGCACGCAGCGTCTATACGCCGACGGCAAGTTCGAGTACGACAATGGCCGCGCCAAGCTGATCCCGCTGCCCTACATCGAGAACAACGAAGTGCCCGACGAGACCTATCCGTTCTGGCTCAACTCGGGCCGCGTGGTCGAGCATTTTCACACCCGGACGCGTACCGGCAAGATGGGCAATCTGAATAAATTTTCGCCGACGCCGTACATGGAAATGAATCCGGATGCCGCGCAACCCTTGGGCATTGTGCACGGCAGTTACGCACGGCTGACGACCCGGCGCGGTGACGCGGTGGTGATGGTGCAGCTTACCCAGCGTGTGCCGCGCAACATGGTGTTTGTGCCGTTTCATTTTCACGAATGCGTGAACCGACTCACCCTTGGCCTGCTCGATCCCTACTCGCGCCAACCGGCGTATAAACAATGCGCGGCCAAGATCGAAGCCGTCGCCGACCAGCACGCCGCCGCGGTGCGTAACGTTGCCGCGCGCGCGTATTAAACGAGTACCCGATCATGTTTCCACTTCGTCCTGAAGAACAACCCTATGCATTCTTGCCCGATGCAGCGCACCCGGCGCTGAACCGCTACGGCAAACCGATCACGCTTATCAGCGACGACGATCCGCTGGCCAACAAAAGCCTGCGCATCAACGGCGACACCGGTATCGGCAGCAACCCCAATCGCTACAAACAGCACGGCTTTTATTTCAACGCCGACAACTGCATCGCCTGCCACGCCTGCGAGGCTGCGTGTTCAGAAAAGAACGACCTGCCCGCACACATTGCCTTTAGATCGGTCGGCTATCTGGAAGGCGGCAGCTATCCATCGTCGACGCGCCTGAATATCTCTATGGCGTGCAACCATTGCGACGACCCGGTCTGCCTCAAGGGCTGCCCGACGCTCGCCTACACCAAGTTCGCCGAATACGGCGCGGTGTTGCAAGACCCCGACATCTGCTTCGGCTGTGGATATTGCACCTGGGTGTGCCCGTACAACGCGCCGCAGCTCGACACCAAAGCGGGGCACGTCTCGAAGTGCAATATGTGCGTAGATCGTCTTGAAGTCGGCTTGAAGCCCGCGTGTGTGTCGGCGTGTCTGGCGGGCGCGCTTGATTTTGGTGTGATCGAAACCAAACCGGATAATCGCGAAATGCTCGACGCGCAGCTTCCTGGCTTCCCCACGCCCGAGATCACCCACCCCAACATCCGCTTTCAGCAGGCCAAAAGCTTGCCGCGCGAAATGCGCCGTACCGATTCGATGCCGCTGCGCTACGAGCGCGACGACGCCAGCAAAACCTACCACCCCAAAGTCGCCGAAGACGGCCGCGCGCGCGCATGGAAGCTGAGCAAGTTGCGCTCGCGCGAAGACCCGCTGGTGATTTTTACGCTGGTGTCGCAACTCGTCATAGGCGCGTTTCTGCTGATGTTTCTGGGCGACAAGCTGGGGATCGCCGCGCTCGCACCCGCCGCGCATCCGGCGCTGCATGCGACTTTACTCGTCGCGTTGCTGGGTTTTGAGACGCTCGCGCTGGTGCTTTCCACGCTGCATCTCGGGCGACCCCACCGCTTTTATCGTGCATTCAATAACCTGAAATATTCGCCGGTGTCGCGCGAAGTCGCGGCGATTGCGGTGTTCTACAACCTGCTCGGCGGCTATACACTGTTCACTGCACTGTCAGGCGCGTTCGCGTGGCTCCCCGCCGGTTTCGTCGCGGGTCTGGGCCAGGCGTGTGGCTGGGGCGCGGTCGTTGCCGGCCCAGCCGCGTTGTATTTTATGTCGCGTATCTACCGCATCCCCGCGCGCCCGTTCTGGAACCACTGGCAAGTCATGACCAGCTTCTACGGCAGCATGCTCACACTCGGCGCGCTGGCGGTGGCGTTGCCGTTTGGCTGGACACTGTGGATGCAAGGCCTAGAGAGCAGCGCGCTGCTTACGCCACTGGCGGCCGCGGTCGTGTTGGGACTGGTACTGGAAGCCATCGGATTGGTATTCCACGTGCGCTATCTGGACAAAATCGGCGGCGAGGGCGCAGCCGCGCACTACCTGCAACGCACCGATTTCGGCTATGCGTGGATCGCACGCAATGTCGGCATGATCGTCGCGGGAGTGGGGGCGCTCGCCCTCGGCATAATGGGTGGCGGCATGCTGGCCTGGAGCGCGCTTGCGGTCGTGGTCGTAGCCAGCGCGCTGGTGGGCCGCGCGCTGTTCTACGTGCTGGTGATTCCGACCACCATGCCCGGCGCGTTTTTCTGGCGCAATAAGGGCTTCGAGGAGCATGCGCGAGCCACGGGCCTGGCGAATCTGCCGCAGGTGGGCGTGCTGCCCTGCACGCATTGATGCGGACGGGCAACATGGACAATAGCTATACCTTCATCGGCGGGGCTATGGGCGCGTGGCGTGTGGTGGTGATGCGCTGCGTCTGTGGTGACATGCTCGCCCCCGTTGAGCACGTTCACGTCGTCAACGGATTACCTATCGGCCAAACTGATTCGCCCCCAGCCGCATGGTGCTTGCAAGGCCTGACTAGCAACGTCCGTTACGCCGACCGGGGCGAAGTCGATAGCCTAGTGGCGCGTCAGCCCGCGTTAGACCGCCCCGAGGCCACCTGCGCGGCGCTAATTCCGATCAAAAAATCGGCGCGCTGGTGGGCGCTGTCGCAGGATGAGCGGCGCGCAATCTTTGAAGAAACCTCGCACCACACTCTGATTGGACTCGACTATCTTCCCGCCATCGCGCGCCGCCTGCACCATTGCCGCGACATCGGCGAGCCCTTTGACTTTCTGACCTGGTTCGAATACGCGCCCGAACACGCCGACGCGTTCGAGCGCCTGGTCAACGCGCTGCGTGCGACACCCGAGTGGGATTACGTTGACCGCGAAATCGATATCCGGCTGGTGCGTGCGGACGTCTATGCCTAAGCCGCCGCAGAAAGCACCGTATGACGACCGGCCTGCGCTTACCCGCCAAGCCCACCGAATTGGAAGTGGGCATTTTCATGGCCGCCTACGACTCGCGCCCACAACGCCGTCGCCGTGTGTTGGCGCTGGTGCTACTGGGCGTGAAGCATACGTTGCGCGGCTTTTTGTTCAGCTGGCCGGCGTATGTGCTGGGTCTCGCCGCTTTTTACAGCGTGCAGGTTTATGCGTTGGTCTCCATGCTGTTGCTGATTCCTGCGGTATTGCTCTCCGGCGTTATTCTGGTGCGCGGGGTGCGTGACGATTATCGTGATCGCGTCAAAGGTGTGTTGTTGAAGTCAGGATTTGCGCGCGGGTTGTTGTTTCCGGCGGTTTTATAAGTTTGAAAAAGGAATCGAAAATGAGTAACTGGATGAAAGTGTGCGCACTCGATGAAATTCCCAAACTCGGCGCGCGCGTGGTGCAGCATGGTGGGATCGACATCGCAGTTTTTCGCAATGCTGAAGATGAAGTGTTCGCGGTGGAAGATCGCTGCCCGCATAAAGGTGGCCCGTTATCACAAGGCATTGTGCACGGGCGCAAAGTAACCTGCCCTCTGCATGGCTGGAATATCGAACTCGACTCGGGTTGCGCCGTGGCCCCAGACGAAGGCTGCGCGCGCGAGTTTCCGATCAAGATCGAAGGCAGCCGGGTCTGGCTGGATTTGTCGGCGGCAGAATGTGCGGCGGCTTGAAAACCCTTAACCACAGAGACACTGAAAGCATAGAGAAAAGCAGGCTGACTCACTGCACACTTAAGTTGCATGTCATGTGATATTGCAATTTCTCTGTGCTCCGTAGTGAACTGCGTTCCATAAAAATCCCCATTAGTAGGAGAATCAAATGACACACGGTTTCTGGAAAGCAGGCCACCCGCCCACCTTGCTTGCCGCTTTTTTGTATTTCGACATCGCGTTTATGGTGTGGGTGATGCTCGGCCCACTCGGCGTTCAGATCGCTAAAACGTTGGGCCTCACTGCGGCGCAAAAAGGCTTGATGGTCGCGACACCGGTGTTGGCGGGCGCGCTGTTGCGCATCGTGATGGGCATTCTGGTTGATCATCTCAAACCCAAGATGGCTGGGCTGATTGGTCAAGTTTTAGTAATTGCCGGGCTGGCATGGGCGTGGCTCGCAGGCATACACAGCTACCGCGAGATTTTGATCCTCGGTGTGATGCTCGGCTTTGCCGGGGCCGCGTTCGCGGTCGCACTACCGCTCGCCTCCCGTTGGTATCCGCCGCAACATCAAGGCACTGCGTTAGGCATCGCTGGCGCGGGCAACTCGGGCACGGTGTTGGCGGCCCTGTTTGCGCCCAGCCTGGCGGTGGCGTATGGCTGGGGCAATGTGTTCGGCCTCGCGCTGATCCCATTAAGCTTGGCTTTGCTCGTGTACCTGCTTTTTGCAAAAGACGCGCCCGACTGCCCACAGCCTAAGTCGCTCACGCAATACATGAATGTCCTCAAAGACCGTGACGCGTGGTGGTTCATGTTTTTTTACTTCTGCACCTTCGGTGGCTTCGTCGGGCTGGCCTCCAGCCTCACCATTTATTTTAACGACCAGTACGGCATGAGCCCCGTGCACGCCGGCTATTACACCGCCGCGTGCGTACTTGCCGGATCGCTGGTGCGTCCGCTCGGCGGGATGCTGGCGGATCGCATCGGCGGCATACGCACGCTATTGGTGGTGTACGCATTGGCGGGAGTGTTCTTGATTATCGTCAGCTTTGGCGCAGACAGCGCAGGCGTTGCGCTCGTCGGTTTCATGCTTGCGATGGCCACCTTGGGCTTTGGCAACGGCGCAGTATTTCAATTAGTGCCGCAGCGTTTTCGCAAAGAAATCGGCGTGATGACAGGACTGGTAGGCATGGCGGGTGGTGTGGGCGGTTTCTATCTGGCCGCGAGTTTGGGGTATATCAAAGGCATGACCGGGAGTTACCAGATGGGTCTATTAATTTTTGCCGGCTTATGCTTTGTCGCTCTGCTCGGATTGAATACGGTGAAGCAACGGTGGCGCACTACTTGGGGAGCGGTGGCGATTTCGGGCGCAAAGGTATAGTGGAAATTCTGATTCCCGAATTTATGCGCTCATGCCTTTAACTCTTGTATTCGGCTACGCCTCCGAATCCGGCCCGCGCGAACAGAACGAAGATTACGGCGGCTATGTGACGCCCGACGCGTCACTCGCCGCAACCAAGGGTGTGCTGGCCGTGGTCGCCGATGGTGTGTCCGGTGGACATCACGGGCGCGAGGCGGCGGAGATGTCGGTGCGCACCTTGCTCGCAGATTTTTATGCGACGCCCGAGACCTGGGAAATCCCACATGCGTTTGCGACGGTGTTGTCCGCAATCAATCGCTGGTTGACCGGCCAGACCGCGTCGCATCACCAGCCCGGCATGGCGACCACGCTCACCGCGCTTGTGTTGCGCGGTCATCGCTATCACTACGCGCACGTTGGCGACAGTCGGCTGTATCGACTGCGCGGCGAAACATTAATGCAGCTCACCACCGATCATGTGTGGGAAACGCCCGGCATGTCGCACGTGCTGAAACGTGCGCTGGGGTTGGATGTTCATGTGATGCCGGATTTTGGCGAAGGCGATCTGGCCGCAGGCGACCGTTTTCTGATTGTTAGCGACGGAGTTTGGGAGCCACTCGGGCAGGTCGAGCTGCATCGCTTACTGCAACTGCACGATGCACCCGAGTTCGCCGCGCGGCATCTGGTTGAAGCGGCACACGCGAAGGGTGGCCGAGATAACGCCAGCGCATTGGTGGTGCGGGTCCAGGCGCTGGGTGAAGCCGATGCGACGCTGATGGCAGCTCCCGATTTGCCGCTACCAGGCAAGTTAAGTGTTGGCGCGCGACTCGACGATTTCATTGTCGAAGCGGAACTTCACAGCGGACGCACCACGCGCTTGTACCGCGCGCGTCACGTCACGACGGGTCAACTATGGGTAATCAAGACGCTGCAAAGCGTATTGCAGGGCGATAGCGACGCAGCCTCGCGTTTTTTAGCCGAAGAGTGGTTTTTAAAACGCGTGCGCTCGCATTATTTTCCAGAGGTGCTGCCGCTGCCCGCGCGCAATTTTTTGTATTTCGTGATCAGCTTTCACGAGGGGGCCAGCCTGCAACACAAGCTCGACGCCGGTCAGCACTTTTCGCCGACCGAAGTGGTCACGCTTGGCATCCGGATATTGAAGGGGCTATCCGCGTTGCATCGGCTCGACATCGTGCATCGCGATCTGAAACCCGACAATCTGCATCTGGATAGCGCCGGCAAATTGCGCATTCTCGATCTCGGCGTGGCGCGCTGCCCCACGCTGGATGTGCGCGAGTCAGATGCGCAGCCGGGCACGCCGAGTTATATGGCACCTGAATTATTTTTTGGCAGCGAGGCGGGCGCGCAAAGCGATCTGTACGCCGTCGGCGTCACGCTTTATCACCTGCTAACGCGCAAATATCCGTATGGCGAGATCGAGCCTTTTCAGCGTCCGCGTTTTGGCGAACCGGTGCCGCCGGTGCGGTATCGACCCGACATTCCGCCGTGGCTCGAAAATGTATTACTGAAGGCCGTCGCACGCGAGCCTGATAAACGCTTTGAAACCGCGGAGGAAATGCTGTTGGCGATGGAACGCGGCGAAGCCAATCCGCTGTTGCGCCGACGCGTGCCGCTCGCCGAGCGCTCACCCGCGGGTGTATGGCCGCTAGTCGCCGCGATTTCGCTGATCGTGAATCTGTTACTGCTATTTTTACTTGTCGCCAGTTAACCTAGAATGAACAGCATCGTCTGTCTCATATAAGGAAACCGCCATGTCCAAACTCGATCAACTCATCATCGCGCTCGACGGCGGGCTGCGCACGGTCTTCGCGAATCCGCACGCCGCGCGCGCGTACCCAGCCAGCGCGCCTGAAGCGACGTTGACCGACACCGAGCGCGCCCATGCCGCCGCGTTAATGCGTGTCAATCACGTCGGCGAAGTCTGCGCGCAGGCTTTGTACTCCGGACAGGCGCTCACCACAAAAAATGAAGCGGTGCGTGCCGAACTCAGGCAGGCGGCTGCCGAAGAAACCGATCACCTGGCCTGGTGCGAACGGCGGCTGAACGAACTCGGCGGGCGTAAAAGTCTATTGAATCCGCTCTGGTATGGCGGCGCATTCACGATGGGTTTGGTCGCAGGGGCGCTGGGGGATAAATGGAATCTGGGTTTTCTGGCCGAAACTGAGCGCCAAGTCGAAGCACATCTCGACGGCCATTTACAGCAATTGCCCGAAGCCGACGCGCGCAGCCGCGCGGTGGTCGAGCAGATGAAAACCGACGAGGCGCAGCACGCACAAACCGCTGTTAGCAATGGTGCTGCGACATTGCCCGTGCCAGTACAACGCGCGATGCGTATCGCCGCCAACGTGATGCGCGCAACGGCCAAAAAGATATAGCGTGACAAATAAAAGCTTACCGACAAGCAATGTCGATAGGCTTTAAAGATTGATCGCTTGGCGGATTAACGGGTTTGTGCAGTCGCCATCGACTCCATTTTTACTTTGTTGGTTTTGTCGCCTGCGCGCACAAAAATATCGTATTGAATCGCGCCGTGTTCATGTTCCACTTCGACTTTGACGGCTTTGCCACCCATTTTCTTTTCCGCATCTGACACAGCCTGCGCCAAAGGCATTTTGGCGTTATTCAAATCGGTTAGGTTCATGCCCGTCACAAAGTTGATGAGCTTGCCGCGGATGTGCTCATCTTCCACTTTTACCACGGCGCCCGTCGATGCATCGATCTTGTATTCTTTCACGCCAGCAGCGCCTAGGACTTTGACTTCCCAAATGGCGCGGTCTTTTTCGATGTCGAATTCGGCGCCTATAGTTTTCCCCGCTCCCTGTTTCTCTGCGATTTGTGTGGCCTGTGTAAGCGACACGGCGGATTTGTTCAATGCATCCGCTTCACGAGTGCTGATGGCGTTGGCTGCTGAACTCATGCCGAGACCCAGCGTGATGGCTAAAGTGAGTGTGGGAATAGAAAAAGTTGTTTTCATAAAGTACCTTTCATAGAGATGAAATCAGGCAACAGGCCTGGATGTAATTGCGAGAATGAGTTCGATTCAGAAGACAGCACTTGAGAACTGCAGATAAGCGCTTGTCGTTCATTCACGCCTTAATTACGAATGATGCGCTTCTTTATCGTGATTACTGTGAGTGAAGATCGATTCCGTGCGTAGGAGAAAACCTTATGGTCGCGTCTTGCCACCACCGCGTCGCTGGCTCAGGGGATGTTTAGGCACTTGCGGGGGACGACCACGCATAGCGGGTGCTGTTCTGGGCTCGCCCTTAACCGGTATGTCACGCAGGATGCGCGCACCTTCTGGTCGCTTACCGGTGCCTGCGGGCTGGAAGAGCGGTATCAAATGTTTTTTGCTGTTGCCGATCAAATCCGCGCGGCCCATTTCTTTCAGCGCTTCGCGCAGCGTCGGCCAGTTTTCTGGATCGTGGTAGCGCAGAAAGGCTTTGTGCAACCGCCGCGTGCGCGTCTGGCGCACGACGTGTACTGCCTCGCCCTTGCCGCCGAGCACTTTTTTAAGCGGATTTTTTTGCGTGTGATACATCGTCGTGGCCAGCGCCATCGGCGTAGGCAAAAAGGTCTGCACCTGGTCCAGACGGAATTCGTGCTTTTTCAGCCACAGCGCGAGATTGAGCATGTCTTCGTCGGTGGTGCCGGGATGCGCGGCGATGAAGTACGGAATCAGATATTGCTTCTTGCCCGCTTCCTTTGTCGCTTGTTCAAACATCTGCTTAAAGCGGTCGTATGCGCCCATGCCCGGCTTCATCATTTTATTCAGCGGGCCGGACTCGGTATGCTCGGGCGCAATTTTCAGATAGCCACCGACGTGGTGCGTCACCAGTTCTTTCACGTATTCGGGCGAGCGCACCGCCAGGTCGTATCTCAGGCCTGAACTGATCAGAATTTTTTTCACGCCGGGCAACGCGCGCGCGCGGCGATACATCTTGATCAGCGGCGTGTGATCGGCGTTGAGGTTGTCGCAAATGTCCGGGAACACGCAGGAGAGCCGGCGACACGCCGACTCAATTTTTTCCGATTTGCACGCCATGCGATACATGTTCGCGGTCGGTCCGCCCAGATCCGAAATCACGCCGGTAAAGCCCGGCGTTTTGTCGCGAATCGCTTCGATTTCCTTAATGACCGAGTCTTCCGAGCGGCTCTGGATAATGCGGCCTTCGTGTTCGGTGATCGAGCAGAAAGTACAGCCGCCGAAGCAGCCGCGCATGATGTTGACCGAAAAGCGGATCATCTCCCACGCCGGGATTTTCGCGTCGCCGTAACTCGGGTGCGGCGCGCGCGCGTAGGGCAGGTCGTAGACCGCGTCCATCTCGCTTGTGGCGAGAGGAATCGGCGGCGGGTTCAGCCACACGTCGCGTTCACCGTGCGCCTGGCGCATCGCGCGCGCGTTGCCGGGATTGGATTCAAGATGGAACACGCGCGAAGCATGGGCATACAGCGAAGGGTTGTTTTTGACCTGGTCGTAGTCGGGCAGGCGGATGACGGTGCGCGCACGCGCTTCCTGCCGCGCTGCAAGGTGCGCGATTTTTGAAACAAATCGCAGGGGCTTGATATGGCCCTCCTCCGCAACAGGAGGAGGGGTTGCCGCTTCCGTGTTTGTGGGTAAGGGGAGCGTTGCCGTGGGCGACATTGCATAAGGATCGCTATGCGCTTCAATCGCGCCCGGCGTATCGAGTTCGGTCGACGCCACTTCCATCCAGTTGGTTTCTGGCAGCCAGTCCTTGTTCACCATGAATGCGGTACCGCGCAGGTCGCGGATGTCGCCGATTTTTTCGCCTTGCGCGAGGCGATGTGATACGTCCAGCAGTGCGCGTTCGGCGTTGCCAAAAATCAGCAGGTCCGCCTTGGAGTCGGGCAGCACCGAACGGCGCACATTGTCGGACCAGTAGTCGTAATGCGCGATGCGGCGAAGCGAGGCTTCGATGGAGCCGATAATCACCGGCGTGCCGGGGTAGGCTTCGCGGCAGCGCTGAGCGTACACGGTGACCGCGCGATCCGGGCGCTTGTTTGGCGCGGCGTCGGGCGTATACGCGTCGTCGGAACGCGATTTTCGATCCGAGGTATAACGGTTGACCATCGAATCCATATTGCCCGCGGTCACGCCAAAATACAGCGTTGGTTTGCCCAGCGCGCGAAACGGCTCGGCCGACAACCAGTCCGGCTGACTGATCATGCCGACGCGATAACCTTGGGCTTCGAGCAGCCGCCCAACCAGCGCCATGCCAAAGCTGGGGTGATCGATGTAGGCGTCGCCGGTCACCAGAATAATGTCGCATTCCTCCCACCCGAGCGCGGTCATTTCTGCGCGCGACATGGGCAAGAAGGGCGCGGTGCCGAAGCGCGCGGCCCAGTGCTTGCGGTGGGAAAGGAGAGGCTGAGTCATGATGAGATTTTACGCTTGTATGAAAGCAATAAAGCAAACAGGAGGGGAGCGCGGGCGATTGCCGCGCTTACCCTCCCGTCCGCTTTTATTTTGGTTTTGCGGATGCTGCCGGCTTAACGAACCCCGAGCAGCTCCACATCAAACACCAACGTCGCATTGGGTGGGATCACGCCACCCGCGCCACGCGCTCCGTAGCCCAGCTCGGGCGGAATCGTGAGCTTGCGTTTACCGCCGACCTGCATACCCGCTACGCCTTGATCCCAGCCGCCGATCACCTGGCCCTGACCGAGGCGGAATTCAAACGGCTCGTTGCGATCGACGCTGGAATCGAACTTGGTGCCGTCGGTAAGCCAGCCGGTGTAATGCACGGATACGGTTTGCCCGGCGGCTGCGGTGGCGCCGGTGCCGGGGGTGAGGTCTTCAATTTTGAGTTCAGTCATGATGCGTTCACGATTCAGAGAAATGTTGAGTTTTGGCCCGGCTGGTGCCGGAGTCGAGGCGGGGTGACGATGCTCACTGTCACGACGCGCCATTTTCTCATGTTTCCCCCGTCCCATGAAATCTGGCCAGTGGAGATGGCACAGGGCTACCCGTTTGCGGGCGCAGGTTCAAGTGACCACTATCGTGCCCGCCATGTCTTCGTGGCCTGAACCGCAAAAAATGTCGCAGTGGAAAGTAAATTTTCCGGTATTTTCCGGCGTGATCCGAAGACGCTTGACCATGCCCGGAATAATATCGGAACGGGCTTTGAGGTCGGGGGCGTTGAAACCCATCACCACATCTTCTGTCGTGAGCTCAAGTTCGACTGTTTCGCCTTTTTTGAGTTGGATCGTATCCGGCGTGAACACAAATTTCCGGACAACTACTTTGATCACGCGAGGCGTGGATACATCCTTCGCGTGCAGCTGGCCCATCCCAAGGAGCGCGGCGGCGGTCAGCAACAAACGACGTTTCTGATTGAGGGACATGTTCAGCCTTTCTGTACAGGCAATTCGGTGATGGCATAGGCATCACGCTTTTTCTCGGTCTGAATTTCACGCACGCCGAGTCCGCGGTAAGGGTGTTCAGCATCCCAGGCCAGCGGCGCGCGTTTAGGCTGGGAGCCGGGTGCGGGCAGCGGAAACATCAGCGATTTGGCGGAGTGGTGGGCGATGTGGCCGGTCATGTGGTGGTTTTCCTGATGGATGTGGCCATAAAACACTGTCACGTTGGCGTAGGGCATCAGCAGGTCAACGGCCTTTGCACCGTCGCGCGTCGCCCAGTCCCACTGCGGATACAGATCGAACAGCGGGCGATGCGCAAACACCACGATTTTGGCGTCTTTCGGCAATTGCGCGAGGTCGGCGGCAAGCCAGGCCAGCTGTGCTTCGCCGATGCTGGCGGCGGGGTCGGACACGTTATCCAGTGCGATGAAGTGCACGCCTTTATGGTCAAAAGTGTAATTCAGATCGCCAAAGAATTCCTTGTAGGCCTCGCCCCGATCCAGTGATGCATCATGCTCGCCAGGCATGAACAGGACTTTCGGTGTTTTGAGCTCGGCCACAATCTCGTGGAATTGCGCCATGCGTATCCGCCGCTGTTTGGGATCATCCGTGGTGTGCGTCAGATCGCCGGTAAAGATGATGAAGTCCGGGGCATGCCCCAGCTCGTTGACGGCAGCCACTGCTTTCTTGAGCGTACCTTTTGCATCGGGATTGGGTGCGCCCTCGAAGCCCCAATGGGTGTCGGACATCTGCACAAAATAAAAGTCATCGGCAGCCATGTGCGCATCTGCGCGCGCCGGCTCGCTCCAGCTGCAGCCGCTTAGGGTCGAGGCGAACACCACGCCGCCGCCGAGTCCGGCCAGTTTCAGAAAGTCACGTCGATTGAGGGGATTTTTCATAAAAGACTCCGGGCAAGTGCCGATCACATGAGCGGTAACCTGCAATACCCGTTTCGCTGCGTGTTTATTCCCGCGGGCAAAAAATAAATCGGTGCCCAAATAAGTCGCCAAAAAAATCGCCGGACGGGAATAAAATCCATGCACCGCAGGTATAGCTAATACCAACGTCAAGCAACCATGCAAAAATTTGAAAGATCGGGTGACTGAAGTCGAGCAGAGCAGGCGCTTTCAGACGCTAGTGTTACCGCACCTGAACGCCGCGTTCAATCTGGCGCGGTGGCTCGCGCGCAGCGATCAGGACGCGGAAGACGTCGTGCAGGAAGCCTGTCTGCGGGCCTACAAATTTTTTGATAGTTTTCAGGGGCAGGGGGGCCGTGTGTGGCTGCTGAGCATCGTGCGCAATACTTTTTACAGCGGCAGCGTCTATCGCAAAACTCAGGCGCAATGCGTGCCTTTTGATGAAAGTCTGCACGACTACGCGGGTGACATGGATTCATCCGCATCGGGCTCGCCGGAACGGGTGTTGATGCAGCGCGATGCGGCGCGTCAGCTGGAGCAAGCACTCGAACAATTGCCGCTGGAGTTTCGCGAGGTGATCGTGCTGCGTGAACTGGAAGACCTGTCTTATAAGGAAATTGCCGCCATCGCCGAAATACCTATCGGCACTGTCATGTCGCGTCTGGCGCGGGCGCGCAAGCTGCTCGCACATTTGCTGTTGCAGGAGGCAAAATGAACGCGGAAGAATACGCAATGGACTGTCAGGAATGTCGGGCGCATCTGTCCGCCGGTCTTGATCAGGAACTGGATGACAGTAAAACGCAGGCGCTGCAAAATCATCTGGTGAGCTGCGCCAATTGTCGGCAGGCATACATGGCACTGCAAGGCCTGAGCGCGCATATTCGCGCGCATGCTCCTTATCGAGATGCGCGGGCACACTTGGCCGCACGCGTGATGGATAGTCTGCCCGCACAGCAAACTTCTGTACGGGAGTCGCCGGCGCAGCAACCGCCAGCCCGCGCGCCGCGTTGGAACGCGTTGAGCATGGGGACAGTATTCGCCTCGTTGCTGGCCTTGGGCGTGAGTGTGAGTCTTTATCTGGCCGTACCCACCCCGCAACAGCAGCTTGCCAATGAAGTGCTGGCAAGCCATGTGCGCTCCTTGCAGGTGGATCATTTGTCGGACGTCGCGTCGTCTGACCGGCACACCGTCAAACCCTGGTTCAACGGCAAGCTGGATTTTTCACCGCAAGTCGTGGATTACACCACCGAGGGCTTTCCACTGATCGGGGGGCGGCTCGATTATCTTGATCGGCAAAATGTCGTGGTACTCGTCTACCGCCACCGGTTGCACAGTATCAATTTGTTTGTCTGGCCCACCGCGTCAAAGGATAGCGGTCTGCGTACGCTGGATCAGCGGGGTTATCACATAGTGACGTGGGTCGCACGCGGCATGAATTACTGGGCGGTCTCGGATCTGGCGGGCGACGATCTGAATACCTTTGCCAGGCTGGTGCAGCAGCACGGCTGAGCCATCGTAGCTTAGCGCCATTCCAGTGGCAGATAATTGTCGTCAGGGCTGGTCTCGATATGGATTTCTTTAACGCTGCTCGCCTCGGGCGCTTTGTCGCGTAGCACGATCTGCGGGAAGACGAGTACGACGGCGACCATGAAAAGTTGGATGCCGACGAAGGGCAGGGCGCCCCAATAGATGTCGCTGGTTTTGACTTCTTTGGGTGCGACGCTTTTTAGATAGAACAGCGCAAAACCAAACGGCGGGTGCATGAACGAGGTCTGAATATTGACCGCGAGCATTACTCCAAACCAAACGGGGTCAATGCCGAGCTTGAACGCAATTGGGGCGATTAGGGGCACGATAATGAACGCGATCTCGAAGAAATCGAGAAAGAACGCGAGCGTAAACACCATCAGATTCACAACGATCAGAAAGCTTACGATGCCGCCGGGTAGATGGGCGAACAGATGCTCGACCCACTGATCGCCGTCCAGTCCGCGAAACACCAATGAGAATACGGTGGAACCGATCAGGATGAAGACGACGAAGGTGGTGAGTTGGGTGGTGCTGTCGAGCGCTTGCTTGAGTGCCGTCAGGCTCAAGCGGCGGCGTAGCAACGCGAGAATCAGCGCACCCGCCGCGCCCATCGCGCCCCCTTCGGTCGGTGTGGCGATGCCGAGAAAGATCGTCCCAAGTACTAAAAAAATCAGTAGTAGTGGGGGCATTAACGTGGTCAACGCGCGCGTCCACAGCGCGCTCCCGCGTAAGGTGCGTGCGCTCAGCGGCAACGCGGGGACGGCGTCAGGGCGAAAAATGCTGATGACCAGCACATAGCCAGCATAGAGCGCCACTAATCCAAGTCCGGGCAATAGCGCGCCCTGATACATGTCGCCTACCGATGCGCGAAGCTGGTCGGCCAGAATAATCAGCACCAAGGACGGCGGAATAATTTGCGCCAACGTGCCCGAGGCGGCAATGATGCCGGACGCGACGCGTTTGTCGTAGCCGTAACGCAACATGATCGGCAGCGAAATCAGCCCCATCGCGATGACGGAAGCGGCCACCACGCCGGTCGTGGCTGCCAGCAAGCCGCCGACAAATATCACCGCATACGCGAGCCCGCCGCGAATCGGGCCGAACAACTGGCCGACAGTGTCGAGCAGGTCTTCGGCCATGCCCGAGCGTTCCAAAATTAGTCCCATGAAGGTAAAAAACGGAATCGCCAGTAGGGTTTGATTGCCGACTATGCCGTAGACCCGTTCGGGTAACGCTTGCAGCAAATCCCAGCCGAACTGACCGGTAAAGATCCCAATGGCAGCAAACAGCAGACCGTTAGCCGCAAGCGAAAACGCCACCGGGTAGCCCAGCAGCAAAAAACCCACCAGACCCGCGAACATCAGAGGAGCGAGGAATTCCATCAGCTGTCTTGCGCGCGTTTTTCGTCTGGCATCACATAGTGGCCTGACAACACACCGATGCGCTTGATGATTTCCGCCACGCTTTGTAGCGCAAGCAGGCCAAACCCGACCGGGATTAACAGCTTGACCGGCCAGCGCAGCAAGCCGCCCGAGTCTGAGGAATGTTCAGTACTGATCCATGCCTCCATGAAGATCGGCAACGCTAGCCACACCATCAGACATGCCAGCGGCAGCAAGAAAAACAATCCACCGAGTAGGTCAATCCAGGCCTGCCCGCGCTTGCCAAGACGACCGTACACAATATCAATCCGCACATGGCCGTTGTGCTTCAGGGTATAGCCCGCGCCCAGCAAAAAAATCGCGCCGAATAGATACCACTGGATTTCCAGCCAGGCGTTTGAACTATCGAAGAGCGCGTTGCCAGCCGCAATCATCGTCGCGATCAATACCAACCAGATGGTTAAACGACCGATACCTTCGTTAAGTAGGTCAATGAGATAAGCTAGGCCAAGCAATATTTTCATAATGCGCCCCAGGCTTTTATGCGTTCAGCCAGCCGTTGCGCGACCAGGCGATAGCCTTCGGCATTGGCGTGAATGAGGTCGGATTTGAGGCGGGGGTTTTTGAGAACTTTGTTGAACACTTCACCTTCGTAAGGCAGTTTCAGTTCGTCGGCCAGGGTGGCATAAAACGCGGGTGCTCCGCCAAACAGCTTGGGTTGGGGCACCCCTATCAGTAGGACCGCCGCTTTGCTGTCCTGGATAGTTTTTATCAGCGCGCGCAGATTGTGTTCGATGCTGGATGGCGCTTGCTGGTGCAGCATATCGTTACCCCCCAGACAGAGCAGAACCAGTTTGGGGTGATATTGATTGAGTACTTGAGGCAAGCGTTCCAGCGCGTCGCTGGTGGTCTCGCCTGGTACCCCTGCATTGATAACCGGATGACCGATCAATGTTGCCAGCACTGCGGGATACGCTGTGTCAGGGTCCGCACCGGTGCCATAGGTAAGGCTATCGCCAAATGCGACGATTACATCGTCAGGGGAGAGTCTAGCTAGCCGCGGATCGTCACTACAGCCAACTAGAAGCAACGCAAAAAAAACAACAAAAAAACGTACGCAGGGCACGTTTAGTTGCCCGCCACCATCATGTTGTCGATCAAAATCGACCCAACTTGTTTGGAGCCACGTCGCTCCACATCATTGCCAATCGCGACAACGCCTTTGAACATTTCAGCAAGATTACCGGCGATGGTAATTTCTTCCACCGGGTATTGAATCTCACCGTTTTCAACCCAGAATCCCGCCGCGCCCCGCGAGTAGTCGCCGGTCACCATGTTCGCCCCGTGTCCTAACAGCTCGGTGACGAAGAGACCTGTGCCCATGATTTTAAGCAAGCCATCCAGATTGTGCTCCCCTGGGGTGACGATCAGATTGTGGTTGCCCCCCGCGTTACCAGTGGTGGTCATGCTGAGTTTCTTTGCAGAATACGTGGACAGGAAATACCCCTGTACGACGCCGTCTTTAACGATGTCGCGCTCCACACACACTACGCCTTCGTTGTCGAACGGTGAGCTACCGAATCCACCCGCAATAAAAGGTAATTCGCGAATTTGTACTAGCGGTGAGAACACCTGCTTGCCGATGCTATCCAGCAAAAACGACGATTTACGATACAGGCTGCCACCGGAGACAGCGCCGACGTAATGGCCGATCAGACCGGTGGCGAGCTGGGCCTCGAACAATACAGGGCATTGCCGGGTGTCGAGTTTGCGGGAATTCAGGCGGCGCACCGTGCGTGTGCCAGCGATGCGGCCGATGGCTTCGTCGCTGTCGAGATCGTTCGCGTTGCGCGCGCTGCTATACCAGTAATCGCGCTGCATGCCGCTGGCGTCTTCACCGATCACTGCCACCGATACGCCGTGGCGCGAGCTGGCGTAACCATTGCAGAAACCCAGGCTGTTGGCATAAATAAAATGCGAGGCGTGGGTGTTGACGTTGCCGCCTTCGGAGTTGGTCAGTCGGGTATCCACCGCCAACGCTGCAGCTTCGCACACACGCGCGCGTTCGGCGGCTTCTTCCACCGTAATATCCCACGGGTGATACAAATCCAGATCGGGTGCGGATTGCGCAAGGCGGTCGGCGTCCGGCAGACCGGCGCAGTCGTCCTCGGCGGTAAAGCGCGCAATCGTCAAGGCTTTGTCTACCGAGCTTTTCAACGCCGCTTCAGATAAGTCCGAGGTCGAGGCATGGCCGCGTCGCTGGCCGATGTAGACGGTGACGCCTGCGCCTTTATCCTTGTTGTACTCGATGGTTTCGATTTCGCCTTTGCGCACCGCCACGCTCAGGCCAAAGCCTTCGGAGATTTCGGCGTCGGCAGCGGTCGCGCCATTTTGAGTGGCATGACCAATGACCAGGCGCGCAAGCGTGGATAACTGATCGCGGGTATAGCTGAATAGGGATTTTGACATGGGTTTTTAGGGTGGAGAACGCAATAAAACCAGCCGTTATTAGGCTTGAGAAACTAAAATAGCTAAGATTAATGATACCAGTAACCCAGCCGAGTAGATGCCCTTGAACCCCACCCTGCACGACCCTTCCGACGACCTGTTAGACGATGAAGAACGTGGCCCCAGCCGCAGCCAAAAGAAGCGCGATGTCGAAGCGCTGCAAGACCTCGGCGCGTTGTTGGTCGAGCTCCCCCCCGCGCAATTCAAGCGTATGGAGCTGCCGGACGAATTGCGCGCAGCAGTCGCCGCCTGTCGAAAAATTACGCAAAACGGCGCGTTGCGGCGGCAAAAGCAATTTATCGGCAAACTCATGCGCGGCATAGACCCCGTGCCCATTCAATTCCAACTGGATGCGTTTAACGGTGTGAACGTTGCCGAGACCGCGCGGTTGCATCAAGCCGAGCGTTGGCGCGACAAGCTTTTGGCGGGCAGCGATGCGCTCACCGCATTTGTAAATGCGTATCCGGCTGCCGACGCGACCCGGTTGCGTCAGTTGATTCGGGGAGCGCACGACGAAACGGCAAAGAGTAAGCCGCCCAAGGCGTTTAGAGAATTATTTCAGGTGATCCGCGAGGTGATTCAAGCGGCAGCTTAAAGGACGGGGACGAAAACAATCTGAGGTGAATCGTTCCTCCCGGTAAACGAACGAAGCTTTGTTATGCTGTCGCGCTATGTCATTCCGTCGAATCCGAATTCTGCTATTGCTGGGCGTGCTAGTACTGACGTTAGGTTTAACCTCACTCGAGCGCTTTATGGTGCGCGAATGGAAGGCACCGCTGGATGTGGCGATTTATCCGATTAATGGGGATGGCTCGGAAGAGGCTACTGACTATATTCACGCATTGAGCGCCGAAGATTTTTTGGAGATCAATGCGTTTCTGGTACGTGAGACGCACCGCTACGGTTTGCAGCAGCGGGTGGCGATGACGCTGAGTCTGGAACCGGAAATGAAAGCCTCTCCTCCGCCTCCGCCCATGGACCGCAATGTGTTGAAGACCATAGTCTGGAGCTTGAATTTGCGCTGGTGGGCATATCAGCATTCCCCACGTAAGTGGCCGCAACTGGGAAAAATCCGCCTCTATGTGCTGTATCACCGTCCCCAACAGGGTAAAGCATTGGAGCATTCGCTGGGTTTACAAAAAGGTTTGATAGGCGTGGTCCATGCCTTTGCGCACCCGAAACAAACTGCCCAAAACAACATTGTGATCGCACACGAAATGCTGCACACACTCGGCGCGACCGATAAATATGGCCCGGATGGCAGTCCGATTTACCCCATTGGTTATGCCGAGCCGGAGTTGGCGCAAAACGTGCGACGACACGAAGCCGAGATTATGGCGGGGCGTATTGCGTTGCCGGATGGGCGCAACCTTATGCCGGATAGTCTGGCGCAGTGCGTCATTGGCTCAACGACTGCGGATGAAATTAATTTGAACGAGGCGTTTCGGAATAACTAGGCCGCTACTGCCACCAATGCCCCCCGCGCTTGCATCCTGGTACGGATTTATAAACCCGATGGGGGAGAACGCAGCGCTGACTTGGGGCGGAACACGTCAACGGTGTTAGGCCGGGTTTCGATATACGGGCCGCCGATCAGGTCGACACAGTAGGGCACGGCGGCAAATATGCCATCCAGCGTTTCCTTGATCGCTTTAGGCTGACCCGGCAGGTTGAGAATCAAACTGGCACCACGCGTAACACCGACTTGCCGCGACAGAATGGCAGTGGGCACGTATTGCAAACTCACCGCGCGCATGGCTTCACCAAAGCCCGGCAGTATCTTGTGTGCTACCGCCAGCGTCGCTTCCGGCGTGACATCGCGTAAGGCCGGGCCCGTGCCACCGGTAGTCAGGATGAGATGACATTGCGCGGTGTCGGCCAGCTCGCATAGCGTGCCTTCAATCACGGCCTGCTCGTCAGGAATGAGGCGCTCGATAAACTCTATTGGATTGCTAAGTACGGCCTCAAACCAAGTCCTTAGCGCGGGCAAACCCTGATCGGTATATACGCCCCCGCTGGCGCGATCGCTGATTGATACCAAGCCGACGCGAACACGATCTTGATTATCCATTTGGCGCATTAAATCCAGCCGCGTTTTTTGAGTCGACGATGTAGCAAAACGCCCGCGAATGTAGTTAGCGCCAACACTGCGGGGTAGGCCCACGGCCAATTCAACTCGGGCATGACTTTAAAGTTCATGCCATACATACTGAAGACCACAGTAGGCAAAGCCAATAAGGCAGCCCACCCGGCGAGTTTTTTAACCGAATCGTTTTGATCCAACGACAGTAAACCCAAGTGAAATTGCATCGCATCCGAGGTGGAACTGCGCAAATTATGCAAGGTGGCGGATACCCGCATGCCGTGGTCGGCCACATCGCGGTAATAGGCTTTCAGCTCTTTGGTGACGAATTCTGGATGTACGCGGATCAGCTCTTCGATCACTTCCTGTGTCGGCTCGGTAGCGTCATGAAATACGGTGAATTCGCGCTTCAGCGCGTAGAGCCGTTCGAGATTTTCGCGGCCAAGATTGGCACCATCAATCAATAGGCTTTCTAGCTGCTGAAAACGCGCCTGCATATTCTCGATCACGGGCCGTATATGGTCGACAATCAAATCCAGCACCAAGTAAAGCGTATAGGGCGCGCCGAGTTTAGCGCCGTTGCGCAAATTATTCAGCCGGTCGGTCACGCGTTGATATCCGCAGCCTTCATCATGCCGGATCACGATAATGAAATTGGGACCGGCAAAAATATGCGTCTCGCCCATCTCGATTTTGTCTTGCCAAAGCTGGACCGTACGCAGCGCGAGGAAAAGATGCTCGCCATATTCCTCAAGCTTGGGACGCTGACGGGTCGCAATTGCGTCTTCCAGCGCCAGCTCGTGCAGGCCGAACTCCTCGCCTAGTTTGTGTATCGTTTGGCTGTCCGGCGACTGCAGTTCGATCCAGATGAAATTGGCACGGTCAGTGATGTACTCGCTAACATCGTCGAGCGGAATAACGGTGGACACGCCACCGCGGTATAGGCGGCAATCAAGGTTTGGCATGGCAAGATTGTATAGCGAAAATTTGTATAGGCTGGCGGTCGGCTCGCTTGTTAAGCGCGCAGCACGAGTCAAGGATCTAACCCAATGTAGGGAGCGTTAACCCGACAGCATATTCCACTGCGTGGGATAATCGCGCCTTACTTTTTACCGCTATCCCCCATGCCTATCCAGTGGTTCCCCGGTCACATGACCTCCGCCCGCAAAAAAGCGGCCGAGACCATGGCACAGATCGACGTCGTGATCGAAGTGCTGGATGCACGCCTGCCCGAAGCCAGCAGCAATCCGCTAATCCGTGAATTGCGTCTGCATCGCCAGCGCCCGTGCCTGAAATTGTTGAATAAATCCGACCTCGCCGACCCCGAAGTCACCCGCGCCTGGCTGGATTTTTATAATCGGCAAAAGGATGTCAAAGCAGTCGCGATCTCAGCCAAAAAAGCCAGCGATGTCGCCAAAATCCCCGCCCTGTGCCAGAGCCTTGCGCCCCACCGCGACGACAACTTCAAACCGCTACGCATCATGATCATGGGCATCCCCAACGTCGGCAAATCCACGCTGATGAATGCGCTTGTCAAGCGTAAGGTCGCGGCTGTAGGCGACGAGCCAGCGGTAACCAAATCGCAGCAGCGTATCAACCTCAGCCCACGCCTGTCGCTGGTCGATACGCCGGGTTTAATGTGGCCCAAAATCGAACACGATGCCGACGGCTACATGCTCGCCGCCAGTCACGCCATCGGTCGCAATGCGGTGATTGACGAAGAGGTCGCGACTTTTCTCGCGGGCATCTTGCTCGAGCGCTACCCCGCGTTGCTGACCGCGCGGTATGGATTTTCGGTAGAAGAGATAGATGCCACCGGCGTGCTCGAAGCTGTTGCAAAACGGCGCGGCTGCTTGCAAAAAGGACGTAGCGGCGAACTTGATCTGGAAAAAACCGCGATGCTGCTGTTGACCGACTACCGGACGGGGTCGCTTGGACGGATCAGCCTGGAAACGCCGATCACGCGGCAGGCGCTTTTGCAACGCGGTCTGGCAATTAACCAGGACCCAAGCGCTATAGGATGACTGATGTGGCGGGCCTAGCTTTCAGGCCAGCCCATGAATGGGAAACCACCCTCCCGTGACACCGAATTGCATGGATAGTGATTGGTTCGCCACCGGGAGCATAGTGATAGGGCGCCACATACCAGCGCTGCCAAATCGATGATGAGTTTTCCAGGGGTTGCCATGCCCCTAATCGCCTCCCCAATTTTCGATAGTCAGTCCCTCGACACGCTTAAGCTCGTCTGTGTTGCCCGTGACCAGAATCATGCTGCGTGCCTGGGCATGTCCCGCAATCAAGACATCGTAAGGCCCGATGGGTGTTCCCTTTAATGCCTGGTAGGCCCGGACCTGTCCCGCCCGCCGAGCATCTTCCTTATCGAATTCCAGCACTTCAAATTGCAGGCTATCGACTATCGCAACGTTGGTCTCCGCATGTTGGCTCATGAAAGCACCATAGAACAACCCATGCGCAACCATGGACGAGATGCAGATGTCCGCTGGCTTGTGTTGCCGCACTCGACGGGCAAGCGGTGACTTCGCATCGTTCAATAGTGCAATGACGGTATTTGTATCCCGCAAATAGCGCGTCATTTAAACAGTATGTCGAGGGCTGGACGCGCTTGTAGCTCGGACTGTTTACTGGCCCCGCTCACGAAATCTTTGTCGAGCTGCCGGTAACTGCGTCCAGCCATGCCAAGTCTTCCGTACCGGCTCAAGGATAACGGCATTGCCGTGTCGTCGAATGCGGACGGTCTCGGCATCGAAGCGAAAATCTTGGGAGCCGCACCGCTTGCGAGGCGATTTCAAGTCCTTCGAGCAAATTGTGAGGGGTGCCGAAACTGAAATCACCATCGCCCGGCATGGCCAGCCTGTCGCCCGTCTGGTTCCCATGCCCCCGGCCGACACCGCCCGGCGCATTGGTATCGCAGCCGGCCAATTCGAAGTGCCGGACGATATAGACGCGCGTAACGCAGACATCCTCACGTTAATGAGCGGCGCATAAGGTGCGCTTGTTACTCGATACGCATCTTGCGCTCTGGGCCATCATCGACTCGCCACGTTTGAATGCGCAAGCCCGCAACCTCATCCTTGACCCCGCAAACAGTATTCACATCAGCGTTGCATCGGTGTGGGAAATCGCGATCAGGCATATGCTGAGTCGCGGCGGGATGCCGATCTCGGGCACGCAAGCCGCCGTTCATTTTCAGGCAGCGGGCTATACGGAACTTCCGGTTGTCAATGCCCACATTGTTATGCTCGAAACCCTGCCACCCCATCACACTGACCCATTCGACCGCTTGCTGGTGGCGCAAGCGCTCGCGGAACCGTTGAGGCTGTTGACCCATGACACCACTGTCAGTCGTTACAGCGACAGCATTATCTTGATTTGAGATGGACCGGAGGCTCTTCGTCAATCTCTTTTCGTTTTTCATCCCCCCTGTCTAATGCTTCAAAGTCCCGCACCATTCTGCCCACCGTTGCATAGTGCACGCCGAAGTGCCCCGCGATCGCCACCATCGTATGTTGGCCTGACAAATACGCGCGCGCCATCGCCTCGTTGCGCGCGTAGCGTTGCTCAAAATCCGTCAGCGGCTGCGTCAGAGCACGCCGTTGAGTGCGCGGTATCTCGTTCAGCCTAAGGGATTTTCAATGTGCGCCTGCATCTTTTTAACGAAGGCCTCCGAGCCCAGAAAAATCTGACCCTGCAATTGAGCCCATATGCTCAGCAGCCGCACGCCTTCATGCACGAACTGAATATAGTGGCGGATCGCACTGGCGCGCTGCCGCCCGAATTGCGCCAGTATCCAGTCCGTCTGCAACCATTCCGGCACGGCCGACTGGCCGCAAGTGGCGAGATAGCTGCTCCAAGGCCAGGTGTCCAGATGCTGCACCATGCCTGCACGCTACGGGTTCAGCACCACATATCGCGCCAGCTCAAGAAAATAACTATCGCGCTCGACCAGGATGGCTTTATATCTTCCCTGAAACACATGCCCAACCCGCCCGTGCAGGCGGGTAAAACGCTGCGTGTAAAGGCCATTCAACTGCCGCATCCCTTCCGCCAGATTGGCCTCAGGCGTTTCAATCAGTAGATGGTAGTGATTGGTCAATCTGGCACCAGGCGTGACACACCCAGTTAAAGCGTTTACAGACTTGACCCCGAGTCTGCGCGATGAAAGACCTGACTCCTAGGCTGAGGCTGGGCAGTGTTGACCCCGAGGCTGTGTGTGCGAGTCGTGCGCCGGTCTGCGCGTGACGGACCACGAGTTTGTGACGAAAGGGGCCGCACCGCTTTAGTAACTCCCATTCTTGACCCTTCAAAAATACAAAGCCTCCACACGTGGAGGCTTTGTTAGCAGACGGGGACCTACAGAGTAAGCTGCTGGGCAATATTATCCTCGGCAGGATGCTGGGAGCAAATTAAGCGAAACAGTCGTACCAGTACCACCGCATCTCCAACCGACGATATTGTCACCTAAAGCAGTGGCCGCGGTAGTGGGGAGAGTTTTCAGTGGAATCATGGTCAGTACCTTGGCATCAGCACGTGTATCACCAAAATTAGAGGTTGTAGTAATCGAAACCACACCTGCCCCGCTCGTTGTGATGCTATCAACATATTTAGTTCCGCTGCCGCTTGCGATTTCGCAGCCCCAGGCTCCAGCGGCGGGTAAAGCATTGGCTGCTTGATAAGCTTCCGTGATAGCGGTGCGACAAGCCGATCCTGCCAACACAACTTCCGATATTTTGGCTCGCATCGTGTAGTCCTTATAAGCGGGTAGAGCCACCGCCGCCAATATCCCAATAATCGCCACAACGATCATCAGCTCGATCAATGTAAAACCTTGTTGTACTTTACGCATATTAAATCTCCTTGAGTGGGTTAATTAAACACAAGCCTGCTGTGCCTGGCACATTAACGTGCATCCGGCGTGCCAACTTTAGGCAAGCACGCGCGAACCCAATCAAACCGCGCTGCAACCCGTGCACGGCGGGGAATTTGGGTCATAGGCCAGCGAGGGAGTGGGATCACGCAGTAAGCGCTGATCGCTTAGCATGGTCGTTTTGAGTCAGGGTGTGCCGCATTTGGTCAGTGGGGCCAACGGAGCCTGTCCTGGTTTATGCAAATGGATTGATCAGTTTGATACCGCAATCCTCAAAATTCTTGGTGTTTCCGGTGGCTACAGCAAACCCGTGGGCGAGGGCGATGCCGGTAATTTGTCCGTCGGGCATGGCGCGCCCCATTTCCTTGCGATGGCCCATGATTTCGGCATAGGCGTGGGCGGCAGGTGGGGTAAAGTCGAGCACCCGCTCTTCAAATGCCTGCGCAATGAATTGTTCAAACCGGGTTTGCAACTGCCTACGCCGCAAGCCATCTGGCAAAATACGCAGGCCGTATCCGATTTCGGCCAGTGTAATCGTAGTGATGAATAGCAGATTGCTGTCTTGAGTGTTCAACCAATCAAGAACAGTCGGTAAAGGCTGTGGGCGCATGATTTCTGAAATCACATTGGTACCGACGACGATCATTCGACAAAACTCAGCGGGTCGTGTGGCGCATGTGGCGGGAGTTTTAACTCAACTCCGGTCTCGGTCCCAAAGAACTGTAGGGAAAGGTCGCCCAGCCGTTGGGATGGGGTGACCGCTTGGCGAAGGATGCGCCGGGCTTCTTCTTCCATTGATACCCGATGGTGGGCGGCGCGGATGCGGAGGCGCGCGATTATGTCGTCATCCAGTTTGCGGATACTTAGATTGGCCATATTCACTCCTTAATATGCAGTCACGTGCAGGCATCGTATGCTTGTGACTGCATATGGCAACTTTCTTCCAGCAATAGCGAGTCGGTAAGCAACAGACGGGTGAATAAACATACTCCACTTCATCAGTCCAGAACGGCGATAATGTTCTGCTAATACGCCTTCAATCTCAGTGCCGCCTTATCAATGAAACCCTATCTAGACCTAATGCGCCACGTACTGAACTATGGCACCCGCAAGGATGACCGCACCGGCACTGGCACGCTTTCGGTGTTCGGCTGGCAAATGCGTTATAACCTGGCCCAAGGATTTCCACTGGTAACAACCAAAAAATGTCATCTGCGCTCAATCATCCACGAGCTGCTATGGTTTTTGCGCGGCGACACCAATATTTCTTATTTGAAAGAAAACGGCGTGTCGATCTGGGACGAGTGGGCTGACGCGAACGGTAATCTCGGCCCGGTGTATGGCTACCAGTGGCGTAGCTGGCCGACGCCGGACGGCGGGCATATGGATCAGATTAAACAGGTGATCGAAACATTGAAAAGCAATCCCGATTCGAGGCGGATTATTGTGTCGGCGTGGAATGTGGCCGATCTAGATAAAATGGCGCTGGCGCCGTGCCATGCGTTCTTTCAGTTTTATGTCGCGGATGGCAAGTTAAGCTGCCAGCTATATCAACGCAGCGCGGATATTTTTCTCGGTGTGCCGTTCAATATAGCGTCGTATGCGTTGCTCACGCTGATGATGGCGCAGGTGACTGGTCTTAAGCCGGGCGATTTTGTACATACGCTGGGCGACGCGCATTTATACCTGAACCATCTTGATCAAGCCCGCGAGCAACTCTCGCGGGAACCGCGTGCGTTGCCCCGCCTGCGCCTGAATCCGGACGTAACCGACTTGTTTGCATTCAAGTTCGACGATTTCACGCTAGAAGACTACGACCCGCATCCCGCGATTAAAGCGCCGGTGGCGGTATGAGTGGACCGCGGATTAGCCTGATCGCGGCGCTGGCGCAGAACCGCGTGATCGGAATTGAAAACCGGCTGCCGTGGAAACTGCCGGAAGATTTGGCGCATTTCAAAGCGCTTACACTTGGCCACCCGGTGTTGATGGGACGTAAGACCTTTGAGTCGCTGCGCCGCCCGTTGCCCGAGCGACGGAATATTGTGATTACACGAAACGCTGATTATCGCCCCGCCGGTTGCGAAACCGCCGCGTCGATTCCGGATGCGATTGCGCTGTGTGGCGGGGAAGATGAGATTTTTTTTATCGGTGGCGCTCAGTTATACAAACAAGTATTACCGTTGGTTGACCGGCTTTATTTAACTGAAGTACTGATAGAGACACAAGGCGACGCGTGGTTTCCTGAGTTTGATCGCAGCGCGTTTGCTGAGCTTGGCCGGGTGCAAAAATCCGGTGAAAAGGGCGATGCGGTGCGTTTTGATTTTGTGGTGTATGACAGGCTGGCTGCCAAGCCTGCCTGAATACAAAAAATTAGATTCGCGCGCCGCGATCCATTGCCAGTTGTTTCGTTTGTGTGCGTTGGCGTTCTTCCGCCTCAGCATCTCGGGTTGTACTCACCCAGCCACCCAGGTTTTCCAGCGCAATCTGCCCCAGCGCGTTTATCCAGGTCGAATGTTCGTTGAGTGCGGGGATGTAGTGGAACTCCTTGCCTCCCGAAGTCAGATAACTGTCGCGGCCTTCAATCGCCAGTTCTTCTAGCGTTTCCAGACAGTCTGAAGTAAAACCCGGCGCGATCACATCGACGCGCTTCACACCTGCTTTGCCCAATTCGCTCAAGGTTTTGTCGGTATAAGGTTGCAACCATTCGGCGCGCCCAAAGCGGGATTGGAAAGTGACGCGGTATTGCGCTTCGGCCAAACCTAGTCCCTCAATTAACAGCCGTGCCGTTTTACGGCACTCGCAGTGGTACGGGTCGCCTTTGTCTAGCGTGTAGCGTGGCACACCGTGAAAGCTGATCAGCAATACATCGGGGCGGCCGTGCATTTGCCAGTAGTCACGGATGTTGGCGACTAGTGCATGGATGTAAGCCGGGTGGTCGTGGTAACTGCGTACACCACGCAGCGCGGGCTGATTGCGGGTTTTGCCGAGCCAGGCAAACGCTGCGTCATAAGCTGTGGCGGTGCTGGATGAAGCGTATTGCGGATATAAGGGTAGCAACAAAATACGGTCGCAACCGGCGGCTTTCATTCGCGCCAAAGTATCGGCAATGGCCGGCTGACCATACCGCATTGCGTATTCGACCATCAACGGCGACGCAACTTGTCCCCCAAGCCAACCTTTTAGCAGCTTAGCCTGCTTGGCAGTATGCACTTTGAGCGGCGACCCTTCCTTGGTCCAAATCGCCGCGTATTTGGCGGCGGATTTTTTGGGTCGGGTGTTTAGAATGATGCCGTTCAATATCAGCCACCAGATCGGCCGGGGGATTTCGACCACGCGCGGATCAGACAGAAACTCTTTTAGATAAGGCCGTAATGCAGCTGCAGTGGGCGCTTCGGGCGTGCCAAGATTGACCAGCAATATCCCAGTGCGACTGATTTGACCGTGCGAGAATTCCGGCTCTTTTAAATAACGCATTTAATAAGCCTTTTAGTGGCGTGAGAGTGCGCGGGATAATAGCCGGGCGGTAAGGTCAACCAGTGGCACGACACGTTCGTAGGCCATGCGTGTAGGGCCGACTACGCCAAGTGTGCCTACGACCAGACCATCGACGGTATAAGGCGCGGTGACCATGCTGCATTCGTCAAGCGGCATCAGTTCGGACTCGCCGCCTATAAAGATTTGTACGCCGTCGGCATTGCGCGATTGATCCAGCAGTTGGAGTAAGCCGGTTTTTTGTTCGAACGCATCAAATAAGCGCCGCAGATTGCTCATGTTGTTGGAGAGCTCTTCCACGTCGAGCAATTTGCGGCTGCCCGACACCACCACGTGTTCATTGCCAGCGTCGTGAGCTTGAGTCCCGGCGTCGACTGCGGCATTCATCAATCGGGTAATGTCGTCGCGTATCCGGCCCAGCTCGTCCTGCATCCGCGCGCGCACCTGCTCAAAGGTTTTGCCAGCGTAATGCTGATTAAAATAGTTGGCGGCTTCGGTCAATGCGGACGCGCTATAGCTGCGATCCGTCATCAGTACGCGGTTTTCGACTTCGCCCTCCATAGTCACGATGATCAGCAGGATGCGCTTATCGGTCAGGCTCAGAAACTCGATCTGGCGGAATGCCGGGCTGCGGCGTGGCGTCATCACCAAGCCCGCAAACTGGCTCAGGTCTGAGAGCAATGTGGAAGCTACCGTCAGCAGGCGCTGAGGGTCGGCAGGGCTAAGCTTTTGTTGAAGCTGGCTGATTTCGACATGTTCCAACGGGCGCACAGTCAGCAATGTGTCAACAAAAAAGCGGTAGCCCAATGGCGTGGGAACGCGCCCGGCGGAAGTGTGCGGGCTGCTCACAAAGCCTCTTTCTTCCAGGTCCGCCATGATGTTGCGGATAGTGGCGGACGATAAATTGAGCCCGGCGTGCCTGGATAAGGTGCTTGATCCTACGGGTTCACCGTCAGTGATATAACGTTCTACCAGGGTTTTTAACAGGATACGGGCGCGGTCTGAAAGCATAGGCTCATTCTACCTAAGTCGCTACGCGGCGATCTATTACTGAACAAGTAACTGTTTCGTACGCAGGAAGGCGCACCCCGCTCCCGTATAATTTGCGCCATGCACGCAGCATTCAAAACGATAGGCCTGGTAGGCAAATACGACACACAAGGCATGGGCGGGTCAGTGCTGGTATTGGCGCGGTTTTTAATCGAACGCGGTTACCACATCACGCTGGCCAGCCAAACAGCCGAGTATCTGCATATTGATGAGTTTCCCACCGAGAATTTGTCGGACCTTGCCGCGCACAGCGATGTAGTCGTGGTGCTGGGGGGCGACGGCACAATGCTCTCAATTGCGCGCGCGCTGGCGCCGCACGGGGCGCCTCTCATCGGCATCAATCAGGGGCGCCTCGGATTTTTGACCGACATCACCATGGAGAGCATGCTCGATGCGGTGACGGAAATTTTGAGTGGTCAATATGTCGCCGAAGAGCGCATTTTGCTGAATGCGCAGGTGCGTCGAAAGGGCGTGGTCGTGTTTGAGAGCGCTGCGTTCAATGATGTGGTCGTAGGCAAGGGCGCTATTGGCCGCTTGATCGAGCTCGAAATTGCGATTAACAGCGAGTTTGTTTATAGCCAACGCGCGGATGGTTTGGTCGTCGCGACGCCCACTGGGTCGACTGCCTATGCGTTATCGGCAGGCGGCCCCATCATGCATCCCAAACTTGAGGCGATCGCGTTGATTCCGATATGTCCGCATACGCTGTCTGCACGCCCGATTGTGGTGAGCAGCCAATCGCGGATCGAAATTCATCTCACCCATGCCGACGAGGCGCGCGTTCATTTTGATGGGCAACACAATTTTGATCTGCTGACGGGTGACCATGTCTGGATCACACGCGCAGCACGCCCTGTCACTTTGCTGCATCCCCATTCGTATAGTTACTACGACACCCTCAGGCAAAAATTGCACTGGGGCAAAAAACTCTAGCCGCATGTTGTCGCATTTATCGATACGGAATTATTTGCTGGTCGAGCAGGTTGATCTGGATTTTGCACCCGGGCTAACAGTCTTGACCGGCGAAACCGGCGCCGGAAAATCCATATTAGTAGACGCGTTGGCGTTGGCTTTAGGGGAACGTGCTGAAGCGGCGGTTGTGCGTGCGCATGCAGCGCGCGCCGAGATTAGTGCTGAATTTCAGATAGCCAACTTTCCGGGATTACAAGTTTGGCTCGACGACACCGGAATCGATTCCGAAGACCAGCGTCTCATTCTGCGACGCACCATTGACGCAGGCGGACGTTCGCGTGGATTCATCAATGGATCGCCCGTCACGCTGATGCAACTCAAACACGCAGCCGATTATCTACTCGATATTCATGGGCAGCACGCGTATCACGCCTTGTTGCGGCGACCGGTCCAGCGGCAAATTCTGGATAGCTTTGCAGGCGCAGATGCGCTCGTGACAGAAGTGAAGGCCGCTTGGCAGGCGTGGCAGCACGCAATGCAACAGCGTATTCATGCCGAATCGTGCGGGCGCGAACGCCAGCTTGAGCTCGACGAATTAGGCGCCACCGTAGCCGCGCTACTGCAATTGGGCGATGACCTCTCACGCTGGGACGCCTTGCAAACCGACCACGCACGTCTCGCGCATGTCACCTTACTAACGGAAGGTTGCCAGGCTTTGTTAAATGGTCTGGATGAAGATGAATCCTCCGTGCTGTCGCAATTGAACGCGATGAGTATGCGCATCGGGCAGATGGCCGAGGTAGATGGCGAACTGGGCGAAGTGGGCGAGCTACTGCAAACCGCCAACACCAATATCGCCGAAGCAATACATGGCCTACGGCGCTATGCCGACAAGTTGAACCCTGATCCTGCCGGTCTGGCCGAACTGGATCAGCGCATGAGCAACATGCATCAGCTGGCGCGCAAACATCAGACCGTGCCCGCCGCGTTACATGAACTGCATGACACCCTGAGTTTGAGATTGCTACGGTTAAAAACCGAAGACGACATTGAGGCGTTACGAATGGCCGAGCAAGAGGCATGGGCTCGCTACGAGCAATACGCTGTAACGCTTACCCAGCAGCGCTACCAAGCCGCGCTTGAATTGTCGGCCAGCGTGACCGCGGCTATACAGGAGTTGGCATTAAAAGAAGGCGTGTTTCAGATAGCGTTTTTTCCGGTACCAGAGGCGCGTGCGACTGGTATGGAAGAGGTGGAATTTCAGGTGACAGCGCACCCCGGTCTTGCCGCGGGTGCGTTAGCCAAAGTGGCCTCGGGCGGAGAGTTGTCACGCATCGGTCTTGCCATCCAGACTGCGTTGTCGGGCGTGGCGGCAGTATCGACGCTGATATTTGATGAAGTCGATGTTGGCATTGGCGGCGCGGTAGCGGAATCGGTGGGTCGGAGGCTGGCGAGATTAGGGCTGACGCGACAAGTCCTGGTGATCACGCATTTGCCTCAGGTGGCAGCACGTGGCACACAGCATCTACGCGTCACCAAACGCGGGAGCGGCGAAAATGTGATATCGCATATTGAAGTGCTTGATGCGGCCGCGCGGGTGGAGGAAATTGCACGCATGCTGGGCGGGCATAAAATTACCGCGACCACGCGTGAACATGCGGCGGAGATGTTGGCAGGATGAAGTGCATCACGCTGATTGGGTTGCTGTTTGGGTTGCTGTTAAGCCCGTACACGCAGGCGCGACCGGATGCGGAAACGCTGGCCCGGGTTATTGCGGTGATCGATGGCGATACGCTGTTGCTTATGCCCGTGAATTCGACCGGTGCGCAGCAGCAACTTTACAAATTGCGTTTAGCCGATATCGATGCGCCTGAGATCGGGCAGGCTTTTGGTGAGGAGGCCAAGCGCGAATTAACAAGTTGGGTACTGCACCAAACCATTCACGTAGTCACCGTTGCCACTGACCGCTATGGTCGGCGCGTCGGTTGGGTCAGGTTGCTAAAGGCTTCTGCAGAAGATGCCGATGTCGGTACTGCGTTGGTACAGCAAGGCTTAGCTTGGGTATCTACACGCTATAAACATCCGGCATCTTTATCGACGGCTCAACAAGATGCCCAGCTCGCAGCGCGCGGGTTATGGGCGGATACCCAGGCCATCCCGCCTTGGATATGGCGTAAGCAACACCCAGCTATTTACGTACATCGGCCTTTTGCCAGTACACGACCTCTGTCCCCGCTTCGCGATTGAGCACGCGCGCCAAAACAAATAGCAGGTCGGACAAACGATTTAGATAACGTAGCACTTCTGACCGTTGCGTTGAGACGTGATGCAGACGTACCAACCGCCGTTCAACACGGCGGCACACCGTGCGCGCCAAGTGACATTGCGCGCCACTACGGCAACCACCCGGCAGGATAAATTCCTTAAGCGGCGGCAAAGACTGATTCCAGGAATCGATCGCGGCTTCTAATTTGGCCGTCTCACTAATCCCTAGGGTTTGATATTCCGGCATAGCAAGTTCACCCCCTAAATCAAATAAGCGATGCTGAATACGTACCAACAACGTCCTTGCGTCAGCGGGGAGATTTTCGGTCAACAATAATCCGACGACGCTATTAAGCTCATCGAGATCCCCCATGGCTTCAATCCGCGCATCGTCTTTTTGCAGGCGCGTATTTCCCGCCAAGCCGGTGGTCCCATCGTCGCCGGTGCGGGTATAGATTTTGGTGAGTCGATTGCCCATTTAGTTGTACGTTTCATTCAGAAGAATATTAGCGAATAATACTTTTGCGTATTGCCATAAAAGCCTTTTTTGGATTAGTACTCGTTAGAGTTTTATAATTGTTCAAAAGCGGCTTGATCCGACGACCAATCATACCAACTACGAGAGTGAGATATATGAAAAGCGCACCAACATCCACGCTATGCGCGGTTGTTTTAATGACCCTGATCGGGCATAGCCATGCCGCAGGAGACCCCAAAGCGGGTCACTTGAAGAATTCCATGTGTGCGGGTTGTCATGGCATTCCCGGCTGGCGCACAGCGTACCCCGAAGTGTATTCCGTCCCCAAACTAGGCGGCCAACATGCTGAATACATTGTTGCGGCCATAAAAAGCTATCAAACCGGGGATCGCAACCATCCCAGTATGAAAGGCATAGTAGGTAGTCTCACCGTCCAGGACATCGAGGATTTGGCAGCCTATTATTCATCGTCCTATAGCGGTCCAGCAAAATAATTCCACAGAGACGACTACTCATGAACAGAGCCCTTTTTATTTTCTTTTTCACAACAACTTTACTTACTACCCACGCTATCGCAAATGGCAACGCCGAAGCCGGTAAAGCAAAATCTACTACCTGTGCAGGGTGTCATGGCGCAGAAGGTAACAGCCAAACCGCGATGTTCCCTAAGTTAGCGGGGCAGCATAAAGACTACCTCTATCATTCCCTGAAAGCCTACAAATCTGGCAAGCGTAAAAACCCGATTATGGCTGGTCAAGTTCAGAATCTAACTCAAACCGACATGGCGGATTTGGCGGCTTATTTTTCAATGCAAAAAGGGCTAGTCATCAAATATTGACAGACTTTTTATTAGGCGTCTTAAAGGCTTCAATAGCAGCTATTCTTTGTCTGACGAGCTTGAGGGTTGACGATGCACCTAGGCTTAGCTATAATTCCGCTCTTAGATTGACGCATTTCTTTACAGGCGCGGGGTGGAGCAGTCTGGCAGCTCGTCGGGCTCATAACCCGAAGGTCGTAGGTTCAAATCCTGCCCCCGCAACCACATAAAAGAAGTGTTGACGCGTTCGAAAGTACCTGTAGAATGCGCACCTTCTCGAAGCCCCTGGATTTGTTTGTAGGTGGGGTGAATCGAACTGATCTTTAACAATTTACAGCCGATAGGTGTGGGTGTTGTTGCGGTAGCTGGCTTGGTCTTAGGGCTGGGTTGGCCTAGCA
>JANLZE010000104.1:0-3102 GCA_031366105.1 Thiobacillaceae bacterium | reverse complement strand
GTCAACCGGGACAAGAGCGCCGTCGCGCGGCCTTGGCAGCGAAAGTTTCTGGGCTACAGTGTCACTTGGCACAAGCAGCCACGCCTTAAAATTGCTGACAGCAGCTTGAAGCGATTGAAAGACAGGGTGCGGGAAATCATTGTCGGGAATGCCTCGCGCAATCTCGATAAAACGGTCGAAGCGCTCAACCCAATGCTGCGTGGCTGGACATCCTACTTTCGGCTGACCGAGGTGAAAGGTGTGTTGCAGGAACTTGACGGATGGATACGGCGCAAACTGCGTTGTCTGCTATGGCGGCAATGGAAGCGACCGGCCACCCGGAATAAGCGACTCCAATCGCGAGGTGTGGATGAGACGCGCGCATGGAAATCGGCAAGCAACGGACGCGGCATTGTTGGAGAAGCGTGCCATCATCTACGAGGCCGCAAAGAACAGACGCCCTGAGCGCTGGAGCGGGCACACCCGGAACTGGCAGCCAGTTCTCGTTGTGCACCTGAATCCGGATCAGCACATCGCCGAAAAAAACGAGAAAATAGAAGGAGATTTAGAGCTCAAAATGGCAGCTTGAGCACAAGCAGTCAGGCGACAACTAGTGTAGTGTTGCATTCTGTTTGGAACTTAAGTGGCTATTCGCGCGGATAACTTTCTGCAAGATGTCGCGAGCACTCTTGGTCCAGATGAACGGCTTGGGTTTGGTGTTGTGATGAGCGATATACGCGTCGATGGCCTGGACTAACTCGGGCACGCTGGTGAACACCCCACGGCGCAGCCGCTCGGTGGTGATGTCGCGGAAGAAGCGCTCGACCATGTTCAGCCACGACGCCGAGGTAGGCGTGAAGTGCATGTGGAAGCGCGGATGCTTGGTCAGCCAATCCTGCACAACCGGATGCTTGTGCGTGGCGTAGTTGTCGGCGATCAGGTGCAGCGCCTTGTCCTTGGGTGTCTGGCGGTCGATCTTTTTCAGGAACTTCAGCCACTCGGCGTGGGTGTGTCGCTGCTGGCACTGGCCGATGACTTGCCCGTCCAGGACGTTGAGCGCGGCGAACAACGTGGTCGTGCCGTTGCGCTTGTAGTCGTGCGTCATCGTTGCTGCACGGCCCTTCTTCAACGGCAGCCCGGGTTGCGTGCGGTCCAGCGCCTGCACCTGGCTCTTCTCATCCACGCACAGCACCAGCATGTGCTCAGGCGGCGACATGTACAGGCCGACGATGTCTTCGAGCTTCTCCACGAACTTCGGGTCGCGCGAGACCTTGAAGCCGCGCACCAGATGGGGCTTCAGGCCATTCTTGCGCCAGTGGCGTGAGACGCTGGCCGCACTCACGCCCAGCTCGGCGGCCATGGTGCGGGTGCTCCAGTGCGTGGCCGCTTCGGGTTTGCTCTGCGTGGTCAGCTCCACCAGGCGCGCCACGTCCACCTTCACTGGTGGCGCCCCACGCGGCAGATCGTGTTCGATACCTGCCAGCCTGGACTCGGCGTAGCGTTCGCGCCAGCGCGAGACTTGCACGCGGCCGATGCCCAGCTGCGCAGCAATGTCTTTGCTCTGCATCCCACCCGCCGCCAGAAGCACGATGCGTGCACGCTCGACCAGCCTCACGCTGGTACGCTTGGAACGAACGAGCTTCGTCAACTCGGCTCGTTCCTCGCTCGTCAGGATAATCTCGGGGGCAACTCGCACTCGTATTCTCCAGTTCTGCCTCGTAGTAGAGCATTGGAGACACAAGCATTCATTAAAGTTCATTCAAGAATGCAACACTACACTAGCGAAAAATTGCAGTGAGTCCCTGAGGAGCCCCTCCTTCCTTGTTTGCCAGATAATAGCTAACCAGTAAAACAAGCAGCGTCACGACATAGGGTATGGTGGCCAACAAGTACGGAGAGACGGCCACACCAGCCGTCTGCAGCCGCAGATAGAAGGCTTCCGACCCGCCGAACAGTAGTGCTGCAGGCAAAGCCAGGAAGGGATTCCAGCGGGCTACGATAACCAGACCGACTGCGACCAATCCTCGGCCTCCGGTCATGTTCTCAACCCAGTCGCGCGTGTAATCCACGGACATCGCCGCGCCAGCGAAACCCGAGAAAAATCCTCCAATCAGAACACCCTGGACCTGGACAAATGCCGGGTTGATTCCTGTCGCGCGGGCAACCTGTACGGACTCACCTACGGATCGCCAAATCAGCCCGGTTCTTGTGCGGTACAGCCATATTCCCACTAGGGGGGTCGCGATCAGACCGATGATCACAGTAGGTGTCAGTTGGGAGACGAAAGTCCCAAGTATCGGCACGGTCTGCCAATGTGCCGATAAAAGGTGATGGAATCCATGTATTTTTTGGCCCACATAGGGAATTCCATAAAACGAGGTCAGCCCCATGCCCAGGATCAGAACGGCGATACCACTAGCGATTTGGTTTGCTTTCAGACCAACACAAAGCCCGGCGTGCAAGGACGACATCACCACGCCTGCCAATGCGCCGACCAGGAGTCCGATCCAGGGATTACCGAAACTCAGGGTTGCAGCGAACCCGGCCAAAGCGCCGACCAGCATTTGTCCCTCCACGCCGAGATTGATAATGCCCACCCGCTGGGTAAGCGTTTCACCCAGAATTGCGAGCAGTATTGGCGTTGAGCTGCGCAGGGAAGAAACCGTCAGATCGCTGATGTTGAATGCGGAAGTATCAAGCATGGTAACCCCTCAATTTCACCCAGTTCATGACCACCAATGCGCTTACGAACAACATCCCTTGCAGGATAATGGCGCTGGAGGAAGGAAGTTGCGCGAACAACTGTAAAGCGTCGGCAGAAGACAGCAGGCCACCAACGAGAATGGACATTGGGATAATCCTCAAAAAACTTTGCCCCGACAGCCACGCCACTAGGAATCCGCTCCAACCGTAGCCACCGGCCAAGCCCGCTTGCAGCCTTCCCTGCATGACGGAGGTTTCAGCGATGCCTGCGATCCCGGCCAGGAGCCCGGAAATCGCCATGACGATAATGACGTTGCGCTCATAATTCAGACCCGCACTCAGAGCAACCCGTTGGTTACTGCGCATTACTTTCAAAGCGATGCCCCAACGACTGTAGGTCACCAAAACGTGAAGAATGAG
>JANLZE010000055.1:0-1259 GCA_031366105.1 Thiobacillaceae bacterium | reverse complement strand
CCGTGCCGGCACGCGGGTTGAGCGTATACAGGGTGTTCTCATCCGCCGACAACACCACGTGTTCCGGCGCCGGCCCGCCTTCGAGTGTGCGCGTGACTCGCCAGGTTGGGACGTCGACCTCGCTGATGGTGCCATTGCCGCTGTTGGTAACATAGGCGTGCTTACCGTCACGCGTGACTGCGGTGTAGTTTGGCGCCGGTCCGGTTTCAACAGTTTTGATCACCTGGTTGGTCTGCATATCCACGATACTGATGCCACCGCGAGTGGGATGTGTGGATATCACGTAGCGTCCGTCGGGGGTGATAGCCAAGTGATGGGTCCAGCCGGATACGGGGATCGTCAGCATTACGTGTCCATGGCCCGGGTGAATCAGAAACAGCTTGCTGTTCGGCGCGTCTTGGAGCGCACCCGGCGCTGGGGTCTCAAGCATGCTGCCCGCAACAATATATTCGCCATCGGGCGTCGCGACCAGCCCATGCGGGTTGTCGATGCCAGGATAGCTCTTGATGATCCGGTTCGTAGCTGCGTCCACCGCCACGACCTGATCCCCGGAACCCAGGGCGATGTATGCCGTGGGTGCGGCCAGCGCCGCCGTCCCTCCCACTATCGCGCTGAGACAAATCGCGAACTTTAAAAGTATGTTCATTATTTTGCCCCTTGCGTTCCAATTTTATGTTTTTCACCGCTCTGCTGCGGATTCTTCGCATCCGTTATCTAGTGCATTCGCTTATGCATCTTCAGCATGCTTTCCTGCGCCACGCCCATTTTTTTGTTGATGCCTTGGGGATTTTTCATCGTATTCTCCAAAAAATAAACTGATCAGAAAACTTAGATTCCAGAATTCATATGGTGCTTGATTTGGCAGCATAGGTGCGACGCATACACTTTATTGCTCAGCATTCAAACCGTTTTCTATGGTTTTAATTACTTTTTCTTCAAGTTCTTTAGCAGGCGCTTCGGCTTTGCTGCCTTTGGCAATGACGCCCGGCCGGACAAACAGCACTGAAACGCGCCCCGCCTTTTGCGTGAATGTTAGATGCAACGGGCACATCGCCAGCATCGCCGGGTCGGCATTGCTGATTTTTATGGCCAAAGGAGCGTTGCAGAAAACCATGCTTTTAATACCTTCCAGCTGGTTAAGTTTAAAATCTTTAACAGCTTTTTTCTTCGCGAATTTTGTTAGATTTTCCTGTATATGAACCTCGTATACCACTTTGAAACCATTGTCTTCCAATGCCTTATAAACACGCTTATAGGCG
>JANLZE010000051.1:0-1914 GCA_031366105.1 Thiobacillaceae bacterium | reverse complement strand
ATCCTGAAAGAATTTCATCTTGACCGAAAGAGCGACTACTTCGACGGCTACTGCCGCCAGTTCACCGACATGCCGATGCTGGTGATGCTGAAGGATCACAACGGCACGCTGGTGCCGGATCGCTTTCTGCGCGCGTCTGATTTGGATGGCAATCTCGGACAGGAAAATAACCCGGATTGGAAGACCATCGTGATCGATGAGAATACCGGTTATTTGGTTGCGCCTAACGGCTCCATTGGATTCCGTTGGGGACAAAGTGGTATGTGGAATTTGGAAATGCGCGACGCCGGATCCGACCAGGAGATCAAACCCCGGCTCAGCCTGATAGATTACACAGATGAGGTAATAGGTGTCGGCTTCCCGTATTTTGGTGGCACCGACGCCGCTGATGTGCAGGTGCGAAATGTGCCGGTCAAAACCATCAGCGTGCATGGCGCGCCGGTAAAAGTCGTGACCGTTTACGATTTGATGTTCGCCAATTACGGACTGGATCGCGGACTGGGCGGCAGCAACGTCGCGACCAGTTACGACGACATGACGCCGTACACCCCGGCCTGGGGAGAAAAGCACACCGGCGTGAAACGCGCCGACATCATCACGGTGGCGCGTGAATTCGCCGACAACGCAGACAAGACCCACGGCAAATCCATGGTGATCGTCGGTGCCGGGCTGAATCACTGGTATCACATGGACATGATTTACCGCGGCATCATCAACATGCTGGTGATGTGCGGTTGCGTCGGCCAGTCCGGCGGCGGCTGGGCGCACTACGTGGGGCAGGAAAAGTTGCGCCCGCAAACCGGCTGGACGCCGCTGGCCTTTGCGCTGGACTGGCACCGTCCGTCACGGCAGATGAATGGCACATCGTTCTTTTACGCGCACACCAGCCAATGGCGGCATGAGAAGCTCGATACCAGTGAAATTCTGTCGCCCACCGGCGATGCCAGCGCTGCGGACTACCGCCTGATTGACTTCAACGTGAAGTCCGAGCGCATGGGCTGGTTGCCGTCTGCCCCCCAGTTGCAGACCAACCCGATCGAGGTGGTTAAGGCCGCAGAAGCTGCGGGCATTGATCCGGTCAAATACGCAACGGAGCAACTCAAGAACGGCACGCTGAAAATGTCCTGCGAAGACCCGGACAATCCCAAGAATTTTCCGCGCAATATGTTCGTGTGGCGCTCCAACATTCTGGGTTCCAGCGGCAAGGGCCACGAGTACTTCCTGAAGTACCTGCTGGGTACGCAGAACGCAGTATTCGGCCCGGATCTGGGGGAGCTGGGCGAAGCCAAACCCAAGGAAGTGGTGTGGCATGACAAGGGCGCGGAAGGTAAATTGGATTTACTGGTAACGCTGGATTTCCGCATGTCTACCACCTGTCTGTATTCCGATATCGTGCTGCCGACCGCCACCTGGTACGAGAAGGACGATCTGAATACGTCGGACATGCATCCCTTCATCCACCCGCTGTCCGAAGCGGTTCAGCCGTTATGGCAAAGCAAGTCCGACTGGGAAATCTACAAGGCCATCGCGAAGAAGTTCAGCGAACTGGCCGCTACGCATCTGGGCACGCAGAAAGATCTGGTGCTGACCCCGCTGATGCACGACACCCCGAGCGAACTCGGACAGGCGATGGGTGTGAAGGACTGGAAGAAGGGCGAATGCGACGCCATTCCTGGCAAGACCATGCCCAACATGACGGTGGTGACACGCGATTACGCCGACACCTACAAGAAATTCACCGCAGTGGGTCCGCTGCTGAGCAAAGTCGGCAACGGCGGCAAGGGCATTTCCTGGAACACCGAAAGCGAAGTGCAGCAACTGGCCGAACTGAATCACACGGTACAGGAAGAAGGCATCAGCAAGGGCTTGCCGCGTATCGATTCAGCCATCGATGCGTGCGAAATGATCCTGATG
>JANLZE010000042.1:0-2781 GCA_031366105.1 Thiobacillaceae bacterium | reverse complement strand
AGCGGCGCGCCCCTCAACTTTACGTTAGGGCGCGAGGTCCGTCTTACCATTTCATATTCGCAAGAGGAGCTATACATGAATGTCACCGATCCAAAGAACCTCAACGAGCACTACAACGAGCTTTTCCGAACTGGTGATCTCGAAGGCTTGGTTAGCCTATACGAGACGAATGCGGTTCTTTGCCCGGCTCCTGGGCATCAGCTAAAAGGACATGCGCAGATTCGAGAGCAGATGAAGGCGCTCCTTACTTTGCAAGGAGACCTTGTAGCCACTCAACTGTCCTGCGTGCAACAAGATGACTTGGCAATGCTGCATGCCAAATGGAGCTTCAAGGGCACCGACGGATCAGGCAACGCAGTAGATATCGGAGGTCACTCATCTAAGCTGGCGAGGCGGGGTGCAGATGGAGCATGGCGCTACGTCATGGACTTGCCTGTCGCACTCTCGTGATGAGCACGCGGCCTAACCCGGCGTTGCAGCGGACGCTGCGCGATAAAGCCGCGCCGCGCCCCTGAACTAGAACGTTAGGCCTCAACACCATGAGCCTTGTCCGTCAATGAACGGCCTTAAGAAACTTCTGGTCTACGGCCTCCTTTTCGCTGCGGCCTCGTTCGTCGTTGCGTGGCTCTATCTGTTCTATTCGTATTCCCAAAGCTTGCCGAAGGTCCCTCAGCCTGAGGCAGGTCGGACTTACTCGCTCAACAATCACGGCTCGGTTGTCTACCTGACCAAAGATGAAGATTCGCGCCTCACTTACCTTTGTGGCATTGCGTTCCTGTCTGCGATCGCCGGCGGGGCTCTAGGGAAACACTGAACAATTCCCAATTTTAGACATCCGGGGGGGATTATTTGGGACGCGGACCCATAAATGGTTAATTTCTGCCACTGCGCTGGGTGTATTGGCAGGATTTCCTGCTGATTTCCATTTTCAGGACGCAACTTGGCCGTGTGGGTTGCGTAACCACCGACGCGCCAGCATCAGATTCGCCAGGCCAAACAGCGAGAACAGTTGTGCCGTGTTCTTAGCCAATCCCCGGTAGCGGGTCTTGCGATGGTGGAACAGGTTCTTCACCACATGGAACGGATGCTCGACCTTGGCGCGGATGCTGGCCTTGGCCTGTTCCAGCCATTCCTGCTGTTCAGCCTCGGGCGACTTGTCCAGGGCACGACGTTTACCGGGACGCATGGCAACATGCCAGGTGACCGGGGTCTCCAGATGTTCTTCGCGCTTGTCTACGCCTTGATACCCCGCATCCCCGAACGCATCGGTTTCATCACCGTGCAGCAGGGCTTGTGCCTGGCTGATGTCGCTGACATGCCCCGCTGTGCCAATGACGGTATGCACCAGACCCGAGTGCGCATCGACGCCAATATGCGCCTTCATGCCGAAGTACCATTGATTGCCTTTCTTGCTCTGGTGCATGTCCGGGTCGCGCGTGCCAGCTTGGTTCTTGGTTGACGGCGGGGCAGCAATCAGGGTGGCGTCGACAATGGTGCCTTCGCGCAGCAGTAAGCCTTTCTCGGCCAAGTGGGCGTTGATGGTATTGAAGATGGATTCGGTGAGCTGATGGCGTTCGAGCAGGTGACGGAAATGCAGCAGGGTGGTGGCGTCGGGTGCGGCATCTCGGGCGAGGTCAACGCCGATGAAACGGCGGACGGCTTGGCTGTCGTAGATGGCGTCTTCGATGCCTTCGTCGGAGAAGCCGAAGCATTGTTGCGCCACATACATCCGCAACATCCGGGTAAGTCCAACCGGCGGGCGGCCTGGACGACCGCTGCTTGGGTAGAAAGGGGCGACGGCGCGTTCCAGTGCAGGCCAGGGTGTGATGGCGTCGAGTTCAGCGAGGAAGCGATCTCGCCGGGTTAACTTCTTCTTTGTGGCGTATTCCAGTTCAGAAAAGCTTGTTTGCACCGCTGTTCCTTCCAGTTTGAAATCCATCCGTAGTGTCTCAGATTTGCCAGGCTGTGCGCTGATCTGAGAGAATAAATCAGTGCTTCCCTAGGTCTCCGCTTTGGAGTGTTCTCCGAACCGTTGCTCGGCCTCTCTCCTGAGCAGCGATACAAAATCCTTCACGGCACCCAACCAGACTACGAGAAGGTGCGAGAAACCTATAAGGAGAAAAAGGACTAATGGCCTGCCTGCGGCTTCATAACCTTGCCGTAGCACTAGTAGCGGTTGTTTCGTCTCCGCGGGCGGTGAGCGCATCTCGGTTCAATCAGCCGCCGAGGCCCAACCCGGCAGTCAACCAGACCTGCGCGAAAAGCCGCGCAGGCTGGTTACTTTTACGTTGGGCAACCACGAGGTGTCGCGATGAATGACCTGGTTTTTAAGGACTTTGAGGCTGCTGGGCAGCGAGTATTGGCATTCCTACACCAACGATTCGGCTTTGGTCTTTGGATGATCGCCCGCACCGAAGGTGAAGATTGGATCGTGCTTCAAAGTGAAGACCATGGCTATGGCGTGAAGCCAGGTACTGTTTTCCGTTGGACCGACTCGTTCTGCTCCGAGATGGTCAAGGGCAACGGACCACGTATAGCGCCAAATTCAGACTCCGTTCCGGCATATGCAGCGGCGCCCATCGGGCGCCAAGTTGCGATCAAAGCGTATGTAGGAGTACCGTTAGTTGATGCGGATGGCAAGCTTTTCGGCACGCTTTGTGCTATAGACCCGTCGCCTCAATCGGAGGACATCGTCAAAGAACAGGGGTTGATTGAGCTACTCGCCACCCTGTTGAGTACCTTGCTCCAAACTGAATTGAAGGCTGCACGTGAAACGCGGCG
>JANLZE010000037.1:0-9746 GCA_031366105.1 Thiobacillaceae bacterium | reverse complement strand
CCACACGATTTACAAAGCCAGCAACGTGGCACGTTTAACGACCGAAATGTATCTATCAGAAATGGCCCCCGCTATGAAGCCCGCCGACGCATTTGCGAAAATGGCGCATCGCGAAACCGAACGCGTGGAAATCGACCACCTCGAAGGCCGCATCACCGCGATGCTGGTGACGCCCTACCCGCCCGGTATTCCGTTATTGATTCCCGGCGAGCGCTTCAACGCCACGATCGTATTGTTCTTGCAGTTCATCCGTAAATTCAACGAAAGCTTTCCGGGCTTTGAGACTGATGTGCACGGTCTGGTCGATGAAATTGTGGACGGCAAACCGTGTTATTACGTTGATTGCGTGATTTAGGCCCAGGTATGAGTAGCCCTAACACGCATTCCCAAGCCCTAACCCAAGCTACGCCTCATGCGTGAGCATAGGTAGACAACACCTCAATGCAATGCCGGGGCAGCATAAAGCCGCTGGCCGGGTCATCAATCGCTTCAATATCGACGATGGGCACAAAGGTTTTTACTGCGCCAAAAACGGTGGCGAATGCGGTATCGGTTGCGTCGCGCCCGGTGCCGAATCGGACCAGGCCCATCGGCGGTGAGATGCCACTCGCATCGAAAATATACCAACGCTGGCTTAAAAAAACTTCCACATAGGCATGAAAGTCGGTCGGCCCGAGTTTCGGGTCCGCACCATAATCGATGCCCGTGACAAAGCGGGCCGGAATATTCATCGCCCGGCACAGTGCGATCATCAAATGCGCGAAGTCTCGGCACACGCCGACGTGATCGATCAGCGTATCGGTGGCCGAAGTGTTGCTATTCGTGCTTCCCGGCAAAAATGAAGTCCGTTTGCGCACCCAGTCTTGTATCGCCACTACGCGCGCGTAGCCGGGCTGAAAATGCGCAAATTCCCAGGTAGCCAATTTACCTAATCGGTCTGATTGGCAATAGCGACTGGGATAAATATACGGCAGCACCTCGGCGGGCAGTTGCGAAATCGGCACTTCCAACAGATTGTCAGGTACCTCGGAATAATGCGAAATATCCACGGTGGCGTCGTAGAGCAGGCGCAACGGGCCGGGAGCGGCCCGCAAGCGCAGGTAGCGCGTGTTGCAGTTGGCATCGGTGTAGAGCACCGGCGAAATCGGCTGGCTAATAGAAAGCTGCTCAGTCACGACCGATTGTTGCGCCGTTTGCGCGGCATGAACGTTAAAAATGAAATCGCTATCGCTGTTGAAAATTTCATAATTCAGTTCAATGCTGAACTTTAATCTAACCATGATGACCTCGTTTTCATTGCCCATGGACGACAGGATCAAACCCTCTCCTGCACGCCCTCTTCCAAGCCCGCCGCAAACGTCAATGACGCCACATTTTTGCGCGTGAAAAAGCCTTGAAAATCCCCAAAGCGCTGCACGTATTCGATAATCAGCGACGAGAAATCTGACGCTGATGAAAATATTTGCTTCAGTCCTTCTTCGCGCGAACCGACCGTGTCGAGTAAGAACCCTTTGCCCTGCGCGCTGATCGCGTCCACCACAAAGTCGATATATTCGCGGCCGTCCTGCTGGCCATCTTTTACCGCCAGCGCCATGTGGTGCAGGCGTGGGCCGTAGTTGCGCACGAAGGTTTCGGTGGGGCTGGGCAACTGGTCCAGATGGTTGACGCAATACGGATAGTTGTTAGCGGTGAACACCTTGGCGGGGCTCGCGGACTCGGGCACGCCACGCACGTTTTTGGTGACGTTGGTGGACGAGTTTTGATCGGCGATGTCGTAGCTGCCCCAGTAGTAGTAGCTCGACAGCGCCAGATATTCGAGCAACGCGGCTTCACGGTTCTGACTGTACACGCGGGTGGCGAGATGGTCGATCGGCAGAATGAGGTCCTTGATGCCAATGCGTTCCTGCATCTCCTTGCCGCGTTCATACGCCGCCTGCGCGCTGCCGAGGATGAGGCTTTTACCGTGTTGATAGACGCGGATGCCGTCCGCCGCGCGCTCCATATAGCCCACCATATTCTGGGTATACGGCGAGGGCTTGGACAGGCTCATATTGAGCGGCAAATCCAGTTCGGCAAGCTGACCGATGGGGAAGAAACGAAACTCGCGCGCTTGTTGCTGCGCGACCACTTCGTGGCGGTTTGTCACGCGCAGAATCTCGCCCAGATAGCGGCTATGCGGGCGTTGTGCACCCACCGGGTACAAGTCGTTCAGATGGCGAAAAATATCGCTGTAGCCGGGGTCTTTTGCTTCGCGCAGCAGAATGTCGGGCGCGTTCATATCAATGCGTAATACGTGCGTGAGATGCTTCGCGCTGTCGAGCGTGACCAGATAATGATACGGCGTCATCAACGCGAGTTCGGCGATGTATTCGAGCGCATTGCCGGGCTCCACCGTCATCATCAACGCCTCGATGCCGCCGATCATTTCGGTGAGGCCCGCGCGGTCGCGCGCTGCCAACAGACGTGGCAAATATTCCTCAAAAAATGCGGAGTTTTGCTTGTCGCCTAAACGCGGGTACTGGGTTGAATTGAGCATGTGGGTTCTGCGCTTATTTTTTTGACGCGGCGCCGGGTTGCCAGCGTAAATCCAGCGTCATCGGAAAGCGCGGATTCAGCGCTTCGGGTTCGACGACCATCGCGCCCGCGCTGTGGCCGTGATCCCAGAAACGTGCGCGGCGGCGCGCCTCGGCCTCGTTGGCGTTGACCGGAAACGTATCGTAGTTGCGCCCGCCTGGGTGGCTCACGTGATAGGTGCAACCACCAATGGCGCGGTCATTCCAGCTGTCCACCACGTCGAATACCAGCGGCGCATGCACGCCAATCGCGGGGTGCAACGCCGACGGTGGCGCCCACGCCTTGAAGCGCACCGCAGCGACGAACTCACCCGGCACGCCGGTCGGGTGCAAGGGCAGCGGACGGCCATTGCACGCCACTTGATGGCGGCTGTCGATCATGCCGCTCACCTTGATCTGCATGCGCTCCACCGACGAATCGACATAACGCGCCATGCCGCCTGCCGCCACTTCTTCACCCAGCACATGCCACGGCTCAATCGCCTGGCGCAGCTCCAGATGTATGCCCTGATACGCCACGCTGCCATAGCGCGGAAAGCGAAACTCGATGAAGGGCGCGAACCACGCATCGTCGAACGCATAGCCCGCCGCGCGCAAATCGCGACTGATGTCGCGCATGTCCTGCTCGATGAAATGCGGCAGCATGAAGCGGTCGTGCAGCGCGGTATCCCAGTACACCAGCTTGCCTTGATAGGGCGATTTCCAGAAGCGGGCGACCAGCGCGCGCAGCAACAGCGATTGCACCAGGCTCATGCGGTAATGCGGTGGCATCTCGAACGCGCGCAACTCCACCAATCCCAACCGCCCGGTCGCGGAATCCGGCGCGTAAAGTTTGTCGATGCAGAACTCGGCGCGGTGCGTGTTGCCAGTGAGATCGATCAATAGATTGCGCAACAGCCGGTCCACTAGCCAAGGTTGGGCACTTTCTTTGCCGGGGCTGAGCTTGGCATCCATCTGCTGAAACGCGATTTCGAGTTCGTACAGATTGTCATCGCGCGCTTCGTCCACACGCGGCGCTTGGCTGGTGGGGCCGATGAACTGGCCGGAGAATAAATACGACATCGCGGGATGTTGCTGCCAGTACGCAATCAGACTTTTCAGCAAGTCCGGACGACGCAAGAACGGGCTGTCCGCCGCAGTCGCGCCGCCCAGCGTGACGTGGTTGCCGCCGCCGGTGCCGGTGTGGCGCCCATCGAGCATAAACTTTTCGCTACCGAGGCGAGTCTGGCGGGCGTCCTCGTACAGGGTTTCGGTGCGCGCTACCAAGGTGGCCCAGTCGGCTGCGGGGTGGATATTGACCTCGATTACGCCAGGGTCGGGTGTGACCGACAGCGACAGCAGACGCGGGTCACGCGGCGGCGCGTAGCCTTCGAGCCGGATCGGTTGGTTGAACCTGGAGGCGGTGTGCTCCAGCGCGGCCATGAGCGCGAGCCACGCTTCCAGCGTGGTGATGGGCGGCAGGCCCACGTACAAAATGCCGTCGCGTACTTGCAGGGCCAGCGCGGTGTGGATGACTTCACGTGCACTCGGCGCTTCGTCGATGCTCTCTTCCGCATCGGGCAGCGCGGCGAGCGGATAATCGGGCAACGGCGCACGCTCTGCAAACGGATCGGGCGGTAGATCAAGCTCAAAATCTTCGGGTGCTACCCACGGCAAGCTGTCTAACGGCAGCCGGTAACCGAGCGCGGAATCACCGGGGATCAAATACAAGCGATCCTGACGCAACGGCCAGCGGCTGGAACGCCACGGCTGGGCTGTTGGGGAACGGGATGCTGGGGCGGGGCCCGCTTTGAGCGGCAGCACATAGCCCACCACCTCCGCCAAGCCGTGACGCAGTTGTTTGGCAAGGCGGTGACGTGCGTCGGGCTTGCTCAGATCAGTGGCGTGCGGGTCGAGGTTGGCGGGCAGGCGACTCTCTAAATCCAGCGCCTGCCACGGGTCTTCATACGCAGCGATCAGGTAGCCGGGATTTAAGCCCAACTGCTGCGCAAGCTGGGTCGCAAAGCGCTTGAGCGTGTCTACACTAATGGCTGCGCTGGCTTCCGCGAGCAGCGCTGGGTTGTGCCACAGTGGAGCGCCGTCTGCGCGCCAGTAAGCGGTTAGCGCCCAGCGCGGCAGCGGCTCGCCGGGATACCATTTTCCCTGACCAAAATGCAGCACGCCGCCACGCGTAAAGCGCGTTTGCAGACGTCGGATTAACGCATTCGCCAGGATCAGTTTTTCGTCTCCCAGCGCGGCGATATTCCATTCCGCGCCGTCCATGTTGTCGATCGACACAAAGGTCGGTTCGCCGCCCTGCGTCAGGCGCACATCGCCGTGTTGCAACTCGGCGTCGATCTGCAACCCGAGCGCATTGGCCGCCTGCCACTGCGCATCGGTGTAGGGCTTGGTAACACGCGGGTCTTCGTGGATGCGGGTGACGGTCATCGTCACGTCGAGGCGCGATTCGCAAATGCCGGTGAGGCCGTTGATCGGCGCGGCAGAAGCCGGTTGCGCGGTGGCGGCGAGTGGAATGTGGCCTTCTCCGGCGAGCAGACCCGAGGTCGCATCAAGCCCCACCCAGCCTGCGCCGGGGATATACGCTTCGCACCACGCGTGCAGGTCGGTGAAATCGGCGGCAGGACCGGCTGGGCCTTCGAGCGGTTTTTCGTCGGCGGCAAGCTGGATCAGATAGCCCGACACAAAGCGTGCGGCTATCCCCAGATGGCGCAGCACCTGCACCAGCAACCACGCGCTGTCGCGACACGAACCCGAGCCTAGACTCAAGGTTTGCTCGCAGCTCTGCACGCCCGGCTCCATGCGGATGAGGTAAGCCACGCTATGCTGGATGCGCTGGTTGATGTGCACCAGAAAATTGGCGATGCCCATGTTGGCGGCTAAGGCCATCTGAAAATCGGCAAGCCATTTGGCCAGCGCGGGCCCCGCCACGTCGGTGTGCAAAAACGGCGCGAGCTCGGTCTTCAGCTCGGCGGGATAGTGAAAAGGATAATGCTCGGCCCACGGCTCGACAAAAAAATCGAACGGGTTGATCACGGTCATGTCCGCGATCAGGTCCACCGTGACTACAAGTTCGCGCGTCGGCTCGGGGAAGGTGAGGCGAGCGACAAAATTGCCGTACGCGTCCTGTTGCCAGTGGATGAAGTGTTGCGCGGGCAGTACTTTTAGCGAATACGCCGAGATGGGCGTGCGGTTGTGCGCCGCGGGTTTGAGCCGGATTTCATGCGGATAGACCATGACCGGACGATCAAAACGGTAATGGCTGTGGTGATGCAGCGCAACGCGTATAGCCATATCAGGGCGGAAAGCTCGGCTGCAGGTCGAGGTTGTCTTGTGTGGTTTCCCAGTCAGGATCAGGCAGTGATGCGAATACGCCGCGCAGCCCTTCGCTCCAGCGCCGACTGATCTGCGAAAAATAGATATCGCTGTCGGTAATGTGATGCACACGATCCAGATGCAAACTGTCGCGGCCGTAGCACGCGAGGTCAATCGGCAAGCCCACCGAAATATTGCTGCGCATGGTCGAATCAAACGACACCAGCACGCACTTGATCGCGTCCATCAACGGCGTTTCAGCATGAATCACACGGTCGATAATGGGTTTACCGTACTTGGTTTCGCCGATCTGGAAGTAAGGTGTTTCTTCGGTGGCTTCGATAAAATTGCCTTCGTCGTACATCATGAAGAGACGTGGCGGCTCGCCTTTTACCTGGCCGCCAATAATGAAATTGGCCCCGACCCTGAGATTGGCTTCAAGCAAAAAGGGACCATCGCGGTCGCGCACCTCGCGCAGGCAATCGCCTACCAGCTTGGCCACGTCAAACATTGATTCGGCGTTCCAGATATTGGGTAATTCGCTGTCTCGTCCGCGCTGGTCCAACAAATTCGTCGCGCTTTGGGTGATGGATAAATTACCCGAACTCAGAATCACAATCGCACGATCGCCGTCGTTAACAAACGTGCGCATTTTTTTGAAACAGGCGATTTGATCAACGCCTGCATTGGTACGGGAATCGGAGGCAAACACCAACCCGGCGTTGAGCTTGAGCGCGACGCAATAAGTCATGAGGATTCCACTGTCATTGTTTAGCATCTTTTATTGTACTTGGGCTTGTACCTGAACGACTTGGCGCACCGGTGCCGGGGAAACGAACGCATCGCGCCGCGCTAGATAGGCACCGCGAATTTCCTTGCTGAGGGTTGCGGTACGCAGCAAAAAATCCGTTAGGTATTCATGCAGCCCCTCGGCGAAAATATCTTCGATGCGGGTGAAGTGCAGCGCGGCGTGCATTTCACCGGCCAGCCGACGCGCCTCCTTGCCGGTGGAGCCATTAATGATTTCGAGCGTGGAATCGACTTCGTTCAAGCACGCATGCAACGAGCGCGGCATGTCGGCGCGCAGCACCAGCAACTCGGCCACGCGCAACGGCGAAATTACGTCACGATAAATTTTGCGGTAGGCCTCGAACGCGCTTACCGAGCGCAGCAGCGCACCCCACTGGTAATAATCCGCCGCGCCGCCGACATCCTTCACGCTTGGCAACAGGATGTGGTATTTCACGTCGAGAATGCGCGCGGTATTGTCGGCGCGTTCCAGAAAGGTGCCGAGGCGAATGAAGTTGAGTGCGTCGTCCTTCAAAATCGTGCCCAGCGTCACGCCGCGAAACAAGTGCGAGCGCTCCTTCACCCAGTCAAAAAACGGATACAGCCGGTTTCCGCTCAAAGTGGGCGACAGGCGGTTGAGTTCCAGCCAGGTGGCATTGATGCTCTCCCACATTTCACTGGTGATTGCACCGCGCACCGCGCGCGCATTTTCGCGCGCGAGCGTGAGGCTCGTGAAGATACTGGCCGGGTTGTCTGGGTCCAGCGCGATAAAGCGGGTGACCGCGGTGGCTTCTGCAGCGCCATATTTGGCGGTGTATTCGTCCGCGCAGCCGGTAATGTTCAGCGGCGCATACCACAGGTGCGCCTCGGCGCCTTCGGAGTCATCCGGCAGCAGCGAAGTGCTGTGCGTGACATCCAGCACACGCGCGGTATTTTCAGCCCGCTCGATATAGCGCGCCATCCAAAACAAGTGATCTGCTGTGCGTGACAACATGTTTACGCCTCCAATACCCAGGTGTCTTTAGTGCCGCCACCTTGTGATGAGTTCACGACCAGCGAGCCTTCAGTCAGCGCGACGCGGGTGAGCCCGCCCGGGGCCAGGCGGACTTCTTGGCCGGACAACACAAAGGGCCGCAGATCTACATGGCGCGGCGCAATGCCCGCCTCGACAAGCGTAGGGCAGCTGGACAGCGCTAGCGTGGGTTGCGCAATAAAGCTGGCGGGTGCGGCAAGAATGCGTTCGCGGTACGCCGCCAGTTCTTCGCGCGTGCTGGCAGGGCCGATCAACATGCCGTAACCGCCCGAGCCCTGCACTTCTTTCACCACTAGCTCAGGCAGGTGTTCCAGCACGTATTTCAGGTCGTCTGCTTTACCCAGACACCAGGTCGGCACGTTGGACAAGACCGGCTTTTCACCCAGATAAAACTCGATCATCGCGGGCACATACAGATAAGTGGATTTATCGTCCGCCACCCCCGCACCCACGCCATTGGCCAGCGCCACGCCGCCACTGCGATAGGCACTCATCAGGCCCGGCACGCCGAGCGACGAGTCGGGCCGAAACGCGAGCGGATCCAGATAATCGTCATCCACTCGCCGATAAATTACATGCACCTGCTGCGGGCCCTCGGTGGTATGCATGTACACCTTGTGATTGTGCACAAACAGATCCTTGCCCTCGACCAGTTCCACGCCCATTTGGCTCGCGAGAAAGGCGTGTTCGAAAAAAGCGCTGTTGTACGCGCCGGGCGTCATAACCACAATCGTCGGCTCTTCAATATTTGGCGGTGCCGCGTCGCGCAGCGTGTCGCGCAGCATTTGCGGGTAGTGCTCTACCGGTGCCACATCATGCCGCGCAAACAGGTCCGGAAACAGCCGCATCATGGTATTGCGGTTTTCGAGCATGTACGACACGCCGGACGGCGTGCGCAGGTTGTCTTCCAGCACGTAAAAATCGTTTTCGGCGACGCGCACCAGATCGATCCCGGCGATGTGCGCATACACTTGATTGGGTAAGTCGATGCCGCTCATTTCGGGCCGGTACAAACTGTTGCCCAGCACTTGCTCAGCCGGGATCAGACCGGCTTTGATAATCTCTTGATCGTGATAAATGTCGTGCAGGAAGGCATTGAGCGCTTGCACGCGCTGCTTCAGGCCCCGCTCCAACAGCGCCCATTCGCTCGCGCCAAACACGCGCGGAATCACATCAAACGGAATAAGGCGTTCTGCACCCGAACCTTCGCCATAGACCGCAAAGGTAATCCCCATGCGCCGAAACAGCATTTCGGCCTCGCGCTGTTTTTGCGACAGCGCCTCCAGCGGTAATGAAAATAACTGGGAGGCGATCTCCTGATAGTGCGTGCGTACCCCGCCTTCGGGGGTGTGCATTTCGTCGAAAATAGCTGTCTTGGCCGATGGGGCTGTAGTTTCATGCATGGTTGCACTCTGCTTAGGCCGGTAGGTGCTCGCTGGCACTTTGCATCCTAAATGCAAGCCGTGTACCACGTTGTGAATTATTTTAGGGCAATGTTTTTACAAGGTTTTTTATTAAGGCTCGTGCCGCCTGGAATCGATATGCGTGCTAACAGTGCACGGACACAATTTCGGGCACCCGCCCGGTGCGCAAGATGGAAAGCGATTCGATGGGTTGCGTAGAACGTGATAAGGATATGCCGACAGCGATATGCCATCCCGCACATCATGTCTTCAGCCAGTTGGGCGGACTGTCGACGTACGGCAAGGTGGCGGCGTTGCGGGTTTCAATCTAGCTGTTGCCGTTGGAAACGGAGATGTTCATTTTTTCTATTGAGCTTGGCCCGTTTGATTTATGGTTCCAAATGTGGCCTTGCAAGACCCGACCCCCAGGCTTTCGTGACCAAATACCTGGCCGAGCACGGCGTGATTGTCGAAAAAACCGGGCTGTATTCGTTTTTCATCATGTTCACCATCGGCATCACTAAAGGCCGCTGGAATACGCTGGTGACTGCGCTGCAGCAGTTCAAATCCGACTACGACCAGAACCAGCCCTTGTGGCGCGTGCTGCCCGAATTTGTCGTCAAGCATCCACGCTAT
>JANLZE010000036.1:0-124403 GCA_031366105.1 Thiobacillaceae bacterium | reverse complement strand
CCACACGATTTACAAAGCCAGCAACGTGGCACGTTTAACGACCGAAATGTATCTATCAGAAATGGCCCCCGCTATGAAGCCCGCCGACGCATTTGCGAAAATGGCGCATCGCGAAACCGAACGCGTGGAAATCGACCACCTGGAAGGCCGCATCACCGCAATGTTGGTGACGCCCTACCCGCCTGGTATTCCGCTGTTGATCCCCGGTGAGCGCTTCAACGCGACCATCGTCCAGTTCTTGCAATTCATCCGAAAATTCAACGAAAGCTTCCCGGGATTTAAAACCGATGTGCACGGTCTGGTGGATGAAATCATCGACGGCAAGCCCTGTTATTACGTTGACTGTGTGATTTAGCTGTCCCAATTGAAGCTTGGCTGTGCTAAGCGGAGCCTGCGTTGACAGCCAATGGGCGGACTGTAGACGTACCGCAAGGTAGTGGCATTTTGCGTGACTCGTTCTGGAGGTTGCGGCCGTTGCAAACGGTGATGTTCATTTCCTCATTTCGAGCCTGGCCCGTGTGATTCAGGGTCAAAGTGTGGCCTTGCATGACACGATCCAGGCTTTGCAGCGCATAAGCGCGTAATCAGTTCTAAAGATTCAATTCTGAGATCGCTTTTAAACCCTGAGCAATATTTTCTCTGGCGGCGCCTTCTACCGCAAGACGCAAGCGCGTCACACCGGCGAAAGCATCGCTGGTAGTGGCAACAAAGACATTTTTCACGACTTTTTGCATGGCAATACTTTTGTCTGAAGTTTTGACCAGGGTCCACGCGGTTTCCAATTCAACTTTCATGTCGAAGCCAAACATGGGTTTCGACAGTTGCGTCACGCTGACCGTTAATTCGTAATCTCCGGTTTTGCCCTGCACGATATTCTTGAAAAGCTTGGATTGGACAATCGAATTTTCCAGCGCAGCTTTCAGGTCGGCATTGGAGATACTCGAACTGTCCATAGCCCCTGTTTCAGTACCGCCTTTGGTTTCTACCGCAACACTATAAGGATGCGTTTTGCTGAAGGTAATATTCTGCGCCAACATGTTGTCGCGATTGGCTGGAGCCGCACACCCTGCAAGCTGAAGAATGGCCAGCGTGCTGGTCAGCAGTAAAGCGTGCTGTATTAGTTTTAACATTTTATTTTCCCTGTTTAAGAATGTTTTCGACAACTTCATCCACCATTTCGCTGGGTGATTTTCGCGACAAAGACGTGTGAAAAGAGTTGCCACTCGCGATGGGGAAATCCGTTTTCGGATCGCGAACGGTAATAGTGAGCTCCAACATATACATGGTGATATCCCACATCCATTTGTCGTTGTAAGTGACGATCGCATCAACGCCATTGGGTTTGTCGGTCCCGGTTGCTACCGTATAACCACGTGTACGGAATTTATCTGCAATCAGTACGTTAATGCCTCTGCCGTCAGCCTCCAGCTTGCTGACATAGAGCGTTTTAACAGCGTGCAAGGCGGATGCGTTATCGGCCGTAGCGGTCGCACGATTGACGGCGCATCCACTGCCTAAAGACAGCAGCGTGACGCTGAACAGAACCAGCATTATTTTATTCAAAATTTTCTCCCTGAAGTTAGAGGTACCAATACATAGGTGCCAATACAATGGCGCGGCGATTCTACCAGAAGGCTACAAGCGCACTCATAACGAGTTATAACGGCCAACCTCCACGATTGCCGCGATTGAAGCTTATCGCGCAGGTCTTTTTCACAAATCCCATCTGGTCCCGAATATCGTCGTCGGTTTGGTGGCCGACCGGCACGAGTGCTGCGGCGTCGGGTAAGCCGAGGCAAGGGTTAATACGTGCGCACTTTAGGCTTGATCGATTCCACCGACAGTGGCTTTAAACGGACCGGTTTGGTATCGAGCTGATTGGCTTCGCGGCTATACAGCGTGTGCTTAAGCCAGTGCGCGTCGTCACGCCCAGGATAATCGTCGCGACTGTGGGCGCCGCGGCTCTCGGTGCGGTTCAATGCGGACACCAGCGTCGCGCGTGCCACGCCCATCAGGTTCTCGAGTTCCAGCCCTTCGATCCGCGCGGTGTTGAAAACGCGGCTGGTGTCCATCAAACCCACGCGTTGCAGGCGGGCCTCCAACGCGACTAATTTATCTAATCCCGCTTGCAACACGGTTTGATTGCGGTATACGCCACAGTGCATTTGCATTAGCCGCCGCAGATCGTCGGTCATCGCGGCCACACGCTCGGTGCCGGGCTGATCCCAGCGGGCCAGGCGAGTGAGGCTCTGTTCAGACGCATGCTCGGGCAAGGGTCGTGGATAAGGGTTGTCGCGCAAATACTCCAGCATATGTTTGCCTGCCGCACGACCGAATACAATCAGATCGAGCAACGAATTGCCGCCGAGGCGATTCGCGCCGTGCACAGACACGCACGCGCATTCGCCTACTGCATACAGGCCCGGCACGGGTTCTTCCGGGCCGAAACGCACGGGCGCGACAACCTGACCGTGCAGGTTGGTGGGAATGCCACCCATCATGTAATGCGCGGTCGGTGCGACCGGGATGGGGTCTTTCACCGGATCGACCCCGGCAAAGCGAATCGACAGCTCACGAATCCCGGGCAGGCGCTCGGCGATCAGCGCTTCGCCCAGATGATCGAGCTTGAGCAGCACGTGGTCGCCGCTACCTTCATTTTTACCGCGGCCGCAACCGCGCCCCGCATGAATTTCGGTCGCAATCGCGCGGCTCACCACATCTCGCCCTGCCAGGTCTTTGACGTGCGTCGCGTAGTGTTCCATAAAGCGCTCGCCGTTTTTGTTCAGCAGATAGCCGCCCTCCCCGCGCACGCCTTCGGTGATTAGGCTGCCTACGCCCGCGATGCCGGTCGGGTGAAACTGCCAGAACTCCATGTCCTGCAGCGGCAGCCCCGCGCGCAGCACCATGCCCAGGCCATCGCCGGTGTTGATCATCGCGTTGCTGGTGTTCCAAAACACCCGGCCTGCGCCGCCGGTAGCGAGCAAGGTCGCGCGCGCCTCGATCAATACCGGCTCGCCGGTTTCGATGTTCATCGCGGTCACACCCAGCACATATCCCGCGTCGTCGCGCAGCAAATCTAGCGCGAAATATTCGTCAAAAAACTGCGTGCGTCGCTGCAGGTTTTGCTGATACAGCGTGTGCAACATCGCGTGCCCGGTGCGGTCGGCCGCCGCGCAGGTGCGCGTGGCCTGCTCGCCGCCGAAATGCTTGGACTGCCCGCCGAAAGGCCGCTGATAAATCTTGCCATTGTCGAGCCGTGAAAACGGCAGGCCCATGTGTTCCAACTCATACACCGCCGACGCGGCTTCGCGGCACATGAACTCGATCGCGTCCTGATCGCCGAGCCAGTCGCCGCCTTTCACGGTGTCGTACATATGCCATTCCCAGCGGTCGTCGTCGACATTCGCCAGCGCCGCGGTAATCCCGCCCTGCGCCGAGACGGTGTGCGAACGCGTCGGGAAGACCTTGGACACCACCGCCACGGTGAAATCCGAGCGCGCCAGCTGCAGCGCCGCGCGCAAGCCCGCCCCGCCGCCACCGATGATCAGCGCGTCGAATCCGCGGGTATTCATTGCGTCCCCCACAATATTGTCGCCATCCACAGCACGCACGTTGCCAGCGTAACGATCACGGCGAGCGTCAGCGCAAGCCGGACGCCAGTGTGACGCGCATAATCCATCAAGATATCGCGCATGCCGACCCAGGCGTGCAGCGCCAACGCAACCATGAATATAAGCATGAGTAGCCGCATCCACAGCGGCGCGAATAGTGCGCGCCAGGTCGCGTAATCCAGCGGTGCCGCAGCGATTATTTGCCACGCCAACAACGGCACACCCAACGCCATCACGACTGCGGTGGCGCGTTGCAGCAACCATGTCCCCGTTCCGGTGTGCGCACCTGATGTCGACTTCACCGAAACAATCCCCACGCCACCAGCACCACCACACCACCCGTCGCGAGCAATACCACCAGACTACTCAGCCGCGCGCTTTTGAGCGACACGCCCCAATGACTATCCATCGCCAGATGACGCAACCCTGCCAGCAAATGATGTGCAAACGCCCACACCAACACGAGCGCCAGCAACTTTGCTGCCAGCGTCGATAACCACGCGACCGCGCGCGCATATCCGGCCTCGCCCGAAAGCGTGAGTGCAAATCCCCACACCATCAATGGTAGTAGCACGAACAGCAGCGCGCCTGATAGGCGATGCAGGATAGACACCCAGCCGGTAATCGGCAGATGCAGGCGAAAAATATTTAGATAGACTGGTCTGTTGGCAGGCAGCATTATCATTTTCTATGGCAGGTGAATAGGCACAACGGAAGCCCGTACGATTTCAAAAAAATATGGAATTCTGACGTCAATCGAGCGGGCAACTATGCCAAGGTCAATCTGCTTTACAGATTGTCGAAGCACATCTTCTCCTATGTGATTGTCCAATACTACGAAAAGCAAGCCCTGAACAAACTTATTGAGGCAATCGACTACGGTAGACATTTCAGACAAGAGAGTATTCAAAGCGGCCTCAGGGTCATTTGGTGAAATCGCGTCTATGAGTGCCTTGCTCATTAGGTATTCTGCAAAGTAATACAGGGAATTGCCTTGGATTTCATGCAAAAAAATAGTGAGATCATCCGTAGGCGTGTCATCGGGTATGCTGGTTGCCGCATGCTCTAGTGAGTAATGGAAAGAAAAATTATTTCGCACCTCGTACAACAGGTTTTTTCTACCGAAGTAGGTCTTGAGATCGTTCAATGCTTGGGTTGCGGATGGCTCTAGATAATTTGCATAGTCCTTAGAAAGCTTGGACCCAAAGTATCCCTTCTGTATGGTGTTCCACGCCTCATTGAGTTTGCCAATGAGTAAGCGTGCAAGGACAAAGGCTTGAGAGGCGTGAGCATGCGCTTTCCAACGCGGCTCGATGTCAAAGTTGGTACATAAAAAAATCAGCTTATTTAAGATATTTACTTCGTTTAAGGCGTGAGCCAAAACAACAATCAAGGCGCGTTCGTGATCCGGTATTTGGCGAAGCTGCTCAATGGTGATATTGATGCGCTGAATATTCATGGCGTCACTTAATCAATGCACGTGGCTGATGCCATATTTTCCAACAATCCAACCTATTTAAGCCAAGCGACTTGCCATTGATTGGATCGAGTACCCGCGCTGTAGAGGGATGCCAGCGCAAGTGCTGTACCAGGGGCTCAAACCAGTCCCGCTCGAGTGCGCTGATCGCTTCGCGCCAGCCGAACGCATCACCGTATTGGCCCGCTCCTCTCAGTTGATCCAGCACGATCAACTTGTTCTCCCCAACCAGCCCGGCGGAAAAAAGACCCGGCATGGCCGCTGGCTCTACTCCACAAAAGCGCCCCAGCGCCCCGACGTCGGCATCGTTGCTGTACAACGCCGCCGCAGTTGTCAGGATAGTCGGGGTCGGGACTGCGGGAAGACAACCCCCGCCCCACAGCCAAAGCGAATTCACCGGCAATTCACCGCGCGCTTCCCGCGCCTGATTCACCGGATGTTCAAACAGCAACATCTGCAATTCGTTCAGCCGGGTTCGAAACAGCATCGCGTCCTCGCCCTGCGGCAACAGCGGATCGATATCGCAGCCCACTGCAATCGAGATGGGTGTGGTGCGCAGTCGCGGCGCAGAATCGAATCGCAGATACCAACGCGCCGGGTGAAATAGCCGTGGGCTGAAGGCCGCGCCGAAATGGGTGCTGATGCTCATCGCCAATGCGTCGGCTTCAAGTTGAGTCAAATTGAGCGCCCCGCTGTCTGCCAGCACGATGCGGTCGCGCATCACTCGCAGATGCACCGGATCGGCGCGCAGCCAGTAATCTTTTCTGGGGATGCCGCCATCTGCTAGCAAAGTGATCGGTGCGACGGGAAAATCCTGCTGTTGGGGGATGCCAAGTTCGTTGCACACCAATGCTTCTACACCTTGCGCTGCGCGAGCGGCAAGCGTGCCCCGCGCCAACAGTGTTTCGAACGCAGGCAAGCGTAAATCCTGCGCGGCGGCTTCAAGCAGGCGCGCAGGCGGAAACAAGTAGGGAATGATTAGCTGCATTAGGCGGCTTAGCAGGCGCGATAAAACTTGAGTCCGCTCGCCTTTGGATTCAGGTCAGCAAAGGATGCATCCACACAAATAAGGCCTGATCTTGGGATTGCGCAAGCTGTGCCAACTCAGCCAATTCCATCACCATATCTTCGACTTCGCCCGCATCCCACTGCTCAAGTTCGTACTCCTCGGTGGCCGACAATTCTTCCGCCACCCGACTGAGGGCATCCTCTTCGAGCATCGCCAGTTTTTCGACCACTTCATCGGCCAGACGCAGCACCATCGCGCCTTCGATCCCCACATAGACCGGCTCGTACAGGTAAAACGCCTGCTCTAGCTCATCTCCGGTCAACAGGCAATGTAGGGTCGCAATTTTGGGCGTATCAATGCCGCGACGCTCAATGCCGCTCCACTCCTCCAGTGGGTGCAAGGATTCGCCAATGGCAGCGAATTCATCTTCTTCTGCGGCGACAATATTGGTAAGTATTCCCAATCAAAACTCCTCGGGGTTATAAATGCTGTTAGGCGCACGCTGATTGCGAGGATAAAACCTCTCATTCAAACACTGTAGTAAATCTTTTGTCATCGCGCTGTTTGCATGCAGCCACTTAGGATGTAAGCCTTATATAACTTACTCCGAAATTGTAAGTCGAACCTGAGACGTTGACGTGGTTCTCAATAATTTGGCGGGCCTTGGCAGTTGACACAAAAAGCTGCATTCCCCATAATGCGCAGCCTTTCACGCGGGAATAGCTCAGCTGGTAGAGCGCAACCTTGCCAAGGTTGAGGTCGCGAGTTCGAATCTCGTTTCCCGCTCCAAGAATCTCGGGGGAAACTTACGCTAAATCGTGGGTTTTCCCTTTTTATTTAGGTTTGTTCGCCTTTTACGGCGGGGTAGCAAAGTGGTTATGCAGCGGCCTGCAAAGCCGTTTACGCCGGTTCGATCCCGACCCCCGCCTCCAGTTCCAAAGGACGAATATCCGGTCATTGCTAAGGCCGGGTACCGTCCCAAGTCACCGACTAGGCCCGGGTGGTGAAATTGGTAGACACAAGGGACTTAAAATCCCTCGCCAGAAATGGCGTACCGGTTCGATTCCGGTCCCGGGCACCACTGTGTTGTTCTGCTTTTAGCCGCAAAATGGTACAATTTTGCGGCTTTAAAAATAATTTCGATGGGCGCTTGCCCATTTTTTATTTGTGCTACGCGGCGTGCGTATCCGTCGCGTTTTGTGGCTATTGAATACATGGTTGATCTGCCCGCTTTGCTGGAAAAAACCTTATCCGGGCTCGGTTACGAGTTGGTGTTGCTGGAACGTGCGGGGCGAGGGCTGATGCGGATTTATATCGATAAGCCGGGTGGCATCCAGATTGAGGACTGTGTCAGCGTGAGTCATCAGCTGACGCAATTGTTCACGGTTGAGAATATCGACTACGACCGGCTGGAAGTGTCCTCGCCGGGCGTAGATAGGCCCTTAACCCGGGCGCAGGATTACGTGCGATTTGCAGGTGAAATGGTGGCGTTGAAGTTGCGGATACCGATCGAAAAACGCAAACGCTTGACGGGCCGGCTGGTCGGGCTGGAAGCGGAGATGATAAAGCTGGATATCGATGGCGTGGCTATCGATGTGGATTTACGAAATGTGGAATCGGCGCGTTTGAAGCCTGCGGATTGAGCCGTACCGAATAGTAGTTGAGCTGGAGGAATGATGAGCCGGGAAATCTTGTTACTAGTAGATGCGCTGGCGCGTGAAAAAAACGTGGGGCGCGAAGTGGTATTTGGCGCGCTAGAGCAGGCTTTGGCGTCCGCCACCAAAAAACGCTTCAAGGAAGAGGCCGATGTGCGCGTATCGATAGACCGCGAGACAGGCGACTATGAGTCTTTTCGCCGGTGGCAGGTCGTTACTGAAGCCGAGCTTGAATCAGAGGATTTCCAGATTCTGCTGATTGATGCCCAGGACACGCATACCGACATCGAATTGGGTGACTACATTGAAGCCCCCCTCGAAAATATCGAATTTGGTCGCATTGGTGCGCAGGCGGCGAAACAAGTCATTCTGCAAAAGATTCGCGATGCGGAGCGTGAGCAGATCATCAGCGACTTTCTCGAGCGTGGTGAGCAGCTCGTTACTGGCGTAGTCAAGCGCGTAGATCGTGGCAATGCCGTGATTGAGTCCGGCCGGGTCGAGGGATTTTTGCACCGCGACCAGATGATTCCGCGCGAGAACTTACGCGTCGGTGATCGCGTCCGCGCGTATCTGCTGCGCATCGAGCGTGGCCCCCGCGGTCCGCAGGTAATGCTGTCGCGTAACGCGCCTGAATTCATCATGAAATTGTTCGAACTTGAAGTGCCGGAAATCGAAGAAGGCCTGCTGGAAATTAAAGCCGCCGCGCGCGACCCGGGCTTGCGCGCAAAAATCGCGGTGGTCTCACATGACCCGCGTATTGATCCTATCGGCACTTGCATCGGTTTGCGTGGCTCACGTGTGACCTCGGTCACCAATGAATTGGCCGGCGAACGCGTTGATATTATTCACTGGTCATCAGAACCCGCCCAATACGTGATCAATGCGCTCGCGCCTGCCGAAGTCAGCTCGATTGTGGTGGATGAAGACCGCCACAGCATGGACGTGGTGGTGGACGAGGAGCAACTTGCGATGGCTATTGGCCGCGGCGGCCAAAACGTGCGCTTGGCATCTGAGCTGACTGGTTGGGAACTCAATATTCTGTCGCGCGAAGCGGCTGAAGAAAAGCAATCCAGCGAAGGCGGCGTTATCCGCGCCCTCTTCATCGAGAAACTAGATGTTGACGAGGAAATCGCCCAAACTCTTGCCGATGAAGGCTTTTCGACGTTAGAAGAAGTGGCCTACGTGCCGCTGAATGAAATGCTCGAAATCGAATCGTTTGACGAAGCCTTGGTGAATGAACTGCGCATGCGGGCACGTAATGCGCTCCTCACCGCTGCGATCGTCGGCGAAGAAAAAGTCGAAGCCTCGGCAGGCGATTTGTTATCGCTTGAGGGGATGGACACTGAAACCGCTCGCTTGCTCGCCACCAAAGGCATACACACCACGGACGACCTGGCTGAATTGGCTGTGGACGAATTGATGGAAATGGCTACGATGGATGTGGCGCGTGCCGAACAATTAATCATGGACGCACGCGCGCCCTGGTTTGCCCAAGGCTGATTGCCAGAGGATTGCATGAACGTTGAACAATTCGCCCAGGAACTAAAACTTCCCCCGCAACTATTGCTGGAACAACTGCGTGCGGCAGGCGTTACCAAATCCGACGTCGTCGACACCGTGACCGAAGGGGACAAAGCTCACCTGCTCGATTACCTGCGCAAAATGCACGGCGGCGGCAGCGAGGATGGCAAAACTAAAATCACCCTCACCCGCAAGCAAACGGGGGAAATTCGCAAAACTGACAGTACGGGTAAATCCCGCACGATTCAGGTCGAGACGCGCAAGAAGCGCACCTACGTCAAACGCGATGCAGCTGCTCCCACTCCGGAAGCGCCTCCTCCCGAAGACATCCCGGTTCAGCCAATACCTGAGCCGGTGGTGGAGCCCATACCCGTCCCGCCCCCTGTGGTGGAACCCGAGATCGAGCCTGTCGTGCCGGTGGAAATTACCCCCGTCGTTATTGCTGCCCCCCCCTCGACGGAAGAAGTCGCTCCTCCCGTGGTCCAAGCGCCTCCTACCGACGCCGTAGCACCGAAAAAAACGACGCGCGTAAAGAAGGCCTCCATTTTGGGCGAGGCAGAAGTCAAATCTCGCGAAGACGAAGCCCGCCGTCATACGGCGTTGCAAGAACGCCAAGCGCTGGACGCGAAAACCCGGATAGAGCGCGATGCGCTCAAAAAACAAGCAGAGGCTGCGCGCGAAGCCGCAAAATTGGCTGAAGCGCAAAAAGCCGCCGCCCCGCCTGTGGCCGCGCCCACTGCGAATACTTTACATAAACCCGACAAACCTGCGGGCGTTAAAGCGGATAAAAAGCCTGCTAAAAAAGCCGGCCCGAGTACTGCTACGCCCTGGAATGACGGCACCAATCGCAAGAAAGGCGCACTGAAAACACGCGGCGGGGCAGCTCCCGATACAGGCTGGCGTGGTCGTAAGAACAAGCCCAAAACGGGCGACGAAGAAACCAACTTCAACGCGCCCAGTGAACCGGTCGTGCGCGAAGTGCTAGTGCCTGAAACTATTACGGTGGCCGAACTCGCGCACAAAATGTCGGTTAAAGCAGCCGAAGTGATCAAGGTGCTGATGAAGATGGGCAGCATGGTCACCATTAACCAGGTGCTAGACCAGGAAACCGCGTTAATCATCGTGGAGGAGATGGGGCACGATGGCAAACCCGCAGCGCTGGATACGCCTGAGGCTTTCTTGCTGGATGAAGGTGAAGCTGTTGCCTTGACACTGGTGCCGCGCCCCCCAGTGGTGACCGTAATGGGCCACGTCGACCACGGTAAAACGTCGCTGCTCGACTTTATTCGCCGTTCGCGCGTCGCTAGCGGCGAAGCCGGCGGCATAACCCAACACATCGGCGCATATCACGTTGAAACCGATAAGGGCGTGATTACCTTTCTGGATACGCCGGGCCACGAGGCATTTACTGCGATGCGTGCACGCGGTGCGAAAGCGACCGATATTGTCGTGCTGGTCGTCGCTGCGGACGACGGTGTGATGCCGCAAACGATTGAAGCCATCCACCACGCCAAGGCCGCGAATGTGCCGGTCGTGGTCGCGGTGAACAAAATGGATAAGCCCGAGGCCAATTCCGAGCGCATTCGTCAGGAGCTGGTAGCGCAAGGCGTAACCCCCGAAGAATGGGGCGGCGACACGATGTTTGTCGAAGTCTCTGCGAAAGCGGGCACAGGCATAGACAAATTGCTCGATGCGATTTTGCTACAGGCCGAGGTGCTGGAACTGCAAGCCTCGATCGATTCGCCCGCGCGCGGGTTGGTAATCGAAGCTCGCCTAGATAAAGGTAAAGGCCCGGTCGCGACCTTGCTCGTGCAATCCGGCACCTTACGCCGCGGCGACATGGTGCTGGCCGGTCAGGTGTTCGGCCGCGTGCGTGCGATGCTCGACGAATCCGGCAAACCGGTTCTGGAAGCCGGGCCGTCAATCCCAGTCGAAATTCAGGGTCTGTCTGACGTGCCGCAAGCGGGCGAAGACATGATGGTGCCGCCCGACGAACGCAAAGCGCGCGAGATCGCGCTGTTCCGTCAGGGCAAGTTCCGCGACGTGGCACTGGCGCGCAAGCAAGCGCTTAAACTCGAATCTATGTTCGAGAACATGGGTCAGGACGAAGTGCAACAACTGCCGGTGATTCTCAAATCCGACATGCAGGGTTCGTACGAAGGCTTGGCGCACGCGCTGTCGAAACTGTCCACCGACGAAGTCAAGGTCAACATCATCCATAGCGGTGTCGGCGCGATTACCGAGTCTGACGTGAATCTAGCGTTGGCGTCCAAGGCCGTATTGATCGGCTTTAACGTTCGCGCGGATACGCTGGCACGTAAACTCGCTGAATCGTCCGGCGTCGATCTGCGCTACTACAACATCATCTATGAAGCGGTTGATGAAGTGAAAGCGGCGTTGTCCGGCATGCTGGTGCCAGAGAAACGCGAGAGCATCATAGGCATGGTCGAAGTGCGTCAGGTCTTCCATATTTCGAAGATCGGCACGATCGCCGGTTGCTACGTGCAGGACGGCGTGATCAAGCGTAACGCCGGTGTGCGTGTGCTGCGCAACAACGTCGTGATGCATCAGGGCGAGCTCGATTCGCTGAAACGTTTCAAGGATGACGTGAAAGAAGTGAGATCCAACTTTGAATGCGGCCTCAGCATCAAGAACTTCAACGACCTGCTTGAAGGCGACCATCTTGAAGTGTTTGAGGTGGTGGAATACGCACGGTCACTGTGAGAGGAAGAGCTAGGATTTAGGAAATGTACCACTGCGGGTAACTGACCTACCCTGCCTTTTCCCTAGCTCCTAACTACTAGCCCCCAAACAAAATGCCCAAGGACTTCCCCCGCGCCCGCCGCGTTGCTGATCAGATGCAACGCGAGCTGTCAGAATTAATCCGGCTTGAAATCAAAGACCCCCGCATCGGCATGTTGACGATCACTGAGGTGGAAGTCACGCGCGACATGGATCACGCCAAGGTCTTTTTCACCACGCTCGGCGGCCCACCCGAGCACGATGCCTGTCTCGAAGGGCTACAACGCGCCAGCGGGTTTTTGCGCACGCAGTTGTCGCAACGCATGCAATTGCGCCAAGTACCCAAGCTCAGCTTTGTGTACGACCATTCGGTGGAGCGCGGCGTGCAACTTTCGCAACTGATTGAAACCGCCGTTGCGGAAGACCGCACGCGCAACCCCGATACCCCCTCCTCTGACGAACAATAAAAGCTTCGTGAAACCGGCACGCCAAATTGTGGACGGGGTGCTGCTGCTGAACAAACCGGTCGGGCTGACCTCCAATACCGCGCTGCAAAAAGCCAAACGACTGCTGAATGCGCAGAAAGCCGGGCATACCGGCACGCTCGACCCCTTTGCCGATGGTCTGTTGCCGCTGTGTTATGGCGAAGCCACCAAGTTTTCGTACTACCTGCTTGACGCCGATAAAACCTACCATGCCGTGATGCAGTTGGGTGTGACCACCACGACTGGCGACCCGGAAGGCGAAGTGCTCAGCACCCGCGAGATGAACGTCAGCCGCGACGACATCCTAGCCGTGCTGCCGCGCTTCATGGGCGAAATCGAGCAAATCCCCCCCATGCATTCGGCACTCAAGCATCAAGGCCGCCCGCTGTACGAATACGCCCGCGCCGGCATAGAAATCGATCGGCCACCGCGGCGCATTACCATTCACACGCTGGAACTGATTGACTGCGCGCTCCCACAGGTTCGCTTCAGCGTTCGATGCAGTTCGGGCACGTATATTCGCACGCTGGCGCAGGACATCGGCGCCGCGCTCGGATGTGGCGCCTATCTGACTGCTCTCACGCGCACTGCATCCGGTGGTTTCAGTTTGGCGGACGCCTATACGCTCGAAATGCTGGGAGCGATGAATCCAGCAGAGCTCGCAGCTGCTCTGTTACCGAATGATTGCCTGGTGCTGCACCTACCCCAAGTCCAGCTTGACGACATAAGTCGATTGGCTCTATGCCAGGGACGCAGCTTTGCGACCGAATTCCCCGCGGCCGAGCTCGCGCGGATCTACGACAGCAATAGTCGATTTCTGGGTTTAGCGGGAATTGACGTGTGTGGCGTCCTCACCCCTCATCGCCTGATTAACACCTCCATGCAAACTTGAATTTACAGATGATTTTCGGGTAAAATCTCCGGTTTTCCAGAACGTGTCCCGCCCAGCCGCAGGCCACGCGATTCATAAGGAGTACACCATGGCTGTTACCGTCGCTCAAAAAGCTGAAATCGTCCAGAATTACCAACGCGCCGCTGCCGACACCGGCTCACCCGAAGTGCAAGTGGCTTTGTTGACTGCCCGCATCAACGACCTCACCGGCCACTTCAAAACCAATATGAAAGATCACCACTCGCGTCGCGGTCTACTCAAAATGGTTAGCCGTCGTCGCAAGCTGCTGGATTATTTAAAGCGTACTAATCTCGAAAGCTACAAGACTCTGATTGACCGCCTAAGCCTGCGTAAGTAAGCTGTCTCGCGTCAAAATGACACGATTGTAGAATAGCCACGGCCCCGCTTGATGCGGGGCTTTTGCATTTGAATATGAGGATCTCCCCGTGAAGACGACAAAAACCTTTCAGTTCGGCCAGCATACTGTGACATTGGAAACCGGCGAAGTTGCACGCCAGGCAGGCGGTGCGGTTATTGTGAACATGGACGACACCGTGGTGCTGGTCACCGTGGTCGCCAAGAATGAAGTCAAACCCGGTCAGGATTTTTTCCCGCTGACGGTGGACTATCAGGAAAAAACTTATGCCGCAGGTCGTATTCCGAGTGGCTTTTTAAAACGCGAAAGCCGGCCCTCCGAGACTGAAACCTTAATTTCGCGCTTGATCGATCGGCCGATCCGCCCGTTATTTCCGGAAGGCTTTTTTAACGAAGTGCAAATCATCGCCACGGTGCTGTCGTCCAACCCGGAAGTGAACGCAGATATCCCTGCGCTAATCGGCGCCTCAGCCGCGTTGTCCTTGTCTGGCCTGCCGTTCGACGGGCCTGTCGGTGCGGCGCGTGTCGGCTTTATCAATGGCGAATATGTGCTAAATCCGACGATGTCAGAGCTCAAAAATTCAGCGATGGACTTGATCGTGGCGGGCACCGACACCGCGGTATTGATGGTGGAATCGGAGGCGATGGAATTGCCGGAAGACATCATGCTGGGCGCAGTGGTGTTCGGCCATACGCAAATGCAGGCAGCGATTAGCGCGATCAACGAACTGGCGGACGAAGCCGGCGCTGATGTGTGGGACTGGCAACCCGCCACCGAAGATACTTCCATGATTGCGCGCCTGAAAACCTTGGCCGAAGAGGGCTTGCAACAGGCTTATAACATTCGCCAGAAACAGGCACGTATGACTGCGGTAGACGAAATTCGCGCCAAGGCTTTTAGCGAATTGCTCACCGACGGGATGGACACGCTAGCGGCCAACCATGTGAAAGACGCGTTCCATCGCCTGGAAGCGGGCGTAGTGCGTAATCGCATTTTGTCTGGTCAGCCCCGGATTGACGGCCGTGATACCCGCACCGTGCGCCCGATCACTATCCGCACAGGAGTACTACCACGTACCCATGGCTCGGCGTTGTTTACCCGCGGTGAAACCCAGGCGCTGGTAGTCACCACGCTCGGTACTGGTCGCGACGAACAAAAAATCGATGCACTCGAAGGCTCGTTCTCCGATCACTTTATGCTGCACTACAACATGCCTCCGTACGCAACCGGCGAGACCGGACGCGTGGGCACGCCCAAACGACGCGAAATCGGCCATGGCCGTCTTGCTAAACGCGCATTGCTCGCAGTTTTGCCGACCAAAGAAGAATTCGGTTACACCATGCGCGTAGTGTCGGAAATTACCGAGTCCAATGGCTCCTCTTCCATGGCGTCCGTTTGCGGCGCTTGCTTGTCACTGCTCGATGCGGGCGCGCCTTTAAAGGCGCACGTCGCCGGTATTGCGATGGGCTTGATCAAAGACGGCGGCCGCTTTGCGGTATTGACCGACATTCTCGGCGATGAAGATCATCTGGGCGATATGGACTTCAAGGTCGCGGGCACCGAAAAAGGCGTCACCGCGTTGCAGATGGACATCAAGATCAAAGGCATTACTACCGAAATCATGGATGCCGCGCTGACCCAGGCAAAGGAGGGCCGCCTGCACATTCTGGGCATTATGAAAACCTCGGTGTCGGGCGTGAACCAGGAGATGTCCGCCTACGCTCCGCGCATTATCACGATGAAAATCAACCCGGAAAAAATCCGCGATGTGATCGGCAAAGGCGGCGCTGTCATTCGCGCGTTAACCGAGGAAACCGGCACGCAGATTGATATCCAGGAAGATGGCAACGTCAAAATCGCATGCACCAGCACGGAGTCGGGTGAACTGGCGAAAAAACGGATCGAGGAAATTACCGCCGAGGTCGAAGTGGGCAAGGTTTACGAAGGTCCCGTAATCAAGCTATTGGATTTTGGCGCGATCGTGAATGTATTGCCCGGACGTGATGGCCTGCTGCACATTTCTCAGATTGCGCACGAACGTGTAAACACCATAGGCGAGCATTTGAAAGAAGGCCAAATCGTTAAGGTGAAAATTCTGGAGGCTGATGAAAAAGGCCGTTTGCGTCTATCGATGAAAGCCTTGCTGGATCCACCTGCCCCTGCTGCCCCGAGCGCTGAAACGACGGAAACCGAGGCTGAGTAAACTGAGGATAAGGCGGCTCACGCCAATTTATTCACTTTTAAAACCGCGTCCCAGGACGCGGTTTTTTATTGTCAGACTTAAACGGCAATAGACGCGAACTCGATTTTTACAGTTAAACCCGCCCCCCCCTCTGCTGACTCAAGACTGATCTTGGCACCGTGTAAACGCACAATGCGTGCAACAATAGTTAATCCGATCCCCGCGCCTTCAATGCTGGTGGATAGGCGATGAAAAGGGGCAAACACTTCTTCGCGTTGCGACTCGGCTATCCCTGGCCCGTTATCCGTCACCCGCCATATCACTGTGTTACCCAAACCTTGGACCATCAATGTAATCTGGGTCCCGCCGTAACGTTGGGCATTATCGATGAGATTTATTAGCATTTCGCGTAGCAACTGCGCGTCGCCCATTACCCACGCTTCGCTTCCTTCAGACTCGAAACCGATTTCTACATTTGCAGCCAGCAATTCCGGGACCGACTCCCGCGCTATTTCACGCACCAACTCGACGCTATTCAAACAGCTCAGATGTAAGGTGTTTTCCGCTGCGTCCACGCGCGCGAGCATCAGCAATTTTTGGACTAGATTGCCCATCCCTAATGCTGCCTGAGCGATACGCCTTAATGCATTTTGTCCATCTTGATCTTGGCCCGTAGCAAGGGCTGCTTCCGCCTGGGTTCGTATCCCAGCAATAGGCGTGCGGAGTTGGTGGGCGGCATCGGCAACAAAGCGTGATTGCGCCTCTACCGCCTCTGCCAACCGGTATAGCAGCGAATTGATTTCATCCAGAAATGGCCGCAATTCAGCGGGGGTTCCGGCCAGCGGAACCGGGCTTAAATCCAACGCGGGGCGTTCCACAAGCCGATCACGCAATCGTCGCACGGGCTCCAATCCCCGGCCCACGCCGTACGCGATTGCCGCCGCCGCGGTTAAGGTCATCAACAACATCGGTAGAACAATGGCGAGCGTAGCGCGGCGAGCCAGGGCGGTGCGGTGATCTAGCGTTTCGCCCACTTTAATCAACGCATTGCCCCTCGCGCTAGTCCCGCTGAGAGATAGCGCAAAGGCGGCTATGCGTACTTTTTCGCCTTCCTTTACGCCATCATAAATAATTAACTGGCCAGCTTTAATGGGTCTATCCCCAGGTAGAGGGGGCATATCGGCGCCCCCCTCTACTACCCGACCTTGTGGATCGGTAATGCTATGGGATAACAAATCTTCTTGATCAAATGCAAACAACTCACGTGCCGCCACAGGCAAATCAACTTGCACACGGCCTTTCACTACCTCTACTCGATCTGCTAGCGCGTAGGTGCGTCGTATGAGCGAACGATCAAATGCGGCATTAATAAAATAGGAACCGGTAAAATGCGCGACAGCCCACAACAGCAAAAATAATGGCAACATCATCGCCAGCATGCGCAGAATTAATTGTTTTCGCAGACTGGGAGATTTTTCAATCATGTGCTACTTCCAGCAGATAGCCCAAACCCCGCAAAGTACGTATCAACACCCCAGAGTCACTTAACTTACGCCGCAAACGGTGGATATAGACTTCAACTGCGTTGTCGCCCACACCTTCATCCCACCCGGTCAAGCGGTCTGCTATTGCTTCCTTGGCGATCACACGTCCAACTTGACTGAGCAGCATCTCCAGCACACTTACTTCACGAGACGATAGCGCCAGCGGCGTGTCGCCAATCCAGGCTTGACGCTTGACGCTGTCGAACATCAATTTTGCCAAGCGAATTTCAGTGTCTGGCTTACCGTATGCTCGGCGTAGCAAAGCACGTAGACGCGCCAATAATTCGTCCAGTGCGAACGGCTTTAGCAGATAATCATCTGCACCCGCGTCCAGCCCCTTTACCCGATCCTCCACCGTGTCCCGAGCTGTCAGAATCATCACGGGCACGCTAGATCCCCCTTTACGTAAACTTCGCAACACCTCCAGCCCTTCACGTCGCGGTAGGCCTAAATCCAGCAAAATGACATCGTAGGTATATCCCGCAAGCGCGCTATCCGCCTGGACGCCGTCTCGCGCCCAATCAACGGCAAACCCCGCTTGAATCGTCGCCAATTTAACTGCTTCACCCAATATGGGGTCATCTTCTATCAATAGGATTTTCATTTAATAGATATCCGCATTTTGTCTCAGCGTGTAAATTTCACTCTTTAAAAGATATCTTCAACCCGCCAGAACCTGTAAGGTTGATGTAAGTTAGCCTAGGCATAGTGCGTCATGCTTGTAAAAAGCCAAGCATATTTAACTTAACCAACGGAGTAATATATGAACAAACTGATTATTGCATTGATGGCAACTGCTTTTGCTGGTTCCGTAATGGCTGCTGATGCCGCTAAAGTGACCACCAAAACCGAAACGACTGCACCCGTCACCACTAGCACCACTACGACCACTGAAAAGCCTGCTGCTGCACCGAAAAAAGCGCATCACAAACATGCGAAAAAATCGGCTAAAAAAGCTAGCACCAAATCCGACATGAATTCAGATATGAAATCGGACACGATGAAATCTGACTCCAAGTCTGACATGCCTGGCATGCCTGGCATGCATACTGACCCCGCTAAGAAGTAATCCTTCTACGCATAAAAAAACCGCGCTTAGCGCGGTTTTTTTATGGCCGAATGCTTATGCACCGACGCCGAGGAAAGCCTGCCACCAACGCTTACGCTGACCTGTGACGACTCCACTCATTACCAACTCATTCGGGGGCACCAGGCTCATGATCCAGCCCGGGAGAACCGTGGTTTTACTCGCGCTTGATCCGCACGAACTGCCTAGATGATTGGGATCGTAGATTTTAATGAAGCCGGGATGATCAAAATCATCAGCGTAAACGATCGCACAATAATCTTCGTGATGTTCGCGACGCAACAACACATCAATCTCGTGGGTGAACTGGCGCACCTTATCTGGGGACGCCGGGGCAGTGGGCACATTCTGGCCCACTGCATATAAGTACCACCCTGCCTCGGCATTAATGCTGGTCCAGAATACCGTTAACTGGTCCCATTGCATTACGCTGTAGAGCAGACCGTTGTACTGCCTATCAAATTCGCTGGGTTCCATCATGTGAGAGGCAAATAGTATGAGACCGGCTTGTACAACTCACCCATTGATTCAGGCGTGCTTTAATTAAACTATTTAGCGACTTGGCGCTCACGTATTTCTTCCAGCGTTTTGCAGTCAATGCACAAACTGGCGGTAGGCCGCGCTTGCAAACGATCCAGCCCGATCTCCACGCCGCAAGCATCGCAATAACCGTAATCTCCGCCTTCAATTTTGGCGATAGTCTCGTTTATTTTCTTGATCAACTTACGCTCGCGATCCCGATTACGCAGTTCTAACGCCATGTCGGATTCCTGTGTAGCGCGATCATTCGGATCGGCAAATACCGTCTGCTCATCCTGCATAGAGTGCAGTGTGGAATCGATATCTTGCGACAATTCTGCTTTCCAAGCATCAAGCATTTTGCGAAAATGCGCGAGCTGATCCTTGTTCATGTATTCCTCGCTTTTTTTAGCCTTGTAAGGCTCAAAGCGCTTTAAAGTTTCAGCCATCTCGTGTCTCTTTATTAAATGTAAAGCTCTTCAAAAAATAGTAAATCAAGCAAAAGCCCAACCTAGATAAATAACAGAATCCCCTATTAACCGCAACCCAATGACACTAAAAGCGCTAATATTCGACGTCGACGGCACCCTTGCCGACACCGAGCGTGACGGGCATCGCCCCGCTTTCAACCGGGCCTTTGCCGATGCCGGCATGGATTGGCACTGGGATGTGGCGCTATACGGCAAACTCCTTAGCGTGACGGGGGGTAAAGAACGCATAACCCACTATATCGACCACTATCGCCCCGACTATAGCAAACCGGACAATTTTCAGAAAATGGTGGCGGAGCTACACAAAAACAAGACTTTACACTACACCCAACAGGCCGCGTCCGGCGGCATTCCGATGCGTCAAGGGGTGAAGCGCTTATTAAGCGGCGCCCGCGCTGCTGGCTTGCGACTCGCCATCGCTACCACCACCACACCAGAGAACGTGAATGCTTTACTCGAGCATAGCTTGGGCGCTGGCACCGAGAACTGGTTCGAAGTGATTGCTGCCGGAGATATCGTACCGGCTAAAAAGCCTGCTCCGGATATTTATCTCTACGTGCTTGAGAGAATGGGCTTAAATGCCAGCGACTGTCTTGCATTTGAAGACTCTGAAAATGGGCTGCGTTCAGCTTTGAGTGCGAGGTTAACTACGCTAGTGACCGTAAACGACTACACCCTCGAGCATGATTTTACGGGTGCAGCAGCAGTGCTCACCGCACTGGGCGAGCCCGACGCACCCAATGAGCGGCTCGCCGGCCTCGAACTTAAACAGAGCTATGTTGATGTCGCCTATTTAAAAATGCTCCATATGCTGAGGCACCAAAAACCTTAAGCATTGTGCATCATCGCCGCTTCCAGCGTATTTTCCAGCAGCGTCGCCACGGTCATTGGCCCGACGCCGCCCGGCACTGGTGTCATCCAGCCGGCCCGTTCGATTGCAGTTTCGAACTCCACATCACCGACCAGTTTGCCGTCTGGCATTCGATTGATACCAACATCGACCACAATCGCGCCCTCGCGTATCCAATTGCCGGGGATCATACGCGGTCGACCTACGCCAACTACCAGCACTTCCGCCGACCGCACGAAGCTTTCCAGATCGCGGGTGGCGCTGTGGCAGATCGTGACGGTGCACCCTGCCAGCAAAAGCTCCAAGCTCATGGGGCGACCGACAATATTCGAGGCGCCAACCATCACCGCATTTTTGCCGCGCAGCTCTTCCCCGGTGGCGCGTAGCAGCGTCATGATGCCGCGCGGCGTTGAAGGCCGTAGCGTCGGCATCCTCACTGCGAGTCGACCAATGTTGTAGGGGTGGAATCCGTCCACGTCCTTGTCGACGCGAATGCGCTCAATCACCGTTTCGGTATCGATATGCGCAGGCAGCGGCAATTGCACCAGGATGCCATCAATTTGCATATTGGCATTCAGCGTGTCGATCAACGCCAACACCTCGGCCTGCGTGGTAGCGGTGGGCAAATCATGCGACACACTCATCACCCCCGCACGTTCGCAGGCGCGTTTTTTGTTGCGCACATACACGGCCGATGCCGCATCGTCGCCCACCAATATCACCGCGAGTCCCGGGCGGCGCTTGCCCTGAACTTCGCGCTCTGCCACCTTGTCATGTATTACCGCGAGGATGGTATCGGCCATAACCTTGCCATCTAAAATTTGTGCACGCATTGCGGTAACCAAAAAGAGAAAGCGCGATTTTCGCGGAAAGTACCCACAACACTCAAGCTAAAATTGACCTTGCTTGAGCGCCAAGGTATAGTTCGGCCTCTTCGAAACGCGCCTCTGGGTCGTTTGAGGTAATTAAAGGCGGGGTGTAGCGCAGCCCGGTAGCGCGCCTGCTTTGGGAGCAGGATGTCAGGAGTTCGAATCCCCTCACCCCGACCACGCTTATATGCCCGAAGATAGAATCTCTCTGCCCGTAGCTCAACCGGATAGAGCACCAGCCTTCTAAGCTGGGGGTTACAGGTTCGATTCCTGTCGGGCAGGCCAAAGTTTCACGTAGGCGGATTGCCGTTTGCAACAGTGGTGGACGTAGCTCAGTTGGTAGAGTCCAGGATTGTGATTCCTGTTGTCGTGGGTTCGAGCCCCATCGTCCACCCCATTATCATTCCACCATCGCAATACCGGCACTTGTTCTAGGTTTCGCTAATAATTCAAACACTAGATCGCCTATGACTGAGCACGACCCACGTGTTGATCCCCTGCGTGAATGGAATCGCCTTGCTCGTCAAAATGCCGAGAACGCTATCGTTTCGTCAATGTTTGAGGCGGGATTCAAAGCGAGCGAACCTCTCGAAACCTTCTCCACTTGGCTCTTAGTCGGAACTGCCGCTGTCGCATCGTTCCTCATCACAAACGCTGACAAGCTGATCCCATTCATGGGGAGGCCGGGGTATTTCACCTGCGGCGCCCTACTTTCATTCTCCTGCCTGTTTGGACTAGCCTCAAGAATCTTTGCCTTGCGCTGCAAGATCCAAATCGAAACTGGCGCTGCGGTGAGGAGAACGTTTGCGGAGCATCTGACCAAACATCAAGAGGAAGAGCAAAAGATTAAAGAAAGCGCTGATGTTTGGGGAGTCAGCCTAGAAACCGGGGTTCGGCTGGATCGGGTGCTGAGTGAGTTCCTCGCCCCGCTACCCCGATGGGTCGCTTGGCTAGTTAACCGCCAGCTAAAAAAGCACGCTGGCAACCCGCAGATGGGGTACCTACCAGCGGTCAAAAGCATGCAATGGCAAGGATCATTCGCTACGCTACAGGCACTGCTGTTTCTTTCCTTCCTCTTCGCCGGATTCATCTTTTTGGCGGCAATCTAATCTCTCTATCGAGCGAAGTTTGCGGCGGCTCAATGGATGAGACAAAGGGCCGCAACTACCACGCCTCACTCTAATTCCTGCAATCGCAATAATCTCGCCGCTTCCGCTGCACGCGCATCATCAATCTCACGCATCACCCCCTCCAGATCCACCGGCGCCAGCTTGCGCTCGAAGCGGCCGGTCAGCGCGACATCGGGGTGTAGGCCGCCGTGTTCGTATAGCGTCCAGATTTCCTTCCCGTACTGGGTGGTGGCAAGCTCGGGCGCGAACTGACTGAAGTAGGTCGTGAGGTTATTTACGTCGCGCTCGAGCATCGCGCTAGCGTGGTTGTTACCGGCGGCGTCGACCGCTTGCGGCAGGTCGATAATCACCGGGCCGTCGGCACTGACGAGGATGTTGTACTCGGACAAGTCGCCGTGCACCACCCCCGCGCATAGCATGCGCACGACTTCGGTCATCAGGCTGCGGTGATGCGTGCGCGCTTCCTCTGCGGTGAAGCTCACGTCATTCAACCGCGGCGCAGCGTCGCCTTCGGCGTCGGTGACGAGTTCCATCAGCAGCACGCCTTCGTGAAAGTTATAGGGTTTGGGCACGCGCACACCCGCAGCGGCGAGGCGATACAACGCATCGACTTCAGCGTTCTGCCAGGCTTCTTCCTGCTTCTCGCGGCCGAATTTGCTGCCTTTGACCATTGCGCGCGCTTGACGGCTGTTTTTGGTTTTGCGGTTTTCGGTGTAATCGACCGCCTGACGAAAGCTGCGCTTGTTGGCTTCTTTGTAGACTTTCGCGCAGCGAATATCGTCGCCGCAGCGCACTACAAACACCATCGCTTCCTTGCCGCTCATCAATTGGCGCACGACGCCGTCTATCAGCCCGTCTTCGATCAGGGGTTCGAGTCGTTTAGGCGTTTTCATCCGGGTACCTTTGGGGCATTAACTGTTCACGTTGTCGCACGGCCTCGAACGCGGCGACCGCGAGTGCGACGGCGGCATTCAGCGACTCGACCTTGCCCGGCATGGGAATGCGGGTACGGACGTGCGCAGCTTGCGCCACCGTTTCCGATAACCCGGCTCCTTCGTTACCCACAACGAATGCGGTCGCATCACTCAAATTCAGTTGATAAAAATTGTTTTCAGCACGGGGGAGGCTGTCCAAACTTAACGCTACGCTTAGTCCTGTAAACGCGGCTAACCAGACTGGCAAATCAACGCCCATTTGCAAAGGCAGTACAAATTGCGCGCCCTGCCCGCCCCGCAAAGCTTTGAGAGACCACGGGTCGTGACAACTCGCGGATAGCACTGCTAAGGTTGCGCCTGCTGCCGCGCCGGTACGCAACATGGCGCCTAAATTGCCTGGGTCTTGAATGTTTTCCAGCACGATTACCAGCGGCACATTGTCGATCGGCACAGGCTCAAGCCAGGCGGCTTCTGCGAGCACGCCCGTGGGGGTGGTTACTGGTGTAAGTTCGGCAAACAGCGCATCGGGCATCACGATTAATTTAGCTGCACTTCCGCGTTGGGCCAACGCATCCATCCGTGCGGGCTCATAGGAAGCCGCACGGATTAACGTCGCCGGCTGCCCGCCCGCGTCGAGATACGCGGTGATCAGATGTTCGCTATCGAGTAGCGTCGTACGCGTCTCGCGGCGTGCGCGCGCAGAATCCCCAAGTTTTTTAAGGCGCTTGAAAACAGGGTTGTCGCGCGATGTGATAGTACTCTCGGTCATGCCCTGCGTTTCAATAACAGACGGTGCCAGACTGAACAGAACCAGAAGAGGTTTTTGCTTCGCACACTGCGCCCTCAGGTATGGCGTGGACTTTATAGGAGGCGGGGTTCTCAAGGATTAGCCGACCCACGGTCGTGCAGCAATAAGCCGATGAGTCTTCAGCAATTTGCGGAGGGGGCGGCGCATCGGGGAATAAGGGTGGCGCTTTAGGTGGAGCTTCCGCAAACACTGGCGAGCAGACTAACCCCAACCATAGGCTGAGGTAAACCGTTCTTATTCGGCGCTTCAAACTAACGCCCGCCCCAGTGTGGCTACCGCTATCGTAATCAAGCCGAGGCTTAAATTAATACCGATCAGCAGACGTATCTGGCCCAACGCCGCACCGCCCGCAGGCCACGCTTGTTCTGCAACTGCGCGCTTCAGTTTCTTGTAAGGCGCAAAAAACACGTGTGCAAATAGCATCATCATGACGACGCCCAGCACGAGCATAGTCAGTGCATAAGCAGGGGCCGATGCGCCGCCTAATTGCATCAACATGTATAAACCGCTGGCGAGTATCAGCCCTACGGATACCCACACCCAAGGGAAGAATTTGCCAAATACGCCCGCCCACACACTCAAACGCTGCGGCGGTTCTAGTACCGCAGCGGCCACCGGACGCAACGCCATATAGGCGAAAAACATGCCGCCTACCCATACCGCCACGCCGAACAAATGAAGAAATAATGCAATCTTCACCTCTGCTCCTTTCAAAATAAAGTTTGTTGATCCAGCATCAGTTTGACCGGGGCGAACTCGCGGCGGTGATGCAGGCAGGGGCCGAATGATTTCAGTGCGGCCAGGTGTTCTGCGGTGCCATAACCTTTGTGCTGTGCAAACCCATAGGATGGATGCTCGTTATGCAAACTACGCATCAAGCTATCACGCGAGGTTTTAGCAAGAATGGAGGCTGCGGCAATTGCCGCGACTTTATCGTCACCCTGGATCACCGCACGCGACCGCCACGACCAGTTGGGGCAACGATTGCCATCGACCCACACTTCATCCGGCGGCAATTGCAGCCCTGCGACCGCGCGCTGCATCGCAAGCATGGTCGCATGCAGAATATTAATCTGATCGATTTCGGCCACGCTGGCTTCGGCAACACACCACGCGATGGCGTGCTCGCGGATCTCGATCGCTAGCTCTTCGCGTATGGCGGGGCTCAGCTTTTTTGAGTCGCGCAGGCCTTTGACCGGGCGGCGCGGATTGAGCATCACCGCTGCCGCCACAACAGGACCCGCGAGCGGGCCGCGTCCAGCTTCGTCCACACCGCACAATCCGCGAGGTCCAACGTGTAAACGTATTTGTATTTTCATGCCAGAAAGCCTCAGCTTAAATACGGAGTAAGGGCTTGGGCAATGCGCATGTGTGCATTTTGCCGCAAGCTTACATGCAACGTGTTAAAAAATGCGATAGTTTCTTGCTGACGCAGCGGGTCATCCAACCACGCGAGCATTTCACGCGCCAGCGCATGAGGAGTGGCTTCGTGTTGCAGCAGTTCTGGCACCACAAATCGCCCGGCCAAAATATTGGGTAAGCCCACATACGGCAAGTACGCTTTACGCAACATCATCGCGCCGGTACGTTCTGACATACGGTAGGTAATCACCATCGGTTTTTTGAATAACGCCGCTTCCAGCGTGGCGGTGCCAGACGCGACCAACGCCAGATCGCAGGCCGCCAGCGCCGTGTGCGATTGGCCGTTTAATACTTGTACCGGCGCATAGGTTGTTTTTAATGCCTGGATCACCAATGCCTCCGCAGCTGCGTTGGCCGCGGGCAAGATAAATTGCAGTTGGGGCTTCACTTGCAGCATCGCCTGTGCGGCCGCCAGCATTAACGGGGCATGCCGGGCTACTTCGCCCAATCGGCTGCCGGGCAACAGCGCAATGACGGGTTGTGTGGGAGATAAACGGAGTGCCTGCCGAGCCGCTTGCATATCAGGTTCCAGCGGGATCATATCCGCCAGCGGGTGGCCTACATAGGTAACGGGGATGCCGGCGTCTTGATAGATTTTTCCTTCAAATGGAAACACCACCAGCATATGAGACACCGCGCGCTTGATGCGGTGGATGCGTTCACCGCGCCAAGCCCACAGTGAGGGGCTGACAAAATGCACGGTGGGGATGCCTGCGCGTTTGAGCTTTTCTTCGGCCGTGAAATTAAAATCCGGCGCATCAATGCCGACGAACACGCGCGGGCGGTGCGTTAAAAAATGGCGCGTGATGCGCGAGCGTATCCATAGCAATTCGGGCAAGCGCTTCAACACATCGCCATAGCCATTCACCGCTAATTTTTCACTGGGATAAAGTGCTTCGACACCCGCGGCCACCATGCGCGGACCCGCGATGCCTGACACCCGCAACTCGGGATAAGGGGTTTTGAGCGCCTCGACCAAATGCGCGCCCAGTAAGTCCCCGGAGGCTTCGCCAGCAATAATGCCTAATTGGAGAGAATCAGAAACGGGCAAGATATTCGCGCGGTGAGTTGAATGCTGGGATAGCCAAATTGGTGGAAAGCGCGTAGAGATTTACCTTCGCTCTGAAACTCGACGCCAATGCTGCCAGCTTTTGAGGTGGCGAAGGCCTGGTCATCGAATAATTCCGCGTTCGGCGCCTGCTAAAAAATTCAGCAGCTGGCGGATTTCTGGATGGGCGGGTACGTCCGCTTCCAGTTTCTGTTGCGCTTCAGCCAGCGTATTGCCCTCCCGATAAAGCGTCTTATAGGCACGTTTGAGCACGCTCAAGGTTTCGGCCGAGAAATCGCGACGTTTTAGCCCTTCCGTATTGAGGCCGTGAGGCGAAGCGGGTTGCCCGGACGCCATCATGAAAGGCGGAATATCCTTGAGTACCACGCTAGAAATACCCGTCATCACGTGGGCACCGACTTTGCAAAACTGGTGAATGCCAGTGAAACCGCCCAAAATGGCCCAGTCACCAATTTCAACATGCCCCGCCAGCGAGGCATTATTGGCAAATATAGTGTGATCGCCCACCACGCAATCGTGCGCGATATGCACATAGGCCATGATCCAGTTATGCGAGCCTATTCGCGTTACCCCCTGCTGCTGAACTGTGCCGGTATTTAAGGTGCAAAACTCGCGGATGACGTTGTGGTCGCCAATTTCCAGCCGCGTGGGCTCACCAGCGTATTTTTTATCCTGCGGGGCTTCGCCCAGCGATACAAAATGAAAGATGCGGTTATGCACGCCAATGCGGGTGTGACCCGTCAGCACCGCATGCGAGCCTATGCTGGTACCCGCGCCGATTTGGACGTGTTCGCCAATAATCGAATACGGCCCCACGACGACATCGTCGGCGAGTTTTGCACCCGAATGGATGATCGCAGTGGGATGAATCCTTGTCATTAAGGTTTATCGCGCAAGGTGGCCATTAACTCCGCTTCTGCCACTAATGCGCCCTCTACCTCGACATGTCCCTTGTACTTCCATATGCCACGCATACGCCGCACGATTTCTATTTTAATCAGCAACTGATCACCGGGGACCACGGGCTTTTTGAAGCGGGCGCCGTCTATGCCCGCGAAATAAACAATCCCTATTTCGCTAGGCGCGTAATTTTCTGTTTTAAACGAGAGTAACGCAGCCGCCTGCGCCATGGCTTCCAGAATCAGCACGCCCGGCATCACCGGCGAACCCGGGAAATGCCCGGGGAAAAAAGGCTCATTGATACTGACATTTTTTATCGCGGTAATGCTTTTCCCGACTTCCATATCCAGCACGCGATCAATCAACAGAAAAGGATAACGGTGGGGCAAATACTGCATCACCTCATCGATATTCATCTTCATGTTTTTTTATCCATTTTTTCGTTTCCCCTATTTTCGAGCGCGGCGAGACGCGCTTCCAGCGTTTTGATCCGGTTAACCCATGGTTCGAGATTGCGCAAATATATTGCACTTTTAAGCCATACCTTGTGTTCTGCAAACGGTAGGGCTGAAGTATAGGTTCCGGGCTGGAGCAGCGATTTAGTGATGAGCGTATTAGTGGATATTCGCGTGCCATCGGCGATTTCGATATGCCCTGCAATCATCGCTGCGCCTCCAATCGTACAATGTCGGCCAATTTTGGCGCTACCTGCAATGCCGGTGCAAGCGGCGATGACTGTATGTGCGCCAAGCACCACGTTGTGCGCAATCTGGATCTGATTATCCAGTTTGACGCCCTCTTCAATGGTGGTATCGCCGAGCGTCCCCCGATCAATGGTGGTGCATGCGCCGATTTCGACATCGTCCCTAATTACTACCCTACCGATTTGCGGAATTTTTTCCCAACGCCCCTGGTCTGGCACAAAGCCAAAACCATCCGCGCCAATCACACAACTGGAATGCAAGATCACGCGGTCACCGATCACGCAGCTGTGATAAATCGTCACGTGGGCATGCAGTACACAATCTTCGCCTACACGCGTATGGTCACCTACCACGCTATTCGCGCCAATCACTGAGCGCGCACCAATCACGGCTCCATCGCCAATTATTGCTCCGGCTGCAATCCACGCATCCGGCGCGATCACTGCACGGGCAGATATCACGGCAGTAGGATGTAGGCCCCCACTCACGCGCGCGGGGGGATTGAGCAACGCACTCACGCGAGCGAAATACAGATAGGGATTCGGGGTCAAAATACGCGGCAGACTCGTCGCGTTGGCAGCGTCTGGCGGCAATATGACCGCCGCTGCACGGGTATTAGCCAAGTGAGATAAATATTTGCTTTGCGACACAAAACCAATTTGATCGGAAGTCGCGTTATCCAGATCCGCTACCTGGCAGATAGCGACTGCCCCCTCCCCCACTAGCTCGCCACCAAAGCGAGCGACAAGTTCTGTCAGCGTATAGCTCACACTTGCATCCGTAGGGTTATTTGCAGAGCCGATTATTTTCCGCCCAAGGCCTTCATCACCCGGTCAGTAATGTCGTTCTTGGGGTCTACATAGACGACCGATTGTTCCAGAATGATGGTGTATTTCTCGGACTTGGCAATATCCACAATCACCTTTCGGGCCCGCTCCTGAATCTGGCCGAGTTCCTCATTACGTCGTAAATTGAGATCTTCACGGAACTCACGCCCTTGACGCTGAAACTCGCGATTCAGATTTGCCAGGTCGCGTTCCTTGTTTTTGCGCTCGGTCTCAGACATGGTCACACCGTCTTTATCCAATTGAGTCTGTAAATTTTGCGCCTGCTTGGCAACTTTTTGCAGTTCTTGCTCGCGGCCGGAAAACTCTTTTTCCAGTTTTCGTTGTGCGGCAACTGAAAGAGGCGCTTCGCGTAAAAGCTTTTCGGTATTCACAAATCCGATCTTGGTATCCGCGATGGCGGGGCTACTGGCAAATACCAGGGTCGCAAACGCAATACGGACAATATGATTAACGAACATGATCAAACTCCAAGAATCCGTATTTAGAATGTATTGCCCAATGTGAACTGGAATACTTCAGTTTTATCGCCAGCCTGCGCGGCTAGGCCTTTTGCAAGGCTGAACTTGAGCGGGCCCATGGGCGATACCCACAATACGGCAATTCCCGTGGAGTAGCGTAAATCGCCAAATGAAAACGACTTGTAACGATTCAATTTATCTCCCGGGCCAAAGCTTGCGCCTGCGTCCACGAATGTCGACAGACGTACTGACTGCTTATCTTTCATACCGGGTATGGGAAAAAACAATTCCGCGTTTGCCACGACGCGCTGGTTACCGCCTATAGCATCCTCATTGATATCTTTAGGGCCCAATGTTGCGGTTTCAAATCCACGCACTGAACCATTACCGCCGGCATAAAAATTCTTGAAGAAAGGCAGTGATTTCCCGCCAAGGCCTTGGCCATAACCGATTTCACCGTTCAACATCAAAGTGAAGTCGCGACTCAAGGGAAAATACTGTTGATGCTGGAGTGATAGTTTGTAATATTCCAGGGTCCCCAGAGGTGTGCCTACCTCAGCACCGACTCGTTGCAACATACCGCGTGTCGGAAACAACAAGCTATCTCGGGTATCACGAGCCCACCCAGCGTCCAAACGGACCGTGGTATTGTCAGAGCCAAATTCCTGGATAAACTTTCGATATTGCAGCGAGCTGGTATTCCCCGCGGGAATATCAATCGTTGTTCTCTCATAGGTCGCGCCCAACGAGAGACGGTCTTTTTCATTCAGCGGTATACCCAGCCTCGTACCAATGCCATAAGTCGAGCTTTTATACGCACTCAGGCTACTATTTCGGCTGGCGGAAGTATCCAGATCGCGACGATAAATATCGTAGCCCAAGCTCACGCCATCGAGCGTGAAATAGGGATTGGTGTACGACAGTGAATAGACTTTATTCACTTTGCCGGTATTGACCTGAAGCGAGACAATATTGCCGGTACCAAACACATTATTCTGTGAGACCGATCCCGACAATACCAAACCCTCAGATGACGAAAAACCCGCACCGAGCAAAATATTACCCGTGGCTTTCTCCGTGACATCAATGTTGACGTCAACCTGATCGGTGGTACCCGCGACGCCGGGAGTCTCAATATTGACTTCGTTAAAGTAACCTAGCCGATTCAAACGATCGCGCGACAGATTTATTTTGTCTCCGTTATACCAGCCGCCTTCCATCTGCCGCACTTCGCGACGCACGACCTCATCCCGGGTTTTAGTATTGCCACCGATATTCACGCGGTTAACGTAAACGCGTCTGCCCGGGTCGACATACAGCGTAAACGCTACCTGGTTTTTTTCCTTGTTGATTTCGGGGACCGCATTGACGTTGGCGAAAGCATAGCCTTCATTACCAAGACGGTCGCCGATTTTTTTGGTAGAACTCGTCAACTTGTCGCGGGCAAAAACGTCCCCTGGCTTGATCTCGATGAGTTTTTTTAGCTCTTCTTCTGGCACCAGCATTTGTCCTGCCAGCTTGACGTCAGAGACGGTATAACGCGGTCCTTCTGTGACGTTTACGGTGATATAAATATCCTGTTTGTCGGGCGAAATTGATACCTGTGTGGAATCGACATTGAATTCCAGGTAGCCGCGATTGAGATAATACGAACGTAAGTTTTCGATATCACCGGCCAGCTTGGCTTTTGAATACTGGTCGGTTTTGGTATACCAAGTGAGCCACCCCGGCGTGGTCGAGGAAAATTCTTTGAGTAATACTTTCTCTTTGAATACCTCGTTACCGACGATACTAATTTGCCGAATTTTGGCGCTACTGCCCTCCACCACATCGAACTGGATCGCGACACGATTGCGCTCCAGCGGCGTGACGGTGGACTTGATTTCAACTGCGTATTTGCCACGGTTGAAATACTGCCGCTGCAATTCCTGCTCGGCTTTTTCCAGCAGCGAACGATCGAGTACGCGGCCTTCGGTTAGCCCGGCTTCTTTCAAGCCTTTTTTCAAATCGTCTGCGGAGAATTCTTTTGTGCCGGACAAGGTGATTTTTGAAATGGAGGGACGCTCTTCGACTGTGACGATCAATACCCCGTCCTGTGCCTCAATCCGCACATCTTTAAAGAAGCCGGTCGCATACAGTGCCTTGATTGCTGCGGTGGTTTTGTCGTCGGTCAGCGTATCGCCGACTTTGACCGGCAGGTAGCTAAATACTGTGCCGGCTTCGGTGCGCTGTATGCCTTCCACACGAATGTCTCGGACCACGAAGGGCTCTGCAGCGAGCGCTGCCTGCGTTGCGAATGCCGCCAATAAAGCGAGGGTAATGCGGTTCTTTGTCATAGTGAGGCTTATCCGGGAATCAGGCGCTGCAAATCGTTATACAGGGCAAAGCTGGTCAATAACAGTAGTGCCGTTAAGCCGACACGACTACCCACTTCCATCAACCGGTCTGAAACCGGCCTCCCTGTAAAAACTTCGGAAATATAATACATGAGGTGCCCGCCATCCAGTAGCGGGATCGGCAGTAGATTGAGCACGCCAAGACTGACGCTGATCAATGCCAGAAAACCAATAAAGCTCACCCAGCCGAGCGCGGCAGACTGGCCAGCAAAGTCAGCAATGGTCAGCGGACCGGAGAGGTTTTTCATCGAGACTTGGCCCATCACCATGCGCCCCATCATCTCCAGCGTGAACGCAGACATTGCCCAGGTTTTTTTAGTGCCCTGCCAGAGCGCGTCCAACGGGCCGTAGCGCACCTCGGTTAGCAAACCAGCCAATGCGGCTTTATCAATTTGCGGGGCGGCGCCGATTTTTCCCACTGTTAGAGTGCCCTCCTTCGTCGCCGCGGGTGTCAGTCGCAATGGGCGCTTCACGCCTTGTCGCTCCACCTCAACGTTCACTACTCGCTCGGGATTTTGGCGAACCAGCTTGACCCAATCCTGCCAGTTGTTTAGCGCCTGACCATTGGCGCTGATCAAACGGTCGCCTGGCAATAAGCCGGCTTTAGCGGCGACGCTGTTCTCGATTAAGGTGCCGATGACCGGAGGGATAGGCGGATCAAAACGCGTAATCCCCAACGAAGGCAGCGTGTCTTGCTCCAGGTCGTCAGTCTGCATGCCGCGGGTCTCTAAATGCGCCGTGCGCCCCCCTTTGAGTTCCAACTTGACGGGCTGGCCTGCGACGCCGGCACGCAACAATGCCAGACCTAGGTCCTGAAAAGATTGAATCTCGGTATCATCCACCTGGATGATTTCATCGCCTGCCGCAAGCCCTGCGGTGGCTGCGGGCGTATTGTTCTGGGGTTGGGCAATCATCGGCCGAAGTGCGGGGATGCCATGCATAAACAACACCCAATAAAACACAATCGCCAGCAGAAAATTGGCTATCGGCCCCGCCAACACAATCGCGATACGCCAGCCTACTGAGGCGCGATTGAAGCTGCGGTGGCGCTCGTCAGCGGGGACCGCGCCTTCGCGCTCATCCAGCATTTTGACGTAGCCGCCCATCGGCAGCGCGCATACTGCCCACTCGGTTTGATCTCGGCCGAAGCGGCGCATCAACAAGGTTTTGCCAAAGCCCACCGAAAAGCGCAATACCTTGACCCCTGCGAGCCTGGCGACCAGATAATGGCCCAACTCATGCACAACCACGAGCACGCTGAGCGCAATCAAAAACCACACAACTGTATGCAAAATACCCATTAAATCCCCGCCAGATAGTGTTCGGTTAATGCGCGCGCCCGCTGGTCAGCGTCCAGCAAGCTCTCCAATGTGTCGGCTGGCAGATCGACAAGCTTATTCATCGCATGTTCAATGCTGGCCGGTATCGCCGGAAACGCAATCGCACCGTCCAGAAATTGAGCCACTGCCACCTCGTTTGCCGCGTTCAACACCGCTGCGGCGGCACCGCCAATATGCAACGCATCGAACGCCAGTTTCAGGCAAGGAAAGCGCGCATGATCCGGCTCTTCGAAGCTGAGGTTTTTGCCCAACAATTCCAGCGGCGACACACCGGCCTCGATGCGTTCAGGAAAACCCAGCGCGTAGGCAATGGGCGTACGCATATCGGGCGTGCCCATCTGCGCGATCACCGAGCCATCCGCGTATTCCACCATCGAATGCACAATGCTTTGCGGATGCACCACGACTTTGATTTGCTTGGCCTGTGCGTTAAACAGCCACCGCGCCTCTATCACTTCCAGCCCTTTGTTCATCAGGCTGGCAGAGTCAACCGAGATTTTTTTGCCCATCACCCAATTGGGATGCGCGATAGCTTGTGCGGGGGTAGCATGAGCGATTTGCGCAGCGCTGAGTTGCCGGAAGGGACCGCCAGAGGCAGTCAACCACAACGCCTTCACGCCTGCCCGATGCAAGTCTCCACTGAAGTCGCGGGGCAAAGCCTGAAAAATCGCGTTGTGTTCCGAATCAATCGGCAGCAACTCCGCGCCGCTGGCAGCGATCGCGTCCATGAACAACTGACCCGAGACGACCAGCGTTTCTTTATTGGCGAGCAGGATACGTTTACCCGCATGCGCTGCCGCTAACGTAGCAGGCAGCCCCGCCGCACCAACAATGGCTGCCATCACGGTATCGACTTCGGGCGCGATAGCCACTTCGGTCAAGGCCGCTGCGCCTTCCAGGACTTCGGTCGCAACGCCTGCTTGTTTTAATTGCTCACGTAATTCACGCGCGGCAATAGGTGCGAGCATGACGGCATATTTGGGCCGATGTTGCAGGCATTGTTGAAACAGCCGCTCGCTTTGAGTCGCGCCTGTCAACGCGAAAATCTCGAACCGGTCCGGATGCCGTGCCACCACGTCCAGTGTGTTGACGCCTATCGTGCCCGTCGCGCCTAGCACTGTCAGTACGCGAGCGCTCACGTGTAGTGATCCGCCAATAGCAGCACGCCCGCAGCAATCGGTAGTGCCGCAGTCAATGCGTCGATGCGATCCAGCACGCCCCCGTGTCCGGGCAGCAGTGTGCCGCTGTCCTTCATGTCGGCCACGCGTTTGATCCAAGATTCAAACAAATCCCCCAATACCGAGAAATACAGCAATGCCATCGCTAGTACCAATGCGCCGCCGACGCGCAAGCCCTCCACCGCTGCGCTGACCGCGCTGGCATAACAAATCAGTGCCAGCATGGCGCCGATGACGCCTTCGCGGGTTTTGCCCGGACTGATCAAAGGGGCGAGCTTATGTCGACCAAAGCGCCGACCTGCGAAAAAAGCCGCTGTATCGGCCACCCAGACGACTGCTAACACCGCTAGAAAGACCCAAGGACCACGTTCGCGTAGATACATCAACGCGGCCCAGGTCGGTAACAAGATCACCACACCCACCGCCGCTCGAATAAAAAAAGCCTGAGCACGCCAGCGCAACGCCAACCACAGCGGCGCGACTAAAACCCAGAACAATGCTGCCATTGCGACTAAACCATTTTGAAAAGCGGGGGCGTATCCATAAGGAAAATAGCGAAGACTCAGCGCTATGCCTCCGATTGTCACCGCATATACCACACAGATCGCCGGAGGAAATCGGCTCAAGCGCGCCCATTCATGCGCGGCGATTGCTACGACTAGCGCCATCAAACCAGACCACACGCCGATCGGAGCAATAAATAGCGCAGGCACTAAGACGGCCAATAACAACCCGGCCGTCAGCACCCGGCGGAATATGCCGCTCATTTATGGAGATCCAACAGGTTTACCGATTTGCTCGCTGGTGCGGCCAAATCGGCGCTCACGTTTTTGATACGACGCAATCGCCGACTCTAGCGCGGCGGTATCGAAATCCGGCCACAGTGCGTCAGTAAAATAAAGTTCGGTATACGCGAGCTGCCATAGCAGGAAATTGCTGATGCGCTGCTCGCCGCCGGTGCGGATAAATAAATCCGGCTCAGGCAAATCAGCCAGGCACAGATGTTGGGTCAGGTCTTCCTCGACTATTTCGTCAGCTGCCACGTTGGCCTTCACTAGCTTTTTGACCGCCTGGAGCACATCCCAACGCCCACCATAATTGGCCGCGACACTAAAGGTGAGACGATCGTTGTTCGCGGTGAGCGCTTCGGCAGCTTGTATCAGGTCGCGAATACGTTCGGAAAAAGGCGTGAGGTCGCCGATGACACGAAAGCGAATACCATTTTCGTGCAGTTTGGCGACTTCGCTCTCCAGCGCTCGCATAAACAATTCCATTAGCAACGACACTTCATCTACCGGGCGACGCCAGTTCTCGGAACTGAAGGCAAACACAGTGAGATGACTGATGCCGCGTTCGCCACAGGCGCGTATCACCCCGCGCAATGCTTCGACACCTTTGCGATGGCCAGCTACGCGAGGCAGCAAGCGTTTACGGGCCCAACGCCCATTGCCATCCATGATGATCGCAACATGGCGTGGGATATCTGCCCGCTCGGGCACCACTTGAGATGAACTTTTAAACACCGGCTTACCCGCTCAAACCGCAAGCAGGTCTTTTTCCTTGTCAGCTAAAGTTTGGTCGATTTCCCCGATATATTTGTCGGTGAGTTTCTGTACCTCATCCTGAGTGCGGCGTTCTTCGTCCTCGGTCGCGGTTTTGGCTTTAAGCATGTCTTTTAACGTGGCATTCGCATCGCGGCGAATATTGCGCACCGCGACACGCGCGCCTTCCGCCTCGGCCCGCACTACTTTAATCAGATCGCGGCGGCGCTCCTCAGTCAGCGCAGGTGTTGGCACGCGAATCATGTCGCCATGGGTGGCCGGATTCAAGCCCAGGCCAGAGTCACGAATGGCTTTTTCCACGGCGCCGACCATTTTCTTTTCCCATGGCGACACGCCGATGGTGCGGCCGTCAATCAAGGTGACATTCGCCACTTGCGGCAGCGCGGTGGGATTGCCGTAATAATCGACCATCACATGGTCGAGAATGCCCGTGCTGGCCCGACCCGTGCGCACTTTGCTCAAGTCGTTTTTCAACGCTTCCAGACTTTTGCCCATTTTCTGTACAGCCGACTGCTTGATCTCGGCGAGGGTTTGCTCTGCCATTCCCAGCTCCTTAATTCAATGTAACGCGCGTGCCTTCGGGCTCGCCCATTACCACGCGCTTCAGCGCACCCGATTTGAAAATATTAAATACGACTAAAGGCACATTTTGCTCGCGGCATAGCGCAAATGCAGCGGTATCCAGTACTGCCAGATTTTGCGCAATGGCATCATCAAAACTTAGCTGCTCATACCGTGTCGCGCTGGGGTCTTTGTTGGGATCCGCGTTATACACGCCATCCACCTTGGTGGCTTTCAACATCAAATCCGCGCCAATTTCAGCAGCGCGCAACGCCGACGCGGTATCGGTGGTAAAGAATGGATTGCCGGTACCGCCGCCAAAAATGACCACGCGACCGGCTTCGAGATGGCGAATGGCGCGATCGCGCTCGAAGCCTTCGCCCACATGGGCAATCGTCACCGCAGTTTGCACTCGCGCATCTAAACCCGCAGTAATCAACGCATCCTTGAGTGCCAATGCATTCATCACAGTCGCCAACATTCCCATGCTGTCGGCGGTGGCTCGGTCCATCCCTGATAGCGCACCCGTCGCACCGCGAAACAGATTACCGCCGCCCACCACAATGCCGACCTGCACGCCCAATGCCGCCACATCCTTGATCTGCGCGACAAAGCCGGCCATTGTCGCGGCGTGATACCCAAAACCATCCGGACCCATTAATGCCTCACCCGATAGTTTCAGCAGAATACGGCGCGCGATAGCCATCTAAACTACACCTGCGATGCGGCCGCCACTTCAGCCGCAAAATCCGTTACTTTCTTCTCGATGCCCTCGCCCACTACAAACATCTTGAAGCCATAACACTGCGCATTTTTGGACTTCAACACTTGTTCGACGGACTGTTTATCGTCTTTCACAAATGGTTGGGATAACAGCGTGACTTCCTTCAGGAATTTTTGCACCGTACCCTCGGCGATTTTTTCCAGCATCGCTTCCGGCTTGCCCGCTTCCTTGGCTTTTTCAATCGCCACGCGACGCTCGGTCTCGATCAGGCTCTGAGGCACCCCGCTAGCATCCAACGATTTAGGCTTGGAAGCGGCAATATGCATGGCGATATCACGCGCCAGCGTTTCGTCCCCCGCCACATCTACCAATACGCCAATCTTGCCACTATGGATGTAACTGGCGAATTTCCCCTGGCCATTGAGCCGCTCAAAACGCCGGATCGACATGTTTTCGCCCATCTTGCCGACGAGTTCGGTGCGCGTAGCCTCAACGGTTTTACCGTTGTAAGGCAGCGCAGATAAGGCAGCCACATCGGCAGGATTCTGATCTCTCACCATCTCCGCCAGCGCCTTAGCCAATGCCAAAAAGTCATCGTTTTTCGCAACAAAGTCGGTTTCGCAGTTAATTTCCAGCATCGCCGCGGTTTTGCCATCCGGGCTGATAGCGATGCTCACCACGCCTTCAGCGGCAATCCGACCGGCACTCTTAGCGGCCTTGTTACCAAAGCGCACCCGCAAAATCTCCTCGGCTTTATCCATATCGCCGTCGGCTTCGGACAACGCTTTTTTGCAATCCATCATCGGTGCATCGGTTTTTTCCCGTAGCGCTTTGACCATACCCGCTGTAATTTCAGCCATGCTTCACTCCATTTTTTAGATTAAATACCCGCATCAAAACCAACTGTATTGATGCAAAAGAAGGGGCCTATGCCCCTTCTTCAAGTTCGTTTCGCGGTGCGAAAGATTATTCGGCAGCGACGCCAGTTTCTTCGTCTTCGACTTCGACAAACTCTTCACCGCCCATCATCTCGCCAACCACATGCGCACGACCTTCCAGGACCGCGTCGGCCATGCCACGCGCGTATAAGCGAATGGCACGATTGGAGTCGTCATTGCCCGGAATAATATAATCCACACCTTCGGGACTGTTATTGGTGTCGACTACGCCGATCACGGGAATGCCGAGCTTTTGCGCTTCGACGACGGTCCCTTTTTGGTAACCGACATCGATAATGAAAATCGCATCCGGTAAGCCGCTCATGTCACGAATCCCGCCCAAGCTGCGATTCAGCTTGTCGACTTCACGCTGGACAGTTAGCGTTTCTTTTTTGGACAGGCGGCCCGCTTCAGCCAGATTGGCTTCCAGGTCATTCAGACGCTTAACGGATTGTTTGATAGTTTTGAAATTGGTCAGCATGCCGCCGAGCCAACGCGTATCGACATAAGGCATTCCAGCGCGTACTGCTTCTTCACGCACGATCTCGCGTGCAGCGCGTTTAGTGCCGACGAATAACACTGTGCCCTTGTTTGCCGCCAGTTTGTGCGCAAATTTCATCGCATCCTGGAACATCGGCAGGGATTTTTCGAGATTGACGATATGGATTTTATTGCGATGACCGAAAATAAACGGGGCCATCTTGGGGTTCCAGAAGCGGGTTTGGTGGCCGAAATGCACACCGGCTTCCAGCATTTGACGCATTGTGACAGACATATAAAACTCCTAAAGGGTTAAGCCTCCACCCGCCAGTAGCCCTGCCAACGCTGGCAGCACCACCCTTTATATTGCAGGTGTGCGAATTTGCCCGGACCTATTCCAGGCAGCCCGCCATTCTAGTGGCTTAAGCCATTAATTTCAAGCGAGAATAGTGTGCAGACCCCTCGGGCTGACCCATCGCCTGATATAGGCCAGATGAAGCACTAATCGCTGCCCGTAACATGTACTGACTAAGCTTGATCTTGCACATTGCCTGGCTGCGATAGATGGGTGCTTGTTTTTCTTAATCCCCGCCACGAGCTCACCCGCCCACTTGCTCGGCAATTGCCAGTCATTCGCACTTGCTGGGCCGTCAAACAGGTTTGCAGACTGGGGCCGTCAGAATGGGATTGGTGTGGCTGCACGGAGGGGTAGAGAGGCAAGGCAGGCAAACAGGATAAAAAGTTAACAGATAGGGGGCGTAACTGGCGGGACAGCGACATTCATTTCTCCTGATATTAGATTGTTATTTTTTGTTGATATGCGAACCTACGCAGAAGGCAACAGATAAATAAATCAGTTTTAGATAACCAATTGTGCTTCGGTCGTTCTTAGTAAATTTTGTTATTCATTTATCTCGATTGCGCCCAAAGGCTCAAATTATCGGACGCTTTTAGGTAGGTTTTAATTAATGCCATCGCTATCTGTCACCCATCATTTTTATCCTTCATTAATGATGCTGTGAAGAAAATGACTGTGCGCCTCTCCGCCTTATTATTAAAGCACAACAAACTAGTGATGCTATTGACGATGTTTGTTCGCTCTGACAAAGTCAAAGATTAACAATCGAGGTAATGACATGGATACCGCCAAGCTATATCAGCAACTTATCCAAAGCACTGGCGAAAACGACCAGCGTGACGGCTTATTAAAAACGCCGGAACGCGCGGCTACCGCTTTTAAATTTTTGACACAGGGGTATACGCAGTCACTGGATGAAGTTATCAACGATGCGATTTTTGATTCCGATAATGACGAAATGGTGATTGTTAAGGATATCGAGCTGTATTCGATGTGCGAGCATCACCTGTTGCCGTTTATAGGCAAAGTGCATGTGGCTTATCTGCCGCTGGGCAAAGTGATCGGACTGTCTAAAATCGCACGCATCAGTGACATGTTTGCGCGGCGCCTACAAATTCAGGAGCAGCTTACCAAGCAAATTGCCCATGCCATCATGACCGCTACGGGCGCAGCAGGGGTAGGCGTGGTGATCGAAGCACAGCACTTGTGCATGATGATGCGGGGAGTGCAAAAACAAAACTCGTGGACTATCTCTTCAATGATGCTGGGTGCTTTTCGTGAAAACCCCCGTACCCGGCAGGAGTTCTTGCAACTCATTGCCAAAAACAATTGACTCGTCTGAACCGAGTATTTAACCCCCCAGCTATGCCTAGCCTCACGTCCTCTCCTGACTTCCCCGTCAGGCATATCAAATTTGAGTGGCCAGCAGGCTTGCCTAAACTTTGGCACAGTAACGACCCCTTTCTCACGCATTTATTTGATGCCGCTTCTGTATTGTTTCCGGTAGGAGAGCTGTTCTTTATGGATTCTGTACGTGAGTGGCAAGATCATATTAGTGATCCAGCCTTGCTTGCGCATATTCGGGGCTTTGTCGCGCAGGAAGCCATCCATGGTCGGGCTCATACGCAATACAACAATAGGTTGCGCGAACACGGCTACGACATTGACCGGTTTGAAAATAAATTAAAAAAACGTTTGGATTTTTACCGGCGTTATATGCCGACCAAAAATCGTTTGGCCTCGGTCATGGCGTATGAGCATTACACCGCCATGCTGGCGGATATCACTTTGCGCGACCCAAGCTGGCTCAACGGTGCGCACCCTTATTTTGCCACGCTGTGGCGTTGGCATGCTGCAGAAGAGACCGAGCATAAGGCGGTGGCGTACGATGTTTATCGTGCTATTGGCGGGGGTTATTTTCGGCGTGTATTTGAGATGGCGCTTGCGACGTTTTTCTTTAATAAAGATCTTTACGTTCACCAATGGCACATGATTAAACGGGATGGGCGGCTAGGTGATGTGGGAATGTGGTGGCGGGGATTTAAATATCTCTGGATATCCCCTGGCGTAATGCGCGCGATGATTCCTTTTTATCTCCGTTATTACAGCCCCTGGTTTCATCCCTGGCAGCATAATAATAAGGATTTGGTTGAGGCGTGGAAGTCGGCCACTAAAAACTGACGGCACTTAACGCATACGCAATTCAAGCCGCAACTTTAGAAGCATTTGCCCAATCCGATTCTTTCAACCATTGCATGAGCTTCTCTGCTGGCATGGGTTTACTCATGTAATAACCCTGGGCGGTGTCGCAACCCCATTGCATTAAGGTGTTCCAGGCCTCCAAAGTTTCTACCCCTTCGGCCACCACTTTGAGTCCGAGGTTATGGCCAAGATCAATAGTCGATCTAACAATCACTAAAGCGTGTTTGTCGTTAAGCATATCGAGCACAAAGGATTTATCGATCTTGATTTCATCGACCGGCAGCTTGGACAAATAGGCAAGCGACGAATATCCGGTACCGAAGTCATCAATGGATAAAGAGACGCCCATTTTGTCGAGCTGATTCAGAATCTCCAGTGCAAAGGCAGGATCATCCATCACCGCACTTTCAGTGATTTCCAGCACCAAACTGGATGGATTGACGTTTACGTGTGACAGCAAATAAGCTATTTCGAGAGGGAGTTGTTTATCACGCAGATTCTTGGTTGAAAGATTGACTGCAACACTTATTTCGACGCCGGCTTGCTGCAATGCGGCGCATTGATGAATGGCTTTATTCAAGACCCAATAGGTTAAAGGCCCAATTAAACCAGTCTGCTCAGCCGCAAAAATAAACTGGTCAGGCGCGAGGAATCCGCGTCTGGGATGCTGCCAGCGCACTAATGCTTCTACCCCAATTATTTTTCGGGTGGTGTGACTAATTTTGGGCTGGTAATACAGCATGAGTTCGTTCTGCTCAATCGCTTGGCGCAACTCGCTTTTGAGCGTGAGGTCTGCCCGGGAACCGTGTTCATGTGCTTCCGAGTAAATCGCGAACCCACAGTGCTCATGCTTGGCTGCATACATCGCCAAATCCGCTCTGCGGGTGAGTGTGACGGCATCCAGGCCGTGCTCAGGAAAACGGGCGACCCCTAGGCTCGCACTGATATCCACCACTTCATTGTCAAGAACGAAGGGACGATCTAGCGCCTTGAGTAGTTTTTCGATCACTCGTTCAACGTATTGCTCACTCAATTTTTCCAGAATGATGACGTACTCGTCGCCGCCAAGACGCGCAACCGTATCCAGGCTGCGTACCGTATTTTTTAAACGCTGGCCTACTTCTTTCAGCAACATATCGCCCACATCGTGTCCCAAAGTGTCGTTCACTTCTTTAAAGCGATCCAGATCCATCAAAATAATCGCAAAAGCCGAGTTCGTCACTTTTGCGTTTTGGATCACCTGAGCCAAGCGCTCTTGAAAGAAGGCCCGATTGGGCAAATCGGTGAGTTCGTCGTGCAAAGCTTGATGCTCAAGGGTGAGCGCCTGGTTAGTCACACGCTTACTCACGTAGGTCGCGATGATCAGGGTAAGCGCACTGGCTAGCCCGCCGAGCAATACCATCGCATTACGCGCATGGGTCGATGAAATCTCGGCTTCGCGAACCGCAGTGGCTGTATGAGACTGCTGAAGCCTAATTAAAGTCTGCACTTGATCACTGATCAGCGTTTGCTGTGGCATGGCATGCCGACGTATTTGATCCAATAGCTCAGGGTTGCCACCTTGCAGCGCCATTTCCATCACTTTTTGAACTTCAGGCTGTGCAAGCCGGGTTAAACCAATAATTTTGGAAAACACGATCTTTTCTTGCGGAGAAGTGGCCAGCTCCTCCAGTATTTTGCGCGCCTGCGTATATTCCCCACCCAGTGCGTTAAAACGCTGATATTCCTCATCCTTCAAAAAGTCATCAGTCAGCACCGCCATCATATGCATACTGAGCGCACGCTCTCGTAACGCACGCTGCATGATTTGGGCCATGGCGGTCTTTACATTATTTTTTTCGACAATATTTTTAAGGCGGGCATCGGCTTCATCGATGTAGTTCAAACCTACGCCCGTCAGCGCCAGCATCAACGCTATGGTGAACATGAATCCCATGGCAATGCGAATTTCAATACTGATAATTCGCTTACCCTTGGACAGCGTTTGTAGATGGGCTAAAACGCTCATATTGTCGAATCCGACTTCCTGTCTAGTGACAGCCAGGCCCGAGTGAAACACCCCATACGCCCCGTATTTCTCGTATCGACATTTGTTCCAGGGTGTAAGGCGTGAACGCCAATTCACTGGCTACCGTGAGGGAGAAGTCCTCACGTTGGATAAAGCGTGGTGTTATTGCCATCCCGGCTCCGAACTGATCTGACAGCTACCGCAAGCTGTTTCTCCTTTACGGTAGAAATGGCCCCTCTCTTTACCCCTCCAGGTCTGTTAATAAAGCGATCCCCCACGCCACTCCAAAACCGCTCGCATCACTCATGACTGCCCCTAGCCCTCCCTTGCAACTGTGCGCAGATAAATCCATATGCAACCAGGGCGTGTCACCCACAAAGCGGGATAGAAAACGCGTGGCCAATATGTGATCGGCCTCGCCGTCCATCGAGCATTGCTTCACGTCAGCCACACTCGAATCGAGGTTGCTGTCGTAATCCTCAGGATATGGAAATGCGACAACACGATCACCGCTGGTAAGGCCTGCTTTTACCGCCTGTTGGGCGAGCGTGTCTGAAGTAGCGAAGACCCCCGACATGCGACTGCCCAGCGCGTAATGCATGGTGCCTGTGAGCGTCGCAAAATCTGCAATCAAATCGGGTTTGGCACGTGCGGCAAGCGTTAAGGTATCGGCCAGCACCATGCGGCCTTCGGCATCGGTGTGAACGACTTCAATGGTGGTGCCATCGAGTGCTGTGACCACCTCGTTCTGGCGATAGGCTTCGGGGCTGATATGGTTTTCTGCGAGCGCGACCCAGCCTTCTAAAGTGATCGGGAGTTTGAGCCGCGTAGCGGCAGCCATAATGCCCAGCACCACGGCCGAGCCATTCATATCTTCGTGCATGCCTTGCATATATTTGGCGGGCTTCAAATTATGACCGCCCGTATCAAAGCAAATGCCTTTTCCCACCAGCGCCACCGTTTTCGTTTTGCCTTTCGCGGGTTTCCCTTTGTAGCTAATACGCACGATGGCCGCATCGCGTGCTGGGGAGCCCTGCGCCACTGCGCAGAATGCTCCCGCACCCATTTTTTTCAATTTATCGAAAGCAAATTCTTCGACCTTCCAGCCATAAATTTTGGCGAGTTCCTTGATTCGCTTGCGATACACCCCCGGCGTTAATTCATCCGGCGCCATCACGGTAAGGCTGCGCGTCAAAGTATTGCCTTCTGCCAGCGCCTGTATGCGCGCGAAATGATCGGCAGATTGATATCCATAGAGCAAAATGGTTTTCAGCGCGGTTTCTGTTTTGGATTTACGGTTGGGCAAAGGCACAGCGTTCACTAACGCCACATATACCGCAGCCTCGGCAGCTGAAGTTTTGTCTCCTGCCTCGCCGATCACTGCAATGCTGAGTGCCTTGGGATGCTCGCTTAGCAACATGGTCAGCGCTTTGCGCAGATGCTCGTGAGCACTGAATGTCGTGGCATCGGGTTTTAACATCACGTACACCGCCAACGTGCCGCCGGGTAATTCCACTGCCACCGGCGTCTTCGCGAGCGCGTCTAATTTGAGATCGCGGCGTTTCAGTGCGGCGCGCAAATTTTCGCTGCCGGGCATGGCGGGTAGGGTCTTGCTTGAACCCAGCACAATCAACGCATGACCTGCGTTCTCCAGTTGTTTGGCAGTGATTTCCTGTTTGTATTCAGTCAGTTTAGGGTGCATGGCGGTTCTCGATGGAGGGCGTTTTCTTGATGGATGGCGGGGTTTCCCGGATAATCGCACGGCTTGATTTCTCACAGCGCATTTCCGACCCAACCCTTAGGGTAACCGAATGAAGATTGAAGACAAAAAACGTGTGCTGAAAGAAATGGTATTGCACCGGCGTTTTGAAGAGCGTTGCTACCAGGCGTATATCGAACGCAAAATCGGCGGCTTCCTGCACCTCTATCCCGGGCAGGAGGCATGCTGCAACGGCGTGATGGAAGCCGCGCGGCCCGGGCACGATTATGTAATCACCGGCTACCGCGACCACGTCCACGCGATCAAGTGCGGCGCCGACCCGAAAGAAGTGATGGCCGAACTGTACGGCAAGGAAACCGGCTCCTCGAAGGGCCGTGGCGGTTCGATGCACATCTTTGATGCGGCGCATCGCTTTATGGGCGGTTATGCGCTGGTCGGCGGACCCTTTCCGCTCGCCGCGGGGATTGCCAAGGCGATTCAGCTTAAAGGCGGCGACGAAATTTCGATCTGCTTTCTGGGCGACGCGGCCAATAATCAGGGCGTGTTTCACGAAACGCTGAACATGGCGGCGCTGTGGAAACTGCCGGTGTTGTTCGTCTGCGAAAACAACCTGTACGGCATCGGCACCTCGATTGAGCGCTCGACCGCGGTGATCCATCAGCATAAGCGCGTGGCCGCCTACAACATCCCCGCCGCCGAATGCGATGGGCAGGATATCGATATTGTGTACGAGCACGCGCGCACCGCAGTGGATCATGTGCGTGCAGGCAATGGCCCCTACTTTCTGGAGTTGATGACGTATCGCTATCGCGGCCACTCAATGTCCGACTCGCGCGGCTATCGCTCGCGTGAAGAAGAAGAAGTCTGGAAGCAGCGCGATCCCATCACGATGCTGCGCGACCGGCTGATTACCGCCAAAGCCTTGACGATGACCGAATTCGAGGCGTGGGAAAAAGACACCGACACCTACATCGAAAACGAAGTCATCAAATTCGCCGAAGAGTCCCCCGAGCCGCTCGTTGCCGAACTCGAAAAATACGTGCTGGCCGACCGCGAAAGCCAGCAGCGCTGGCTGACCGGCCAGGCTGCTTAATGGCCGCGGCGCATACGCGACACTGAATTAAAGGAAAAAACCATGGCTCAAATCATGCTCTGGGAAGCGATTCAACGCGCCCATGACGAAGAAATGTCGCGCGACCCGCTAGTGATCTGTATGGGTGAAGACATCGGCGTCGCCGGTGGCACCTACAAGGCTACCAAAGGTCTGTACGAAAAATACGGTCCGCTGCGCGTGATGGATACGCCGATCTCCGAAGGCGGGTTTACCGGGCTGGGTATCGGCGCATCGTTTCTGGGCGTGCGACCGATTATCGAAATCATGTCGGTGAATTTTGCCTGGCTGGCGATGGATCAGATGTTCAACTCCGCCGCCAAAATTCGCTACATGTCGGGGGGGCAGCTGACTGCCCCGTGCGTGTTCCGCTCGGCCGGTGGCACTGCCCATCAGTTGGGTGCTCAGCACTCGGCGCGGATGGAAAAAGTCTTCATGGGCGTCGCCGGTTTGCGCGTGGTGACGCCGTCCAATCCTAAGCAGGCGTATGGCTTGCTGAAGTCCGCTATCCGTTGCGACGACCCGGTGTTCATCAACGAACACGAGCTGATGTACAACATGAAGGGCGAAGTGCCAGACGGGGAATATTTCCATCCGCTGGAAGGGTCCGACGTTGCGCGCTCGGGCACCGATGTCACGCTGTTCGGCTACAACATCTCGGTGCACTGGTGCCTGAAAGCCGCCGAGATTCTCGACAAGCAATACGGCATCTCCGCCGAAGTTGTTGACTTGTATTCCCTTGCGCCGATGGATCGTGCCGGCATCCGTAAATCAGTCAGCAAAACGCATCGTGTAGTCATTGCAGAGGAAGACGAAGCGCCGGTCGGCGTCGGCTCCGAAATCATCGCGATCATCAACGAAGAATGCTTCTTTGAGCTCGATGCCGCGCCGGTGCGCGTGCACTCGGCGCTGGTGCCGCAGCCGTATAACCACACGCTGGAACTCGCTGCGATCCCCGATCACGAGGATGTGGTGAAAGCTGTATTGAAATTGTTCGGTAAAGCCTGAGTCGTTTACCGAGAAGCGCAATAGCGCAAACCAAGCTTTGCTTTGCATCCTTTGTGATTGAAGCTCTTTAGGAATCAAGCATGTCCCAACATTACGCCATCACCATGCCGCAGCTCTCGGACACCATGACCGAGGGCGTGCTCGTCAGCTGGGAGAAGCAAGCTGGCGATCGCGTGGAACGCGGCGATATCGTCGCGACAGTCGAAACCGACAAGGCGATCATGGATGTGGAAGTGTTCAAGGCGGGCTACCTGGCGGGCCCATTGAGCGAGGTGGGGGCGACGGTGGCGGTCGGTGGCGCGCTGGGATATATCACCGACACCGTGGGTGATCTGGCGATTGCAGCGGGAGAAGTGGTCGCAGAATCCGCGCAGGCTGAAATGATCCCGCACCATGCGGGCATTCCCATTGTGATGCCGCAGCTCTCGGACACGATGACCGAAGGCGTGGTGGTGAGCTGGGAAAAACAGCCAGGCGAAGCTATTAGACGTGGCGATATCGTCGCCACAGTCGAGACCGACAAGGCGATCATGGACGTCGAAGTCTTCCAGGAAGGCTTCCTGTCCGGCCCGATGGCGGATGTCGGCAGCGTGGTGGAAGTCGGGCATCCAATGGGCTTCATCGTCGATGACGCCGCCAAGGCCAACGACACCGGCGTGACCATTGGCGCCGATCATAAAGTCCGCGATACGCATCACGTCGCACCCGCCCCTGCCGGCAAAATTGCGAGTGCGCCTGCGCCCCGGCCCCTGACTGCGCCAGTCATCACAAGCGGCAATGTACCGCCGGTCGCACGCCCAGCGGGTCGGCAAGCCAGCCCGTATGCGCGCAAGGTCGCCGCACAACTCGGCGTAAATTTGAGCGGCCTCGCTGGCTCAGGCCCTGCAGGGGTGATCGTCGCTGCCGATGTGGCGCGCGCAAAGCCGTCGATGGCCGACGTTGCACACAGCTTGCCGCAGGTGGATGTGCCCGGCCAGGGTCGCGCGATGAGCAGCATGGAAAAAGCCGTCTCGCACGCGATGACCGCTTCGCTCACGCTACCCACGTTTACTGTCACGGTGAATATCGACACGGCGGCACTGACTGCTGCGGCCAAAGCACGCAAGGTCTCGGTCACGGTCGCCATCGCCAAAGCCTGCTCGGTGGCCATGGCGAAGTTCCCGCGTTTGAACTGGTCGTATCAGCCCGTGGATAAACTGGTCGAACGCAGCAATCACGACTTTGGCGTCGCAGTGATGTCGAACGATGGCGGTCTGGTGGTGCCCATTTTGCACGGCATCGAACACCGTCCGCTGGAGGCGCTGCAAAGTGACTGGACCAGTCTTGTCGAGCGCGCGCGGGTGCGCAAACTCGCGCCCAACGAATACGCCAATCCGACGTTTACGATTTCGAATATGGGCATGCTCGGTGTGACGCACTTCACCGCGATCCCCACGCCCGGCATTGCCGCAATTCTGGCGATTGCCGCGAACGGCCCGCAAGGCACGCCGTTCACGATTACCGGCGATCACCGCGTGCTCAACGGCGCCGATGTCGCGCTGTATCTGCGTGACTTGAAGCAGGCGATTGAGCAGCCAGAAACCTGGATGGATCAGACGCAGCAGACAGAGGACGGAAAACAGATGACCGAAAAAGTTGTCGCACCTTCCTCAGTCATCAATCTTCAGTCCACTGAATGGGACATCCCGGTTATCGTGATCGGCGGCGGCCCGGGCGGTGAAGATTGCGCCCGCGACTTGGTCGATCATGGCGTGAAAGTCATCATGGTCAACAACGAGCCCTTCCCCGGCGGCGAATGCCTTTGGCGCGGCTGCATCCCGTCCAAAGCTTGGCGCGCCGCAGCGGACGTGATCCGCAACCGCGCGCACGACACCGAGATGGGCGTGGACGGCACGACTTCCCCCGCGTTGAACTGGGCGCAAGTCGAGAAACATCGGCGTTGGGTGCAAAGCACGCGCGGCGAAATGGCGCTGAAAACCGATAGAGGCATGAAAATAGACGTGCGCGAAGGCTTCGGCGAATTTGTTGACGCGCACACGCTGAAAATAACGCCTGTCGAAGGCGAACCCTACACGGTGACATTTGGCGCCGCAGTCATCGCCACCGGCGCACCGGCGTTTGTGCCACCCATTCCTGGCGCGCGCGAAAATCTCGCGACCGGCGGCGTGGTTACTTCCGACACGATCTGGAACCTGTCAGCGCCACCGAAAAAACTCGGCATCGTCGGCGGCGGCGTGATCGGCGTGGAAATGGCGCAAATCTTCCGCGACTTCGGCACCGAAGTATTGATGCTAGAAATTCACGACCGCATCCTCGGCGAAATCGAAGAAGAAATCGGCAAGACCTTGATCGCGACGCTAGAAAAAGAAATCACCGTCGTCACGCTAGCCAAAATCGGCGAAATCTCGGGCACCCCGGGCGCGATGAAACTGCGTTACGCCAATAAGGACGGGGTCGAATCCACTTTCGATTGCGACATTGTGCTGATGGCGACCGGCAAGCGCCCCGACACCGCAAAGCTAAATCTGGACAAAGCCGGTGTGGCGCTGGAAGGCGCGGCGATCAGAGTCGACGCGCGCGGCCAGACTTCGCAGCCACACATCTACGCCGTCGGCGACGTAATCGGCGGCTACATGCTCGCTCACACTGCTGCCACCCAAGGCCGCGTCGCCGCAAGTAATTTGCTTGGCCACCCGAGCGTTTACGAGCAAGACAAAGACTGCGGCGTCACCTTCTCACGCCCGCAAGCCGGCTTCGTCGGCTTATCCGTGGCGCAAGCCAAAGCCAAAGGCATCGACGCAATCGAAGCCAAAATGCCTATGAGCATCGACGCCAAAGCGATGATCACTGGCGAGACCGACGGCATGATCAAACTCGTCGCCGACAAGGCCACCGGCCGCATCATCGGCGTGCATTACCTCGCCGACCACACCGACACGCTGATCGGCATCGGCGTGATGATGGTCGCAGGCGAGATGACGCTGACCCAGATCGCTAAGGCGATCTTCCCGCATCCGACGCAGACCGAGCTGTTTGGCGAGCTGGCGCGACGGTTGCTGAATCGCTTGCGGCGCACGGCCAAAAAATAGTGGCATCCTGCAAATCGCATCAAGGCTGAGATAAGGCATGGATTGCTCAACGCTGCGTTACTCACGCCACGCCTTCGAGCGCATGTTTCAACGCGGAATCCATCCAGACGCAGTGACGCAGGTTATTGCCAAAGGCGAGGTGATTGCCGATTACCCGGAAGACCAACCCTTCCCAAGTGTTTTGTTATTGGGCTTACACGCGGGTCAGCCTGTTCACGCCGTAATCGCGCAGGAGCCGGGAACAGGGAATTGCTATCTGGTGACAATTTATCGGCCAGACCCTAATATCTGGGACGAAACATTTAAGCAGAGGAAAACCGAATGAAATGCGTCATTTGCAAAACCGGACACACTCACCCCGGCACCGCCACCGTAACGCTACAACGCGATAACTCCGTGGTGGTCATCCGTGACGTGCCCGCTGACATCTGTGAAGACTGCGGCGAGTACTACCTGAGCGAGCCAGTTGCCAAGCGAATTTACGCTGATGCCGATGCAACCGTTCAGCGTCATGTGGAAGTGGAAATTCTGCGCTACGCGGCTTAATTGAAAATTTATGGCCGGTGCAATGTATTAGTCGACAGCAGCGATCAATTGGGTTTTGACTTTCTCCACCAGTAGCGACCCCTTGGCCACGCGATCCTCGCCCCCTAGGGCATCGTAAGCGGCCTTGACCACGGCAAGGCTAACCCGGATATCGTCGTCGCAGATAACACCCAAATCAAGCACCGCTATTTCCGCTGCCGTTGGTACACTCTTGCCGACGGCTAGAACGACAACTTTCATGGCGATGTAGAACCGGAGATTGTTTCGCACCCTAGCATCGAGATCCGCTTCTCCTCGGAGCACTGCATCGACTCGGCGCCTTTCCACTCTGGGTGGCCTTACCTGCGATGATGGAGACCCCGTTGTTGAGCCACCAGAAATCCTCACCACCCTTTTCCCGTAAGGACCGGGCAATTTCCTCATTGACCGCTGTCGAGCCTTGGTAGTCCCGAACATTCGCCTCGAAGAGGTTGCGACGAAGTTCACCGTCCGCGTCGCGAATGAATTTATCGAATTCCCTAATCCGCACCAAGCAAATGTAGCCGACATCCCCGGCTGAGCTGATGGGGGTTTCAGCTAGGGCGAGCTCATGGGCCGCTGGCGGCTGACGCCTTGCTAAGGTTAGCAAATCCGAAGCACCAAGAAACTCGAAACTAAATTCGGCGTTAGAAAAGGCCGTACGGATTCTATCGCCAAGAATATCCGCCTTCCTCTTCACATTCGCATGAACCTCAGCCCCTCGCGTGGCATACACGCACCGAAACTTCAATGTAGGAAATTTCGCGGCAAGCCCTTTGTATATTCTCCGAAAGTTATCTGCCGCAGCCCGCAGGCCCTCGTTATAGACGTCACGCAACGTATCGAGGTCCTTCCCCAGATCGAAGATATCCTCCGCTGTGGCCGTCATTTTCTCCAGCGCGCTCTCACGAAAATTCTCCGAGGTTTTCGCTTGGATCAGCACGGTTTCGATGAGCACACTTTTCTTCAGACTCGAGAAATCGAAATCATCCAGTGCCATCTCCCCGTTGACGAGGACATACATGGCGTCGATGCCTCCGTCATGGCACCCGTCGACGATCCCCGCTTCCAGCTCGTCGTATCCAAGATCGTGATCCTTCAGCGTCTGTTCGGCCACGAATATCTCGAAAAATTCCGACTTTGAGGCGCTTGGGGCATGCTCTAGGCGCTGCTCATCGAGAATCTGTTCAAGAATTATTTTGTCGTTTTCGTTCATGTAGGGGTGAAGACGGGATGTGAGGTCTTCATAATACGCGGGCCAACCAGACGAACCGATAGCAACAACAGCGTTTGCACAATGTTTATAGTGCCGTCCCACAGCACAATCAAGGTTTCGGTATATGCAATGTCTTGCTAATCATCAATGAGCCCGACAGCGCGAACAGCAACACCAGCGGATGGAATTGCCCGGGACCAATGCCGATCACGCCAAACCAGAGATTGTTTCCGATTGCACCGTTCACCGTGGCAATGGCAATAAGCAATCACGAGCAATAATGAACTGGGGATCGGTGTGCCTTCGAAATACTTGACCTTATCGCCCCCTCCAGACAAGGCCTCAGCAGTAATGTTATAGCGGGCCAGGCGGCTCACGCCGCAGGCTACAAAGTACAGCAGTACGACGCGATCCCAGAGTCCGTCCATACCGATGCCGTAGGCGATCACCGCGGGTGCCACGCCGAAAGAAATCACATCGGCGAGCGAATCCAGCTCGCGCCCCATCGACGAAGACTTTTGCCGCCACCGCGCGACGCGGCCATCGAAAACATCGAATACGAACGCCAGCACAATCAGCGCGCAGGCGAACAACACGTGGCGTATCTCTCCATCCTGTAGATAAGCCATGATTGCAAACAGCGCACCCACGCCGCAGACTGCATTACCCAGTGTCAGCCAATCCGCGAGGTGGAAGCTGCGGATCATCGAGAGATGTTTGCCTTGTTTCATTACACACGCCTTTGAGATTTTGAACTTAAAATATTAAACGAACATTACCCCAGATGTGCCGGAAAAAACCCGCCTTGCTTCACACCTCCCAGCGTGACCATGTGGGTTTTTGCGAAACCGGAAAATCAACCTTGGCAGTGATCTTTGCCATGACACCGGTAAATCTGCCTATTTCCTTGTTTTCAATACAAGCTTGATCGAAGATAGCGTTTGATCGAATCGTTTGGATATTTCCATGCTTGAAAGACCGCCCGCTACTAACGTCCAAAGCCATGAATGGCTGTTGCGCGAGCAGCTTCGCTTGCGCGCCATTCTCGACACTTCGCACGAGGCGGGTGTGGGGATGGATGCAGACGGCCGCATCACTGACTGGAACCGTCAGGCCGAAGTGCTATTGGGCTGGAGTACGTCGGAGGCAGTGGGCCAACGGCTTGCCGATTTGATTATCCCGCCCCGCTATCATGCCGCGCACCACGCCGGGATGGCGCATTTTCAGGCTACCGGCGGCGGACCGTATATCGACCGCCGGATGGAAGTGCAGGCGCTGCACCGAGAGGGTCACGAAGTGAGCGTTGAAATGATGCTCACTGTTCTACACAGCGGCAACGACTATACGTTTTTTGCGTTTCTGCAAGACATGGCGGTGCGCAAGGCGACCGAGCAGGCGCTGCTCGAGCAGGCTATGCAGGATCCGCTCACCGGCCTCGATAACCGGCGCGCATTCATGGCTCATTTGTCCGACGCGATGCGCCGCACGCAGCGCAGCAAGCGGCCGATGGCGCTGTTGTATATGGATATCGACCATTTCAAAAGTATCAACGACGGACTGGGTCATGGCGTAGGTGACTTACTGCTAAAAGCCTTCAGTGCGCGACTGAAAGCACAGGTGCGCGTGGTTGATCGGGTTGCCCGGCTTGGCGGCGACGAATTTACGGTGATTCTCGAAATGCTGCACGTCAGTACAGACGCCGAAATCGTCGCCGCCAAGCTGGTGCGTGCATTGGCCGAACGATTCGAACTGGCGGGGCATGGGGTCAGTATTAGCGCCAGTATCGGCCTGGAGATTTTCGAAGGAGACGATACGCCACCAGATCGGCTGATCGCGCATGCCGACCAAGCGATGTATCGCGCTAAACGCTCGGGGCGGGGCACTTGGCGCGCGCGCGACGCAGATAACGCAGGCTCCGCCCCGCCCCCTATCGCGCAGGAACGCACGGCGTTGTCTGAGTTTGTCGGGCGCAGCCCTGCTGAAAGTCAACGCCACGGTTTTCTGGAAGATGCGCTTGCGGCGGTTCGCACCCACCTTGGAATGGACGTTGCGTTCATTTCCGAATTCATCGAAGGGCGCCGGGTGTTTCGTCACATCGACGCGGCACATCCCAATCCACCCATCCAGGTTGATCAGGGCGACCCGCTTGAAGAAAGCTATTGCCAGCGTGTGGTTGACGGCCGCCTGCCCGAGTTGATGTCCGACGCGTTTGAACTGCCTGAAGCCATGACGCTACGCGTGACACGAGCACTCCCGGTGCGCGCCCACTTGAGTGTGCCGATTCGTTTGGTGGATGGTCGAGTCTACGGCACGTTCTGCTGCTTCAGCGCTAAACCTGATGCTTCCCTCAATGATCGTGATATTGCCCTGTTGCGGATTTTTGCCGATCTGACCGCGCGGCACATCGAGCGGCACGGCTAGCAGCAGTTGCACCAGCCGATGCTCCAGGCACCCGCCCAACACGCATTGAAACACAGCGCGATTTGCCCGATAAGCGGCGGAAAAAGCCTCTATCCCACAACGTTTTTTAGGGAGTCTGGTAATATTTTTAACATTCCAATCATTCTTTTTTCCTAGATAAATAATGTCCACCAATTTACCGTCCCCCGAGCTTTTCCGTTCATTCTTTCAAGGTGGATTCGAATCCGCCACCCATATCAATCGCCATGGTGAGCGGCTAGATATGATTGCCACTACCCAGCATGATCGCCATGTGGTGCAGGACTATGCATTACTCCGCTCGCTGGATTTACTCACTGCGCGTGACGCGTTTCGTTGGCCGAGCATTGATCGCAATGGTCACTATGACTTTTCTTCGTTTGCGTTGATGGCCGAGGCGGCTCAGCGCGAGGGCGTGCAAGTCATTTGGGATTTGTGCCACTTTGGATGGCCTGACGGACTCGATGTTTTTTCCGACGAATTTATCGAGCGTTTCGCCGACTTCAGCCGCGCAGCTGCTGAGTTTATTGCGCACATGGACGACAGCGTGCCGTTCTATGTACCGGTGAATGAGATTTCGTTTTTATCGTGGGCGGCGGGCGAAGAAGGTTATATCCACCCTTACGCCAAGGGCCGCGGGTTGGAGATGAAGAAGCAGCTGGTGCGGGCATCAATTGCCGGCATCGATGCAGTGCGCTCGGTTGACCCACGCGCGCGGATTTTGCATGTTGACCCGGTGATTCATGTGATCGCGCCACGCGACCGCCCTGAACTCGCGCAAGCTGCGGAAGAATACCGACTTAGCCAATTTGAAGCTTGGGACATGCTTGCCGGCATGTCGCATCCCGAATTAGGCGGCCACCCACGCTATCTGGATATTGTCGGGATCAATTATTACCACAGCAACCAGTGGGAACATCAAGGCAAACGCATTCTGTGGGATGAGCCCCCGGCCGATGATCGGCGCCTTCCTTTCCACCGCATTCTGGCCGAAGCGCATGCACGATATGGTCGCCCATTATTAGTCAGTGAGACGGGCCACGTCGGCGTCGGCCGGGCCGCCTGGTTAAGCGAGATCGCGATGGAAGTGGGCATTGCGCGGGCTAAAAATATCCCGGTCGAAGGCATTTGCCTGTATCCCATCATCGACCGTCCCGATTGGGAAGACCTCAATTTTTGGCACCATAGCGCGTTGTGGGATTTGGTCCCAAATGCGCGGGGAGATCTCGAACGCGTGATAGAACCCAATATGCTGTCGGCATTGCGCTGTGCACAACGCATGGGCCCGGATGGCATGGCGGAGGAATTAGCCGATTTAAGGCCGGGGGGTTAACAGCTAAGGCCGGGGGTTAAGCGGGGGAGACCAACACTCGCCCGGGGCCACTATAAGCACTGAGAATTTCCCGCCCCACTGCCTGTGCGGTGCCCGGGGCGGTTAACGCCACACACGCCCCGCCGAAGCCCGCGCCAGTTAGCCGCGCGCCGAACACCGCGGGATGGTGTTGTAACAAGTTGACCAATATATCCAGGCCCGGCACCGAGACTTCGAAGTCATCACGCAGACTGACGTGCGAGGCGTTCATCAATTCACCAAATTCGACAGCGTTGGCCCCATGCGCAGCGTCGAGTACACGCGCATCCTCAGTGACAACATGCCGCGCTCGCCGATTAAGCGGCGCGGGTAAATTCCGCACCGCTGCTACATCGCTTACATCACGTAGCGCGACAACGCCCAATAAGCGCGCGGCATCTTCACATTCAGTGCGCCGCAGATTGTAGGCAGACCCTGCAAGCGCACGCGGTATGCCGCTATCCACTACCAGCAGTTCGGCGCCGATCGGTAACGGCAAGAGTTTGCGCTCAAAGGAACGCGTATCGAGAAACAGCATGTGTTCAGTGTCCGCGAGGCTACAAGCCATCTGGTCCATGATGCCGCAATTGACGTGCGCAAAACGGATTTCAGCCTGTTGGCCGATTAAGGCCAGCTCCACGTCATCCAGCGGCAATTGCCACAACTTACGAACGGCGCGTAACACAGCGATTTCGAGGGCTGCGCTACTGGATAGTCCCGCGCCTATAGGGACCTCTGAATCAACGTGGATCGCCAATGGCCCTTTCGCATGGCCTTGTTCCTGCAACAACGCCAAACAGCCCAACACATACTTTGCAAATCCCACTGGCAAAATCGCGCCCATCGTATGTTTCAACTGTAAGTTGAGGCGTGCGGCATAGATGTGGTGGTCGGCATCCAGGCTCGGCGCGATCTGCACGGTAGTGGTTTGTGAAATGGCAGTGGGCAATACATAGCCATCGTTGTAATCGGTGTGCTCGCCCAACAAATTTACCCGCCCAGGCGCGTGCGCGCTGACGTGGGGCGCAAAGCCATAAATATCTGAAAAGCTTTTGCTCATGACAGACTTCATCGCGTTAACACTCTTGGTCGTGACTGGCCATTGACATTGCTATGCGGCCAGTTGGGGTCGAACGTGAGATTGTGCAAACCTGCGTCACTTACCGCGAATGTGTCCTCTATTTTGGCGCCGCGCACGCTAGGATTCCACGCGACGATGGTGCCGTTCTGGATAGTCTCAGCCGAGTCAGGCCGAGCAACAATTTCACGCGCTTGATAGCCGGTCATGCCGCCTTGATGATGCTGGGCAATCGCCTCCGGATGGCCGTGGGATCGGTAGGCTTTTTCAAAAACCGCATACATATCACCCAAGCTCACGCCTGGTTGGCAATGGCCCAAAGCTTCGGCTTCAATTTCGCGCACCTGGCGATGCGCGGTCTCAAGCGTGGGTGAAAGCGGGCCAAAGCTCACAAAGCGCGTGAGGTTGGCGTACAAACCGAACCCCCGTGCGCAAAAAACCAGCATCGCGATATTGTCTAGCGGTGCGTGCGTAGGTAATGCATGGCGGTATAACGGCAGGCGGCGCGCGCCCACCGACAAAATTAATGCAGGCTCCAAACCTCGCGCCAACAACGCGCGCGCGGCTGCACCTGCCAGTTCAAACTCGGTCCAGTGAGGTTGTGCGGCAAATAACACTTCGGTCATCGCGCTGGCCGCACGCGATCCCACTTCAGCATAGCGAGTCAGTTCAGGTTCGATTAATTGCAGCTTTATTGCTGCTAACGCAGGCGGTAATAACGCCTCACCCGGTTGTGGCCGGTCGCTCACTACCTGCGCTGCGCCCACTATTTGCTGCACCCATTTTTCACGCACTTGAGGGTGGGCCCAGGGAAAATTTTGCACCTGCAAATTCTTGGGCAATTCTTCGTCAACCAGTCGCGAAAATTCGATCGCATCGGTGAGCACGAACAAGTCGGTATGGCTCACTAGGGCTTCAGCCACGCCGGTTTCAGCGGCTAGCAAAACCGCATTGGATGCGCCGCACAATAACCACGCAAACCAATCGACTCCGCGCAATCGCATGCATTGATTGTTGCCCAGCTGTGAACGTATTCGGGCAAGTTTTTGCTCCAGCTCTTGGGTTCGCGTCAGCATGGTTTTAAATGTTCACCACAACGGCTTGTAATTCGCGCGCCTTTTCTTCTGGCAACGCGTCGTTGGCAAACAAGCCCGCTGCAAGCTCAGTGCCCGCTAAGTATTTAAGCTTGTCTCGCGTGCGATAAGGTGGGTAAAACTCCGCGTGCAAATGGGATTCAGGATGGGGTTTGCCATCTGTCGGAGCCTGGTACCACGCCATCAGATAGGGCAGCGGGCGCAGCCACAGGCCGTCGTATTTAAGCAGCGTGACTTTTAAGGCGCGTGCCAAATCCGCCCGCTGTAGCGCAGTCAGTGCGGTAAAGTCGGCGACGGGGGCAATGGGGGCGACCCACACTTCATAGGGGTAACGTGCCCAGGTGGGCACAAAGGCCACGGCGTGTTCGCCCCGGTAAATCACGCGTTCGCCACTCGCGAGCTCGCTTTGGATCAATGCGGGCAACAGGGCTTCCCCAGTCGTTTCAAAGTGCGCCTGCTCTTGTTGTTGCATGCGTTGCGGCACCGGCGGCACGAAGGGATACGCGTAAATCTGACCATGCGGATGGTGCAGTGTGACACCCACCTCTACCCCGTGATTCTCGAACGGCAACACATAGGCAATTTCAGGGTCGGCACCCAGATCGGCGGTGCGGTGACCCCACACTTGCAGCAATAGCTCAATATGTTCCAACGCCAGCCCGCCCAATGTTGCCTCGGCGTCTTGCGTAAACACGACGACTTCACAACGTCCGCGGGCGGGCAATGTTGCGACCAGATGGGCCGGTGGGTTGTGGGCTGTTGCGCTTAAGGAGGGGAAGCGATTATCGAATACCGCGACGTCGTAATTGCCAGTCGGTAACTCGGTGGGATTGGTTTGATCAGCGCTGGGCGCCAGCGGGTTAAAGTGGGCGGGTGGCATGTACGTGCGGTTTTGCCGATGACTCGCATACGCTATCCATTCTCCCCGCAAAGGGTGCCAGCGAAAATGCGGATTGGCAGCAGTTCCGCTATCGGGAAGCGCCAACACTTCACCGTGCGAAATCGGGTTATGACTGTAGAGCGTTAGCGCACGTCCATCCGGCTTGGTGAGCTGCACCACATACATCAGCGCGTTCCACGTACTGCTGCGGCGATGGTCGCCATCGGAATTTTGGGCGTGCGGTCAGCGTAGAGCAAACCGTTTACCTCCTGGAAAGTATCGGTGAACTGGGTATAGCAAAATCCACTAAACATCGTGGTGGTTTGCGCAGTTCGGAGTAACTGGCAACACATCTCTTCGAATTGCGGCAATTCCTCACAGAAAGCGTAGCCCCAGATATTGGCGTGATGACGCTTATCCGGCGCGGCGTAGGCCACGCCTCCAAACTCGGTCAGAAAAATGGGCTGGCCGCGATGCGGATAACCATCCAGCGTCAGCACGCGTCCGCCCGGTCTGCGTCGATCGAACAAGTCGTCCAACTTGGCCGCCGGGCCATAACGTTGCTGCAAATCTTTGGCCTCGCTGTAATCATGTATGCCAATCACGTCAGTCGCGGAAGCTTCCCAACCATCGTTACCAATCACGGGCCGCGTTTGGTCCAGCGTTTTGGTCAGATGATAAAACGCTTCAACCGCATTGCGGTGGGCCGGAGACGCAGGCAGGTCGGGCACGCCCCAGGATTCATTAAACGGGACCCACATCAGGATGCAAGGATGGCTAAAATCGCGTTCGATTGCCTCAGTCCATTCAGTCATCTGACGGCGGACAGATTCGTTGCTGAATCGATAGGTGCTCGGCATTTCTTCGATTACCGCAAGCCCCAAAACATCCGCCCAATATAAGTACAACGGGTCTTCAATTTTTTGATGTTTGCGCACGCCGTTAAAGCCCATTTCTTTGACGAGTTCGACGTCACGGCGCAGTGCATTTTCATCGGGGGCACTCATCAGCGAATCTGCCCAGTAGCCTTGATCGAGCACCAGCCGCAGTTCATACGGGCGGCCGTTTAGCAGTAAGCGATCACGATGCACCGCCACCGAACGCAGCGCGGTGTAGGAATAGACTTCGTCTATAAGCTCATCACCCCGCCACAATTTGATTTCTGCATCCAGTAAAGTGGGACGCTCGGGACTCCACAATAAATCGTTACGGTAGTCATCAATACCGGGGTCTGACAATGCAATGCGTCGATGCACCTGTCCCCGTAATACTAAATAGTTATCCTCGACCAACAACGCACCCGCATGCGTAATTTTGATACTGATGCGTAAATCGTGACTAATCAGATCATTAATAAAGGCCTCAAAGCCAATTTCCCAGCGCTCTAAATGGGGGGTCCAACGTAATTTATGGATGTGAGTTTTAGGTAACGCTTCCATCCACACGGTTTGCCATATTCCGCTGGTTCGGGGATACCAGATGCCATGCGGCTCGCGGCGCCAATCCTGTTTACCACGCGGCTTTTCCATATCTTCCGGATCGTCTTGCGCGTAAACCGTGAGCTTTTGCGGACCATGTTTATGCAACGCCGAAGTGATGTCCGCAGAAAAAGGGGTGTGGCCGCCTTCATGTTTCGCGACGAGCTGGTCATTAACCCACACACAAGCCTGATAATCGACCGCGCCGAAATGAAGATGCAGCCGGTCGTAGTCGGCGGGCGCTTCAAACTCTCGTTCATACCAGCAAGCTGGATGAAACCCGGTATCACCGATTCCGCTTTTTTCGCTTTCTGGCGCAAACGGCACATTAATAGTTAAGGGCCAATCCGGGACTTCGCTGGGTTGAGTCCACTTCACTTCAGTATCAAAGCAGAAACGCCACGCTCCATTTAATGAAGTCCACTTCGCGCGCCGCAATTGCGGGCGCGGATACTGATGGGCGGTTAGCCCGTGCTGAGTTTTATCTGCCACGCACTGATCCTTTAATTGGCTGTCACGGGCAGTGCCTGACTTTCGTCGTGATATTCGTGCAGAGCCGGTGTAGGGGCCAGCTCAGCGGTGCGTTGCTGGATGATTTGCTCCGCCACTTTTTTGCCCGCCAGGAACGCATGGTCTGAATTGTAATATTCCCATTCGCTATAACGTCCGGACAACAGGATGTCGTGTTGCGCAAGCCAGTTCCGAATTAGATCGACATTACGCTGACGCTGATGGTCATACACCACATAGGCATAAGGCATATCCACCTGATTAGCCACTAGCACTTTATCGGAGGCATTAATGATGCCAACGCGGATACAGTCCTCAATACAACGTTGAATCAGCGCTTCGCCGTCTAGCGGCAATGGCTTGTGAGGCGAATAAGTAATCTCACAGGTAAAGCCAAAACCACCGGGGGCATTGCAATGTGGGCTAGCATTACCTTGCACAAAAATGCGATGGAAAATGGTGTCTTCTGGATAGTAAATCCAGTGCTTGTCAGTCAGGTTTTCACGCGCAATGCCCAGATTTACACAACGCACCGACACATTACGTAGTCCCTTCGCAGCTTGTTGCACCGCGAGAGGCGCTTCCTCCCCGATCAATTTCACCAACGCGGGCAAAGGCATGGTGCTGACTAAAGTGCGGTAAGGCAACACTTCACCATTGCTCAAGGTGACACACGCACGCGACGGAGAAATAGCGGCCACTTTGGTGCTAAGCCGCAACTGTCCCTTGAGATGCGGCAAGAAACCTGACATCAATGCCTGGAACCCGCCGCGCAACGGATAGCCAAAACGTGCGTTGGGCCCCATCGGTTTGGGAGCAGGCTCCAATGCCCCGTCGATCATTTCGGAGAGATCGGGTTGTGGCACCCGGCCGCCGAGCCATGAGGTTTCCATTTCGGTGAGCGGCACCGCCCATAGTTTTGTGTTGTAAGGGATCGCAAAATGCTTGGCGATACCTGCGCCCCACACCTGGTAAATAAACTCCTCAAAATTCTTCGGTTGAGAGGGGGCCTCTCCACTATTCGCCCGCTCGCGTAAGGGCACCGTTGCTTCAGCTATGCCATCCGCACAGCAATCGTTAATGGGCTTGGCTTTGTCTTTACCTGATGGCGCATCACCTTTTTTGCCATAGCGGGCTTCGACCGCACCGACAATACACTCTTTGATTACAGGGGTTGGCAAGCCATACAAACAGCCCTGGAAGGGATAACGCGTATAAACTTCTTTGCTATAAATCCACGCCTCGCGTTCCTGCCAATGCACGTTGTCGCCTAGTAGCATTTTGTACATCTGGTGCACGTAGGCATCGTTGGTAAACATGATGTGTCCGGCGTGATCAAACGTAAAACCTTGATCCTCAATAGAACGGCACCAGCCGCCTACCGTTTCGTTTTGCTCCAGTAGTAAGGCGCTTTCGCCCAAATGATAAGCAGCGCTTAATCCTGTGGGCCCTGCGCCAATGACGATATCGCGCGCACCCCGGCGAGCTTCGGCATTTTTGGTGGGACGAGGGAGCAACGGTGTAGCCGAAGCCACCGGGTTTGAGCTCGCCTCTAAAGATTCCGGCGCGTCGGTTTTGCGAAGCCGATTGTCTACAGACTGAGCGATTAGCGCTTCCATGGCCTCTACGGTCGCATCCCAAGAGGTTTTCATCAGCACCGCACGCATTTTGTCAATCTGGGTTTTGTTCACTTCAGCCTTAGCCGCCAAGGCTTGAGCACACGCTTCGATAAATTCTTCGGCGGTGTCTGCCAAGTAAACAATATCGCCATACGGTACCGCGACATCGGTAATGGGGGTACTAACGATGGGGCGTTCGGCCGCCATATACTCCAGCGTTTTGGTAGGGCTGATAAATTTAGTAGCGGCATTGCGGGCAAAGGGCAGAAGACATACATCCCATCCCACGAGGAATTCGGGTAAACGCGCATATTCCTGTTGCCCAAAATAATGCACATTCGTGTGTTTGGGCAATTGAGCCGGGTCGATTTTAACGACGGGCCCGACAAGGACGATTTGCCACTCGGGTTTAGCAATGGCCAGCGCATCGATCAACTGCATATCCAGCCGCTCATCGATCACGCCATAAAAGCCCAACCGCGGGTGCGGCAACTGAACCTGTTCGACAGCCTCAGCATTGCCTCGTGTGCCCTTTGCAAAATGCGCCGCATCGACACTACTTGGGAAACAATACACATGCTCACTGCGATCTTTTTTAGCTTCGTACAAGCTAGGCCCACCGGTAAATACCAGATCGGCCGTTTTAAGCAAGGCCGTTTCACGTTGCAGTAATTGCCGGGGCGCATTCAAAAATCCTGAAAGCTCGTCCATGCAATCGTAAATTACTACGCGGGGCGTTAAATCTTGCGCCAGCGGCAGGGCCATGGGCGTATAAAACCAAACGACATAATCAGTAAGCTGGGCTTCCTCTATCCATTTGGTTACTAAAGGTTTCACGTAAGGCAATTGCTCGTCATGAAAGCCAATGGCTGACGAAGGCGTATGGGGGCGACACACCCGCAGATTCGGTAGAGGGTGAGTGATTTCCAGGAAAGGCTCGCCATCAGTCACGACGGGTTCTTCAAAAAAAACCACCTGACGTTTTTGACTCATACGAGACAGTAGCTGTTGCGGGCGCTGAAACACAAAGTCCCACCGTAAATGCGAAAAGACAATAAGAGTTTCCATGCTGAACCTTTCCACATTTTTCAATTATTAGGTGGAACTATGTTATCGAGCCACCTCTCTCATAACTTGGGAATGCGTAGCCTCATCGCGTAGGTTTAATCTGATATTTAGCAAGCTTTGTCCTTTTTTTAGAAATGGGATTTAAGTATTAATTCACTCTCGATTCTCGCTTACCTATTTGGTAGAGCACCCAACCTGTTATCAGCATGACAGCGCCCCAAACCAGAAAACCAATATCCCAATAAATCCATTCAGACGGCGGAACGGTTTCATTCACATGATGAATGCCGAGAATATGATGATCAATAATGCCTTCCACGAGATTGAAAATGCCGAAGCCCATCAATCCAGTGCCTACAAGCAATTTACCTGACCACCACAAATGGGACCGGTGCGCGGTGCGCCACAACACGACAAGGCCCATCACTACAAAAATATAAGTGCTTGCATGAAAAACGCCATCCCACAGCGTGTTGATTTTCATGTTTTGAACGCTATCCACGGGATACCCCGCACTCGTCAACATGTGATGCCACTGAAGAATTTGATGCAATACGATACCGTCGAAAAAACCGCCCAGTCCCAGTCCAAACAGGATGCCTGCGGCAACCGGAAATTTACGTTCCTTCTCTTCATTGCTCATGTTTAGCCCCTTATTTGATGTGTTAACAAATTGCGTTGTAAACCCAGCGTAGCATTTTTAAATTCGAATAAAAGCCGATCCTCGCTAGCCCAAGCTTTATCAAATGAGTCATGCCATCAAGTCACGATTTTGCCAATAACGATTACTATGTTCAGCGTTAAAACATGTGATTTTTGACATTGCCATGCCTCCGATCACCCTTGCGTTAATTGTGCTGAATAGCCTGATCTATCTACTGAGCCTCGCGACCGGGCCGGATATCGTCCGCGTGTTTGGGTTATGGCCACCGGGATCGAGTGGCGATTTTCACTCCTGGCAGCTGATTACTTATAGTTTTTTGCATGGTGGCTTGCTGCATATTGGATTCAATATGCTTGCGATCTGGATGTTTGGTGCGCCGCTGGAACGGCGTTGGGGTGAGCTTCGCTATTTGCTGACTTATTTATTGAGTGTAGTGGTAGCCGCGATGACGCAGATTGCAGTGTCGGGGTATTTGCTGCATGCGAGCGGGCCAGTGATAGGTGCATCAGGCGGCGTATTCGGGCTGTTATTGGCTTTTGCACTGTATTACCCCAATCGATCCATCACACTTATTTTTCTGCCCATGCTGCACATTCCCGCGCGTACCTTTGTGCTGGGTTATGGCGCGATCGAACTGTTGCTTGGGGTGACGAACACCTCGGCGGGGGTGGCCCATTTTGCCCATCTAGGGGGGCTTTTTGGCGGCTGGCTCGGTGTGCAGTATTTCCGCGGACGCGGATTGTTTGGAAAGTTTTGAGCGTGGCGCTCTACCCTTTATTGCGTCCGCTGTTATTTTCGCTTAATCCTGAAACCGCGCATGGATTAACACTTCGTGGACTTGATCTCGCGCATCGGTTCGGTTTACTCAAGCTGCGCGCTCAGCACCCCGGCAACCCTGTCCGATTGATGGGCCTCAACTTTCCCAATGCAATCGGCTTGGCTGCAGGGCTGGATAAAGATGGCGCCCACATCAATGCGCTGGCCGATTTGGGCTTTGGCTTTATCGAAATTGGAACCGTCACGCCTCGCCCGCAAGCTGGCAATCCGGCACCCCGCTTATTCAGATTGCCTCGCGTCCAGGCCATCATTAACCGCATGGGATTTAATAATCTCGGGGTGGATAACCTTGTCGCCAACGTTAAGCGAAGTGACTTCAAAGGCATCCTCGGCATCAACATCGGTAAAAATAAAGACACGCCGCTGACGCAAGCTGTCGATGATTATCTCGTCTGCCTCGATAAGGTTTACGTGCATGCGAGTTATGTCACAGTCAATATCTCTTCGCCCAATACGCAAAATCTGCGCGAGCTGCAAAAAGGCGATGCGCTTGATGCGCTACTGTCGGCTATTAAATTACGCCAAGCCCGACTCGCCGAACAACACGGAAAATACACCCCTATCGCGCTCAAAATCGCACCCGACCTGGATGAAGCGCAAATCGCCGCGATTGCTGCTCTGCTAATGGTGCACCAGATGGATGCGGTGATTGCAACAAACACCACACTGGCGCGCTATGCGGTACGAAGCGAGCGCTATGCCAATGAAATTGGCGGCCTCTCGGGCTTGCCGTTGCGTCAAGCCTCAACTCGGGTCATACGCGCGTTATCGCATCACTTGAAAGGCGCAGTGCCGATTATTGGGGTTGGCGGGATTCAGTCTGGTGCCGATGCGGTGGAGAAAATGGCTGCTGGCGCCCAGTTGGTGCAGCTCTATTCAGGCCTGATTTATCAAGGACCCAGTTTGATATCTGACTGTATTCGTGCGGTGCAGGGTTCTTCGCAGAAAGATTCGGGTCAACCCAGCGCTTGTATTTCCACTGGCACCCTCTGTAAGGAAAACGGTGATAAAGCTTAAGGTTTTGCATATTGTGTTTGCCGTGCCCGTGCTGCTGTTGGGTCCGGGCTTAGCAAAAGCCAATCCACCCGATGATGCGGTGGTCGTTGCGTTCTCCAAACCAGGCCTCAGTGTCGAACAACTGGGCGTGATCGTGAATGATGATGACCCCTACAGCGTGGCAGTCGCCGCGTACTACCAGCAGAAGCGCGATATTCCCGACAAGAACATGATTCATGTGCGTTTTGCGCCCAACCGGTCCGTGCTGCCAGCGGCCGAGTTTTCAAAACTAAAGCATCGCGTGGATCGTATTGCCGGTAAAAAAATTCAGGCTTTTGCGCTCACCTGGGCTCAGCCGTATCGCGTCGACTGCATGTCCATCACTGCGGCGTTTGCGTTTGGGTTTGATCCGGCGCATTGCGCGAGCGGATGTCAGCCTATCAAACCGAGCGCGTACTTCAACAGCGCGACTTCGCTGCCGTATACGACTTACAAAATTCGCCCCAGTATGAGCCTTGCTGCCGCCACCGTTGACCAGGCCAAGAAACTGATCGACCGTGGCGTCCAGTCTGATAACAAAAACCCCGAAGGCACCGCGTATCTTCTTAGCACCAGTGATAACCAGCGTAACGTACGCGCCGCGGGTTATGAGAGCGCGCAAACGCTACTCAGCAAACTTATCCCCATCGAGATTCTGAAGGCGAATCAAATCGAGGATAAACGCGATGTGATGTTTTATTTCACAGGCCTAACCCAAGTGCCCAACCTCGACCACAACACTTATCTGCCCGGCGCGATGGCAGACCATTTAACTTCAGCGGGTGGCGTACTGTTTGACGGTGGCCAGATGAGCATTTTGAAATGGATAGAAGCCGGCGCCACAGGGAGCTATGGCGCGGTTGTTGAACCTTGCAATTTTCAGCAAAAATTTCCGATCCCTGCACTGGCGATGGCCCATTATTTACAAGGCGAAACGCTGATCGAAGCGTATTGGAAAAGCGTGCACATGCCGGGTCAAGGGCTTTTTATCGGCGAGCCCTTGGCGCGCCCGTACGGAGGCTTTAGCAGTAGTTATCTCAATCGTGAATTGCGCATTCAAACGCCGGCCATTGAGCCGGGGGTGTACTCGGTACAAGCCTCGGCCTCTATGATGGGGCCGTACCGAGAAGTGGGTCGGATGGCGATTAACTGGGGTATCAAAGAGCTCAAACTTAATCCTATTCCGCCAGCTTATTATCGGATTGAGCGCATGACGAGTACGAACCTACTGCGCAAACCTTAAGTAAAAGCGGCGCTCCCAGCGCAACGCCAGCGAAGGTTATACTGAGCGCCTTTCATCGATAGCTGCCCCTCGAAGGGCATTGCGTGGCATGTCTACGACCTTAACCGAACCCGCGCAAACTCTCCCGGGCAGCCCCATTCACAAACAGGCTTTACCCGCGTTGATCCTCGGCGCAATGGGCGTGGTGTTCGGCGACATTGGCACCAGTCCACTGTATGCGTTCCGCGAAGCTTTCGCTGGCGCCCATGCTGTCGCCCCCACCCACGATAATGTGCTCGGCATTTTGTCGATGATATTGTGGGCTCTGATTCTGGTTGTTTCCCTAAAGTATGTCGTGTTCATCATGCGCGCCAATAACAAAGGCGAAGGCGGCATCATGGCGCTGATCGCGTTGATTCAACGCGCATTCAAGGACGACTCGCGGCGGCGCCTGGCGCTAGTCACCTTTGGCCTGTTTGGCGCGGCGCTGTTTTACGGCGACAGCATGATTACGCCGGCGATTTCAGTGCTATCCGCGGTCGAGGGCCTTGAAATCGCCGCGCCTGCGCTCGAAACCTTTGTGATCCCGATCTCGCTGATCATATTAGCCGGGCTATTTTTTATTCAGCACCGCGGGACTGGCAGCGTGGGCACCTGGTTTGGCCCGGTCATGCTGGTGTGGTTTGCAGTCTTAGGCCTGCTGGGTTTGATTAGTATTCTGCAAACGCCAGAAGTACTGACAGCCATCAATCCGGGGCGTGCGCTGGCGTATTTTCAGGCCCATGGTTTGGCAGGCTGGACCATCCTTGGCGCGGTAGTACTAGCCGTCACCGGTGCCGAAGCACTCTATGCGGACATGGGCCACTTCGGTAAAACGCCGATTCAGATCGCTTGGGTGGTGCTGGTATTTCCGGGTTTAATTCTGAATTATCTGGGCCAGGGCGCACTCATCATGCGTAACCCAGCAGCGGCGGAAAATCCCTTTTACTTGCTGGCCCCCGAGTGGGCGCTGTATCCCATGATTGTGTTAGCCACTTTCGCTACGGTGATTGCCTCGCAGGCAGTTATATCTGGCGCGTTCTCAGTCACACGCCAGGCCATCCAACTTGGTTATCTACCCCGCATGCAAGTGCGCCATACTTCGGATAGCGAAATTGGCCAGATTTATATCCCGTCGATCAACCGTGCGCTGTTCATTGGGGTGGTTATTCTGGTCATAGGCTTTCAGTCCTCCACCCATCTCGCCGCGGCGTACGGCATTGCGGTCACCGGCACCATGGCAATCGATACCATACTGGCGTTCACGGTGATGTGGGCCTTACAGAAATGGCGACTGTGGCTGGCCTTAACCTGGATGGGGTTCTTTCTAATGATCGACTTCGCTTTCCTGGCCGCCAACGCGCCTAAGATTTTGCACGGGGGATGGTTTCCACTGGTGATCGGGCTGATCGTATTTACCTTGCTTTCCACCTGGAAGCGCGGACGTAAAATCCTGTTTCAACGCATGCAAAATGATGACATTGATCTCACCACGTTTATCGAAGGCATCTCCGCTTTTGCGCATGAACGTGTGTCAGGTACCGCGATATTTTTGCACGCGACCGGCAGAGGGGTACCGCACGCGTTATTGCATAACCTCTCGCATAACAAAGTTTTGCACGAGCGCGTGGTCGTCCTCACCGTGATCACCGAAGATATCCCTGTGGTGCCAGATATTGACCATATCTGGATCGAAACTTTGGGCGAAGGCTTCTACCGTATGCAATTACATTACGGGTTCCGCGAAGATCCTGACATCCCGGCTGCGTTGGTGCAATGCGGTAAGCAGGGAATGGCGTTCCATTTGATGGAAACGTCTTTCTTTCTCAGCCGCGAAACCTTGATCGCGACGAAAATGCCCGGCATGGCGTTGTGGCGTGAAAAGCTTTTTGTATGGATGACCCAAAACGCTGAAAGCGCGATGCAATTTTTTAAACTCCCCGTCAATCGCGTGCTGGAGCTTGGCACCCAGATCGAGATATAAGCCCCATGAATATTGGCGTCCCAAAAGAAATCAAGGATCACGAATATCGGGTTGCGCTGACCCCGGAGGGCGCAGCGCTACTCGTGGCTGCGGGACACCGCGTCGTAATTGAACATGATGCGGGGCGTGCGGTGGGTCTGGACGATGCCGCTTATCGCGCATCAGGTGCGGAGATTACCCACGATGTGGCGGCCGTGTTCGACTGCGACCTCATCGTTAAAGTGAAAGAACCGCAAGCATCCGAAGTGGCGCGATTTAAATCCGCACAAATACTGTTTTGTTATTTGCATCTCGCTGCGGCGCCCGAGCTCGCCAAGCAGCTCGCGATGCGCGGGGTATCGGCCATCGCTTACGAGACCGTGACCCATGCCAACGGCGCGTTGCCGCTGTTGCAGCCGATGTCTGAAATCGCGGGTCGCCTGGCGCCGCAAATGGGCGCGCAGGCATTACATATGGCACACGGCGGCAATGGTGTACTGGTTACCGGCATGCCTGGCGTTGCGCCCGCCCGCATCACCATCATCGGCGCCGGTGTCGTGGGTATGAATGCCACACGCGTCGCTGTGGGGCTCGGTGCACACATTACCTTGCTGGATCAGCAGCGTGACAAGCTCGCGCAAGCAGAAAGCCTGTTTGGCGCACGCGTGGAGACGCGCTTTTCGACCGCCGAGTCTATTGCTGAGAGCTTAACGCTCGCGGATATCGTCATCGGTGCGGCGCAGATTCCCGGACGCCACGCGCCCCGTTTGATCTCACGCAGTCTGTTGAAATTGATGCGTACGGGGAGCGCGCTGGTCGACGTCGCCATCGATCAGGGCGGTATCGCAGAAACCTCACGCCCGACTACCCATACCAGCCCGATGTATATCGAAGAAGGCGTGGTGCATTATTGCGTTGCCAATATGCCCGGCGCTGTCGCCCGCACCGCCACTCTAGCACTCACTCAAGCTACGCTGCCATACGTGCGGGCACTGGCTGCACTGGGCCTGGCAGCACTCGATGCGGACGCCGGACTAAGATCAGGCCTGCAACTTCACGCCGGAGATATCGTGCACGAGGGCCTAAAACAAGAGATTAGCGGGTGCTAATACTTGCTGATTGCAAAACATAAATCGTCGCCTCGCCACCACGCCTCCCTAAAACAAATGCAAAACACTAGAACTAGTATTCATTCCAACGCCCGTTAATGCTAGACTTTATGCCACTGCATGGTGCAGGGAACTCACAAGGACTAACATGAACAGAAAAGAACTCATAGATGCGCTGGCAGAAAAAACGGGCGGCACTAAGGTTGATGCTGACCGCAATATTGCTGGTCTGTTGGAAATTATCAGCGGTACATTGAAAAAAGGCGGAAACATTGCCCTCGTTGGTTTTGGAACGTTTGAAGTGCGCAAGCGCGCCGCACGCACCGGTCGCAACCCCAAGACGGGCGAAGAACTCAAAATCAAGGCATCTAAAGTTCCAGCATTCAAGGCAGGCGCCACACTGAAAGCAGCGGTTAACGGCGTTAAAAAATAACGCAAGTCAGTTCCTATTACGCGCCAGCCTCTCTCTCGGCTGGCGCACTTCACCCAACACTTCCCCTGCTTGTTCATCCTGCGAACGATGACATGCATTGCTGATCGGCACCAACTGCACTGCCCGTCAGCCCTGATATCCAGCTTGAAGCACGTTGCCTCCGCGACGGATAATGCAGCATTCCCCCTGCGCAGAGTCTTGTGGAAACCTACTTCTTCATCCTTATTTCTACGGTGTTCATGAACAACCTCGTGATGGCCAGAGCTTTCGGCCTGAGTTGCTTTATGGGGATAAGCCAAAAACTGGAAACCCTCATTGGCGTGGGCTTAGCGACCACCTTTGTCCTGACGCTCGCCACCGGCGTGAGTTATCTGCTCAACGCCTATCTACTCGGCGCTGAGCTGCATTATTTGCGCACGCTGTCTTTCATGGGGGTGATTGCAGGCATCGTGTACTTCACCGATTGGTTAACCGATAAAACCCACCCGGCGTTCTCTCAGGGTCCGGGTATTTATCTGCCACTGATCGCTGTTAACTGCGCAGTGCTGGGGATTTCATTGTTCAATGTGCAGGCGCAATATGGGTTCGTGGCGTCGCTTTTTTTGGGTGTGGGCGCGGGAATCGCATTCACGCTTGTGCTCATGCTGTTTGCGGGCCTGCAGGAGCGGCTCGATACCAGCGATGTACCCGCGCCATTCAAAGGCACCAGTATCGCTCTGGTCACCGCAGGCTTCATGTCGTTGGCGTTCATGGGTTTTGCGGGCCTGTTGAAATAATGCTGACGGGGATCGCCGTGATGGTCGCGTTGGCGTTGATGATGGGTGGCGTAGTCGGCTGGTCGGCGCGCAGGTTTAAGGGCGTGGGCGCAACGCTTACGGAAAAGATCAATGCGATCTTGCCGCAAACACAATGTGGGCAATGTGGGTATACCGGTTGCAAGCCATATGCGGCGGCAATTGCGGCGGGCGATGCGGATATCAATCAATGTCCCCCGGGGGGCGATCGCGGCATAAAAAAACTCGCCGGATTACTGGGGATAGACACCAAGCCGCTGAATACCTTCCATGGCATCCCTAAAGCCAACTCGGTCGCGATGATTGACGAGCCTATTTGTATTGGTTGCACCTTGTGCATTCAGGCGTGCCCGGTCGATGCGATTGTCGGCGCGGCGAAACAAATGCATACCGTCATCGCTAACGAATGCACCGGCTGTGAACTATGTCTGCCGCCCTGCCCGGTCGATTGCATTGTGATGGTGCCGGTTGAGCCGAATTTTTTGCAGAGGATGCCGCAAGCGCCTGTGATTAACCTGAAGCGGCTTGCATGAGCCGCGAACTGTTTAGCTTTAACGGTGGCGTGTGCCCAGCGGAGCATAAAAATGAATCGAACACGCGCCCGATCCATCCACCCCCTCTGCCAAAACGTTTAGTGATTCCGCTACGCCAGCATATGGGCACGCAGGCCCGACCCATCGTAGCGGTCGGCGAGCGTGTGCTCAAAGGCCAGATGATCGCTGCCGCGGAGGGTGTGATTTCTGCTGCCATTCATGCCTCCAGCTCGGGGACGGTGCACGCAATTGACATGCAAACGCTACCGCATACGTCGGGCCTGCGGGACTTATGTATCACGATTGATACTGATGGCCTCGACGAATGGGCACCCCTTACGCCGCTCCCCGACTATCGCGCATGTAACTCAGACCAATTGCGGACGCACTTGAGCGATTCAGGCTTGGTCGGTTTAGGCGGCGCGGTTTTTCCGAGTGCAGTCAAACTTGAAGCCCCAGCAGAAATGGGCTGCCCCACACTGATTTTGAACGGTGCTGAATGCGAACCTTGGATCACCTGCGATGACGTACTGATGCGCCATCACGCGCCCCAGATTGTGCAGGGCATGGCGGTGATGCAGCATTTATTAGGCAGCAAAGAAGTACTGATCGGCATCGAAGACAATAAACGGGAAGCCCTCGCGGCGATGCAATCTGCGGCTGCGACATTGGACTTTGCGGTTGAAGTCATTGCCGTGCCTACCCGTTACCCCAGCGGCGGCGACAAACAGTTAATCAAAACGCTCACCGGACGTGAAGTGCCCTCGGGCAAACTTTCCACCGACATCGGCATACAAGTCTTCAACGTCGCCACGGCCTATGCGCTGTATCGCGCAGTATTTTTGGGCGAGCCGCTGATCTCGCGCGTGGTAACGGTCACCGGGCACGTACTACGTCCGCAAAACATAGCGGCGCTAATCGGCACGTCGATGCTAACGCTGATCCAGGTGGCCGGCGAGCGCGAAGGTCGCAGCGGCGTATTAATGGGCGGACCGATGATGGGCATGCAGATGCCGACCGAGCACGTTCCCGTGGTCAAGGCAACAAACTGCGTGCTGGTCAAATCCCAGCCGCTATTCCCTCCGCTGCCACGCGCGTTACCGTGCATCCGTTGCACACGTTGCGCCGAGGCCTGCCCCGCCGATTTGCAGCCGCAGGAATTGTTTCGCTTTGCGAAGGCTGACGACTTCGATCGCGCGCAGGCTTACCATTTATTTGATTGCATCGAATGCGGTTGCTGCAGCTACGTGTGCCCAAGCCACATCCCGCTGGTCGATTTTTACCGTTACGCCAAAAGCGAAATTTGGGCCCAGCAACAAGCACAGCAGGCGGCGGATCTGGCGCGCGAGCGGTATGAATTCAGACTTTTTCGCCAAGCCCGCGAGAAAACCGAGAAGGCCAACAAAATCGCTGCGCGCGCAACGGCCCCGCGTACAGTAACGACCACCGATGCCGATTCGCAAGCTGCCAAGCAAGCGCTGATCGCCGCTGCTATCGCGCGCGTACAGGCAAAGAAAGCCATCGCGGCCTCGCGCAACGTCGAGACTCTTATTGCGCAGTCGCAGATCGCGGATACCGATACGCCGCGTGAACCAATCCCCCTACCCTCGCCGCCCCCAAAAACCTCGTAATGGCCTCCCCCTTTATTCTGGACCGCTCCAGCGTGACTCAAGTCATGGCGTGGGTGCTGGCCGCTTTATTACCCGGCCTCGTGGCGTATGTGTGGCTATTTGGGCCCGGCATTTTAGTCACCTTATTGATTGCAAATGTGACTGCGCTAGGGGCTGAAGCGGCCATGCTAAAGATGCGCGGCTTGCCGGTTAGACCCTTTCTGGCCGATTTGAGCGCGATGGTGACCGCTTCACTGCTGGCGCTGTCTTTACCCTCGCTTGCACCTTGGTGGATGGTGATGGCGGGCACCTTGTTCGCGATTGTGGTGGCGAAGCATCTATATGGCGGACTGGGACAGAACATTTTCAATCCCGCGATGGTCGGGTACGCGGTGCTGATCGTGTCGTTCCCGGTGCAGATGACACAGTGGGTGGCTCCATTGGATTTGTCGACCACGCATTTAAATTTTGTCCAAAGTGCCGCGATGATTTTTAGCGGTGGGGCGAAGCTGGATGGCGTGGCGATGGCGACGCCGTTGGATGTGATGCGGACCGGTTTATTACAACAAAATACGGTGGATGAAATATTGGTTCGCCCAAATTTCGGTCATTACAGCGGCGTGGGGTACGAATGGCTAGCCGGGTTTTTTCTGCTAGGCGGCTTGCTGCTGTGGGCATTGCGCATCATCAGCTGGCACGTGCCGATGGGGTTTCTGTCCGGGATTTGGCTCACCGCTGGGTTTCTACATTTTTTTGACGCAGGCCGTTACGCTGCGCCGTGGTTTCATCTTTTTACCCCCGCGGCGATGTTGAGCGCCTTTTTTATCGCCACCGATCCCGTGTCCGGCGCCACCACCCCGAAAGGTAAAATTATCTTTGGTTTTGGCGCGGGCTTTTTGACTTTACTGATACGCACTTGGGGCGGTTACCCCGACGGTGTCGCATTTGCGATTTTGCTGATGAATATATGCGCGCCGCTGCTTGATGCAGTCACACAGCCTCGCGCATTTGGCGAAGCCCGCAAAAAATGAAGCGTGGCAATCCGCAAGTCGGCGGTGCTAATACCTTGCGCAATGGCGTGATGCTGCTGGTGTTTGTCGGCGTGGTTGCCGCATTATTAGCCGCCACTAATAAGGCTACCCGCGCAGTCATTCGTCAGAATGAACAGCAGGCAAAGCTTACGTTGACCAGCCAGGTACTGCCCCCAAGCTCATTCGACAACGATTTGCTCAGTTCAGACTTGACCCTTCCTGCCGATGACATGCTGGGAACACACAGACCTTCCCATGCGTGGGTTGCACGCCAACACGGCCGGCCCACCGGTCTCGTGCTTGAAGCGATTGCGCCTGACGGTTACGGGGGCAACATCGAACTACTAATCGGCATTAATGCACGCGGCGAAATTACCGGCGTCCGTGTTACCGGTCATCATGAAACGCCGGATTTGGGCGATTACATCGAGATCGCAAAAAGCCACTGGATTTTACAATTCAATGCTAAGTCGCTGGCACAACCGGCCGAAACCGCGTGGCGTGTACGTCAGGATGGCGGTAGTTTTGATGCGCGCGCGGGCGCCACCCTTACGCCGCGTGCGGTGGTTAAGGCCGTCAAATTGGCGCTACAGCACTTTTTACAGCATCGGGTGGAACTGCTGACGATAGCCCCCCCCGACGTAAATCCACCACTGTAGGCGGTGCTTGGGCGATAGCCTTCACGGCAACGGTACAGAAATTGCGTATTTAGCCGTAAATTGACATTCACGGACTTTAGGACGCGTCTAGGCATGTTTATTTTGGCGGAAAAATTCAAGGCGGGCCTGTCTCAGCTGGACCCGTTCAATAAGGGAAAGAACACTAAAGACCCGTTGACCAGTCTTAAGTCCATCACCCGCTGGGCTGAAAGTCTGGCCGTGGGAGATGTGGTCAAATCGCAAAATGAGATTTTGTTGCAGCTCAAGCGATTCAACGAGAATCTGAGCCTCGCCACCAAAGAACAATTGGCCGTATTAATGTTCCTGGACGAAAAATCCCTGGACTTGCAAGACACTTTGGTGCAGCAATACCTACGCACCTCGCGTATGTCGCGCACGGTTGAAAGTCAGCTGTGGCATGCCATCAATGGGCTTTATTGGGAAATCGCGCGGAGTTATCACGTGTTTGTGATGGAGTTTGCGCGTAATGCCAAAAACCATCATAACGAAGCGCTGATTCCGCAGGTCACCGTTCGAGCTATCCGGACCTTAAGCCGGTTTTTAAAATGGCGCGCGATACGTTACTTACAGCCGGGTCAAAATATCTGGATGGGGCTACACAGGCTTTATTTGGTGGCGGAAACGCACGGGTTTCATCAAAGCAAAATCACCCCTTATCCCCAAAGTGCGCTTACGACCACCTGTGAGTCGACGTATCTGCATGTGTTGATGTTTGATCTGGCCAACACTGGCACGCTTTATCCTCGTCAGCTTAATCTTGTCGACCAATGGCTCGCCAATTGGAGTGGAATGTTGACGCTCGATTCGCAGCTCTATCTACATCAGCATAGTTTTGCGACAGACCTGTCGGCAGATCACGCCGCACGAAGAGTACGCAATCCTGCCGCAGACAAACCGATGCGATATTGGGGAACCGCTAAACTGAGCCATAGGATCGAGGCGATACAAATTGGCCTGCGCGAAGGCTCCGCCCCCATTCGCCTCGGCTTGACAGAAGATTCCCGGGTCGCCGAAAGCATCGAATTGCTCGATCATTTACAACGTCAATGGTCACCGTTAGCCACACGTGAGCAACGCCGCATGCCACGCGAGCGCGTCAAACAAATGGTCGAAATCAGCCATGGTTTTAGCAACATCATTAATCAAACCCAAACTACAGAAGATCTCGCGACCAATCTCTACGGTGACAATTTGGTTTATATGGAGGCTGACGACGTCGCGGTCTACGGATTTGTCACCGAACGCACGCGCAATCACACCACGAAAATCAAAAAACTTCGGCCGGGGGGAATGCCCGAAGTCGAACGCTGGATCATGCAGGATGAGAGTGCGACCGGCTACGGGGCAGTGGTTGATACACGGAACAAGAGTTGGTTACGGGTGGGCGCCTTGATCGCGGCCAAACCGCGCGAAGGCGATATTTGGCGTTTGGGCGTGGTACGCAGGCTATTCCGTTTGGATGAAGAATCGAGTTCCGTGGGAATCGAAACCTTTACCGAAACCCTGCATTCCGTCACCTTGCAAGATAAAACAGCGGGCAACTACACCGTTGGGAGTCAAGAGAATACCGGAGCGCCGCTACCTTATGCCTGTCTTTGGCTCGACGCGGGTGATGGCACCGCTACTTTGGTCATCGATCCCGCGCAATATCAAGTTCGCAAGGTGCTAGAGATTCAGGGCATAGACAATGTGCAGCGGATTGCGCTAGGCAACCCTGTCGAACGCGGTGAAGGCTGGATTCGGGTGCGCGCAGAAGGGGTGGAGGACGAATCGTGACTACGCTAACCGAAGTCTCTTCGGACCGCTCTAGGGGTTTACTTTTTGCCCGGCATTCTGTGTTCATTTCTGCCCAGAAATGGGTTTTGATTTAACTTTTCAATCGCCTCTGGCACAATTGTCGAAAATCCGACAGCGCAGACTCATCCTGAAAACATGAATACCCGCTTACTCACGACCCACGCACCGGTGCCGTTGCGAACCATAACGACCTGGAGGCTATGTGGCTCAAGCTAGAAAACCTACCCTGCTGATTGTTGATGACGATCCGCTTATTTCCGACACGCTGAGCTATGTGTTGGGAAAAGACTTTGAAATCACCGCCGCAGAATCACGCGCGCAAGTCAAAAGTTTATTGATGCAGCTGGACGAGCCGCCCAAGCTGGCGTTGGTCGACCTGGGCCTGCCTCCCCAACCGCACAAGCCCGATGAAGGGTTTGCGCTGATAGCCGATCTCTTGACTGCCTCACCGAACATCAAAATTCTGGTGCTCTCAGGCCAAAGCGATGAAGCCAATGCCCGGCATGCACGCGCGCTGGGAGCGATTGATTTTGTCGCCAAGCCCTGCGAGCCCGATCGGCTTAAGTCTTTATTATTTAACGCGCTGCTAGTCCAGGATGCCGAACATAGTGCCGAAGCGATCCCCGCGCCCACCAAGGATTCGGGCATCGTCGGCGACAGTCCTGCGATGGACAAACTGCGTCAGCAAATCAAGCAATACGCTTCTGCGCCGTTTCCGGTGCTGATTGAGGGCGAGTCTGGCAGTGGCAAGGAACGCGTCGCTTCAGGACTGCATAGCCTATCGCCACGCGCGGGCAAAGCTTATCTGGCGCTTAACTGCGCGGCGATTTCACCGACTTTGGTGGAGCCCACTTTATTCGGTTATGCCAAGGGCGCGTTTACGGGCGCCAATACTTCGCGCGCGGGTTACTTTGAAGAAGCCGAAAACGGCACGCTTTTCCTCGACGAGATCGGCGAGTTGCCGTTGGAACTTCAGGCCAAGTTGCTACGCGTACTGGAAAATGGCGAATACCAACGCGTCGGCGAAACGCAGCCGCGCTTTTCCAATGCGCGGGTGGTGACGGCAACCAACCGCGACTTACGCGCGGAAATCAAAGCGGGCCGCTTCAGAGCTGATCTGTATCACCGGCTTTCAGTATTTTCCATTGCAGTGCCGCCACTACGTGAAATGGGCCAGGATAAGCTGAAGCTGCTGGAGCACTTCCGTGATTTTTACGCGCGTGAAGCCAGGCAATCGCCTTTTGAGTTAGATGCGCGCGCCCAGATGATGTGGGAGGAATATCACTTTCCCGGCAACGTACGCGAATTACGTAACATTGCAATTCGCCTGACCACCAAGTACCCGGGCACGACGGTCACGATCGAGCAACTCGAATCCGAACTCGATACTGATCAAGCCTACCCCCAGGAAATTTTGCTTGCGAACGATTCCAAAGCGCTAATTGAAATGGCACGCAAGCAATTGCAAACGCTAGCCAATTTCAATCTGGATGCGTCAACGCGCGAATGGGAAAAAGCCTATGTGGAAGCGGCGCTGAACATGACTCACGGTAACCTCTCGCAAGCCGCTAAACTACTGGGCATCAACCGCACCACCTTGTACAGCCGCATGCAAACCTACGGTACCGAATAGCTGTGAACGGAATAATCCTGCGCGGATGTACCTAGAGTATTTTGGGCTAAAGGAAGCGCCTTTCCGCATTACGCCCAATACCGAATACTGGTATGCGGGCGGGCAACGCGGGGAGATACTTGCAGCGCTAGGCTACGCCATCGGGCAGGGCGAAGGCATCATCAAAGTAGTGGGCGAAGTGGGCAGTGGCAAAACCATGCTGTGCCGCATGCTCGCAGCGAAACTCGCAAATCCCATCGACTGCGTTTATCTCGGCAACCCCACGCTCGCCCCGGATGAAATGCTCGCAGCCATCCTCGCCGACCTTGGCGTGGCGACAGCGGCAGAGGGGCGGCAAGCGCGTCTGGCACAACTTAACCAAACTCTCCTGGAGCGCCATCAATCAGGCCACCGCGTGGTGGTCTTCGTTGAGGAGGCCCAAGGGATCTCATTGGAGAATCTGGAGTTTTTACGACTCCTGACCAACCTTGAAACCGCGACGGAAAAGCTGTTGCAAATTGTGTTGTTCGGCCAGCCTGAACTGGACGTAATGCTCGCGGATCCGCGTATCCGCCAACTCAAAGACCGCATTACTTTAAGTCTGAATCTGTCGCCGCTAAACGAACAAGAAGTGGCGGCTTATCTGCGGGCACGTTTGGCAGTTGCCGGCTACCGTGGACCGGATTTGTTTCCCCCGGCGCTCGTCACTGGCATGACGCAACTCTCGGGTGGCTTGTCGCGACGCATCAATGTGCTGGCCGACAAAACCCTGCTCGCAGCCTATTCGGACCAAACCCACAACCTGGAATTGCGGCATTTGAACGCAGCGGCGAACGACACCGAAATGACCCCCACTGCGTTGCCCCCACCCCGCAAGCTGCACAGGTGGGGATGGCCGATAGCGGGGCTGACCGTGAGCGCTGCACTGCTGATTTTTGTCTTTATGCAGTCCAAGGAAGTCTCGACCCCGACCCGCACGCCCAGTGCGCTCGCGCCGCGCGTCTCTGCTGTGCCTACGCCTCAGCGGATGCCCGACGCCGCCGCGTTAGCCAGCCAAACCGATAACTGGCTGGCCCAGGCCCCCGCGCAGACTTATGTGATTCAAGTCGCGACCGCTAAAGATGCCGCCTCCACATCCGTACTATTACATGAATTGAGCGCACACTCTCCCCCGCAGCCGCTGCGGGTACTTCACGGTATGCGACGCGGAGAAGCGGCCTGGATGATATTGGCGGGCGAATTTCCCGACCGGGAGACCGCGATGGCGGCACTGCAAAAATGGCCCAGCCCGGTCGCTGATTCTCCTTTTTTACGCAGCGTCGGCAAAATGCGCAAAGTTGTCTTAGGCGCGGCGAGTGAATAGCCGCTGAATTGTTTCTGCACCGGCTCCTTATGTCATTTTTAATCGGAACGAAGCACCAATGTTTGAACGGCGGCTAACCCTCAAAATGCCCCCGATAGGGGCAACGAAATCCCAGCTACTTCGTGCTATCTGTCATGTTGGCGGGATCACGGGCCTCGTGCTTGTCGCCGGTTGCGTGCCCCCCAAAAGTTTCGATACCTCGCCCGGCCATATCCACCAGACCGCGACTGCGCCGAGTGTTGATACGCTGCCAACACCGGTTAAGGCCGCACCCACGCTTACCCCCCCGCGCCTGACCGCTCCGGTTCCGACGTATACCGTTGTGGTCAACGATGTGCCGGTAAAAGACCTGCTGTTTTCGATCGCGCGCGATACGCAATACAACATCGACCTGCATCCTGGCATTACGGGCAGGGTATCGCTGAATGCGGTGAATGAGCCCTTGCCCTCCATCCTCGACCGCCTCGCTCGCCAGGCCAACTTGCGCTACGAAATGAACGGCAAAACCATTTCGATCATGCCGGATACGCCCTACGTTAAAACCTACAGCGTTAACTATGTCAACGTAGCGCGCAATACCAGTTCCAGCGTGGGGGTCGCAGCACAAATTGCCAGCACTGGTGGCGGCAGTATTGGCACAGGCGCCACTGCGACCTCGGGTAATTCTTCTACCACTACGGTTACCAGCCAGTCCAATAACGATCTGTGGACGGTGATGGCCGATAACATTCGGACGATGCTCGCGGGGACGCGCGCGGTCACCCAGAGCAACGACGAACGTGTCGCGCAACTTGACGCAGAAAAATCCGCCCGCGCCGAGCGCGTATCGCAAGCTGAGGCGGTGAGTCGAGCTGGCGCAGGCGCGGCCAATCTCTACACTGCCGCTTTTGCCAATCAGCCCCTAAGCGATGGAAAGAACGATGTCGCGATAAACCCGGTAGCGGGCACGGTGACTGTATTAGGCACCGGAAAGCAGCACGAACTGGTGCAGCGTTATCTTGACCAAGTCATGAAGTCTTCACAGCGCCAAGTGCTAATTGAAGCGACAATTGTCGAAGTCACGCTGAAAGACCAATATCGCGCGGGTATCGATTGGTCGCGCGTAGCGCAAAATGCAACGGGCTGGACGATCAATACGCTAGGCGCTGGTAGCAATGCGCTGGCTAATTCGTTGACGCCCTTTATTCAGGCGACTTACACGAATACTGGCAAGAATGGATTTTCTGCGGCAATTGATTTGCTCGAATCTTTCGGCGACACAAAAGTGCTGTCGAGCCCCAAATTGATGGCCTTGAATAATCAGACCGCGCTCCTTAAAGTTGTTAACAACCTGGTCTACTTCACCATCAAGGCCGATACGGTATCGACCGCGAGCGTAGGCACCACCACCACCTTTACCACCACGCCGCAAACCGTCCCGGTCGGGGTAGTGATGTCGGTGCTGCCGCAAATCAACGAAAATGGCATGGTCTCGTTGACCGTTCGCCCCACTATTTCCCGTCAGGTGGGCACTGTCGACGACCCTAACCCGGAACTAAAAAAGAACAACCTCAATATTAGCAATCGCATTCCGGTCATCCAGGTACGCGAAATGGAGTCACTGCTTCAGGTACAAAGCGGGCAAACAGTGGTGCTGGGGGGCCTAATTCAAGATGACAGCAATAACGCGCGCGATGGCTTGCCGGTGCTGTCGCGTCCGGAAGGAGTCGGCGCAGTGTTTGGCCAGCACGAGAGACTCAATAGCCAGACCGAACTGGTAATATTTCTGCGCCCGATTGTCGTCACCGATCCTTCGCTGGAAAGCAACGAGCTGCGGCAGTTCCAGCGTTTGTTGCCTAGCGCGCGGAGTGCGCCATGAACCCACTCGAGCCTTTAATAGGTAGCATCCAGCGTGATGACGGAGCCATGCAGTGAGTCTGTTACTCAAGGCACTGAAACAGGCCGAAACCGCGCACGCGGAAAAAGCGGGAGGGACGGCGAGCAAAGAGATGAAACTCGACTCTCTTCCGTCTGCCGACGCCGCTAAAGCGCGAGAATGGCTAGAACCTCCTGGAATATTATTTGGCAGTAGCGGCCTCTCCCCAGCGCCGCCAGCTCCTGGGCGCCGTTTTACGCTACCCCAGATATCTTTAGTCCCCGCTACCGCATTGCTCGCCGCAATGGTCGCGCTTGGTTACGGTCTTTATTTATATTTTGCGTTGAAACCCCCCGCCCCGATTGCGCCGGCTTCACCCCCGGCCTCTCCTGTGGTGCTCTCCCCCATTGCCCACGCCCCCATGGTGGTGGTTCAGCCTATGGCACCGGCCCCCTCCCCTCCGATTGTTCCCCCTGCTGCCCTCCCAGGCTTGCCCGCTACTCCCGCAGTCACTTCTTTGCCTGCTGTAGAGATGCCTTCGCGCATCCAGACTCGTCACAGGTCATCGCCAAGGTCGGCCGTCATCGCTGCTGGTGGCAATCCAAATCCGCAACGACGTACTCCTTCCGCGCCTGCTCAAACCGCACCTGCGCTTTCATTCCATCCTGATAGCGGCAGTAGTTTATTGAGTGGGGCATATAGCGCATACCAAAATGGCCAGCTCGACGAAGCCCAGCGCTTATACGCGCAAGCCGCGGCACGCGAGCGGAGTGTGGACGCATTGCTGGGTCTCGCCGTCATCGCTGGCGCGCGCAATCGCGACGACGACGCAGCGCGTCTTTACCGCGAAGTGTTGGACCGCGATCCGCGGAATGCGACGGCACAAGCGGCGCTGTTGGACCTGCTCGGCAATACCGACAAACAGGCAACTGAAAGCCGCTTGAAAACATTGATCGAACGCGAACCCAGCCCCAACCTATATCAAACGCTGGGTAATTTGTACGCCGAACAAAACCGTTGGGGCGACGCGCAAGCGGCCTATTACGAAGCGTATCGCGCTGTGCCCAGCAATGCCGATTATGCCTTCAACCTGGCGGTCAGTTTGGACCGCTTGCGCCAGCCCGCCGCCGCACTGCCGTATTACGAAAAAGCGCTCGCGTTGGGCGGCACGCACCGCTTTGAGCGCGCGCAGGCTGAGTCACGCATCCGGCAAATAAAATTGCTGCCTTGAGGCGCTGAGCTGATGGAGCGCCGCAAAAAACTCCGCATGGGTGAAACCCTGATTTCCCAGGGCCTCATCACCACCGATCAATTACGCATTGGGCTGAAGGAACAATCCAGCACCGGTTTACCGATTGGTCGGCAACTTGTCGCGCTGGGGTTCATGACCGAAGCGGTATTGCGCGATCAGCTGGCGAACGCGCTCGGCAGTCAAGGCATCGATTTAACCCAGGTGGTTGCCGACGCGGAAGCGCTGCAACTGGTGCCTGAAGAATTCGCACGGCGTCATCATCTATTGCCAATTGCGTACGACAACGAGCGCGACGTGCTGACCTTGGCCACGACCGACATGTTCAATGTGGTCGCGCTGGATCAATTGAAAGCGGGCCTGGGCGGCCAGGTCGAAATCGACACGCTGCTGGCAGGCGACGCACAGCTACTCGAATGCATCGATAATTTTTACGGCTTTGATTTGTCGCTGGACGGCATTCTGCGCGAGATCGAAACCGGCGAAGTCGATTACGCCAGCCTCAACCCCGACACCGACGAATACACGCAGCCGGTGGTGCGACTGGTCGGCGCGCTACTGACCGATGCGGTGAAGCGCCGCTCATCCGATATCCACTTCGAACCCGAGCACGCCTTTCTGCGCATCCGCTACCGCATCGACGGCGTGCTGGAGCAGATTCGCAGTCTGCACAAAACCTACTGGCCCGGGATTCTGGTGCGGCTCAAAGTGCTATGCGGCATGAACATCGCCGAAACCCGCGCGCCGCAGGATGGCCGCATGTCGCTGACTTTGAATGGCCGTTCGATCGATTTCCGCGTGTCGTCACAGCCCGGCATCCACGGCGAGAATCTGGTGCTGCGCATACTCGACCGCGAAAAATCCATCATGCCGCTTGAGCAGATGGGTTTCACACCCGACGCGTTGCGCGAACTGCAACTGATGATGGCGCGCCCGGAAGGTATTCTGGTCGTCACCGGCCCAACCGGCTCGGGCAAAACCACCACGCTGTATTCGATGCTGTCGCACCTGAATAACGAAACCGTTAACATCATGACGCTGGAAGACCCGGTCGAATACCCGGTCACACTGATGCGTCAGAGCTCGGTCAACGAAACGCTCAAACTAGATTTTGCCAATGGCATCCGCTCGATCATGCGCCAAGACCCGGACATTATTCTGGTCGGCGAAATCCGCGACCGCGACACCGCTGAAATGGCGTTCCGCGCCGCAATGACTGGCCACCAGGTGTTCACCACGCTGCACACCAACTCCGCGCTCGGCGTATTCCCACGCTTGATGGACATCGGGATTCAACCGGGCATTTTGTCCGGCAACATCATCGGCGTGATCGCGCAGCGGCTGGTGCGCAAACTTTGCCCGCGCTGCAAGGAAGCGTACACGCCTGATGAAGATGAAGGCCATATCCTCGGCTGGGAAGCCGCCAACAAGCCCCGGGTTTATCGCGCGGTGGGTTGCCAGGCGTGTGATAACAAAGGCTATAAAGGCCGCATGGCGTTAATCGAATTGTTGCGACTGGACCCGACACTGGATGAGCTGGTCGCGAACCATGCGCCGTTGCATGAGATTCGGCGGACGGCATTGGCGCAGGGGTATCACCCGTTGGCGGAGGATGGGATTGCGCGGGTGTTGATGGGGATTACTTCGCTGGCGGAAGTGGCTCGGGTGGTGGATTTGACGGGGAGGGTTTGAGGGATATGGTTATTTGGGTTCCTCGTAGCAGCTGGCCGTGCTTTTCGCCTGATGGCGAGTTACTTTTTCTTGCGTGGCCAAGAAAAAGTAACCAAAAAGAAGGCCACCCCTCTTCATCGCCCTTCGGGTTCCCGAGTCGAGACGCGCGGACGGGCGCTCCACCAACTCGCCCTGGCGGGCCGCACAAAACGCGACCCACTGCGGGGCTCAGACACGGTTCCGCTTTCTTTCCGTCCGCCCGTCTCGACTCGGCGACTCAGCAAGGGGAACCCGGGGGTAGATCCACGGACCCCAGAAGCATCCGCTCCTGTAAAAAAGAATCGATGGTGCATCAGCTGGGTCCTCTTCTATGTCGCCGAGAAGCGCAGCCGCACGGGGAGAAAAGGCGCCGCGTGTCTGAGCTCCGCAGTGGGTCGCGTTCTGTGCGACCCGCCAGGGCGAGTTGCGGCGCCGCCCCGTGTGGCGAGCATCGCAGGGAAGCCGAAGGCCGACATAGTAGGGGTCGCCTTTCTTTGGTTACTTTCTTTGGCGAAGCAAAGAAAGCAACTCGCCCTAAGGCGACAAGCACTGCCAGTTTTCACCCATGAAAACTAAATAACCCCATGCCCTTCTTCGACTACCGAGCCATAGACCAAACCGGCCGCTCTGTGAAAGGCGTGCTCTCCGCTGTCAACGACATCGACCTAGAACTGCGCCTAAAGCGCATGGGCCTCGACCTCGTCACGCTAGCCGAACTCTCGCGCCAATACGCCCCCCAAGGCCGCGAGCGCATCACCCGCCGCGACTTGATCACGTTCTGCATCCACATGCGCTACATCACCCGCGCACATATTCCCCTGCTAGAAGGCCTGCGTGACCTACGCGACAGTATGGAAAAGCCCGGCTTTCGGGATGTGCTAACCGCGCTGCTCGAAGACCTGGAAGGCGGCAAGGTGTTGTCGCAGGCGCTGGCGTCGCACCCTTCAGTCTTTGGTGCGGTGTTTGTGCACAGCGTCAAAGCTGGTGAGCAAACCGGCTTGCTGCACGAGGTGTTCGAGCGTCTTTCCGAAACGCTGAAGTGGCAGGAAGAAGTCGCTGGCAAGGCCAAACGTTTGATGATTTATCCGGCGTTGGTGCTGGTGGTGGTGGGCGCAGCGATTTTATTTTTGCTGTTGTATCTTGTGCCACAGGTGCTGAGCTTGGTTAAAACCATGGGCGTCACACTGCCGTTGCCGACGCTGATTCTGCTAGGCGTTTCGCAAGCTTTGCGCAGCTACTGGTTGCCGGTATTGATCGTCAGCTTGTCCATCGCAATCGGTTTGCCGCTATGGATACGGCGGACCGAATCCGGCCAATGGTGGTGGGACCGTACGCAATTGCGTCTGCCGGTGCTGGGCCCGATTTTGCAAAAAATCGTGCTATCGCGTTTTACCAATACCTTGTCGATGATGTATCGCTCGGGCGTGTCGGTGCTCGATGCGTTACGCGCGGGAGAAATGGTTGCGGGCAATCGCGTGCTCGCCAGCGGCATCCGCCGCGCGGGTCAGCAAATTGCCGATGGCCGTGGCTTATCTGAAAGCTTTAATTCGCTTGGTTTGTTTCCACCGCTGGTGATTCGTATGCTGCGAGTCGGGGAAACAACTGGCGCATTGGATGAAGCGCTCGACAACGTTACATATTTTTATAACCGCGATGTGCTGGAGTCGATCGAAAATGGGTTGAAAATTCTCGAGCCTGCGTTAACGGCTTTCCTTGGCATTATGCTCGGCGGCATCCTGGTATCGGTGCTACTCCCGATTTATGACCTGATCGGAAATCTGCCGCTATGACGCGCCGCCTGATTATTCTGCTTAATTCGCGCCAGGCCAGCGTGCTCGACTGGCGACCGGGACGCATGCATTGGCTGGGCGAGTTCCCCACCACGCAGGCCGGATTGACTGAATTCCAGCGTGTGCTGATGCGGCATCCAGGCTTCCCCGTGCGCGTCATTCTGGATTCGGTGGATGAAGATTACCGGGTGGAAACGCTGCCCCATGTGGGCGGGCTGGCACGAGATGAAATGCTGTCCCGTAAACTTAAACAGGTCTTTCGCAATAGCGCCTTTGCCGGCGCCTGGCGGCAGCTGCGTGAGCACGAGGGCCGACGCGACGATCGTTATTTGCTCGCCGCAGTCATCGATGCCGATTGGTTAAAACCCTGGCTTGCGGTGATAGATAACACGCAGATGCCGCTCGAGGGCATCACGCTTTTGTCTATCGCCTGTCAGAGCCTGCTTAAACTTTTACACATACGCGAATCACATGCCTTACTAGCGTATCGACTGGGGACGGGGCTCCGCCTGTCGTATTACCAGGACGGCCTATTGCGGTTTTCACGCTTACTGGCGGGCGAAACGCCTACCCAAGGGCCAGGGTGGGCCGCGGAGGAAATCTCTAAAACCCAGTTGTATTTAATGGGACAGCGGATGTTGCCGCGTGAAGCGCGCTTGCAGGTATTGTTGCTTGATGCCAGCGGCAGTCTCGCCAGTGCGCTGGCGCCGTTAAATGCCGATCCCGCATTCAACGCCCGCACTCTGGATCCTCACACTCTGGCGCGTGCGCTGCACATGCCAGACGCTTTTTTAAGCAGCGCGCCCGAAATTGCGCCGCTCGCAGCGATTGCAGGCGAACCTCTATTACTGAACCTGGCTCCTTTAGAATTCACGCGGCGGTATACCGAATACCGCTGGCAGCGCGGCATCCATTTAACCGCTCTCGCAATAGGCGTGGCGGGCATTATATTTACCGGGACCCAGTGGTTGCGAATGCTCGATCTGAATGATGAAACCCGCCAGATGCAAGTGATCCAGCAACAATTCGAAACGCGCAATCGCGACATTACCCGCGCGTTCCCGCCCACGCCAGTCAGTGCCGCGCAACTAGGCGAAACTATAGCGCTCGCCCAACAGCTTGAAAAAGCGCGAGCGACCCCTGCCCCTACGCTGGCATTTCTGAGCCGCGTGTTCGACAACCAGCCTGGCATCACGCTAAAAAAAATCAGCTGGCAGGATGCAGGTTTAGCGACGCCCGCTAAGCCAGGGGAACGCCACATAGAACTTGATGCGGAGTTGATTCCGTTTGACGGCAATTACCGCATAGCAATGGAACGTATCGAAAATTTTATGGGACAACTGCGCAAAGAAACCGGCGTGCTCGAAGTCCTATTACTACGCAGTCCGGTCAACACCGATTCCACCGCGGTACTCATGGGCAATACCCGCAATGGTAATGTCCCTTTGCAAGCGGCTTTCACCCTTAAATTGCGTTATCGGGATGCGCCATGATGCCGACTCTACCGTGGCATGCCATCAAAATTCCGCTGCTAATACTGCTCGCTGTGGTGCTGGTGGCAGGTACTGGAGTGTGGTGGAGCTCGGGCAAACTGCGCGAGGCGAAAACGGCCCAGGCGCAACAAATCCAAGCCAACCGCAACGCCGAACAAAGCTTGCAACGATCAAAAACAGAGAAGCAGCTCATCCAGCAATATCGCGGCGCTTATCAAACGCTGGTCGCAAGAGGCTTTATCGGCGCCGAGAACCGCCTGGCCTGGCTCGAAGCCGTGCAACAAGCCAACCGTGATGCACACTTATATGGTGTCGATTACAGCCTGGAACCGCGCGCTCCGGTCTCCGCCTCAGGGCTACCCGTGTCATCCCAGTCAGCCAAAGCCTCGGTATTGGGCCAAACAGTGATGAAATTGCGCATGCCTATTTTGGTGGAAGATGACTTGACGCGTTTTTTTGACGCCTTGCAGCAGCGCACCCCGAGCTTATTTCGCATACGCGTGTGCCAGATTTCCCGCGCCGCTGAAACCGCCCCCCAGCCGCTCAATCGGCCAGAACTGGAAGTCGAATGCGAGCTACTGTGGTTTACCGTAGCGGGTAGCGGAGGATCGACATTATGAAGATGACGTTATGGATTTGCGTGCTATCGTTTTGTGGGACCGAAGCGTGGGCCCTCGCCCCAGATCACCCGTTGACCGGCCGTCTGTTCTACACCCCCGCGCAGCGCGCCATGCTCGCTAATGCCCGCATTCATCAAGTTACCGATGTTCCTAAAAAGCTAGCCCCTCGCGAAGCGCTACCCGAGCCTGCACCGGTAAGTTTTGACGGCGTGATTACCCGTTCAGACGGCGTTTCGCCCACGCACTGGATCAACGGCCGCCCGCATGCAGGCCAACCCGCAACAAATGTTCAGCGCTTAAAGCCCGGGCAAACTCGCGCTAATAACCAAGTGTACGAATCCTATCAAGTGGTTCGGCCCGACCGGCCCGGTGTGGTGCCCAAGCAAGCTATCAATCCTCTGATTAATCGGGAAGCCACGCCATGAGGATGCATAAGGGTTTTAGCCTGATTGAACTGGCGATCGTGCTGGTCATTGTGACTATATTGATTGGTGGCTTGGCAGTGCCGCTGTCGGCTCAAATTGAAGCGCGGCGCATTGCGGAAACGAACAAGGTACTGGAAGAGGCGCGAGATGCTATTGTCGGTTATGCCATGTCGCATAGAACAGTTGGCACCTCGCCACGCCCTTACCTCCCCTGTCCTAGTACAAACATCAACGGCATCGAAGACGTGCGGATTTCCAATAAATGTCCGAAAGAATATGGTTTCCTACCTTGGGTAACGCTCGGCGTCGGTAGTCAGGATGCTTGGGGAAATCGACTGCGTTATGCCACGAATACTGATGTCAGCAATGACGATGTCGGCATATCCAGTGCAATGCGGACACCACTGCCTGGTCCTGTCTGGAATCAAATCTGCAGCTCGGCTACTTGTACATCAGGAGACATTGCAGCTAATGTCCCCGTGGTGGTGCTCTCGTACGGGCCCAACGGCTGGGGGGCTTTAAATGTGAATGGCAATTTGCTGGCGTCGCCCACAGGTGCAGACGAAAAAGAAAATCTGGATATTAATAACCGTTATGTTAGCCGCACACCCACCAAGCCCGGTGACCCTCGCGGCGAATTTGACGACATCGTTACCTGGATATCATTCGATGTGCTCATTAAACGGATATGTCCTGACGGTGGCTGCTTGTAGCGACCAGACTCATCACTACCCGACCGGGCAGGTTATCTGTCAAGCCTAGCTGAAAACCCAATCGGGTGGCTTGCCGGGCAGCTTGATACAAGCCCACGCCTAAACCCGAGTCCGAACTGACCGGGCTTTGAAACAAATTACGTGCGACGTGTTCCGGCGCAGGGCTACCGCTATCGATCACACTGAGTTCCAGCACGGGTTCTAAAACCAAACGCGCTTCTATAGAAACCCACGGTTCGGACTGGCGTTTTCGTAACGCGTTGGTCAAAAGATTATCTGCCACGCTATCGAACAAGTCTTGCGGCACGGTCATGGTGCCTTCCACGCTTTCCGGAAGAAAAAGCACATCGTCGTGCGCATATCGCGCGCGCAGCACTTGCCACCAGTCGTTAGCATTTAGCCGGCTTTCATCCTGCTCACTGGGTTGTTTCAATTTATCCACGGTTTGGGATAGTCGCGTCACTAATTGCGGCAACTGGCGTTTGATCAACGCGAGGAGCCGTTCCCCATCTTCCGGTGTGGAAATATCGGCTGCTGCGAGCAGCGATTTCATCGCCTGCAAAATGTTTTTAACATCGTGCGTGAGGCGAGCGCCCGTGTCGTGGATGGCTTGGCTATACGCATGCTCTCGTAGGGTTTGCTCGCGAACTTTGGCGGCATAAAAATATCCCAACAGCTGTGACAATAAGCGCACATGCAAAGCCAATGCGGGCGTGAGCAGGCGGGGCGAATGCCAAGTTAAAGTGAGCCCATGGAATACATAATCCAAGGCGTTTCCGCTGCACTGCCCCGATTGGCCCTCTCCACGCGCGGCTTTCCAGCTTACGCCGCTAATCCAGGTCAACTCTTTTAAATTGGATAGCCCATCGCGGACGAAGGATTCGGGATCGCGCTCGCGTTCGGCCAGTGTGGCAAGTTGACGCGCCCAACCTTCAAAGGGCAGGCCAACGGAGAGCAAATATCGTGAAGTCATCTGCCCCAAACCAGTAAATCCCGCCCGCGGATTCCACAACCAGGACAGCGCCAGTAGCAGCATGGCCATCCCCAACAAGGTTTGCACCAGCGCCCAGGCATAGCTGGTTTTACTAATGGCTATCACTGCAAAGGTGCCCAGGGCCACCACGATAATCAGCAGTGACAGCATTACGCCGTAGATAAAATCCAGCCCTGAAGCGTCACCAAGTCGTCGGATTGAAGGCTGAAACAGAATCAATAGCGGCAGCAGAGTCAGGCCATAGCGCACTGCCCACTCAACCTCCTTAGGATAATTGGGAGTGGCCAAACTCTGTGGCAACACCCAGGCTAGTAATAAACCAAGTAGATAGAGCAGCGCTAGGCTATACGGTAGACGCTGGCCACGTTCCCCGTGCGAAGCTGCCACGGCGCCCACCAACCCAGCCAGGATAGCCAGCCATAAGGCCATAACCCACGGGCTATCCACGAGCACCAACAAGGCCGCCATGGCAAATACTGGCAGCGCAAGACGTGGCTCAATGCGCGTTTCACTCCGAATCAAAGGTTGCCACATCAGAAATAAGCCGTAATGCGCCAGCAAAAATGCTCGCATCACCATGGCGTCGGCACCGAACACCACGGCCACGTGTAGGGTCAGTAACATTAAGGCCAGCCAGCGACTAGGCGTCACACGCGATATATAGGCATTAAATCTGACCAGCCAATTCGGATCAGCAGCTACAGGAAATAGGGGCTCAGGCATGCGTGGTTGAGTCGCAGAGTGGGTGGAAAAGACTTACAGTGTAGTGCTATCGCCCTCGCTGGCTAAATGGAGGCAAGTGACGACCTCAGTCGACTGGGATAATTGCTGGGATTCTGGCAAAAGTGTTATTTTTTCATCACCCCGTTTGCTTGAACAAACAAAAAATAATGATAGATAACAATCGCCTAAAGCTTAAATAAATCATGCGATCTCTGGCATGAGTTTTGCAAATTAAATTTTGCTACTTACCGTGGGGAATATTCAAATATGCGTCGTCACCAGTCTGGCTTTACATTGATCGAAATCGCCATCGTGCTGGTCATTATTGGCTTGCTCCTCGGGGGTATTTTAAAAGGGCAGGAGCTTATCAATAGCGCGCGGGTAAAAAATCTAGCCACAGACTTTCGTAATATTCCATTGTTCATTTACGGCTATCAAGACAAGTTTCGAGCCTTACCCGGCGATGACCCCTCTGCTGATACCCATGTAAACGGCACGAATGCCACAACCCCTGCCGGATCGATCGGTAATGGTGTGATTAATGGCGCCTGGAATAGCGTAACTACCACTGATGAGTCCTATTTGTTCTGGCAGCATGTAAGGCTCGCTGGCCTCGCGCCCGGCACTATCACCACTACAGTCCCTGCTGATTATTTACCCCGAAATGCGGCCGGAGGCACCATCGGTATCCAAAGCGGAACTTTGGTTGCCGCGTCTTCCCCTATAAGCGGCATCCCAGGCGCGTATGTGATTTGTTCCACGGGGATTATTGGCGAGTTTGTCAAACAACTCGATACTCTGGTCGATGATGGTAATACCGCAAGCGGCTCAATGAGGGCTACGCCCACAACAGGATATGCGTTAGGGGCGGCTGCAACTCCGACTGCTCAAATTGATAACTCCGTGCCCTACACTGTTTGTATGGGTATATAGATCTCTGGCTCCAATGCATCAACGCTCACCCTTGCAACAATCTGATCTCCGCCGCCGCCAATCCGTCGGCGGCGCCGCGCAGCACCAACACATCACCTGACTGAATCCGCGTCATAGGCTCAGGGTCTAGTCCCTTAATCCCTTGCCGGCGAATTGATACCACTTCGACAATCAGGTCATCTAATTCCAGTTCTTCTAGGCGGCGCTCAACAGCCGCCGCCCCTTGCGGAATCAAAATGGTATGCAGACGAGGCTGCGCTTCCTGATCGAGTTCATCGTCAGCATCAGTAGCCCCGCGGAAAAATCCCCGCATCATTGCGTAGCGGGTTTCACGCACTTCGCGGATGCGCTTCAAAACTTGCGGCAACGGCACGCCGAGCAACATCATCGCGTGCGAGGCAAGCATTAGCGAGCCCTCCATCACTTCTGACACGACTTCACTGGCGCCGGCTTCTTTGAGCTTGTCGATATGGGCGTCGTCGATGGTTCGCACCACGACAGGCAACTCAGGGCGCAGCTCGCGCACATGCCGCAGCACGGCCATGCTGGATTGCAAGTCGGCATAAGTCACCACGATCGCCTCGGCCCTCGCCAAGCCTGCGGCGACCAGTACTTCGCGACGGCTGGCGTCACCGTAGACGACGTTTTCACCCGCAGCAATCGCCGCGCGTACTCGCTCTGGGTCCATGTCGAGCGCGATGAAGCTGACATTTTCGGTGTCGAGCAGACGAGCGAGATTTTGTCCGCTGCGGCCGTAGCCACAGACGACAACATGGTGATGTTTGCCAAAGGTTTTGACGACAATGTCGTGCACTTCCTTCGCGCGCCCAGTCCATTCGTTGCCACCCAGCAAGCGGCTTAGCGGGTCCAGGCGATGTATAAGAAATGGCGCGATTAACATTGATAACACCATCGCGGCGAGGACAGGCTGCATCACCGCTGGCGTCAGCAACTTCAAATCTGCCGCTTGCGCCAGCAACACAAAACCGAACTCGCCCGCTTGCGCAAGACTCAGCGCGGTACGTGTTGCAACGGGGCGAGTGGAACCAAACGCCATTGCCAATCCACCGACGATTAGCGCTTTACCGACTACGATGGCAATCAGCAGCATCAATACCAATGGCCAGTGCAACGCCACTTGCGTCAAGTCCAGCCGCATGCCGATAGTCACAAAAAACAGCCCCAGCAAAACATCGCGGAAAGGTTTGATGTCGTCTTCCACCTGATAGCGATACTCGGTTTCGGAGATCAACATGCCCGCCAAAAATGCGCCGAGTGCCAGGGACAAACCCGCGCTTTCGGTGAGATAAGCCAAGCCTAGGGTGAAGAGCAGCAGGTTAAGCGTAAATAATTCGGGGGATTTGTGCCCCGCCACCCATTGGAACCACGGACGCATCACGCGCTGGCCGACGAAGAGTAAAAAACCCAGTACCAGAGCCGCTTTAAGTGCCGCGATACCCAGCTCTACTGCCATTAAGTTGGAGGGCTTCGCAAAGGCAGGAATCAAAATCAATAAAGGCACAACGGCGATATCCTGAAACAGCAGCGCACCAAATATTTGGCGCGCATGGGTCGATTGCAATTCCAGACGTTCGGTCAACAGTTTGGACACAATCGCAGTGGACGACATCGCCAACATGCCGCCCAACACAACCCCAGCTAGCGGTGATAAACCCCACAGCTGCGCTAACATAAACGTCACCAGCATCGTGACCATAACCTGAGCGCCGCCAAAACCGAAAACCGTCATTCGCATTGTTTTCAAGCGTGGCAAACTGAACTCCAGCCCAATCGAAAACATTAAAAACACGACGCCAAATTCGGCTAAATAGCGGGCCTCCTCGCTATCCGGAATCCAGCCCAGCGCGTACGGACCGATGGCAACCCCTGTCACCAAATACCCGAGCAAGGTAGGTAATTTAAATGCGCGCGCCACTGCCGCCACCAGCACTGCAACGGCCAATAAAACCAATACCAGTTGCAGGCTGCTATGCATAAAATGTGTGCGTGGCGCAAGGAAATAACAGCGCGGTAGACGGCGCGCGCTGAGGATAAGCGCTGGCGAAAAGAGAGTGCGAGCTCATGGGCTTTAGTATACTTGTTGCCCATGACTACTTCCCTCCCCCGAACAGAGCATGTGCTGCAGCTTGCCCGCCAGGTCCTCGATATCGAGGCCGATGCGGTACGTCATCTGGGCACGCGCCTTGATCACCATTTTGTTCGCGCGCTGCAATTGATGCTGGACTGTCGCGGTCGCGTGGTGGTGACGGGCATGGGCAAGTCCGGCCACATTGGTGGCAAAATCGCCGCGACGCTTGCGTCCACCGGCACCCCCGCTTTTTTTGTGCATCCTGGCGAAGCCAGCCACGGCGATCTGGGCATGATCACGCCTGATGATGTGGTGCTGGCTTTATCCAACTCAGGCGAGAGCAACGAAATTGTCAGTATCGTGCAACTCATCAAACGTCGCGGCGCCAAACTGGTCGCGATGACCGGCAATCCGCATTCCACGCTGGCGCGTGAAGCCGATGCGCATCTGGATGCGTCGGTCGATAAAGAAGCCTGCCCGCTCAACCTCGCGCCCACCGCCAGCACCACGGCGGCATTGGCGTTAGGCGATGCGCTTGCGGTAGCGCTGTTGGATGCGCGTGGGTTTTCGGCTGACGATTTTGCCCGCACGCATCCAGGCGGCAGTTTGGGACGGCGTTTGTTGATTCATGTGCGCGACATCATGCACAGCGGTGACGCGCTACCGGTAATTACCGTGGATGTCGCGTTAAAAAATGCCTTGCTCGAAATGACCGCCAAAGGCTTGGGCATGACAGCGGTAGTGGATAGTGAGGGTAAAGTGGCAGGCGTGTTTACCGACGGTGATTTACGTCGAGCGCTCGAAAATGCACTGGATTTGCATCAGTCGCAGGTACGCGATTTGATGACCCAAAACCCTAAAACCATCAGCAAGGATGAGCTTGCCGTGTCCGCGGTAGAGAAAATGGAAACCTTAAAAATAAACGGCCTGCTGGTCGTAGATGAGCAAAACCGATTAGTCGGCGCGTTAAATATGCATGACTTGTTACAAGCGGGCGTAGTGTGATGTTGCCCGATACGCTTTTGCGCGCACGCAACGTCAAACTTATCGCGTTTGATGTCGATGGCGTGATGACCGACGGCACGCTGTTTCTGGCCGACGATGGGCAGGAGTACAAAGGCTTTAATTCCCTGGATGGTCACGGCCTGAAAATGCTCAAAAGCACCGGCGTAGAACTCGCGATCATCACAGGCCGCCATTCCAAGGTAGTTGAAAACCGCGCGATCAATCTAGGTATTACATTGGTTCATCAAGGTGCGCACGACAAGCTATCCGTGTACGAAAGCCTGTGCCGAGACTTACATTTAAAGCACGACGAAACCGCTTTCATGGGCGACGATGTAGTGGATTTGCCAGTAATGCGCCGGGCTGGGTTGGCCATAGCTGTCCCTGCCGCACCCGAGCTCGTCAAAGCACACAGTCACTACATCACGTCTCGCGCTGCGGGGCATGGCGCAGTGCGCGAAGCCTGTGAGTTTTTGATGCAGGCGCAAGGTACGTTGGCCTCGGTGCTTGCCCCTTATTTAATATGATCGGACGTAATTCGCTTTGGCTGCCGTTTGCGTTATTGTTATTTTTGGCAGGCATCAGCTTCTGGCTCAACTATACGGTGCAGGGGCCTGGCAGCGTGAATGCACGTCATGACAGTGATCCGGAAGCGATCGTCGAAAATTTTGAAGCCGTCCGCACCGATCCCCAAGGGCGGATCAAGGAACGCTTATCCGGGCGCAAGCTCACGCATTTTTCCGGCAGCAAACTCAGTGAACTCGAAGCGCCGCATCTGGTGCAAATTTCTCCTACAGCCGCTAATATGACCGCAGTCTCTGAACACGCAACAATTTCTCACGACAGCAATGAAGTCAGCATGGAGAACAACGTGCGGGTCACGCGAGACGGTGCCACGCCAGAATCAGCGCTAACGTTGACCACGCAGCGCCTGTTGGTTTATCCCTCACATGATTTGCTCCGCGCACCCGGAAGAGTGGATGTGAAAGGTCCGGGACTTATTCTCAACGCGGCGCGGATGGAAGTTCAATCGACGCGGCGCATTATCAAATTTTCCGGCCGGGTAAAAGCCCTCTATCAAAATGCGAAACGATAAAATGCAATACACACAATTAAAGCAGATGAGCCATCGCGTGTTCGCCATGCTTATTTTGTTACTCGCCATCCCGTCAGCTCAAGCTGAAAAAGCGGACAAAAATAAACCCGTTAATCTGGAAGCTGATACGGTGACAATGGACGATATCAACAAAACCAGCTTGTATCAGGGGAATGTGATTCTGATTCAAGGCACACTCACGCTGCGTGCCGATCAGGTGCAAGCGAAACAAAATGATCAGGGATTACAAAGTGTGACGGCCATCGGTCGCCCCGTTGCTTTTCGTCAAAAGCTTGATGCACGCGACGAATATCTGGAGGGCTTTGCGGACCGCATCGAATTCGATAATGTCAAAAGCCAGCTTGAGTTAATAGGCAACGCCCGGCTTCGTCGCGGACAGGATGAGTTACGGGGTGCGCAGATTTCGTATAACGCCAATACCGAGTTTTATCGAGTGATCGGCCAGCCTAACGCGCAATCGCCTGCCGGGCGAGTGCGGGCGGTGATTCGACCCAAGCCTGCTCCGGATAGCGCCGCTACGCCCCTCAAAAAATGAGCCTGCTTGCTGCCCATACCTTAAAAAAATCCTACGGTAAGCGCACGGTCGTGCACGACGTGTCGCTGGAAGTGAACAGCGGTGAAATCGTCGGATTGCTAGGCCCCAACGGCGCGGGCAAAACCACATGTTTTTACATGATCGTCGGCTTGGTGCCGGTGGATAGCGGCGTGGTGCGCATGGATGAGCACGACCTGACGCACAGACCGATCCATCAGCGCGCGCGGTTGGGATTGTCTTATCTGCCGCAGGAACCTTCGATTTTTCGCAAAATGACGGTCGAAGAAAATATTCGCGCCATTCTCGAGCTCAAGGCTTACGACGCGGAAGAACGTGAAACGCACCTGAATAACCTGCTCGATGACCTGCACATTGGACATTTGCGCGATGCCTCCGCGGTCAGTCTGTCTGGTGGTGAGCGGCGGCGGGTGGAAATTGCCCGCTCGCTCGCGATCAATCCGCGCTTTATCCTGTTGGATGAACCGTTTGCAGGGGTGGATCCGATTGCGGTACTTGATATCCAAAAACTGATTCACTTTCTGATCGAACGCGACATTGGCGTGTTAATCACCGACCATAATGTGCGTGAAACACTGGGAATTTGTGATCGTGCGTACATCATCAACGAAGGCCGCGTCCTCGTCGCCGGCGTGCCCGATGCGATTATTCGAGATGAGCGTGCGCGCAAGGTTTATTTGGGTGAAAATTTCCGCTTGTAATCCTCTGATATTAATAACACGTTAGACTTGGGTTAAGTCGGCACGTTTTTTGCCGCAAATAATGCATATGAAGCACAGTCTGCAACTTAAAATTGGCCAGCACCTGACATTGACGCCGCAATTGCAGCAGTCGATTCGGTTATTGCAACTCTCTACCCTTGAGCTTAATCAGGAGCTGGAACAAATGCTCCAGGATAATCCCATGCTCGAGCTGGAGAACGAGAATCCGGAATTCATACCCAATGAAACCGCGCTGATTGGTTCGAGTGATACGCCCACGCCGGAACCCACGCCTGCCGAAGCCAGCATTTCAGAAAGCCCTCCGGAGTCTGACGAGCGCACCGCCTCCCTCGATGAAACGGATTGGACCGACTACAGCGGCAGTCATGCCGATGACGAAGACAGCGACTTTCACCAGGCGCCCGGCGCAAATTCCACGTTGCGCGAGCATTTGTTGAATCAATTGCTATTGACGCCGATGTCCCCTCGTATAAAAGAACTGACCGGTGTCTTAATCGAAGACATCAATGAAGATGGTTTTCTTACCCAAAGTCTCGCGGATATCGCCGAAGGCTTGCGCGACATGCTGCCGGACCTTGAAGATTGGGAGCTGGAAGATGCGCTCGCACACCTGCAGGAAATGGACCCCGTTGGGGTAGGCGCGCGCGACCTGGGCGAGTGCCTGGCGTTGCAATTGCATGCGTTGCCTGCGCACCTTGCAGGCCGTGAGCACGCATTAAATATCGTGCAGGACCATTTGAGTCTATTGGCCGCGCGCGATCTAGGCAAAATCAAAAAAGCATTGGCTATCGACGAAGCGACTTTACGCATAGCACGCGCGCTCATCTTGAGCCTGAATCCCCGCCCCGGCTCGCAGTTTGGCCGCGACCAGACGCATTACGTCGTGCCCGATGTGTTTGTCAAAAAAGTGAAGGGTATGTGGTTGGCCACGCTCAATACCGAGGCGATGCCAAAGCTACGGATTAATCGTGTGTACGCGGACATTCTGTCGCGTCACCGGGAAAATGGCGGGAGTCAGCTCACTAGTCAGCTCCAGGAAGCACGCTGGCTAATCAAGAATGTGCAACAACGTTTCGATACGATTCTGCGTGTCTCGCAAGCGATTATCGACAGGCAGAAACATTTTTTTGAACACGGCGAAGTGGCCATGCGGCCATTGGTATTACGCGAAATCGCCGAAGCGGTTGAGTTGCACGAATCCACGATTTCGCGCGTCACCACGCAAAAATTCATCATGACGCCACGGGGGCTATACGAGCTCAAATACTTTTTTGGCAGTCACGTCGCCACCGAAACCGGCGGTGCCTGCTCTTCAACTGCGATCCGGGCGCTGATCAAACAACTGGTGGCAGCAGAAAGTGGCAGCAAACCCTTATCAGACGGTCAACTGGCCGGCGTGTTGGGGCAACAGGGAATTGTAGTGGCGCGGCGCACCATCGCCAAATACCGTGAATCGTTGCAAATCCCTACAGCCAGCTTGCGCCGCATGCTTTAAATTAAGCTGATAGCGCCATGCAATTTTTCTTATTAAAAAGAGTTGAATTAGCGGGAGTTTCATCTCACAATGAATTACACGTTCTCCCCAAACGCGGACGTGCCCGGGTGCTAAACCGGGATACCTTTGTTTCATCGCTGATCTAGGAGTTTTTATGAACTTGACGATTTCCGGCCATCATCTCGAAATAACCCCCGCCATACGCGACTACGTCGCCACCAAGCTTGATCGGGTCAAACGCCACTTTGACCATGTGATTAACGTGACTACGATCATGCGTGTCGATAAACTGGTCCACAAAGTTGAAGCCAGCCTGCATGTGAAAGGCCATGATTTTCATGCGCATAGTGAAGATGCCAATATGTACGCCGCCATCGACTTGCTGGCAGACAAGCTGGATCGTCAGATTGTGAAACACAAGGAAAAAATTTCCAATGTCCATCAAAGTGAGGGTGCTTTAAAGCATCAGCCCACTGAGATTGAAGTGTAAATCGACGTTCAGTCAGCCCAGCCCGAAACCCCTGCGGGGTGTCGGGCTAATATAATCGACGCGTCGTTGCTTCGATTGACGCATTTCAGATGAATCAGCTCGCTTCTCTTCTCACACCCGACACCATTCTGCTCGATCTGGTTTTTGCCAGTAAGCAGGCATTGTTCGAGCACGCCGGGAATGTGCTTTCGCGGCAATACTCTCTCAAACCGACTGAGGTCATTAACAGCCTGTGCGATCGCGAACGGCTAGGCTCAACAGCCTTGGGTTACGGTATCGCAATGCCGCACGGTCGTATCAAGGGTCTCACTCAACCCACCGGCGTGTTATATCGATTGCAGACGCCGTTGGAATTTGATGCACCCGACCATCAACCGGTTACGCTGTGTTTTATTTTGCTGGTGCCGAAAGAAGCCAACGATACGCATCTCCAGATTTTGGGCGAGCTCGCCCAATTATTTGGCGATGTGGCGATGCGTCAACGCATGTTGCAAGCGCTTAACATCCCCGAATTACACGCCCTCATTACCGCATGGGTAGCTTGACCACAGTCACGGTTGAGGCTTTGTTCCAAGATGTTGCGGAACAGTTTGACTTGCAATGGCTGGCGGGACGTAAGGGGGGCAAACGCCATCTGTCATCGGAAACCATCCAGAAACCCACCCTGGCTTTGATCGGCCATTTAAATTTTGTGCATCCCAACCGGGTACAAGTGCTGGGCTGCGCAGAAATGGACTACCTCCGTCAACTCGGGGAATCCGCTTTGGAAGACTCTATCAATCATCTTTTTTCGACCGAGCTTGCCGCTATCATCGTCTCCAATGGCGAGACGGTGCCTACTTTGTTGATTGATGCCGCTAACCGCACTGAAACGCCGTTGTTTACCTCGCCCCAAGCCAGCCCTTTGTTGATGGCGCATTTAGGCCACTACCTCACGCAACGGCTAGCCGAAGTGGTCACGCTGCATGGGGTGTTTCTGGAAGTGTTGAGCATGGGCGTGTTGCTCAAAGGCGATGCCGGTGTCGGCAAAAGCGAGTTGGCGCTCGAACTGATTACCCGCGATCATCGCTTGGTCGCAGATGATGCGGTGGAGCTTCGCCATGTGGCACCGGAAACATTGGAAGGTTCGTGCCCCACGCTGATCCGCGATTTTTTGGAAGTGCGCGGATTGGGCATCCTGAATATCCGTTATCTGTTTGGCGAAACTGCCGTCAAATTGAAAAAAAATCTGAAGCTGATCGTGGAGCTGGTGCATCCGACTGAAATCGGTGAAGTAGGTTTGAACCGGCTGGATATGATTGCATCCACTGAAACCATCCTCGGTGTTGCAATTCCCAAAGTGCGCATTCCCGTGGCGGCGGGTCGCAACCTCGCTGTGCTGGTTGAGGTGGCGGTGCGCAACCATATCCTCAAAAGTCGTGGCATTAACCCGGTAGAGCAGTTCATGGTTCGCCAACAAGCGGCCATAGACCGAGACGAATAGTGCAAATCGTACTGATTTCAGGCCTGTCTGGATCGGGCAAGAGCATTGCAATTGCGGTGCTTGAGGATGCCGGCTACTACTGTGTTGATAATCTGCCTTTAGCCATGCTCCAGGGCTTGGTCGCGCATCTTGAGCACGAGGGCCACACCCGCATCGGAATTGCGATTGACGCGCGCAGCCGCGCCAGTTTTACCGAGTTGCCTTCTGTGATGCAGTCACTGCGCGATGAAGGCGCCGATCTGCGTATTATTTTTCTCGAAGCCAAAACGCATTCGTTAGTGAAGCGCTTTTCCGAAACCCGCCGTCGTCACCCTCTTTCCAGCGATACCGTTTCGCTAGCCGAGTCGATTGAGAAAGAACGGGAGCTGCTGGACGAAGTAGCCGAGCTCGGGCATCGCATCGACACCAGTGATTTGTCAGCGTCGGCGTTGCGATTATGGATACAGGATTTAATCCTGCAGGACCGTTCCCGCATTACCTTGTTGTTCGAGTCATTCGGCTTTAAACATGGCATCCCGCTTGATGCGGATTTGGTGTTCGATGTGCGCTGTTTGCCTAATCCGCATTACGTGGCTGAACTGCGCCCGCTGACTGGGCGCGACGCACCTGTACGTGACTATCTTGAAGCCAGCGCCAACGCGATGGCGCTGTTGGCCGATATTCGCGGGTTTGTGGAAAACTGGCTCCCGTGCTTTATCCGCGATCATCGAGCCTATCTCACCGTGGCGATTGGCTGCACCGGAGGGCAACACCGTAGCGTCTATTTTGCCGAAACCCTGGCGAATGCGTTTCGCGCGCGCGAGCAGGTATTGGTGCGCCACCGCGAGCTCAGTTGAAGCCTGCCTTGCTGCTACCGGGCGACTGGTTGATTCTGGCTTGTGGCTGCATAGCTGTGGCAAGTTTAGTAGCCATCTTCTGGCGCGGGCCTCAAGGCGACACCCTGATTATCCGCGCTGGCGGCAAGGTGGTCGATCAAGTCAGCTTACAGCGCGCTCGCACAGTAAAGGTGACGGGGCCGCTAGGCGTTACGCTAATCGAAATCCAGCCGGGTCGTGCCCGCATAGCCCGTGATCCCTCGCCACGGCAGCTGTGTGTGAAGCAGGGCTGGTTGAGCCGAGCGGGTGAAGCTGCGTTATGCCTGCCTAATCAAGTCAGCGTCGAAATCCGCGGCAAAACGCGGAAATTTGACTCCATCGCGTATTGACTCGCTACGCGTGAACGCTAAAGATCGCGCAGCACATATAAGCCGACACATAACGCAGCGCCGATCGTATACAGCAACCAGGTTTGCGAAACAAAATACGGATACACCATCAGCACGAGGCCGATAGCTATCGGCGACCACAGTGCATGTTTTTTTCCGTAACGAAACGCGGCAATTCCGATTACGCCAAACATCAATGAAGCAAATAACGCAGCAGGCCCCGGCATTATTGCGCGTCGTCGTCGAAGCCGATTTTTTGATAGCGCACATCGATAATTTCGACCTCGCGGCGCCCGCCCGGCGTTTGCACTGTGACCGTATCCCCCACGCGCGCTCTCAGCAGCCCGTGCGCCATCGGGGAAGTCCACGCCAGATAACCACGACCTGCATCCGCCTCATCTATGCCGACGATCGCGTAGGTTGCCTCAACCCCTTTTGCGTCAGCAATAGTCACAGTAGCCCCAAAAAAAATCTGCTCGGTTTCTTCACGGGTGGCGGGGTCAATGACCTCGGCGTTTTCTACGCGCTGGGTTAAAAAACGCAGGCGGCGATCAATTTCGCGCAAACGCTTTTTGCCATAGATATAGTCGCCGTTTTCTGAGCGGTCACCATTGCTCGCCGCCCAGAAGATCGTTTCGACAAGCTTGGGGCGCTCCACCTTCCATAGCTCGTCCAACTCGGCCGTAAGCCGGGCGTAGCCATACGGGGTCATATAGTTTTTGCTCCCTACCGGCAAGGTCGGCGCGGCAATCGCTTCATCGTCTTCATCCTCGGGAGGATCGGTTTCTTTGGTGAAAGCTTTGTTCATGGCGCCGCCCGAAAAATGACGCCGATCGAAGGGCAGTAGAATACGCCGGGCGTGAGTCGCGCCGGTCCACACTCCGGAATATTAATTCGGTTAACCATGAGGGAATTCTAGCTGATGCAAGCTGATACATCGCCGCAATTTGAACGCACGCGAATTTTGTTAACCGAGACCGAGTGGGAGCGGTTAACCCAAGCCCACGTGCTGGTGGCGGGGCTAGGCGGCGTAGGGTCGTATTGCGCCGAAGCCCTCGCACGCGCGGGGGTGGGCAAATTAACGCTAATTGATCACGATGTAGTGGCCACCTCCAATATTAACCGGCAACTGCCTGCGCTTTTGTCCACCGTCGGGCAAACCAAGGCTAATTTGATGGCGACGCGTATTCATGACATCAATCCGGCTTGCGAGCTACAACTCATCCGTGAATTTTTAACGCCTGAAAACGTGATCGATTGGGTACCCGGAGACGTGGATTACGTGATCGATTGCATTGATTCGCTCAATTGCAAGGTGGCCCTGGTGGCCACGAGCATAGAGCGTGGTTTGCGGGTGGCGTCGAGTATGGGCGCGGGGAATAAGCTTGATCCTGCCCGCATTCGTTTGGCGGATATCTCCCAAACCTGCCAATGCCCGCTCGCATCGATAATGCGCAAACGGCTTAGAAAGCGCGGCATAGGTCAAGGCGTGTTAACGGTGTTCACGGACGAACCTGGGCGTGCACCCCTGCCCCCGCAACCGGTGGAAGGCCGCGGCCGTGCGCGGGCAGTGAACGGCACGATCAGTTATATGCCGCCGCTGTTTGGGCTGATGCTGGCAGGCGCCGTCGTGCAGCAGCTGATCGCTGACACGTACCCGTTAAAACCGACTTAAGGTTTTTCCGCCTGTTCGATTTGCTTACGCTGCGTTTCGGCGGCTGCATCGACCTGCCCTTGTACCGCCTGGGCTTTTTTCATTGCCTGAATCTGCGTGTCAAATAGGGGGTTAGGTGTGGGGGTGGCGTCGACTTTAGGGGGCGACGTTGGCTTATTGCAAGCGCTTAGTAACACTACGAAGGCGAGTAGCAGTGGTTTCATATGTCCTCCAATAAACCTGTGGATAGGCCGTCGATACTGACCCGATTTTTTTCACGCCAGTATTCGAGCAAGCCCAGTGTGCCCTTTTTTTCTGCCCAGCGCATCAGCACCTCTCGTTCGCCGCGATAATCTAATAAAGGCACAGCGTAGCCGCACGAGGTTTGCACCGACTCAATGTCCAACACAATAATCTGGCGCTCGGCAGGCAATGTCGAAAAATAAACCCGCCACTCTGCCCAGTCCGCATCCTGCAGTCGCACTACCCGCCCCCGCCCATACAGACGCAGAATCAAAGGGTCACTTTCAAAGCTGCAGAACATCAGCGTGATGCGGCCATCGTGCTTGATGTGCGCCGCGGTTTCATTACCGCTGCCGGTCAGATCGAGATACGCGGCGCAGCGGTTATTTACGATGCGGAAACTATCCATACCTTTGGGCGACAGATTAATGCGACCCTCGGCCAACGCGGTCGCGGTAAAGAACAGTTTTTGCGCAGCGATAAAAGTCCGGTGTTTGTCTTCGAGTGCGGGATAGAAGCGCGCCAATTAATTGACCTGCTTCTTTAAAAAGTCCGTCAAAATCGCCAGCCGTGCCACGCTGTCATTCATCTCCAGTAGATTTTGGCGGATGCTGAGTTTGAGCGGAAGCACTTCGGATAATCGATAGCTAACCCACGCTGCATTGTTGTAATCGTGCGGCTTGGCAAACTTATCGAGACCCAATTCTCCAACGATCTGATGCAGAATTTCGGTCGCCAACGTCAGTTGTGCCGGTATCGCTGCAGAAGCCTCAGCGCTTACGTCGTCGACCTCCCCAACTAATAAACCATTACTTTCGCTACGGCTCTTGCGAACCACAAAACGTTCAAGCGCATGGGTTTGAATATGCAAAATTCCGGTCTGCGGCATATCCCAGTCAATAATTCGGACCAGCGTGCCCACCTGATGGAAGCTTGCAGTCGCCTCGGTATCACGGCCCTCGCGGATCGCGCAAATACCAAACGGTTGATCATCGGCGATGGCCTGCGTCACCATCTCCATATAGCGGGGCTCAAATACCTTCAGCGGTAGCAACCCGCCGGGGAAGACCACAGTCTGCAATGGGAAAAGCGGCAGGCGGTAACTCAATCAGTCACCCCAACGCACCATTAATGCATGCGCAATACCCAATTGGTCAAGAATGCGCGCGACGATAAAGTCGATCACGCCCTCGATGGTTTGCGGTAAATGATAGAAACCAGGGTTGGCAGGCAAAATCACCGCCCCCATCCGCGCGAGGATGAGCATGTTTTCCAGATGTAATACCGAAAAAGGCGTTTCACGCGGCACCAAAATGAGCTTGCGGCCTTCTTTCAATATCACATCAGCCGCGCGCTCAATCAAATTGTCCGACATGCCGTGCGCGATCGCCGCCAAGGTGCCCATAGAGCACGGGCACACCACCATCGCATCCGCCACATTGGAACCCGACGCCACCGGCGCGTTCCAGTCCTCTCGGCCATAAACACGTAGCTGCCCGTCGCGAGTACCCATACTGCTGCTCAGCTGCTTTTCAAGATCCATCGCTCGAGGCGGTAGACTCACGCCAAGTTCCTGCTTGGCGACGATATGTGCCGCCTGCGATACCAGCAAATTGACTTGTAAATCTGCCTGCAGCAGACACTCCAGCAAACGCAGGCCATAGGCCATGCCGGAGGCACCCGTTAGCGCGAGGGTGATGGTTTTTAAGGGGGGGGATGAGGTGTGCATGGGGGCAATTGTCGCTTGTCTGGCCCCTCTGCGGCAAGCGCGCCTGCAATGATCAGCCTGGCAACAATCACGCCATTCACCGTACCGAACACCAGCGCTGCAGTGGAAAACACCGGTAGCAAATAGCCGATACTGGCTGAAGGCAACAACCATAACCACGCTAGGGCAAGCTGCCCGCCAATGTGCCCAAACGCCGCCAGCACGGACAAACTGACCGGGCCAAACACCCGCGCTGGCAACATGCGCGCGAGCGACAACACCAGCAGGCTGACGCTTGCACCTGCCACCGATAACCAGAATCCCGGGGTAAGAAAACTCCCCAGTAATAAGCTGCCAGCCAGCACACGCAACACCGAAACCCAGATCGCCGTGCGTAGGCCATGCTGTAACAAGACCAGCAGCACCACGATATTGGCGAGCCCGGGTTTGACGCCGGGCAGTGGGCTGGGAATTAGTGCCTCTGCCAGACTCAGGCTAATCGCCACTGCAGCGAGCATCGCCACGCGGCGATCCTCCTCCGTCACTGGCAAATCGATTTGAGTGAGCATGATGGGCGCCGATTAATCGGGCTGGCGAGCGGTTACTTGCCGAGAAAATTCGCCAGCATCGCGTGGCCGTGTTCGGTCAGTATGGACTCGGGATGAAATTGCACGCCTTCGACGTTCAGCGTTTTGTGGCGCACGCCCATGATCTCACCGTCTTCAGTCCAGGCGGTGATTTCAAGGCAGTCCGGCAAACTCTCGCGCTCGATCACCAACGAGTGATAACGCGTCGCGCGAAATGGATTAGGCAAACCTTTGAACACGCCTTTGTCCAGATGATGAATCATCGAGGTCTTGCCGTGCATCAATTCTTTCGCGCGCACGATCTTGCCGCCAAAAGCTTGACCGATACTTTGATGCCCGAGGCAGACGCCCAAAATCGGCCGCTTACCGGCAAATTCTGCAATCAGCGGCACCGACACTCCGGCCTCGTTCGGCGTACAAGGGCCGGGCGAGATCACGATATGCTGCGGCTGCAGAGCGGTAATTCCGGCAAGGTCGATTTCGTCGTTGCGGATGACTCTCACGTCTTCGCCCAGCTCGCCAAAATACTGCACCAGGTTGTAAGTGAAGCTGTCGTAATTGTCGATCATCAGCAGCATATGAAGCCTATTTCGTTAATAGAGAACGGGTAAACGGATTGTTACGGACAAGGCGCATGTGCAGTCGTGTTCTTCTACAAACATCAGCCTGACCCACATTTCGAGGATACATCCCGTATTGTGATCGCTCAATGTAACTTCTATTTGACACCTTAACGAGTCAAATTCTGACGATCTAATCAGCTGATGCTAATCGAACCCTCTTCGCAACCTCCTTATGATCCGATTGTGCCTGCAGATTTGCTAGGTTCCATCTCCAGGCATTATTTGGAGCATGCTTATTTAAATCTACATTTAGAAGGGACTATGATGATTAATTTAATTATATGGCTTGTCGTCGGCGGGGTGATCGGATGGATTGCCAGCCTGATAATGAAAACCGATGCGCAACAAGGCATGTTACTTAACGTTGTAGTCGGGATTGTGGGCGCAATGTTAGGGGGCTGGCTGCTAGCGCCTCTGTTTGGTACGTCCACCATCAATCAGGATAACTTCAGTATGCCCGGCCTCATGGTTTCCTTGCTAGGTGCCATTATTCTGCTGGCAATTGTCAATCTGTTCCGTAGAAGCTCACGCCACGTTTAATTAAGCGATGCTCAGTGCTAGTCTCAAGCAAAGCACTGCGCGTTAATAAGTAACGTGACTATAAGGGAGATAGGAGTTGATCCTATCTCCCTTCGTTCGTTTTGGCAGTTTGAGTTGATATTCCCAATAAATTTCTGTTTACCATGCCTGAAGGCCCAAGCATCGTCATTTTGAAAGAAGAAGTTCAGGCCTTTACTGGACAGCAAATTCTTTCCGTCTCGGGCAATAGCAAAGTCGACCAATCACGATTACTTAATCAAACGGTCGTTTCTTTTAGAAGCTGGGGCAAACATTTCCTGATTTGCTTCGAAGGTTTTGCACTTCGAATTCATTTTCTACTCTTCGGCACTTACCGAATAAACGAGCGTAAAGACGCGCCGGTGCGGCTCAATTTAAGTTTTGCAAATGGCGAAATTAATTTTTACTCCAGTGCGATTAAATTCATCGAAGGCGACATCGACACACACTACGACTGGAGCGTTGATGTGATGAACGATGAATGGGACCCCAAAAAAGCCAAACTCCAACTTGACGCTGTGCCCGACAAATTAATTTGTGACACTTTATTGGAGCAGGATGTTTTCTCAGGGGTGGGGAACATCATCAAAAATGAAGTGCTGTACCGGGTTCAGATCCATCCCGAATCCCTCACCGGAAAAATACCCAAGCCAAAAATCCGCGAAATTATTCGTGAAGCGCGCACTTATAGTTTTGAATTTTTAGAGTGGAAAAGAAAATACGAACTGAAGAAGCATTGGCTCGCACACACCAAAACAACGTGCCTGAGATGCAATTTACCTTTCACAAAAAGACATACCGGCGTGAAAAAGCGCCGAAGTTTTTTCTGTGAGAACTGCCAGGTGCGTTACCCATGAAAAAGCAGATTCTTGCTGGGTGCTCGAGTTACTACAACCGCAAATGGATCGATATCTTTTACCCGCAAGCCTTGCCGACAAAGGACTGGTTTGCTTACTACTGTGAGCATTTCAATACGTATGAATTGAATGCCAGCTTTTATAAATTTCCAACGGCAAAGAGTTTGCAAGCCTGGCACAAAAAAAGCCCCGAGGGTTTTATCTTTTCAGTAAAAGCGCCCAAAGTCATTACGCATACTAAAAAATTTGTTGCGTGCGAACTTGAGCTGACCGAGTTTTATGCAGCTTGCCGCGAGGGACTTAAAGACAAATTAGGCTGCGTGCTATTTCAACTGCCGCCGAGTTTTGCTTACAGCCCGGAAAAGTTGGCGCTGATCATCAATGCGTTAAATGCTGATTTTAAAAACGTAATTGAATTTAGAAACGCAAGCTGGTGGACGCAAGCGGTTTTCGATGCGTTCATCAAAAACAAGCTTATCTTCTGTAGCGTGAGTTATCCAGGCTTGCCGGCCACTATTATTGCGACTAATTCGACTGGGTATGTGCGCCTCCATGGTGATCCCAAATTATTTTATTCGGAATACAGCGAAGCGCAATTAAGCGAAATGTGTGAAGAGATTGAACGCGCCAAAAAATTAAAAAAAGTGTTCATCTACTTCAATAACACCGCAAGCACGGCGGGCATTCTGAACGCTCTCACTATCAAAAATAGTGACCTATCGACCTAGTTCAATGCGCTGACGCGTTCGTGGCACAGTTCGTGGAATTATTTTTCAACAAACGCCCGTTCAATCACATAGTGGCCTGGCTCGCCGGTACGCCGCGAAATCTGTAGGCCCCGTTTGTCCAGCGTAGCACTGGTATCGGCCAGCATTTGCGGGCTGCCACAAATCATTGCGCGATCCGTTTCGGGATTGAGCGGCGGCAGGCCGATATCTTCGAATAACTTGCCGTTTTCGATCAGATCGGTCAGCCGTCCCTGGTTGCGGAACGGCTCGCGCGTCACGGTGGGGTAATAGATCAGTTTTTTTCGTGCATCTTCACCAAAAAATTCGTTGTTCGGCAATTCGTTGGTGATGAAATCCGCATAAGCCAGCTCACTCACCGAGCGCACGCCATGCACCAGCACAATTTTGTCGAAGCGCTCGTAGGCCTCGGGGTCTTGAATAATGCCGATGTAAGGCGCGAGCCCGGTGCCGGTGCTCAGCAGATACAACACTTTGCCAGGTAGCAGGTCATGCAGCACCAGTGTGCCCGTGGCTTTGCGGCTCACCAGTAATTCGTCGCCGACTTTGAGGTGCTGTAACCGCGAGGTCAGCGGTCCATTCGCGACCTTGATGCTGAAGAACTCCAGATGCTCCTCGTAATTGGGACTAGCGATGCTGTAGGCGCGCGTCAGTGGCCGACCGTCAACGTTGAGGCCGATCATTACAAACTGGCCATTCTCGAAGCGCAGGCCCGGATCGCGCGTGGTCTTGAAGCTAAATAGCGTCTCGTTCCAATGATGAACGCTGAGGATGCGCTGGCTGGTGGTATTGCTCATTCCATTCCTTGGTTATTTGTGTGTAAATTCGCCGACCTACGTCATCCGGAACCGCTATTTCAACGCCGCCGTGAGCGCCGGCACTGCCTCGAATAAGTCGGCGACCAGACCGTAATCTGCGACTTGAAAGATCGGCGCATCCGGGTCGCGGTTGATCGCGACCACGGTTTTGCTGTCGCGCATGCCGGCAGTATGCTGAATCGCACCCGAGATGCCGATAGCGAAATACAAGTCCGGCGCGACGATGGTGCCGGTCTGCCCTACCTGGATGTCGTTGGGTGCGTAACCGGCGTCTACCGCGGAGCGGGTGGCGCCGAGTGCGCCGTTCAATTTGTCGGCCAGCGGCGCCAGTACGCTTTCAAACTTTTCGGCGCTGCCCAGCGAATGCCCACCCGCCACTACCACGCGCGCGCTGGCGAGTTCGGGGCGATCGGAAGTGGCGCAGTTTCTGCCTAGCCAGCGGACTTGTCGGCTGGCCGCCGGGGCTTCACGAGAAATAATCCGCGCGCTGCCTTGCCCGCAGATGGCGGCATAACTGCTGGCGCGTACCGTCAGTACCTGTATTGGATCGACACTTTCAACCGTGGAATGCACATCCCCTGCGTACATATGCCGAAGGTAACAGCCGGGACGAACAATGGCCATCACGTCTGAGATCATCGCCACGTCCAGCAAAGCGGCCGCCCCTGGCAATACGTTTTTGCTAAACGCGCTGTGCGCCGCCAGGATGGCGTGGTATTCGCCGCCCAACTGCGCGAGGAGCGGGACCAAGTCTTCGGCCAGCCCGTACTTAAGATGTTGCGCATCGACGCAGATCACTTGCTCCACTTCGGGAATCATCGCCGCGGCTTGCGCCAGTGCGGTCAAACCTTCACCAACCAGCAGCACATGTAGCGGCTCACTCCACGCTTTTGCCGCAGTCACTACCTGATGAAGCGAGGGCTTCAGGCGTTGGCCGTCGTGTTCGGCCACGATCAATACACTCATTCGAACACTCCCGCTTCTTCGCGCAGCTTCGCTACCAGTTCTTGCACGCTGCCGACCTTAATGCCTGAGCGGCGGGCGGGCGGTTCGCAGACTTTGGTTTGCTTTAAGCGCGGACTCATTTCCACGTTCAATTCGCTGGCCGCGACGACTTCGATGGGTTTTTTCTTTGCCATCATTAAATTGGGTAGCTTTACAAAACGCGGTTCATTCAAGCGCAAATCGGCGGTCATAACAGCCGGGAGCCGTAGCGCCAGTTGCTCGGTGCCGCAGTCTATTTCTCGCGTCACCAACGCTTCGTCGTTGGCAATTTCAAGTGCTGAGATAAAAGCGCCTTGCGGCCAATTGAGCAAGGCCGCCAGCATTTGTCCAGTCTGACCGGCTTCATCGTCGATGGCCTGCTTGCCCAGCAAAATCAGCGTTGGCTGTTCACGTTCGGCCATTGCCTTCAGTACTTTTGCCACGCCCAGCGGTTGCATGATCTCGGGCGTATCCACGCGTATCGCGCGGTCGACTCCCATTGCCAATGCATGACGCAGCACGTCCTGCGCCTCGGTGGGCCCGACGGTGACGGCCACGATCTCGGAGACCTGGCCGCGCGCTTTTAAACGCAAGGCCTCTTCGATGGCGTTCTCATCGAATGGGTTAATGCTCATTTTGACACCGGCGATATCCACGTCGGAACCGTCCGGCTTCAGCCGCACTTTCACGTTGTAATCCACGACCCGTTTGATCGCGACCAATACTTTCATAAAGCTCCTAAATGGCAGTGCCGCGGTAAAATGCCTGACCCGATTGGGGCGATTGAACTATGCAGTTAATACAGTTGGATGTTGGTTGAGACAGACTGCTATCGGGTCAATTTTATCAGATGGCACTGGCCCGGACACTTGCAAACGATGACGCACTTTGTGTTGGATCTACCCTTGGCATCAACGCTTCCGCCCACTCGGGCGCGAGGCGGTGTTTCGATTACTACTTGCAGGCTTTAAAACACGCATGGAACGGGATGTCACCAGTTATGACGTATTGATTATCGGCGCCGGCCCGGCTGGCCTCGCCGCATCGATTCGCTTAAAACAATTCGCGCAACAATCGGGGGCCGAGTTAAGCGTGTGTGTATTGGAAAAAGCGGCCGCGGTGGGGGCGCACATTTTGTCTGGCGCGGTGGTCGACCCGATTGCACTCGACGAACTGATCCCCGATTGGCACACAAAAGGCGCGCCACTGCATACCGCGGTGACCGAAGATCGATTTTCGGTTTTAACGGCAACCCGTGCGCACGTAATCCCCCATTGGCTGCTGCCTCCGCTATTTAACAATGCGGGCAACTACATCGTTAGCCTGGGCGAGGTCTGCAGTTGGTTGGCGCAACAGGCTGAAGTGTTGGGCGTGGATATTTTTGCAGGCTTTGCCGCGCAGAGTCTGGTGTATGACGAAGCAGGAAGTGTCACCGGCGTCCTCACCGGCGACATGGGGCGCGACGCCAAGGGATCGCCTACGCCCCGCTTCACCCCAGGCATGGAAATCCAGGCCCGCTACACGCTGGTGGCCGAAGGCGCACGCGGCTCACTCACCCGCGAGCTGGAAACGCGCTTTGGATTACGCAGCCAATCCGGCCCGCAAAAATATGGTCTGGGTCTTAAAGAAGTATGGCGCGTGCCCGCTGCGCAGCATCAACCGGGGCGGGTCGAGCACAGCGTGGGCTGGCCGCTCACCGCTGATACGGGAGGCGGCTCGTTTCTTTACCACTATGGTGAGCAACTCGTCGCGGTGGGCTTTGTGGTGCACCTGGATTACACCAACCCGCACTTGTCGCCGTTTGAAGAATTTCAGCGCTTTAAAACCCACCCAGCCATTCGCGCGGTGTTGCAGGGCGGCCAGCGCCTGAGCTATGGCGCGCGTGCGATTAGCGAAGGCGGCGTGCAGGCGTGGCCGCAAATGATTTTCCCCGGCGGCGCGTTGATTGGTTGCAGCGCCGGCATGGTCAACGTGCCGCGAATCAAGGGTTCTCACAATGCGATGAAGTCCGGCATGCTGGCCGCGGAAGCCGTGTTTGCCGCCGTCAGTGCCGATCGTCAGCATGATTTGCTGCGGGCGTATCCGGCCGCATTGCGCGATTCCTGGGTATGGCGCGATCTCGCTGCAGTGCGCAATGTCAAACCGCTACTGGCGCGTTTTGGCACGTTGGTGGGCTCGGCCTTGGGCGGATTTGAAATGTGGCTGTCGGCGTTGGGTATGCGCCTGCCCTGGACGCTGACGCACAAGCATGCCGACCATGAATGCCTGAATCCCGCATCCGCCGCGCCGATGATCGTGTATCCCAAACCTGACGGCATCGTTAGTTTCGACCGCGCAAGTTCGGTGCACTTGAGCAATATCGCGCATGAGGCCGACCAGCCCAGCCATTTGCATTTGCGCGATGAGACCGTGCCGATCCGGATCAATCTAGCGGAGTTTGATGCACCCGAGCAGCGCTATTGCCCCGCTGGCGTGTACGAAATCGTCGGCTTGCCAGACCGCCCCGCATTACGCATCAATGCGCAAAACTGCATTCATTGCAAAACCTGTGACATCAAAGATCCCACGCAGAACATAGTCTGGGTACCGCCAGAGGGCGGCAGCGGGCCGACTTATATCGCCATGTGATTCATGCTGCTGGCGCCATTCTGCGCTGGTGCCGCTCAATGACTAGGGTCGCCATCAGCGCCGCTAACAACAGCGGCACCACGGCAAGATTTAGCGTTACCCAGCCGAAGCGGTCATAAAGCCAGCCCGCCGAGAGGGTGGCCAACGCGACCAGACTAAAGACGGAAAACTCGTTGACTGCCTGCACCCGCAACTGCTCGGCGGGCTGATAAGTCTGGGTCAACAGCGCGGTGCCGCCGATAAAAGCGAAATTCCACCCGACGCCCAGCAGCACCAGTGCAGACAAAAAATGCAAGAACCCCACACCAGACAAAGTCAGTAAGACTTGGCTCAGCAGTAGCACGAATCCGGTCTGCATGATGCGCGGCGCACCGTAACGCTTGATTAATGCGCCTGTGAAGAAGGACGGCGCGAACATCCCCACCACGTGCCACTGGATCACGGGTGTCACATCTGATTGCGGCAAGCCGCAGCCCAGAATCGCCAACGGGGTGGCCGTCATCACCATCACCATTACCGCGTAGCCGATCGCAGCGCCGAGAATTGCTACCCGCAACGTGGGTTGGCGCAGAATTTCGCGCAGCGGTCGCGGAACGCCCACCTGCACGGTTTGGGCTCGGGGCAAGTTAAGGCGGGATAGCAGAATCAGCGCGACGAGACTCAAAGCACCCTGCGCGAGGTACGAGCCGACGAAGAGCTGGCCGACGACCCAGTCGCGTCCCCACACACCGAGCTGTGGGCCGAGGAAGGCCGCAACCACACCACCCGCGACCACCAGCGAAATCGCCCGGCTTGCATGCTCCGGGGCGACCGCCTCGACGGCGGCGAAGCGGTAGTAATTTGCGAATCCCTGGTAGCTACCCAGCAGGAAGTGGCCGATGACGAAGGGGACAAAAAGGCTTTGATGAAGGGCGAACGCGCATACCAGGCTGCCGGCTATGCCTAGTAACGCGCCCATCAGAAAACCCGGGCGGCGTCCTTGGCGGCGCATAAGTTTGGCGGCGGGCAGCGAGGCGATAGCGGTGCCAATCACCATCGCCGCAAGCGGAAGCGTTGCGAGCCCTTTGTCGGGCGCGAGCATGCAGCCCAGAATCGCCGCGAGCGCCATCGACATGACAATGGCGGACAACGCCAAGGCCTGCCCCAGCGCCAGAATTAACACATTGCCTCGGGATGAGGCCGACATTAGGCTAGGTCCATAATTTGGATGGCGTTAAAAGCGTAGCAGGTACAGCGGATCAGGCGTCTTCGCGCTCGCTGCGCATCTGCACTAACTCGGCAGCGCGGATGACCGCCCGTGCTTTATTCAGCGTTTCCATCCATTCATTTTCAGGCACCGAGTCGGCGACAATGCCCGCCCCTGCTTGCGCGTACAGGATGCCATCCTTGACGACGGCCGTGCGTATCGCAATCGCCAGATCCATATCGCCATTGAATCCTAGGTAGCCCACCGCTCCGGCGTAAATGCCGCGTTTGGACGGCTCAAGTTCGTCGATGATTTCCATCGCACGCATTTTAGGCGCACCGGAAACGGTGCCGGCGGGGAAGCTGGCACGCAACACATCCAGCGCGGTGAGGCCGGGTTTAAGCTTGCCCTCGACGTTAGAGACGATGTGCATCACATGCGAATATCGCTCGATCTGCATATGCTCGGTGACGCGCACGCTACCGGTCTGTGCGACGCGACCGGTGTCGTTACGACCGAGATCTAGTAGTTGCAAATGCTCGGCGCATTCTTTCGGGTCGGCCAATAATTCTGCGGCCAGACGCTCATCGTCTACGCGCGTGAGCCCGCGCGGGCGCGTACCGGCGATGGGGCGTAACGTGACATCGTCGCCTTCGAGTCGAACCAGAATTTCGGGCGACGAACCCACCACGTGAAAGCCCCCGAGGTCGTAATAGAACATATACGGCGACGGGTTGAGGCTGCGCAGCGCGCGGTATAAGGACAGCGGCGACGACGCAAACGGGCGTGACATGCGTTGCGACAACACCACCTGCATCACGTCCCCAGCGGCAATGTATTGCTGGGCGCGTGTCACGGCGGCTTTAAACTCGGCTTCGCCAAATTCGGATTCGGGTTCAACCACCGCAGTCATCGGCTCGTCTGGCAAAGACACCGGCATGCTCAGCCGTTCGGTAAGCGCCGCCAAGCGTAAATGCCCATTGCTATAGGCGTCGATCTGCATCGGATCGGCATGCGTAATCAGATACAGCTTGCCCGCAAGATTATCGAATACTGCCAAGTCTTCGGTCAGCATCAGCAAGATATCCGGCGTATGCAGCGGGTCATCTTTGGCGAGCAGCTCAGGATTCACATCCGATGACAAACGTTTTTCAATATAACGAATCGTGTCGTAACCAAAATAGCCTGCCAGACCGCCAGTAAATCGTGGCAAGCCGGCGATGGGGGCAGCGCGGTATCGAGCTTGAAACTCGGCAATGAACACCAAGGGATCGGGCACGCTGTGTTCTTCCACCTGCTTGCCGTCCACTTCCACAAACAGCAGGTGGCCGCGCACGCGTAAAACCGTTCGCGCGGGCAAGCCAATAAAGGAATAGCGCCCAAAACGCTCGCCACCGACGACCGATTCCAGTAAATAGGAATACGGCGCATTGGCAAGTTTGAGATAAACCGAGAGCGGGGTTTCCAGGTCGCCGGGCAGTTCTGCCACCAGCGGGATGCGGTTATAGCCTTCGCGAACGAGGTCGAAAAAATCTTGTTCTGTCATGGTGAACTCCGTGAAATAAGTGAGATGAAAATGAAACGAAAAACCTGCGTTTCACTGCCACCATCGCTTGGATTTCACAATGCTCTCCATGGTTACGCTGCTTTCACAACGAGTTGGCTCGCGTCCAGCAACGTCGGCGTCACAGCATCCAAATCCAGCTCGCTCACCGGGCGCCCACGGTTATAGCCGTAAGGCACACAAAACACCGGGCAGCCTGCGGCACGGGCCGCCTGCGTGTCGTTGAGCGAATCGCCGATCAACAATAACTCCGACGGTCGCACACCAAATTGCTCGCAGGCGTGCAACAGAGGCAGCGGGTCGGGCTTGCGCTTGGGCAAAGTATCGCCGGATAAAATCAGCTCAAAATAATCGAATAGTCCGGTGTCTTTCAATAACGGATGCGTGAATTGCGCGGCTTTGTTGGTAATACACGCGAGCCGTAGCCCCATGGCTTTAAAAGCATCAAGGCCCGCCACTACGCCTGCATACGGCCGCGAATGCAGCGAAACATGCTCGCCGTAATGCAGTTGATACGCGGCGATGGCCCGCGCAAATAACGCGGCATCGGGCTCGGCCTCCATGTCACCGGTGAGCACGCGCTTCACCAGCCGCGACACCCCATTGCCAATATAAGTAGCAATAATGTCGACATCCGGGCACGGCAGGCCAAGGTCGGCCATCATCAGTCCGGCCGCATGCGCCAGGTCGGGCGCGGTATTCAGCAAAGTGCCATCGAGGTCGATGACGACGGCTTTGATCGGTAAAGGGAAGATCATTTTTTTGGTAGCGAGAATTAGGAGCGGGGGCCTAGGGGCCAGGGTGGCGTAGCCTGCTGCGTTATTGGTAACGGAGGCGGCGCATAGCTCTACACCAGCTCCCAGCCCCTGTTTGTCAGACCTTCGCCAGCTCCGCCCGCATCGCATTAACCACACTGTTATAGCGTCGCGGGTCGCTGTCTTTAGCTGCACCAAAAATCGCGGAGCCTGCGACAAAGGTGTCGACTCCGGCTTTGGCGGCTTCTGCGATATTGGCGGGGCCCACACCCCCGTCGATTTCGATGCTCACTTTTAAGCCGCGGTCGTCGATCATTTTGCGCAGCTTGCGGGCTTTATCCAGAACATAAGGAATGAACTTTTGGCCGCCAAAGCCGGGGTTGACCGACATCAGCAACACCATGTCGATCTTGTCCAGCGTGTATTCCAGCGCGTCGAGAGGGGTCGCCGGGTTGAACACGAGCCCAGGTTTACAACCATGCTCGCGAATCAATCCGATAGTCCGGTCAACATGCTTGGACGCTTCAGGGTGAAACGTAATATAGGTCGCGCCGGCCTTCGCAAAGTCCGGAATGATGCGGTCTACCGGGTCCACCATCAGATGCACATCAATCGGCGCGGTCACGCCGTGCTTGCGCAGCGCCTCGCATACCAGCGGGCCAATGGTCAAGTTGGGCACGTAGTGATTATCCATCACATCGAAATGCACAATGTCGGCGCCCGAAGCGAGCACGTTGTCCACCTCTTCACCCAGTCGGGCAAAATTCGCGGAAAGAATAGACGGGGCGATACGAAAAGTCATGGCAAGCTCCAAAGATTGAATGGCTAGAAGAATCCGCCATTTTATCAGCTAAGGATGGCGCTGCGCCTATGCGGCTTGCCCGGTTCACTCAGACGCATTACTTTCAGTAGTGGCCCACTCATTACAGCCCCCATCTGAACTGCGTCCCTATCGAGGGGTCAACTTGCTCATCGCTAAGCTTCGCTATAGGGTAAGCCCTTCTATCGATACCTCGATTTTGCCTAGCGGCTTCTTTCTCTCCACATATATAAATTTTAATGACAACTGTCCACCCCTCTACCCAAAAACTCCCCGCCTTTCCGCTATTCCTCGCGGCTGTGATCTTGGTTTTATTTACAGTCACGCGGGTCGCGTTGACTGTTTTTTATACTGGGGCCGATTTAGCCCCTATGCGTTTGTGGCCAGTCATTTTCGCGAAAGGTTTTTGGTTCGACCTGGTGGTGACCTGCACACTGCTCGCGCCGGTTTTATTATACGAAGCACTACTCCCCAATCGTTGGAGGCTAAGTCGCTGGCACCACATATTGCGCTTGCTATGGCTATGGCTATCGTTATCCATACTGTTATTTGGCGCTGTTGCAGAAATAACGTTTTGGATGGAGTTTTCTACCCGCTTTAACTTCATTGCACTCGATTACCTAATCTATACGCAAGAAGTCATCGGCAATATTCGCGAGTCTTATCCCGTCGGCTGGATCTTCGCAGCCATTGGCGCGTTGGCTGCGCTGATAGTTTGGTTACTTAAGAAGCCTATTCAGCGCGCCGACAGCCTCGCACTGAATAGCATTCAACGCATTGGCTTGGCCGTTGCTGCAATTGCGTTACCCACACTGGGGCTCTTTGCCGCCAACATTGATCAAATGCAAGGCCAAGGCAATAACTATGCGGCTGAGCTCTCCGGTAATGGCCTGTTCACAATATCCGCTGCGATGCGCCGCAACGAACTCGACTACGACAAATTCTATCGAACGATTCCTGAGAACACCGCTCAGGCCATCTTGCACAAACTGGGCGTCACCGCGCTGGGCTTACGCGACCGACCTACCCTCGACGTCGTGTCTTCCAATCCCATCCCCTTCAGCAAAAGACCACGCAATATTATTTTGATTTCGGTAGAAAGCCTGTCCGCTTCCTACATGGGCAGCTATGGCTCGACGCAGGGGCTTACGCCGGAAATGGATAAGCTGGCACGCGCGGGCATGCAATTCGATCAGCTCTTTGCGACCGGCACGCGCACCGTTCGCGGGCTCGATGCCCTCTCGCTCGGCACCCCGCCGATCCCCGGGCAAGCGATCGTGCATCGCCCCAATAACGAACACTTGGCCACCATCGGCGAGCTCCTCAAACAGCAGGGATTTGCGCCGTACTTTTTTTATGGCGGCTATGGCTACTTCGACAATATGAACGCTTATTTCAGAGGCAATGACTACCAGATCGTCGACCGCACGGATTTCCCGAAAGGCTCGGTGATGTTCGAAAATATCTGGGGTGTTTCCGACGAATTTTTATTTAACAACGTGATCCGCACGCTGGACGCCGAGCTCGCCGCCGGCAAGCCGTTCTTTGCGCATGTGATGACGACCAGCAATCACCGCCCCTTCACCTATCCGGATGGCCGCATCGACATCCCTTCTCCCGGCAGCCGGGAGGGCGGCGTGAAATACACCGATTACGCGATCGGCAAATTCATCCGCGATGCGCAGTCCAAGCCGTGGTTTAACGACACCTTGTTTGTCATCGTCGCCGATCACTGTGCGTCAGTAGCGGGCAAAACCAAATTGCCGGTCAACAATTACCATATCCCGTTGATCTTCTATGCACCGGCTTTGCTAAAACCTGCGCACTACGCGCCGATGATCAGCCAGATCGACATCCCGCCGACGCTGATCGACGTGCTCGGCATGCAAGGTGCCGCCGCTTTTTTCGGCCGCTCGGTTTTTGATCCACGCCCCGCCCCCGAGCGCGCATTCATCAGCAATTATCAGGAACTCGGCTATTTAAAAAACGGCATCCTGACCGTGCTGCAACCCAAACAACAAGTCGAGAGTTATCGTGTCGATCCCAAGACCTACGCCAGCACCCCCACCGCCATCGACCCGCAATTATTGAGCGAGGCGATTGCGTATTATCAAACTGCCTCGACAGCGTTTAAAACCGGCGCGCTGCATTTACCGGGCTACCGCAAGCCGAATTGATCAAGCGGTAGTCAATCTTTTCTGCGCCGCATCAACCGATACGCCGCCGGAATCACGAACAGTGACAGCAGCGGTGCGGTGATCATGCCGCCGACCATCGGCGCGGCGATGCGGCTCATGATTTCGCCGCCTGCCCCGCCGCCCCACAGGATGGGCAGTAGGCCGGCGATGATGACAGCGACGGTCATGGCTTTGGGGCGCACGCGCAGCACTGCTCCGATGCGGATCGCCTCCATCAAATCGCTGTCTTTTGCCTTCCCTGCCGCCTGTTGCTCCGCCCAGGCGTTGCGCAGATACAGCAACATGATCACGCCGAACTCAGCCGACACGCCGGCCAGCGCAATAAAGCCGACACCCGTGGCGACCGACAGGTGGTAATCCAGCCAGTACAAAAACCACACGCCGCCAGTGAGCGCAAACGGCAGCGTCGCCATGATCAGCCCAGCTTCGTCGAAGCGCTTGAAGGTCAAGTACAGCAGCACAAAAATGATCAGCAGCGTGGCGGGTACGACCAGCTTCAGCCTTGCGTTGGCGCGTTCGAGAAACTCGAACTGGCCGGAGTAGGCGAGACTGATGCCGGGTTCGAGCTTGACCTGCTGGGCCACCGCACGGCGTAGGTCGGCTACCACCGAGGCGAGATCGCGCCCGCGCACGTCGATGTAAACCCAGCCGGACGGGCGGGCGTTTTCGCTTTTGAGCATCGGCGGGCCGTCGACGATGCGTACCTGCGCCACGCTGCCGAGCGTGATCTGGCCGCCCGTCGGTGTGAGGATAGGCAGCGCGGCGAGCCGGGCGGGCGAGTCGCGCCATTCACGCGGATAGCGCACGCTGATCGGAAACCGCGCGCGCCCCTCTACCGTCTCGCCAATGCTTTCGCCCCCGACTGCGCTCGCGACTACCGATTGCACATCGGCGATGTTGAGCCCGTAGCGCGCGGCGGCGACGCGATCGATTTCGATCTCAACATAACGCCCGCCGCTCAAGCGCTCAGCAAGCGCCGACGACACGCCCGGCACGGTTTTGGCGACGCGCTCGACCGCCTGCGTGACGCGGTCGATCGCGGCGAGACTGGTACCCGCGACTTTCACGCCAATCGGGCTTTTAACGCCGGTGGCGAGCATGTCGATGCGATTGCGGATCGGCGGGATCCAGATATTGGTCAGCCCCGGCACGCGCACGGTGCGGTCCAGTTCTTCGACCAGCTTCTCGGGCGTCATGCCCGCGCGCCATTCGGATTGCGGCTTGAACTGGATGGTAGTTTCAAACATTTCCAGCGGCGCCGGATCGGTCGCGGTTTCCGCGCGCCCGGCCTTGCCGAACACGCTTGCCACTTCCGGTATGCTTTTTATCATGCGATCGGTTTGTTGCAGCAATTGCGCCGCTTTGCTGGCCGACAATCCCGGCAGTGCGGATGGCATGTACAGCAAATCACCCTCGTCGAGCGGGGGCAAAAATTCGCCGCCGAGACGCGTGATCGGCCACAGTGCGCTCAGCAGCACCAGCACCGCGATTACCAGCGTGGCCTTGGGATGCCGCAGCACTTTATCCAGCAGCGGTCGATACGCGTTGATCAACACGCGGTTCAATGGATTCTTCGTTTCCTCGGGTATGCGCCCGCGTATCCAGTAGCCCATCAGCACCGGGATCAGCGTCACCGACAGGCCCGCCGCCGCGGCCATTGCATAGGTCTTGGTGAACGCCAGCGGGCCGAACAGGCGCCCTTCCTGTGCCTCGAGCGTGAAGACCGGGATGAACGACAGCGTGATGATCAGCAGCGAGAAGAACAGCGCCGGTCCCACCTCGGCCGCCGCGTCGGCGATCACGCGCCAGTGGGCCTCGCCCCGCAAAGCTTCGTTCGGGTGTTCGTGATTCCATTGCTCGATGTGCTTGTGGGCGTTCTCGATCATCACCACCGCCGCATCCACCATCGCGCCGATGGCGATGGCGATGCCGCCCAGCGACATGATGTTGGCGTTGACGCCTTGATAACGCATCACGATGAAGGCCGCCAGGATGCCCAGCGGCAGCGACACGATGGCCACCAGCGCCGAGCGCAGGTGGAACAGGAACAGCACGCAGACCAGGGCCACGACGACGGCCTCTTCGATCAGCTTGTCGCGCAGGTTGTCGACCGCGCGCACGATCAGGCTGGAGCGGTCGTACACCGTCACCACCTCGACCCCCGGCGGCAGGCCGGGCTTCAGCGCTTCGAGCTTGGCCTTCACGGCGGCGATGGTTTCCAGCGCGTTCTTGCCGGAGCGCATCACGATCACGCCGCCCGGCGCCTCGCCTTCACCGCCCAGTTCGCCAATGCCGCGCCGCATCTCGGGGCCCACCTGCACGCGCGCGACATCGCCCAGCCGCACCGACACACCGGCGTCGGTGGCGCTGAGCGGAATCTTGCGAAAGTCGTCCAGCGTTTTCAGGTAGCCGCTGGCGCGCACCACGACCTCGGCCTCGCCGAGTTCGAGCACCGCGCCGCCGGCCTCCTGGTTGGCGCGCTGCACGGCCGCGATGACGCGTGTGTGTGGAATGCCGTAGGCGCGCAGCTTGTCCGGGTCGAGCACGATCTGGTACTGCCGCACGAAGCCGCCCACGCTGGCCACCTCGGCCACGTTGGCGACCGTTTTCAACTCGTACTTCAAAAACCAGTCTTGCAGCGCGCGCAACTGGCTCACGTCCATGCGGCCGCTGCGGTCGATCAGCGCGTACTGGAACACCCAGCCGACGCCGGTGGCGTCTGGGCCGAGCGAGGTTTTCGCCTGCGCCGGCAGGCGTGACTGCACCTGGTTCAAATACTCCAGCACCCGCGAACGCGCCCAGTACGGATCGATGCCGTCGTCGAACAGGATGTAGACGAAGGAGTCGCCGAAGTAGGAGTAGCCGCGCACCGTCTTCGCGCCCGGCACCGACAGCATGGTCGTGGTCAGCGGGTAGGTGACCTGGTTCTCGACGATTTGCGGCGCCTGGCCGGGCAGGGTGGTGCGGATGATGACCTGCACGTCCGACAGATCGGGCAGCGCGTCGAGCGGTGTGTTCAGCACCGACCAAACGCCCCAGGCGCTGAGCATCGCGGTGCCCAGCAGCACCAGAAAGCGGTTCGCGATCGAGGCGCGAATCAGGCCGGCGATCATGGCCTGGCCCCGGACGCTGAGGCGGCCTTCGGCACGACCGGCGCATCGGCACGCGGCGTGATGGCGGTCAGTTCGAACTGACCATCGGCCGCCCGCTTGAACTCGAACGTCACCTTGTCGCCCACCGCTACGTTGCGCGGAACCACGCCGCGCGCCGCCAGGTATTCCATCGTCATCGCGCCCATTTTTGCTTCGGGAATCGGTGCGTGGTCCAGCGTGACGCTGCCGTTGCCGATGGCTTCAACCCTGCCTTCGCCGCGGAAGGTGGCGCTCGGCTGAGCCGCATCCGCTGCACCCGCTGCACCCGCTGCTGGGGCGGACGCAGCACCCTGCCGCGTTTGCACGCCCTTCAGGCTGGCTTCCGAATCGACCAGGAACTGACCCGACAACACCACGCGCTGGCCCGCCTGCAAGCCCTTC
>JANLZE010000094.1:0-2636 GCA_031366105.1 Thiobacillaceae bacterium | reverse complement strand
CCCCTGTTTTTTTACCGCAGAGTATCCAGTTGAGAGGATAAGATGCTGACAGCGATCGACAATGTAATAACCTTAGAGAAATGAAAGATGAACGTACAGGAAAAAATTCGCAACCAGGTAACCACCAACCCTATCGTGCTTTACATGAAAGGGACGCCACAGTCCCCGCAGTGTGGTTTTTCCGGCGCGACGGTACAGATACTCCAGGCGTGCGGTGTGCAGGACTTTACCGCCGTGAACGTGCTGGCCGATCCGGAAATCCGTGATGGCATCAAGGTTTATGCCAACTGGCCAACCATTCCGCAACTCTACATCAAAGGCGAGTTAGTCGGTGGCGCCGATATTGTGCGCGAGATGTATCAGCAAGGTGAATTGCAGAAGTTGATCAATTCAGCGGTGGGTTGATGACATTGAAACGGGTTATGGGCGGGGTAGTGTTGTCGTGCACCCAGCACCAAGAGGGGGCCCCGCTTTCAGGAGATTGAGATGCCGAAAATAACAGAAATCGAAGACACGCCCAATCCTAACGCGGTGAAGTTCACCCTCAAGGAACCGCTGACCTGGGGCATCACGTGCTCGTATGACAACGCCGAGCAGGCGAAGGATGATGCGCTCGCCGCCGCGCTGTTCGACATCGAGCATGTGACCAATGTGTTTTACGTCGATCGCTGGCTCACGGTCACGCAGGACGGCGGTGCCGTATGGAAAGAATTGGTGCGCAAAGTCGCCGATCCGATCCGATCCGCGCCGGCGGCGGATGCGCAAACAGCTGCCACAATTGCAGCGGCGGACACTGCCTATGCCAACCTCAGTCCCGCAGATCAGCAACGCCTCGATGCGATCAAGGCGCTGCTTGACGAGCAGATCCGTCCCCATCTGCAAAACGACGGCGGCGACCTCCACGTACTCAGCCTCGACGGCAATCAGCTCAGGGTGCACTACCAAGGTGCCTGCGGCACCTGCCCGAGTTCGATATCCGGCACGCTCAGGGCCATCGAGAATCTGGTGCAGTCGATTGAATCGGACATCGAAATCGTGTCTGTTTAGATTAGCAATCGCTGTTCTATTCGACGGCTACTTTCCCACGGTTAGTTGGGCTAGTGTCCGACTGGCAAAAAACTTGATAAGACTAAAGGATCGCATGAGTCAAAATTTCACGGCGCGAGCCACTGGAAAATCAGTTTTACAGACACCGGCCCAGACAGAAAAAACACGGATACCAGAACAAGCGTTTACCGAGCAGGACTGGCGCCGACTCCTGATCAGCTTGGGGGAGGATCCCGATAGATCGGGCCTGGTAGAAACACCGTCCCGCGTTGCAAAAGCCTGGAAGCACTGGACTTCCGGCTATGCCAAAGACCCGGCTGAATGTCTAAAAGTGTTTGAAGACGGGGCGGAAGAGTACAACGAACTCATCGTGGTACGCGGCATCCCTGTATACAGCCATTGCGAGCACCATCTGGCGCCTTTCTTTGGCAGCGCCACGATCGGCTATGTTCCCAACGAAAAAATAGTGGGCTTGTCTAAGTTGACGCGCCTGGTCGATTGCTTTGCCCATCGATTGCAAGTGCAAGAACGACTCACCATCCAGATTGCCAATGCCTTGATGACGCATCTGGAACCGCAAGCCGTTGGCGTAGTCATTCGCTGTCGTCACCTGTGCATGGAAAGCCGCGGCATTCGCAGCCAGGGAGAGGAAACCGTCACCTCATCCATGCTCGGCGCACTGCAACCCAACCAGGCACTGCGCGCGGAATTTTTCGCTTTGGCGCGTGAGGCGTAATTTTATTTCTGGAATGAGTATCTCAAGCACCGTCCCAGCAATTCGGACAGAACCCCAGCAGACCCGAAAGGAGCAGCCATACGCCTGAGCGAAACTCACCTACACCTCAAAGGTGGCATCGATGCCCCAGTACCGAGTTATTAAACTAAATATATAAAGGAAAAACACATGTCGTCTCATCCAACTGAGTTCCAAGGCTCCGTCATCGATGCGTTGCGCGAGGCCATCGAGCGCCAAATTCCCGATTCACGGGCCGAAGTGAACGGTGGCGGCGGCCACTACACCATCGAGGTGACGTCGCCCGTGTTCGCCGGCAAGAACATGCTGGAGAGCCATCACATGGTGTACGGCACCATCGCCGATCTGATGAAAGGGGACAAGGCGCCGGTGCATGCTGTCGACAGCCTGAAGACACGGACACCCTGAGCAACGGTAGCCTGGAGAGTGTCAGGAATGACTTTAACCGTAGCTGCGACGCGCCGGTGACGAGCGCGAAGATGCGCCTTGATTACGGCACAGCATGACTAAGATTGCCATGACATCCCATCGTCTTTCAGCCTTATCGGGAGAGCCAGCTGCGCTGGAGCGAGCCGACTTTCTTGAGGGAGAGTCATCTCCCGAAAAGGTGGTCGTCGCCTACCAGCGTACCAAGCACCACTTCCACCGCTACGCCGCCGCGCAGGGCTACATGGACTGGGCGACGCAGCCGGATCCGTTTCGGCGCTACGCGGGAGCGGATCGGGTTCGTCTGCCTCTGCCCAAGACGGATTGCTCAGAGGCCGAGAAATATTCAAATTCCTTTTTCTGCTTTCTGCGCAGCCCCCAAAGGGCTACCGCTAGCAAAACCGCCAGC
>JANLZE010000087.1:0-1216 GCA_031366105.1 Thiobacillaceae bacterium | reverse complement strand
GGCCTCCACCTCGCTAATTCCTATGCCTGAATCATCGCATTATTTGTAACACAGTAGAATTAGAAAACTGGACGTTCAACTTGGAAGCAATCCGGTTCCGAAGAAGGTAACCGAAGCACAATCTTCACAGTACCAATGTAGGAATTCTTCGCCAACTTGGCGTCTCTAAATCGGCTTCCTTACCGCTCCTCGAAGAAGTGGATGGCGTTGAGCAACTCCGGGAAGTTGTAAATAATATAGTCAGGTTTTACACCCTCTTTTTCCTGCGTCCCTTGGTTTGACTTGAAAAAGACCGTTTTCATCCCGAGTCTTTGCGCCCCATAAACATCACGATACATGTCGTTGCCCACATACAGAACCTCTGACGGTTGCATTTTCATGGTGGTCAACGCTGCTGTGAACAATCGTTCGTCGGGCTTGCGGTACCCGATGTCTCCCGAGATTATTATCGGGTCGAAATAACCGGCTAGCCCGACGGCGTTCAGTTCTGGGACGGCGTAGGCGGTCTGACCATCGGAAATTATTGCAAGATGATATTTCGGGTGCAGTTGCCGGATGATGTGCTCTACTCCAGGATAGAGCTGCAACTGGAGGCGTGATGCGGCTCGGTGCGTTTCGGCAAGAAGTCTCGGGAGCTGTTCAATCTTCTCAGCCGGCAGGCCGCGGGTGAAGTCCGTCAAGTGCCGCGCGATAATCTCGCGGAAAATGCAGATAGCATCGAATTCCGGGTGACGCTCACCGGATGCCGCGCGCTGTTCCTTCATTATCTGGAAATAAAAATACTTAACAACGTTCGGATCGAGCAATATGCCTTGAAATGACAGCAGATTGCTAATGACGCGATACACATCGTCGTGCCATTCGTTCGTCCGGATATCCGAAAGTGTTCCGTTGTTATCGAAAATAATGCCTTTGACGATCATTTAAAACCTCCTCAGGCATTCTTTTGCCTCTCTGATTAAGCGATGGCGGTATTCCGGTTCGATCCAATTGTTCCGCGCAATGCGCAGTAGCGTAATTCCCATGTAGAACGGTGTCCTGCCAGTGATCGATTGAAAGGCGCTATCGCGGTTTGGGAAGTGGCAGGCATATTCCCAGAGAAAGTGGCCGATGAACGGCTCCGCGGCGTCCTTCTTCCCGGTGGCACGCATAAAGAAATGCTTCAGTTCTCCGGCGATGCGGCCTGTGTCGAATACACGATCCGCACGCTTGGTTC
>JANLZE010000079.1:0-3946 GCA_031366105.1 Thiobacillaceae bacterium | reverse complement strand
TTGGTCATGTAGTTGACCGTCGCCCCTGCGCAGTACTCGTCCATCAACTTCTGCAGACGGTCCAGGCCCTGTCTGGGGTTGATGTAGTTCGGGTTGACGCTGCCCGCGGTGATTTCGTTGCGGTAGATCCGGTAATGCTCCATCGGCTTGAAGATTTCTTCGCCCCGGCGCTGGATCTGCGCGTCGGTCACCTGGATGCCTTCGGCCTTGCCATCGTCGATGTACTTGCACGCCGCCTTGGCGGCCAGACGGCCTTCGGTAAACGAGCCCGACGAGAATGCGTGCGGCGTCCCGCCGACGGCGTCGCCCGCGCCGAACAGACCTTCGACCGTGGTCATGCGGTTGTAGCCCCAGTAATATTCCGGAGGAGAAATGTCCTCGGGGCCTGAACACCAGGCGCCGCAGCCGGTCGCGTGCGAGCCCATCACATACGGCTCGGAGGTGGTTAGTTCGGGGTTTTCATACTTCGGATTGACATCAGTCGCCGCCCACAGCACGGCCTGGCCCACGGTCATGCCGAGGAAGTTGTGCCAGCCGATCTCCTCGAGGTGCGGATCCTGGAAGGCCTCCATCGTCACCATGTGGATAGGGCCGCGACCGGCGTTCACCTCGGAAATGAATGCGTGGTTGCGCAGACAGGTCGGGATGGGTTTGTGGGACAGGTGCTGGCCTTCGGTGTCCAGATATTCCTTGCCCACCATTTCGGTCAGCGCCGGGAACCATTTCGACTCGTACTCTTCGCCGTTACCGTTCTGCGTGTAGGTTTTCAGGTGCAGGAAGTAAGCCCCCACCGGACCGTAACCGTCCTTGAATCGCGCCAGGACGATACGGTTTTCCATCTGGGTCATTTTCGCGCCGGCCTGGATCATCAGGCCGTAGGCCGAGCCCGACGACCACGGCGCATACCAGACGCGGCCCGCACCCTCACCGACCGAGCGCGGCTTGAAGATGTTGGAGGCGCCGCCCGCGCCGACGATCACCGTCTTCGACTTGAAGACGTGGTAATCGCCGGTACGAACGTTGAAGCCGACCGCGCCGGCCACGCGATTCTGCTTGGCGTCGTCCATCAACAGATGGGTGATGCAGACCCGGTTGAAGACTTTGTCAGCAGATTTCTTGGCGGCCTCGGCGACGATCGGCTTGTAGGATTCGCCGTGAATCATGATCTGCCAGCGCCCCTCGCGCTGATAGTGGCCGGTCTTGGGGTCGCGCATGATCGGCAGGCCCCACTCCTCGAACTGGTGAACGGCGGAATCGACGTGACGCGCCATGTCGAACAGCAGGTCTTCGCGCACCATCCCCATCAGGTCCATGCGCGCGTAACGGACGTGATCTTCAGGCTTGTTCTCGCCCCAGCGCGTGCCCATGTAACAGTTGATCGCGTAGAGGCCCTGGGCCACCGCGCCCGAACGGTCCATGTTGGCCTTTTCGGCGATGACGATCTTCTTGTCCTGCCCCCAGTAGCGCGCTTCCCACGCAGCGCCCGTGCCGCCCAGACCCGCGCCTACGACGAGGACGTCGATGTTGTCCTCGACAACCGTGTTGTAAGCCATCAGTAGTACACCCCTTCCTTCATCACGAGACCGTTCGATTCCAGCGTGTGCAGATCGCCTTCGTCCATGCGGATGTATTTGGGCTCGTTGAACAGCAACTGGCTGTCACGCATCGCCTGGCTCGGCGCGGGCACAGCGGAGAGTTGCGGAATGTGCTTGCCCCAGGGCTTGGTCGTGATCGGCGCCAGCAGTTCCATGTCCTTTTCGCCGTTGCGGAACTTGATGCGCCAGGCAATGGTGCCTTTTTCCTCGTCGCGGCGGACGCGCACCGAATGGCCCAGCGGAGCGAAGTCGGCATAGCCGCGCACATCGATCGCGTCCTGCGGGCAGGCCTTGACGCACGCGTAGCACTCCCAGCACATGTTCGGCTCGATGTTGTAGGCGCGCCGCGTGACCTTGTCGATGTGCATGATGTCCGACGGACAGATATCGACGCAGTATCCGCAACCATCGCAACGCGTCATGTAGACAAAGGTGGGCATGGGGTTCCTCTCGATTCTGCCGGGCTGACCGGGCGATCAAAAATGGTTGGGCGCTTCACGCTTGATGCCGAGTCCCATGTTGGGCGGGTCGACGCCCATGTAGGCCGGGATATCCGGAAACCTCGCCTGCACCTCGGGATCCGTCACATCGTAGATCGCGGGCATGTTTTCTCTCGAACCATCGGCCTTGATGACGCGCTTCTGGAAGGCGGCCGCAGGCTTGAAGAACATGTGCGCGAACTTGGACCAGTACACCGAGCCGAACAGCAGCGTGGTGAAGGCGACGAACAGTACGAAGAACAGCCTGTTCAACGCGCCGGCGCTCATGGAGAAAGACCAGAGCAGCGCGAAGCTGGCCATGCCCAGCAGGCCGACAATGAAGAGGTCGCCGCGTCCGTTCAGCTGATACCACTTGACGCCTTCGGAGGCGACGTCGACACGGATGCTGAACCAGAACCAGTACCCGCCCACGCACAGCATGGCCGCGCCCAGGTGCCAAAGCAGCGGCACGACGGTCGGCGCCGGATATTCCGGGGTCGGATAGGCAAAGATCAGGATCGCCGTCGTGACGACAAAAATGATGAAGCCGTACATGGTGAAGAGGTGCGAAATGCGGCGTTTGGGATTGTTGAATTCGCCCGAGGTCAGCACCTCCTTGGCGACGGTCTTCAAGGCCAGTGCGCCTTTTTCACCCGAGCTCAGCGTGCGCGTCGCGTTCTTTCTGGCCTTCCTGGCATTCTCGAAGAAGTACTGGGCGCTTTTCTTGTGCAGCATGTCGAGTATCGTCCCGGCCACCACCAGAACAACCATCAGTACGACGTAGGTCTGCATGGCAGCCGGAGGGATGAAGGCGGCGAGTTCGGCGAAAGGGTTGCTGGCGATCATGGGTTCAGGTCTCCTCAGGTCTCAAAAATACGAACACGAGCCCTTCGTATACGAAATAGCTAAGCGATTACAGATGCGTGTTGCAGAACACACTGCCCCGATGCCCCCAATCGCTATTCGCTGTTGTCCGATGATTTGGTATTCCTCGGCCGGTCCACATAGCGCAACCCAGTACATGCATTATAGGGCTGGAAAATGTATGTTCAAGGGGAATTTGTCGGCCGAGAAAACGAGCAGCGAACGTCGGTGGTTCTCAATGCGGGTGTTTTCTATTCGCGTCACCGAGCAACCCTCTTATTCGCGGCTTCGCATCTCCGTTGCTGGCGCCAGCTCGGGTGATGTCAGACGAAACACGACAGTGTCGGCATGCTCCGACAGGTCTGTTATCCGTATTCGGCGGGCGAGGGGCGCCGCGTTCGCACAACCCTCATCCGCTGCATCAAGCCGAAGGGCAATACCATGTAAATTCGTCTGACGATCAACGGCAAAACAATGGCCGCAGCTGGATCGACAACCCGACGACCAAGAACCAAAAAGAGCGCTTGTACTTTCCGAAAAAAATTATCCACCCAAGGTGCGCTGGCCGGCGTCGATCCATACGCCGGCGATATCGCAAAATCCGCTACGATGATCTTGATTAAAGACAATCTGCCCGGCAACTTGTGTTTGGCCCCTCGGAGTTGGTTACCCCCTTGCCAACCTACCGAGTGGTTATTCAGGCTGAGTTCGTTTCCAGCGTCAGCAAAGCGCGTGACATCTGCCGTTCAATCACCCTAAGGCCACAGGGGGCTCTGGCCAAGTAGCGTGAAATCAAAATGTTCTTGAGAACGTCGGCTGTCTGGGTTGCTGCTGCCGTTTATTTCGCCAATCTCAGCAACCCGTGAATGACTGCACCTGGCACTTAGCCACCCTGCGATGTTCATGCCAAATCAGCACCTCATATCGCAGAGGTCAGAGCGAGTGCAAATCAGGCAGCCAGTCGTTCGGTCTCCAGCGCCTGCGCACGTTGCAGGATCTCCCGGGCGT
>JANLZE010000073.1:0-1508 GCA_031366105.1 Thiobacillaceae bacterium | reverse complement strand
GATCAATGTCGCACGCAGCCTGACCACCACGAACACCCCAATTGCTTGTTGGGATTTCACGCAGCAGGATTTTGACGTGATCTTTCGGAATACCCAGCGGCTCAAGATTATTGACGATGCTCTGATAGAGAGTGCGCTTTGCGTCGAGTGACCGCCCTGACAGAGCGTCAATGCTGACATGCGTATAAGCTTCTGGCTTTTCTTTGCCGGGCGGGCAAATAAATCGGTGCGGCTCGTGAGCAACCAATCGAATATGCTTGTCGTCGGGTTTAATTTTGAAAGCTTCGCGCAACGCCATATGCACAGCCTCCATGATGGCTGTTTCCTGCTCAGCAGAATATTGCTGTCTTGTTTCAATAAGTATGCTCGGCATAATACCCTCCTGAATGCACTCTAACGTAAAGTTGAGGGGCGCGCCGCTTTTGGCGCGTCCCGCTCGAACGCCATGTTAGGCCATTGCTCCCACCTGCTGTAGAAAAGAGGCGAGATTCCAATAGTCAGTGTTTCGACGGATCTTTCCGTTTTGGAACTCCATGATCGAGGCGACCGGGACTGAGAAGCTCTTGCCCGTAGCGGGCAACCCGGGAAAGTCACCTTTGTGTGTGCCCGTCATGATCCATTCACTAGCAAGCCGGCCAACGGTAGTAAAAACGGATTTCGACTCAATCGTGAAGTCGGGGATCGCTGCGAGCGTGGCTTGCACAAAAGCCTTTAGTTCAGGCTTACCACGATTGAGGGCTCCGAGCGCCACGTCCTCATAGACGCAGTCCTCCGCAAAAAATGACACCACCGCCTCTATGTCATGGGCTAACCACGCGGCGATATATTTTTGGTAAAGTTTCTCTATATCTGTTTCCATTTCGGCTTTCCTCTAAAATTGATGCAAAACGCTCTCAAAATCTTTGAGGCCTTTTGACTTGCTCGTTGAAATAATCTCGTGACCTTCCTTCATCAGGTTTGCCGCATGACCGTCGACCCCATTAGGGAGGTTTCGGATTAACTCGCCGTTTTTCTTCAAAACACGCCAATACGGCAGACGTGTATTCTTTGTGACCGATTCGGATGCAGCTAAACATAACGATTTTTCTGTTGTTGCTGGGCAGGATATTTCTGTTTTGAATTTCTTAGCCAGTATTTTACATACGGCATCGATAGTGGCCACTCGGCCCTCTGGTATCTTTTTTATTAACGAGGCAACCGTGCTGGGTGATGGTTTAAGCATTTTCCCCGAGCAACCAAAGTATTTTTCCATGGTTTTCGGGATGTTTACTATTGCATCTTGTGATTCCATGTCTCCTCCTTAATGAAGGCCTAACGTAAAGTTGAGGGGCGCCGCGCTTTTGCGGCGTCCCTCTCGAACGCCGGGTTAGAGCGCAACATCGTTTGCTACGGAGTGATGCGCATTTCAATGGTTACGGGAAACCCCTGTCGATTCGGATACTGCGGGGGTTTGGGATATAGAGCGGCGGCGAATCCTGCCGCGAAACATTTGGCAATGTGTGTGGTTG
>JANLZE010000072.1:0-4323 GCA_031366105.1 Thiobacillaceae bacterium | reverse complement strand
CTCGGTAATTTTCATGTCTACCTTGTGATCACCATTGGGGCCGAATCCAAAGCTAGCCAAGGCGCCAACCTTGGCTGTCGTTTCCGCTTTCGTCCACCACGCGCTCAGCCCGCGTTGTTCAGTCAACGCCTTGTACAATTTTTCAGGGGAAGTTTCAATTATTACGCGATGTAAAATATCAGCCATGGTCATCTCCTTCAGGTTGTGTATAACAGGCAAAACATACAATACTGTACACCACATGGTGTACTATGTGGGCGCAACAATCCTCAAACGGAACTCATGCAACGCCTTCCTAACTTAACTTCGTTTGTACGAAATCTTCGAAACTATCTAAAGTGCTACTCCAACCGTACACATGGCCATCGTAGGCTTCTTTGTTTGGCAGATGCTCATGGGTAAGCTGCACTTCCGTGGATTCGTTGACGCGCTTGAAATCAATACTCACGAGAGTTTCGGCGCATTGATTCTTGCTACCCCTACAGGCTTGATTTTCAAGTAGCCAAGTGAACACCAACCTTTCGGGCGGGGTAACTTCAACATACTTTCCAAAGTGCTTAATCGCCATGCCCTCGGGAGACCGTAAAGCAATGAGGTATTCGCCGCTTTTTCTCAAATCAATTTCGGACGCGGTAACGGTAAATCCAACAGGCCCAAACCAACGAGCCAGTACCTCGGCCTTTGTCCAAGCTTCAAAGACTCTCGCAATCGGCGCGTTAAAGACCCGCCGGAGAGTCAGTGTTGTGTGAGCGCTGAATGTCGCTGACTTAGCCACTTTTCTTTTCACTCTTTTTTGATGTTTCGTTAAGATACTTGTCTAGCGCATCAAATTTCTTATTCCAGAAACTCTCATAGAAGGCGATCCATTCCGCCGCATCGCTTAATGGCTGTGGCACGAGACGACAACGGTGTATCCGACCAATGATCTGTCTGCGCAGCAATCCGGCGTTTTCCAAGACCTTTAGATGTTTTGTGACGGCAGGTTTAGATATATCGAAGGGCTCCGCCAACTCCATGACCGACATTTCCCCTTTTGTGAGCCGCTGAAGCATAGCCCTCCGAGTTGAGTCCGAGAGGGCGGAGAAGATAACGTCTAATTTCGCGGCACTAATGTTAACCATATGGTGAACTATAAAGAACGTACGCACTCGCTGTCAACTATCGTTTGGCGATACACGGAGTGGTGGCAGACAGCTAACGAGGCTGTCGAATAACCCCTTGCGGGGTCGACAAATAATTTTTTTGGGGTCGCTTGACCCATCCGCATTCGACGATCATCGAATACAGTGCGATCTGAGAGGTCGATTTTTGTTCATTGGAAGGCTTAGTAACGTAGGCGTAAGCCGATTCAAGCCAAGGGTTGAGCCGCGCACGGTTTTTCACGAGCGACGGAGCACGGACCCACAGAAACGCCGGGTAAACCGCTTTTATTTTCGCAAGAAGTTCAAGAGAACTTCGCTCAATTCCTCCGGCTTCTCATCTAGAACCCAGTGGCCGGTTTTACTAAAGACATAGGTTTCCAAGTCTTCGACCTGGTGCTTCGCGTATCCCTCCTTAAGAGGTGACAACAATGCGCCAACCGTTTGATCGCCGCCAGCGAGCAATACCTTAGCTGTTATCTTCGTAGACGACCGAGTGAAGTTAGTCTCGTCTTCTTTGAATGCCCGATACCAATCGAAGCTCGCTTTAAGCGAGGTAGGAGTTGTGTATGCGGCAGCGTATACCCGAATCTCTTCTGGTGTAACAACATCTTTCGTGCCTGCTACCGTGTTGTAAAAATAGGTGAAGTATTTATCTTCCCTGCCTTCCACAAGCATCTCAGGAACCTCTGGGACATTGTGGAACGCAAAATGCCACACCCGAGGATCCTTAACAACCAAGTCCCAAGGCTTCAAACCGGGAATGGGAATTTCAATAATGGCAACATGTGATACCTCGTTAGGGTAGTTGATGGCATACGCGTGTGCGACCATACCGCCAATGTCATGTCCCACCAGACGTGCGGATGAAATTCCAAGCTTGGCGACGAGCGTATGAATGTCTTGTGCCATATTGGATTTTGTGGGACCAGAGATAGCGTCTGAACCGGCGATGCCTGGAAGATTCGGAATAATGACGTGGTATTTTTTCGCTAACAAGGGCGCGACGGTGCGCCACGCGTACGCGCTCTGCGGCCAGCCATGGAGGAGCACCACCGGCTCTCCCGCACCACCTTCGTAGTAGTTGAGTTGCTGGCTACCTATGGCTACGGACTTAAACTGAAATCCTGGTATGGAAGGATTCGCGCGGTGAACGACCTTGGCTAATTGATCCGTTGGCTGGTGTAGCACAGTACACCCAGCCAAAAATACAATGCTGGCGATGGCAAGCCCAAGAAAAACTAAACCAGCAACTGTCGAACGGGTCACACCTTTTTGAAGTGAGTGATTCATATGTACTCCAATTTCTTGATCGTCGACGGGAAGGTCGATCAACCGTTCCTCCAAGCGAATGCCGAGCAGCGCTGCCGTGACGCGGACCTTCCGACAGTTGGGTGACGCAGGATGGTGATAAAGTTTCATAATGCACCTCTCGTTAGGGGTTTATTTTTAACCGATGCGCGACGTAAGGGCGCTTCCAAACCTATGACGAACGACGACGGTCGATTTCGACAGAAAAATAAAAATACATCACAAACAACATGGCCCGCGCGTTATTCACGTTGTTCAAGCAAAAACTGGCGCACTGCATCATCCTCGCTCAACCCGATCGCATGGTCATAGGCTTCTAACGCTTCATTTTTGCGCCCCAGTTTTTTCAGGAGGTGGGCGCGTACTGCCCAATAAGGTTGATAGGCGGCGACGGCGGCGAATTCAATCTGATTTAGGAGTGCCAGCCCTTGTTTGAAACCGTTCGCTTCAGCAACCGCGGCGGCATGCCCTACCCGTGCGCCTAGCGTCGGCGCAAGCTGTACCAGATATTCGTAAAAAGAAATGATCGCATACCAGTCGGTACGACCATTATGTGCACGTTCAGCATGTACCGATTGAATCGCCGCTTCCGTCTGGAAACGACCGGGACGTGCTTGCCTCGCAGCGACGAACAGAGCCTGTTCCGCCTCTTCGATCATCGGCTTGGACCAACAATGCACGTCCTGTTCCAGCAGAGGAATATAACGACCGTCCGGTGCTCGTCGCGCGGAACGCCGTGCTTCGCAGTGAAGCATCAAGGCGAGCAGCCCACGTGCTTCTGGTTCATCCGGCATGTGTTGTACCAACAGGCGTACCAGCCGGATTGCTTCATCCGCCAGTCCGTGTCGACGTGGATCGGCGCCAGCGGTATCCTCCCAGCCGCTGCCGTAAGCAGCATAGATGGCATCAAGCACCGCATTAAGCCGTTGTGGCAATTCACAGTCTTCGGGAATTTCGAATGCGATACCAGCGTCGCGGATTTTCGCTTTGGCGCGCACCAGCCGTTGACCCATGGTCGCCGGTGAAACCAGAAAGGCCTGGGCGATGCGCGCCGCATCCAGTCCGAGCACGGATTGCAGCATGAGCGGCGTATGTACGCCTGGATCAATCGCCGGGTGTGCGCAGACGAAGAGTAACTTGAGGCGTTCGTCAGGAAATTTATCCGGCGATGCCATCTCATCGGATTCTTCGGTAATGAGCTGGAGCGTCGATATGCCTGCCTCTCGCGTACGCTGGTGCCGCGCACGATCAATGAGCCGGCGACGTGCGGTAGTGAGCAGCCAAGCCTCCGGTTTCTGCGGTACACCGTCTCGCGGCCAAGTTTCCAACGCTGCCAATAATGCTGCGCTGAGCGCGTCTTCAGCACCAGCCACGTCACGCGTACGCGCAGCGAGATATGCGATCAGACGACCATACGACTCGCGTACTGATATCTCAATCGCTCGGCGCACATCTTCCATTTACACCACTAGCAGCCCGTCGACTTTCGGAATAATTGGTGACCGCGGGATACCACTGAAAGAGGGGTATTCACGACAGCTACGTCTTGGGTACGGTCTTGGCGAAACTGGGTCTAGCCTTGATGGCCTGATACCAAGGCTGGATTGCCGGATAAGCACTAAAATCGTATTGGCAGGCCTCAAGGTAAGCGATATTGGTCGCGATTGCCAGATCGGCAAGCGTGATCTGCTCACCACACAGATGTGCCCGCGTCTCCAGCACGCTATTCAATACGGGCAAAATTTTGAGCAGCCATTTCTTGGCGTCTTCGATAGACTGTTCATTGCGATTGTCACCGGCGAAGTGCGTGTTGAACATGATCTTGGCGGCCTCCGGCCCCAGGCGGGTCTGATTCCAGTCCAGCCATTGCTCG
>JANLZE010000060.1:0-1811 GCA_031366105.1 Thiobacillaceae bacterium | reverse complement strand
GTCGGTATCCCGCTGGCGGCATTTGGTCTGCTCAATCCGGTCATCGCCGGGGCGGCCATGGCGTTCAGCAGTTTCAGCGTGGTGTCCAACGCGCTGCTGCTGCGGCGCTGGCGGCCCGCCGGGCAGCGCAACCAGGATTGAACCTAGAAAAAGCAGTTGGTCCACGAAAAACACAAAAAGCACGAAATGGGTTAAGCAGGCATTTCGCCGTAAGGCGAAAGCTCGCAAAATATTCAAAGAGATAACCAGCTATAGATCATCACCCAATAGAGTGAATGACTTAATCAATGTCATATCAGTAGTGTCCGGTTAAAAGTCATACAAATTCAGTTGGTTAGAGGAGTCAGTCTGTTCTGGAAACTGCGCACTGCCTGCGAAGGCTTGCGATAGCTGGGTTTTCTCAAAAACAGACACCGAAAAAATCTGTAGCAAAGAGTAGAGCGAGGCATCGATTTGAAGCTCCTTTTTAACAATGGCGATCAGCACGTAAGTCGCGACGGCGCACCAGATTTGCGTCTTCACCGCATTCTCGCTGTTGCCGATGAAACGCTTGATACGCAGATGCTGCTTGATCCACTTGAAGAACAACTCGACTTGCCAGCGGCTCTTGTAAAGCGCGGCAATCGTCAACGCGGGCAAGGCGGTATTGTTGGTCAGGAATACCAGTGTCTTGCCGGATTCCGGGTCTTTGAAACGGATGCGCCGCAGCAGCTCGGGGTAGGCCTGCGAGGGGTAGAAGCCGTTCAGTGCGATGCGCTGATCGCAGATGATGCCCGTGCTCCGGTCGGTCGGCATCGAATACACCCGGTGCGCATCCATGCCGCGTTTGGCCCGAGTCACGAAGAAAGCCCCTGCCTGATGCAGCGTGAACAGCCGACCGAAATCCAGATAACCGCGATCCATCACATAGAACGCACCCGCTTCGATGGGCAGCATATCCAGTACGTTGACCTCGTGGGTCTTGCCGTCCGAGATGTGGATGAAGGCGGGAATGGTGCCTCGCAGGTCGAGCAGCGTATGCAGCTTGACCGCAGCCTTGGTGGAACGAAACGGCGCCCACGGGAACAACGACAGGCACAGGTCGATGGTCGTGGCATCCAGGGCGTAGACTGTGTTGTCCAGGTCGATGCCGAAACTGTCGTTGCAATACAGCTTGCGCGCACGCCGGATGAGCAAGGTGGCCAGATCTGCCCAGATGCGCCAGTCGCGCCCCTCGTTGGCATCGGCCAGCGTCGAACGCCTGACCGGCGTGCGAAAGCCCATGCTGTACAACTTCGTCTGATTGGCCAGCAGACAGGTTTCGATGTCGCGCAGGCTCTCGCGGTAAGTCAGTTGCGCAAAAGCCATGGCGCGGAATTGCTCGGTGCAACTCAAGCTGCGCACCCGGGTATCGCCGCCATAACGCGCCACGATGCGCGCAAAGCCGGTCCATGGCACGAACTCCATGAGCTGCGCGAACAACGTCTTGCCCAGGTTCATTGTTCACCTCCAGAGATATCGACCTCTGGAAGTTACGCGAACCTGAATAGGGGAAAACTGATTTCAAATCGGCACCAAAATAAATCGCTCTGCAACCCGCGCCAGCCCTTGGCTTCGGCTCGTGCGTTTGTTAGTTAACCGGACACTACTGATGTCATATATTGATTTATTTCGTGACTTTCGTGGATAAATCGCCGTTTTTAGGTTGAATGGAGACAGCATGGATATCCCCTCTTGCAACATCAGCGGCGCCGCGCAAGCTTCCGGTGTTTCCGCCAAGATGATTCGCCATTACGAAGCCATCGGTTTGATCGCCAAACCTGCACGCACTT
>JANLZE010000058.1:0-2724 GCA_031366105.1 Thiobacillaceae bacterium | reverse complement strand
CCGGCATCCGCGCGCACTACCAGGCGCTGCTGGAAAAAACCGGCGACACAATGCACGCGCAGCATGAAATCATGGACTGCCTGGCCGAGATGATCTGGCAAGCACAGCGCCATGGCACTGCGTTTGATCCGTTGATTTACTTTGCGTGCCTGGATAAAAAACAGGGGAAATAAAAGAGCGACGGCGTTGCTTAATTTGTTGAGGAAGTAAACATGCCCATCCATCAGCCAAAATTAAAGTGTTGCTAGTTTGAGTCGCGTAGCGTTGCTGATTTATTCAAAAAAGCCGTTACCAACCCACTACGAACAGCCACGCTAACCATATCGAATGCCTGCAACTCGGCCACTGCGGTCATTCAGGATCCTTCAATTCGCAACTTGCGAGACTGAGTCGGTATGCCTTAACATATCCGCACGCTGGTTTGTCAGCTACCAACTCGCGGAAAGGGCTGCGCCCAACAAAAGAAATTCATTTCGAAACCTACGGTTTCCTTATGCCTGTCAGCGAGCAAAGGCAAATAACTGAGGAGATCGTCATGATTCAATCCCTACCCGAATTGCGTCGGCAGTTTTTTGCCGACAAGCAAACCTTCCACGAATTTGCCGCCGGCGATCCGCGCCGATCTCGTCCGCTTTCACTTGAGCAGCAGAAGAATCTTGCGAAGGAACTGCTTGCGCAATGGCGCGGCTCAAAAGAATGGCAACGTCTGTTAGCAAATCATCCCCAAGCAGGTCAGCTGACGTCGGAAAGCATTAAACTGGCGGATGCACAACTGGTTCTCGCCCGCGAGGCGGGTTTCCAATCCTGGGCAAAGCTCAAGCACCATATTGAAGCAGCCGAACTGGCCACGCAGGCCCTGCAATCCGGCCAACCAGTGGCCCCGGATGCTGACCGAGACACTCTACATATCCGCTGCGGCCATGATGTGATGTACAAACTGGCGGTGGCCGGTTTCAACGGCGATTTCGTGGCCTTTGCTGATCCCTACATTCAAGGCCCGGTACCCGCGACGGACGACCAGGAAAGCTTCATCCGCAAAAGGGCGGATTTCATCGCGGGCAACAGCTGGCGTCAGCCTGAGCAAGCCTATTCAGAATTGGCCGACAGTTATCGATCATTGGCAAAATGGCGGGATTACGAGCGTATTGCATTCTGGTTCGAACATGATGCCTATGATGTGCTGATCTTTCTCAAGCTGCTACATTTCTATAGTGACCCCGGAGAGCGTGCGCCCGACATGCGTTACCTCTGTGCAAGCCATTACCCTGGAGTAGAACGTTTCAATGGCATCGGGCAACTTCCCGTGGAAGCCATGCGTGTCCTGTGGGCACAGTTCAAGCCATTGACTGAAGAACAGTTCGAATTTGGCAAACAAGGGTGGGACGCCTATACGGATGTCACCCCCGAAGCACTGCTCAACTATGCGATGCAGGAAAAACCGCCACTCCCCGAAATCATTCCTGCCCTGAAACGCCACCTCCAGGAGTTGCCATGGCTTACTGACGGCCTGAGTCTGACTGAGCGCATCACGCTGCAAATCCTCGCAAAGCACGGCCTAATGGATGCTGCCACCCTGTTCTACCGCTGGTACACTACCGTATATGAGCCACTGCCATTCATGGGTGACAGCAGTTATTGGATAGTGCTTGATGAACTTGCTCAGGCTCCGCAACCCGCGATCACACTGGCAAAACCGACAGAAAAAGTCATTGACTGGCAGGTGTCATTAACGCCATTCGGCCAACAATTACTTGCCGGGAAGGCACGCTGGACAACAGAAAATCCCTATGACCGCTGGTTTGGAGGTGTACATAACCGGACAGAAAAGGGCATCTGGTATTGGGATAACTCGGCTAAGCAGGTTGTGAAGCAAACGAGTTGAACCGAGAATCCTCCCCCGCACCTTCGGGGTGCCGCCCCAAGAATTTTCATTCTTGATGACCGCAATGGCCGACTTCCTGTCCTTCGCCGCAATCTCTAGGTTAGACGGCTCATCGGCCTTATGTAGCGCGCTACATAAGGCCGATTATGTAGACTGCTCGATTATGTGGACTGTTCGGTGCGGCATGGCATGGAAGCCTTGCGTAATCTGGGTTTTCGGCGATTGATGTAACGATACGCTCGACATAATTTCAATGATCGTCTGAAGTGGTGGCCCCACTTCAGGAGGTCATTATGATACCCATCTCATCGCACCGGGCTACGCCGAAGGCTCGGTCATCTGCATCATTCCTGGCACATATTGCTGACGAACTACGCCGTTACGATGAACATCTGCGCGACGTAAGAGGTTTGGCGGCCAGTACGCGCAAGGATCGCCTTTACGTCGCGGGCATTCTGCTGCGACAGAAGTTCAAGAGCCGCGCCGTCGACATATCGCGGCTGCGCCCCGATGACGTTCGCCAATTCCTTGCCAGCCAACTGGAAGCGCACAGGTCGTCTTCAAACGCATCGCGTCTCGCAGCGGCACTGCGGAGCTACCTTCGCTATCGGGCAACCTGCGGCGATTCGGTAGGCAAGCTCACCGCTGTCATTCTGAATCCCGTTCACTGGAAGCTGGCGTCATTGCCACGCGCGCTCAAGCCGGACGAGATCGAGCGCCTGCTGAACTCATTCACCGACGATCTTCGTTGGCCCAAGCGCGGTTACGCCATCATTCGTTGCGCATTGGATATGGGGCTGCGGTCGTGCGAGATAGCCAGCCTGAAGATCGGCGACATCGAC
>JANLZE010000008.1:0-1472 GCA_031366105.1 Thiobacillaceae bacterium | reverse complement strand
TGTTTTCGCCGAAGCGCGTACCTATGTAACAGTTGATCGCGTACAAGCCCTGGGCTACCGCACCAGAACGATCGATGTTTGCTTTTTCGGCAATGACGATCTTCTTGTCCTTGCCCCAATATCTGGCTTCGAATGCAGCACCGGTGCCACCAAGGCCGGCACCTGCTACCAGAATATCGATATCGTCTTCAATAATTGTTTTGTAGCCCATTAGTAGTACACCCCTGCTTTCAGCGTCAAACCATTTGATTTCAGCGTATGCAATCCCTTGTCATTCATGTGGATATACTTCGGCTCGTTAAACAATAACTCGCTGTCACGCATTTTCTGGCTGGGCGCAGGCTCGTTGGCGAGTTTAGGGATCGCCGTGCCCCACGGTTTTGTCGTGATAGGCGCCAACAGTTCCATGTCTTTTTGACCGTTGCGGAACTTGATGCGCCAGGCAATCGTGCCTGCTTCCTCATCACGGTGCACTCGTACCGAGTGACCCAGTGGAGCGAAATCGGCATAACCACGCACATCAATGGCTTGGTGCGGGCAGGCCTTTACGCAGGCATAACATTCCCAACACATGTTGGGTTCAATGTTGTATGCACGACGAAGCGTTTTATCAATGTGCATGATGTCAGATGGGCAGATATCGACGCACTGTCCACAACCATCACAACGAGTCATATATACGAAAGTTGGCATAATGTTCTCTCTTTACTTAGGTAATAGTGAAATGGGTGCTAGTAGTGTTTTGCTGACTCACGCTTGATACCGTGCCCCATGTAGGCTGGGTTCTTGCCCATGTATTCCGGGATATCCGGAAACAGTTTCTGTACTTCAGGATCCGTCAGATCGTATTCACGGGGCAAACCTTCTCTTGAGCCATCGGCACGGGTCACGCGCTTCTGAAAAGCGGCAGCCGGCTTGAAGAACATATGGGCGAACTTGGACCAATACACGCCACCGAATAACATCACGCTGGATCCGATGAACAGAATTAAAAACAGGGTGGACCAGCCAGCCATGCCGCTGTACTGGGTAAAGGACCAGAGCAAGGCGAAGGTAGAGGTCGCGAGCAGCGAAAGGATGAACAGATCGGCCCGTTCCAGGCGCCAGCAGCTCAGACCTTCAGCCGACACATCAACCCGGATAAAGAACCAGAACCAGTAACCACCCAGGCAGAGCATGGCGGCGCCGATATGCCAGAGTTGTGGCAGGTAGGAAGGTGCCGGTGTGGCGGCGGTGGGATAACCAAAAATCATGGCCGCGGTCGTCACAGCGAAAATAATGAAGCCATACATGGTCAGCAGATGGGAAAGCCGGCGAGTGACATTTTTGAATTCACCGGAGGTTACCCCTTCGATCAAAATGACTTTGACCAGAATTACTATTTTTTCTGCAAATCCAACATTACGTTTTGCGTTCTTTTTTTCTTGTTCGGCATTCAGGAAAAAGTATTTCGCGCTCTTCTTGTGCATCAT
>JANLZE010000160.1:0-2025 GCA_031366105.1 Thiobacillaceae bacterium | reverse complement strand
TCGGCCAAAGGCGACATCGGCCTTACGATTGCCTGCGTCCGCTGTGCTCTCAAGAGCCGTAGTTGGAGAAGTGCCATGCGAGGGTGCTGCAATGCACTGTGCGTTCTTCCATGCCGTCTACCTCGCCAGCAACGAAGTTAGCCTTCCTTCCTGATTCCCGTTGCCCTGTGGCTCAACGGAAAGCTGCGAGGAGTGCTGGAAAACCTGATGCCTTACGGACAGCCCTCCCATGTGTTCACCATGACGCGGAAGCGAACCATCGAATCCGGAAGGTCTTGCTGATGTAACACATGGCCGCGACCGGTCAGGTTCGCGTGGCCGTCGGATTTACGGCTTCTTGGGTGTGGTGTATTTGACCTCTTTATGGAACGGGTCCCAGATGGTGTCGTATCCGACGTAACCCTTCTCGTTCGGCGCTTTTTGCCGGGTTGTCAGAAAGCGTGATCTGCCTTCCGGGACCGGGCGCTTGGTTTTGGTGGGTTCGCTCATGTTTTACCTCCTTACGTTGGAAATTGGGGCCTGGAAACACCGATATCAGGCTGCCCAACGCGCTGACAGATCGAGCGATGCAGTTAACCCTGGCATACCGGCCTTGCGTTCCGGGCTCGCTGCACGTCATGTTGCGGATACAGTTTGCACACCATTCACATGGGAACGGCGCGACAGTTGTTCAGGTCGGGGGCCGCTTCCACCTTGCCGCCGTACCGGATTTCCTCGTCGGTGGCATCACGCGCCATCAGGATCTCAAGCTTGAAAATCACTTCCCGGCCGCACAGCGGGTTATTGCCGTCGATCGTCACCGTTCTGGAGTCCACCCGCGTCACCAGAAAGCTCTTGGTTTGACCGTTGTCGTTTTCCATCAGGATGGCCGTGCCGACTTCCCGGTAGGCCTCGGGGACGTTCGCGATGGCTTCGGTAATCACCAGGGCTTCATCGCGGGGGCCATAGATGTCGTTGCAGTCGATGTGCACCTCGATGATGTCGCCCTCCGACTTGCCTTCGAGCGCGTCCATGACCCGCGGCGACAGGATCTCGTTGACGCCATGGACGTAGCCCAGCGGAAACTCGACCATCGTCAGCACCTGGCGTGTCTTCCGGTCGATGACCTTGTAGGTCAGCTCGACATACTTGTTGGCTTCGATGATGGCTTGCATGGCTATCCCGATTTTCAGAAAATGGAGGCGGCAAAGATGCGCACCTCGCCCTGTTCATAGCCCAGCACCAGCCGCCCGAGCCATTCGCCTTCCCTCTTCTTGCTGCGGACCCGGTACAACACCGTGACATGCTGCCCTCTGCGGATGATGCCCAGGTAATCCCAGTCTTCGCGCAGGCTACGGGTCAGTTCGCTGTTGGCGAACTGTTTGCCGAGTTCGATTTCATTGAGGCCGAGCAACAGGTCGTAGGAGAACTTGCGGATGAATTTTCCGTACAGCCCTTGGTTGGAGTATTTGATCAGGTCGCGCCACATGGGGTGGGCGATCTCCAGGATCGCTTCGTCGCTGTGCTCGATGATGTTGATCGCGGTCTTGGGCGGGGCCTGAACGACGGAAGTGGTCATGGTTAATTCCTGTGGCAATTCCTGTTGGGGTCGCGAAAAACTGCGCAAGTAACTTTCGGGTGTTCCGGGCGTTCGGCAGCGGCTTACTCGTCCTTGCCGACCAGGTGGTAGCACGGGGCCTTTTCCATGGTGTATTCGCCGGTCTCGGGGTCGCGCCGCGATACGGTGAGAACGTGCCAGTTCGCGTCGTCGAGCTTCATCGCATCGCCGCGGTAGTAGTAACCGGGCCAGCGGGTTTCCTTGCGGAACAGGGTGTGTTGCATGACCGCCTCGGAGGTGAGATGGCGATGCTTCAGTTCCCAGGCGCGCAGCAGTTCATGGATGTCCTCGGCGGCGACCTTCTCGAGATCTTCTTCCATGATCTTGAGTTTTTTGAGGCCAATCTGCAGCAGCTTGTCGTTGGTCATGTAGTTGACCGTCGCCCCTGCGCAGTACTCGTCCATCAACTTCTGCAGACGGTCCAGGCC
>JANLZE010000011.1:0-1003 GCA_031366105.1 Thiobacillaceae bacterium | reverse complement strand
ACGCGCCTTTCAATACCTCGGTAGCATCCATATACCTTTCCGATGCAACTGGAACCTTAGACAGTGTCGTCGCGAGATATGTTTATGTTAGACCCGCCCCCTGTAACCCTACTCATCATGCCGACAAACCCATTAGCCAGTCAGCGGCATCGGTAATTCTGATTCCGTTGCGGAACTCTTCTTGACGCAATCCATAAACTATCTGCACAGCCTCCGTATCAGGAAACTGCCCGGCAAATCGTAACAGGCCGCGATGCGGCTTATTGTCGCCCAACTTGCATTCAATCATTTGTGTCAGCGTTCCTTCTTCGCTGAGCGCGAAATCCACTTCCGCACCGTCCTTGGTGCGAATGTAATGCAGGCCAGCCGTTCTTCCCGCGCTATCCTGTAAAAAATGTACATGCTTCAGCAGCATTCCCGCCACCGCATTTTCCAGGCGCACGCCCTGATCGCCCCGAACCAATCCCGTATCAAAAAAATACACTTTAGGGCTTTGCAAAATAGCGCGGGCAATATTGTGATGCCAGGGCTGAACGGTAAAAACGATAAACAACGCCTGCAGAATATCCAGATAGCGTTTCAATGTCGCGGGTGAAACCGCCAGATCGCGCGCCATGGATGCTAATGAAAGTGGTGACCCCACCCGTTCGCGCAACAACTCCACAAACAGACGCATCGTATTGATCTCGTGCAGGCGTGAAAACTCCAGCACATCCTCACGAATCAGATCGTTGAAATACTGTGCACGCCAGCGATCGGCCTGCACTGAGTCACTCGCCAGGCACGGCTCCGGAAAGCCGCCTCTTTCCAACAAATGATCCAAAGCATCGGCAGGATCCACATGCTGCTGTTCACACCACTCGCGCACCGAAAACGGATGCAGGCGGAAAGCAAAATAACGACCCGCCAGTGAATCGCCTCCTTGCCGAAATGTTTCCATGCGCGCACTACCCGTCACCAACAATGCCTGCTCGGGCGAACGCCCGTCCACCACCCCTTTCAG
>JANLZE010000065.1:0-2220 GCA_031366105.1 Thiobacillaceae bacterium | reverse complement strand
CCGGCCATGAAAGCAATGCTGACGCTCAGCATGCACATTGCGAACAGTCCGTTGGCACTAGGTCTTCACGCATGGACCTCAATGTTCGACCTATGCATTACGCAAACCAACGTTACATATCCGTATAATGGTCCGTACCTCAGAGTCTCTCCGCTGCCAGATGGTTGCATAGAGTTTAGGTATCTCGATACACCAGAAAAAGACAAACAATGGTGCCGAACTGTTGAGGCAATTGACACAGTTCCAAGGCTACTCAAGTTCCTTGCCCAGCTTCATTGGTTTCCTACGGAGACACTGAACCAATGACCTCTAACATGGCGCTCAACCTCGCTCCCTTCGGTCGCTGGACGCTGCGCGATAAGGCTGCGCAGCGCCGGTTAGCTCTACGTTAGACAGGAGACAATTGTGGATGCATTTTGGACAGAAAAACTTGGGCAGATCGTAACAGGGGCGATTGGCGGTGGCGTAGGCTACCTTCTACTGAACTTGGGCGCAAAGCTCCTAAAGCTCCGCGACAGCACGAGCGAAAAAGTCACTCGATATGGGGCGGTCGTATGTGCCATCGTTGCGGTGAAACTGCTAGGTGCTATAAGCCAGCCTGAGATCACCGCGCAAGCGGTTGAGAAGATGGACGCCACTATCACTCAAGCAATGACCGAGGCCAAACTTGTTGACGGCAAGAGCGCCACCAAGGTCATGAGCGAAAACATGCAGAAGAAGGCCAACGACGAACTAGCCAAAATTCCGGACGGAAGAAAGAAACTGGATGCAGCAGCCAACCAGTTCCTGGGTTTTTATTTGGTGAACGCAAGGACAAGACCCGAATACTGCTCGAGTCTCGGTGTGGCAATACCGACATTCGTTAACGAGTTTGACAAGATAAACCAACGCGAATTGAAATCCGCGAGGAAGATACAGGCCACCTCACCTGAGCCAGATGAAGAAAAGTTCTATCAGCTCGTAAAAGCGTCGATGCTCAAGACCATTACTTTCGCAATGAAAGACCAAGCCTCTCAATTGAAAATTACCGAGAAAGAACTTTGCCAAGCATTTGAATCCAGTGCAATAGAGGTTGCAAGTAGCTTCCGATTCTCCGTATTGATGCCATCGCAGTCGAAAGTCTTGATAGAGGCGAAACTTTGAGACGTTTCTAGACGTTTCTAGACGGTTATGGCGAACGGACATGGTACAGAGACGCCTGCTAACAAGATTGCTACAGCACAAGCTGTCCTGAGTCTTGCGTTTAGGCTAAATTCTGAAGTATTGGCGGGGCGAATCGGCGCAGAAATATTCAGTCGTGACGTCACCATCTTCACTGGTAGCACAGGGGTAATGCTTCCCGCATTTCTTAAAGGTACGGATGATGAACTACGGATTGGTATTTTTAATATTGTACTTATTGCCCTTAGTGCTTCCGCACTTACCGTCGACGAAACGCTTGACGAAGTATTTGGGAAAGTATCCGCCGACACCGACGAAAACCGCGTCGGCATTAGAGTCATGGTCAACCAGTTACGTAACGCATTTGCGCACAACCCATGGCGCCCGAAATGGGTAATTTACGAGAAGTACAGGAATAGCTATCCAATCGTGCTCGACGATGGATCAAAATTCAACTTTGACGCCAGCGCCCTTAACGGGGATGGAGTAAAGCCGGAACAAGTCGGCGGCTTGGAGTTCTGGGTGAAACTTTTGCAGCATTGTGAAAGGCTGGTCAGTGGACAGGTCTAACAATTCCATCAACGCGGACGCAAGCGATAAAGCCGCTTGCGCCGGTTATGTCAGACGTTAGGCAGAACATAAATGCTCGTCACGGTTCAATCGCTAATCGCTAATGGAAAGACGTGTAGTGCTCGCTCAGAAAACGACATTCTTTTTGTTTTTGATGTCCCAATCGAAAGAACGCTGCACCTTGGGCATGTCATCGAACTTGACCCTCTAGCTCTTAACGAGCCACAGATGGCACGCAACCTCACCACACAACAAGAGTTAAATATCGTACTAATGGACAACAATGTTCATGACCTACGGTTACAATCTGGGCATGGCGCAAACCGTACCCCTTCGCGGGAAAGGTTGTGCGGTGCCTAACCCGGCATTCGAGCGGGACTCGCCGAGAAGCGCGGCGAGCCCCTCAATTTTACGTTAGGCCTCAGAAAAACTAACCTCACCCGAAAGATTCATCCATGGCCTCGAAATCTCTGACCTACTACGCCTACG
>JANLZE010000034.1:0-1226 GCA_031366105.1 Thiobacillaceae bacterium | reverse complement strand
CAGCGCTCCGGTAGAAATGCGACGGCGAGCAATCCCGTGAAGCTCAACATCGGCACGCCCCACATCAGCTTCGCGCCTGTTGCGAGCGTGGCGACGGCGGCGACGGCGAGCAGCAGCGGCCCTATCGCAGCTTGTGGCCCGGTTGGGCCGTAATCACGAGTATCGGAACATAGCCATCGGTTTCGATTTCTTTCAGACCGGCCATCACCTGGAAGCCATCCATGCCGGGCATCTGCAGATCGAGCAGAATCAGGTCGTAGTGGTTGGCGCGATGTAGCGCGCAGACAGTACGCGGATCCATCGTCGACGTAATGCACCGGTAGCCGGCCTCACGCAGCATTTGCTCCAGCGACTGCACATTGGACTGCTGATCGTCGACGATCAGAATACTGGCGTTGAGAATATCGGCGGCACTCACCATGGACTTTTCTCTCTTCTGTTTGCGCTGAGACTCAATTCTATGAGGACAGGTTACGTCAACTACCCGCCATGTCCGACAGGTCCGCGTGCGCTGAGATGCGATAGTCGTTCTTGCCCGATCGCTTGGCCTCGTACAACGCCAGATCTGCGCTCTTCATCAGAGTCTCCACCTCCTCGCCATGCGTGGGATAAATGCTGACGCCGACGCTGGCGGTCATGCTCACGCTGCGGCCCTGAATGCTATAGGGTTGTGACACGGCCCGTACCACCTTCGACACCAGCTTGGACGCATCGTCGACGTGACTCAGTTCCCACAACGCGATCACGAATTCGTCGCCACCCAACCGTGCCACCGTGTCTTCCTGACGCACCGCGGCCACCAGGCGAGTGGCGACCGTCTTCAGCAGCGTGTCGCCCGCATCGTGGCCCAGGGTGTCGTTGATCTGCTTGAACCCGTCCAGGTCCAAAAACATCACCGCCATCGTGCCCTTGTTCCGGCGCGCATGGGCGATCGCCAACGAGAGTCTGTCCATCAGAAGTCGCCTGTTCGGCAACCCGGTCAGCGCGTCATGCAGCGCCAAGGCTTCCAGCGCACGGCTGTGATCTTCGAGCTGCTTGTACAGCAGCCGCACTTCGAGCATGTTGTGGATGCGCGTTTTGACTTCGACCAGATCAAACGGTTTGGCGACGAAATCCTTCGCACCGCAGGCCAATGCGCGCAGCTTGTGATCCGGCTGGGCGGTGATCACGAGGATCGGCACATAGCCTTCGGCTTCGATTTCCTTCAGGCCTTCCATCACCTGGAA
>JANLZE010000019.1:0-138783 GCA_031366105.1 Thiobacillaceae bacterium | reverse complement strand
TGGAGTGCCTACTTCGGCCTGTTTAAGTACGCCTATGATCTGGCTGTCGGTAAAACGCGATTTCTTCAAGGGAACCTCCTCGGGTTAGATTACGAGAAAATTCCACTTCTGGCTGCTACTGATTTAGGGGGGGATTACCGTTGGAAGAACGAGCCATAATTTACTAGCACTTATGCTTATTCAAGTTAATCATTTATACGATAGTTTTGAGTGGGCTCACGTCTCCGCCTTTTATTAAGACGTGTAGCAAAGCCAGAAACAATGACGCCAATTACCCCAGTTAAAAGGTATAACTGCGAAGCTGACAGGGTGAAGTCGTCTTTTAACTCAAGCATGAATAAAATAGAGCCCAAGAGACTTGCAAGAGTTGCGATCATGATCGTAATGGTTTGGAGTTGAATATACTCCCTCACCCAAATAGCTAGAGCGCAGGACATGTAAACGAACAGAAGCAGAATGACAAGTAAAGAAAGTAAGGCGGTTTTGGTCTTGGTATGCCTAGTAACTCGATCATCAATCAATACCGCAGAAATCCCTGCAACTCTAGCATTTACATTAAACGTTGGCTTTCCTCCCGTAGTAATTATCGCGAAGGTGATGACATCTTCTGGATTAAGTAGCAAAGGGCTCAAACTTATTATTGCAGTATCGTTAGTTAATTTTGGCTGAATATTTTTTGGATGAGTGTCCGTCACTTGAGCTCGAACAATTTTGGCTTCCTTACTAACTAATAATTGTATCGAATCCTCATACTCAGATGCAGGGATGGGTCGACTACCGTCATTTGTAAACTCCAAAACCGTTAGATAGGGGCGTTCAAGTTGGACTCCATCTATTGATAAATTCAGGCCGGCCACTCCATTAGGGACTTCTGGCATAAGAGGGGTCTGGGAGGCAATCCGAAATTGCAACGACTTGGCTTGGAGATCCATTTCCCAAAGCCAGACAGGCACTATGATGCCTGCTAGCGTAGCAATGAGGGTAACGTAGAATTTCCAGTCAATGGTATTTTGCATAGGTAGTTGGCCCTAACATTAATCCTATGGTTCATAAGAGTCGCTTCGGGCATAGATAGATAGTTTTTTGCCGTGGATAACATTATCCAAGGAATGGACCAACAAGCTTTTATACATCCGCTCGCCCATATTTTTTAGACTGCTCACTCTGAGAGCATCTGCACAATTATGAAGCTCTTTGAATTCCTATCTCTTCATCCAGTTTTCACGTGCATCGCGGGCGCGGGAAAAAAATTCTAGTAAAGATTCGGCATCGTTTGCGTCCACCATTTGACGTAATGTATGCAAAGCGCCCGTGTAAGTATCCAGTTCAACCAGCACCGCCTCGCGATTCGCCAGCGCAATGTCACGCCACATTTCGGGGCTGCTGCCTGCGATGCGGGTGAAATCACGGAAGCCGCTGGCGGCAAAATGAAAGTAGGTGTCGCCGTCGGCACGCTGCGCCAATTCGTCCACCAATGCAAAAGCCGCCAGATGCGGCAGGTGGCTGACTGCAGCGAATACGCGGTCATGCAATTGAGCGTCCAGGATTTCGACCTGTGCCCCGGCGGCTTCCCACAGTGCCCGCACCACGGTGAGCGCCTCGGCGCGGGTGCCGACTTCGGGTGTGAGCACCACTTTTTTGTCGTGGAACAAATCGGCGTGTGCGGCAGCGGGGCCGCTTTGTTCGGAACCAGCGACGGGATGACCGGGCACAAAATCACTGTACCTCTCGCCGAGGCAGGCCCGTGCGGCGGCGATTACATTGGCCTTGGTGCTGCCCGCATCGGTCACAATCGCACCGGGTTTCAGGTGGGGTGCAAGCTGCGTGAGGACTGCCGCCGTTTCACCCACGGGCATCGCCAGCAAAATACAATCGGCCTTGCCCGCTTCGGCAAACTCTACCGCGCGATCTATCAGGCCGCGTTGTTGAGCTAGCATCAAACTTGTAGCGGTGCGGCCGACGCCCAGTACTTCGCGCACCGCACCTGCCTGCTTTAGTGCTAGCGCAAATGACCCACCAATCAGGCCGACGCCGATAATCGCGAGACGATCTATTTTCACCACATTGCTCACAAACTGGCTTTCAAGGCTTCGAGGAAGCGCGCATTTTGCGCCTCTAGCCCCACGGATACACGCAGAAATTCTGGCAAGCCGTAATTGGTAACGGGGCGCACGATCACACCACGTTTCAATAAAGTTGTATTTACTCGCGCTGCATCCCCTACTTTTATCAGCAAAAAATTACCCTTTGAGGGCACATGCGTCACACCTAGCTCCGTTGCCCCCTGCACCAATTGCGCCCTGCCCGTCTCATTAAGCGTATAGCTACGCGCTAAAAAGTCAGCATCCAACAATGCAGCTTCTGCCGCCGCCAGCGCGATCAGGTTGACATTAAAAGGATGACGCACACGGTTTAGCAAATCGATCACTACCGCATTGCCGAGTCCATAGCCGACTCGCAAGCCCGCCAGGCCATAGGCTTTGGAGAAGGTGCGGGTAATCAGCAGATTGGGAAAACGCGCAAGCCAAGCTACAGTATCAACACGATCCCTTGGCGGCAGATATTCGCCATAAGCTTCGTCCAGCACGACTAGTACATGTGGCGGCACTTTGCTTAGAAACGACTCAATCTCAGCCCAAGGCAAAAACGTCCCGGTCGGATTATTCGGATTCGCAATCCACATCACGCGCGTGTCATCGCGGATCGCTGCATGCATTGCCGTCAGATCGTGACCATAATTCAGTGCGGGTACTTCCACGCCGGTTGCGCCCACGGTGAGGGTAGCGATCGGATACACCGCGAACGCGTGACGCGCATAGATGGCGGTGGTGGCAGCAGATAAAAAAGCGCGCGCTACCATGTCCAATACATCGTTTGAGCCATTGCCCAGCACGATTTGCTCAGTGGGCACACCTAGCGACAAACTCAGCGCTGTCTTCAATCCAAAACCAGCCCCGTCCGGATATAACGCGATATCACGTAGCGCTCCTTGCGCTGCCGCCAGCGCACGCGGGCTTGGCCCCAGCGGATTTTCGTTGGACGCAAGCTTAATAATATCGGCCTCATTCAAGCCCATTTCGCGTGCGAGCTCTGCAATCGGTTTACCGGGTTGATATGGTGCGATGGCGCGAATATGCGGAGAGATAATGTGGCAATCGTTCATAACATTTGATGGTTAACCGAAACAGGCTGGCGTTTACGGGGGTGACGCTAGTATTTAAAACCCACATTCGATTTCTGACGCAAAGATGGTGAGCATTCGCCTTGTCTGCACTCACACTGATGCATAGAGGCTAAGCATCTATCACCATGGGCTCGGTAAATTAGGGGCAGGCAACCTTCGTTGCCTGAGGCAAGCCACTCAATAACGCAAAGCCCAATGCCTCGGCCGCGGGGGCTTTAGCTTCAGGGACCTCCAAAATACCAATGTGCCCATCAGCTGCGCCACACATTGCGGAATAAATTTTGCCATCCCTGCCGCAACTCACATTCAGTGCGGGAATACCCGCGTCGCTCAACTGGCGCATCATCGTCGCCAAGGGCATTCCGCCGCCCTTGCACTGCACCGAACCCACATATTTGTACACGCTGACTCGTGGCCCGGTCGACGCATGTTCAAGGTTTGCGCATGCGCCAAGTGCGAGGCAAGTAACAATAGGAATTAAAAGTTTATGCATGACGGACTCCGGTGAGATTGAGCTTCCAGGTAATCATTCTGCTGTGAGATGAAAATGCAGGTATGCAATTTCTTGCTTGCCAGGACCATTGGTATGGACCTCATACGTTTTTAGATTGTCCCGCAAAACCAGTTCACGAACCATCGCAAAGCAGCCCACAACATATGGGATATCTTCTGCTGTAAGCGTAGCGATGTTCTTCACATCGTGCTTGGGGAACAAAACGTAATGGACTCTTGCTTTTGGTTTCGGGTAGCGGATCGACAGGCAAGTATCAGATTCCAAAACTACGCCCGGGATCAAAGACGACGCACGCAACACCGCGGCCGAGGTAATCAGGCCTGCCATCTCCGACTCGCTGTAGCAATGATCACCGCACTCAGTCGTGTCTAAAAATGAGCGGGGTAAACTTTTGGAAAAAAGGTAGCCGCCGCAACCGACTCCCGCCAAAAACAACATTCCAGCAATCACAACAGGTTTGATTCGCATAGGTAAGACGTATAGCTAAGATTGCGTGGTAGTGGCGTTCCATCAACAGCGGCCAAGCAGTTCAGAATCTCGTCGGTACCGGAAGACGATCGGGATTAGAACTTGCAGTGAAAAAAAAAGCTGGCCTACAGGATTCGCGGAAGGTCGTGGTTTGAACTGGGCACAGATCAAAACCGAGGTGCCCCCACACGACAACTACCTCGGCAAAAATACATCTAAATCACTTGGGGCGTAAGAGCGGCCTAACGCTCAAATCTGCGAGCGTTACGGCTCGCGCCCCAGCGTAGGTCCATCATGTGCCGTCTAACCAATAGTGCTAAAGGCCCATCATGGACCCGTCGACGGGGAATGAGCCTTAAGCGATCCAGCCCCATTTCCTGAAAATCTTCGCGCCATCGGGCGACGAAAGAAAGTCAACAAACTGCCGCGCGGCACTTTTGGATTTTCCTTTTGTCGTAAGCACTACGCCGGTATCACGATAAATTGCATACTCGGGTTCAATTTTAATTACCTCAGCTAATTTGGGATTAGCTACCTGCCAGATTTTCCAGATTAACCACGCATCAATCTCCGGCTTTTCTATCCATTGCTGGCGCGCTTCTGCGCTGTTTTTTGCATAGCCAACAATGTTGTTGCGTAAGCTTTTAACGGTGTTGATATCGCCTTTTCGCCCCGCCATATCTTCCCATGCACCATTCTGACCAGCACCATTAACAACAAGCACTTTGACGCCCGGCTTAAGAATATCTTTGACGCCGGTGATTTGTTTGGGATTGCCCGGCCGCACCAGAATCGACAAAGGTCGCAGATATAACGGGCGCACTTCCGATTCGTTCACACGTCCGTCTAAAGCCAGCACAAAATCAGTCATCATGGTTTCTGAACCGCTGTAAATAATGTCTGCGTCACTTTTTGCCTTCGCGATCCATTCCGGGGTCGGACCAGCCGTAACTTCGACCTTGATTCCTGTCTGCTTCTCAAAAACGGCGGCGGCCTCTTTTACAGCAGGGGCTGGACCACCCGGGCCATAGACATGCAGCGTGTCCTGCGCCCGAGCCCCGTTTGTGATCGCGAATGCGCCAAGCAATACAGAGAAAATTGCACTGGCAAATGTTTTCGTTTTCATATTGACTCCTTAGATAAGTTAAACAGTATGACCTTTAATGCTTAAATTTCCGATTGCTTTGCGATGTGGTTAATTACGGGCTGATGGGCTTCCCTTGCGGAACCGTCCGTGCCCTGAAATCACCCACATACCCTAAAACGTGCACTGTTTCGTGAAGGCCAGCGCTACGTTAAACCGAAACATGAACACTCGCCAGAAACTCCTCACTGTAAAATTTGTTTGCGTAACAATGAATTACTGTAGTTCAACGCTTAGTGATGTCTCGCATTTTTCTAGATCAAAAGATGGCATTCAATTTGCTGTATGCAAAGCAAGAGTCCGACACGCGTCTGGCTCTGGTCAGTAGAGTACGTCAGGGCTTCTACTGAAATCTATACATTATTAAGCGAGGTGTGAAATGAAAGCGATCTTGAAGTCAAGTGCAAGACTACTTACTCTGTCGGTAATGCTACATACGCCTATGGCACTAGCCAAAGGACCACCCTCAGGCAGTCCGGCTTATGAGCGTACAGAAGTTGCAGATTTACACGTGGCCGGATCAAGCGCCTATCACTCACCCATATTTGTGTCCGCCGTTCCTGAACCTGACACTTACGCCATGATGTTAGCTGGAGTGGGTTTGGTTGGCTTTATGGTTATTCGTCGCCGCCGTTCATGATTGTGGCTACTGGTTTGCAGGGGAATGAACATCCCTGCAAACCAGTATGAGACGTTCAATAGAGCATGGTTGTGATCATCGCGACTTCAGATAATACCCGCGGAATTTTAGTCATACTGCCTATATTGAGTCTGCTAGCTGATGACAAATATAAAGAGGGCCATGCTCACTATTATCTTTAACACTCCAATCTTATTTCCACTTTCCTGTGCCCGCCTCATGCGCGTTGAATTCATCGCGCTGCAAGCTCGACACTAAAGTCCTTGTCTTTTCGCCTTTGTCCGGTCATGGCTTTATTTACGACACTCTGGAAATTTTCAAGTATTTGTACATTTGGCAACCGATAGTCCCGGTCGTTGGCAAGCATGCTGAGAGCGAATCCGCACGCTATGCATAGCCAACACGAGTAAACAGGACGGGCAACGAATCATTCAGGTTATTTAGGTCGAGGAGAACGAAGCCCGGGTTGCATCACGTCCAATTGCCCCATTCTTAGTGCTTTCACTGCGTGCAATACGGCCCGGCCAACATTCCGCGCCTCTTCCTGGATGGCGGTATCGCGGTCGAGGCTTGCATGGCTGGTGGCATAAGGCTCGAAGTAGCCGATGTAACGATCGAGTCTGGCGATCGCGCCGGCATCGATCAGTCCCATCCAGTCGAGCCAATCTGAGAGTCCGCGTCGCGAACCTTCGATCCCCGCGACATCGCCATGCACGAGCAAACCATAGACGCGCCCTGCCAGGTGTTTGGGGTAATCCCAGCCCGCCATCTCCAACGCTTTGGCTTTGGTCGGATCTTTTCCGGCGGTGGTCGTGGGATCCGGATTGCCGCCATCGGCGCAAACCAGTCGATCGATCATCAGTTTTAAAGGGCTGGGGCTTTGATACCAGTAAACGGGCGAGACGATGATCACGGCGTGCGCCTGGGTCCAGCGTTCGTAGATTTCTGCCATCCAGTCATTGGTCTGGTTCTGGCCATAATTGGGGTAGCACGAGCAGGGCCAGTGGCACAGCGGCATGGCGGTGGAAACGCAGCCCTTGCAGGGGTGGATATTCCGCCCGTATTCCGAAGTCAGCAAGCTTAAATCCAGCGTGTCCGTCAGCACGTCTGTATCGTTAAACGTCTCGCGAATAATATTTAGCAGACGAAAGGTTTTGGACATTTCGCCAGGGCAGGTTCCATCGTTGCGCGCGGACCCGCAAATCAGCAATACGCGGGTAGGGCTCGCCGGGACCGACCAGTTCGCTTGCGCTTCCTCAAGGCGCTGGCGGGTTGCGACCCATTCTTCCGATAACTCAAAACCCGGGTCAGCAAACCCCGCACCCGCCTTACGGGTGACAGGCCATTTGCGGCCTTCCTGGTAGGTACGCCACGCAATTTCTTCCAAGCGGGCGAGGCCGTCAGCTTCGACATTAAACAGCGGGTCAAAAAAGGGGGCGCGAAAGCGCACACCGAATTCTTCACGGGTGAGCATCGGAGGTGCCTGCCCTTTACGCACATCAATGGTCATTGGAGACTCCTCGTCGTATTTAGTATGTTACCGCTTAAGGTACACACAGCAGAAATGGGATGTATGCACCTGAGGGGGGTGGAAAAACGGTCCTAGATCAAATGAACGAAGGTCGCCGGTGATAAGTTTGCCGGTAAAAATACAGAGACCTCCTACATAAAACTTGAGCAAGTCTTACAGCAGCTTTAAGACAGAGGTCTACTCTGGCTATTTCATGCCACCGGGCATGGATAGTCCAACTCAACTCAAGGAGATTGACCATGAAAGTATCAAAGATTGTTATATCAACTACTGCTGCCATTTCTATGGCGGGCGCGCTAAGTCTGGCTTACGCTGCCGATTCCATGGGGACAAATTCCATGGGTACCAGCGGCACTGGGACCATGAACCAGAATTCTAGCGGGACCAATTCGCAGAGTACTAGCGGCACAAGTAACTCGTATTCCACTGGTACAGGCACTCAGGGCAACGAGTCCATGAATCAGAACACGACGGGTACTACTTCGCAAAATACCAGCGACGACTCTATGAACTCTACCGGCACTGCCTCTAGGAGCACCGGTGACACAATGAGTCAGGATTCGGGGTACAAAAGAGGCAGTCGCACTTCCCACTCAGGTACGAAGTCACACCAACGCGTAGCACGTGCAGACCGCAATTAACCATAACGGGTTTAGTCTGCGTCCGCGGGCCCAGAGTGAGGTCCGTGGTTGCTTAAACTTGGATATTCGAATGCTCAAAACTACCCATCTGAGCACGGCCACTACAATGCTCATGCTCACGTTATATATCAGCGGAGCCTTTGGCATCCCATCGGCGCTCGCCGCTAAGTCTTCCCCTTTCGCGCTCCAAACAAATATTCGTTTAGCAGATTTCGGCTCGGAGGCACCCTCGCCAGAAGCACGCCATGTGGCCGACTGGGTTGCGGATTCGCGTGACAACGGCAATACCGATTTCATCATTGTTGATAAACGCGACGCGCGCGTATATGTCTTCGACGCCAAGGCCCGCCTACGCGGCACCGCCCCTGTTTTGCTAGGTGCCGCGCGGGGCGACGACTCAGTGCCTGGAATCGGCTTGCGCCCCATCGCCCAGATACGTCCTGAGGAACGGACCACCCCCGCCGGACGTTTTATTGCCGAACGGGGGCGCAACCTTAAGGGCGAAGATGTCATTTGGGTAGACTACGACGACGCCATTTCGATGCATCGCGTGCGCGCCACCAAGCCAAGCGAGCAGCGGCTGGAACGACTCGCTACCCCCACAGTTGATGACAACCGGATTTCATACGGTTGCATCAACGTGCCAGTTGCGTTCTATGAAACCCAAGTGCTCCCCACCTTTGCGAAAAACCGGGCCATCGTCTACGTGTTGCCCGAAATCAAAACCGCGCAGGAGGTATTTGGTTCTTATGACGTCACCAAGGGGCGGCGACAGGCGGCCTTTAAGACGCGTTGAGTTACGGGGCCCGCCGCTTTTGGCGGGTCTTACTTGAACGAGTGGTTTGACGGATGGCATGCGGCGCTACAACACGCCTGTGACGTACTTGTGAAGGACGCTGGACATCAGGGATCGCTTCCTCTGCGGCCTTTGCTTGGATATCGTCTAGGTTGCGGGATGAGATGCGAATGTTGACTCGCTCGTCTTAGCCAGAGCGGCAGAAGCCATTGCCGCGAAGCGTGCGATTTCGCTTTGTTTTTGGGAACGGGCTGCCACTCACCTCTTTAAAAAGAAGCCAGAATTTCTTCTACAAGTTTACTTTCTTTGTCCATTTTAACGCTCCTCATCAAGATAGATACGAGTGGCTTTTAGGCTTGGATGATGGTTTTCAGGAAGCGAATACGAACCACAAACATGCGTTGGTTCGAGTGCCTTATGGCATCAAGAGACCTAACATCCTAACAAAAGGACAGGTGAATTCTAATTCCAGCGCACTTTGCCATCCTCCGCAGCACAAATGAAATAGTCCATGAAACATAAGGCTTGTTTGCTGATATGCCGCGCTGGTCATTTCGGTGGAGTCCTCAGGGTGGGAGCCGAGAACACACAGCAGCAAAGACGGGGCAACCGTCAAGCGTTAAAAACGACGCAAGACCTTATCTGTTACGTAGACGCGACACTCATCAATTTTTTCATGAGTTGGCCTTGGGTACTCACATCCAACTTGTCATAAATTTTGCGTACATAATCTGTCGCCGTATGTTTGCTTACATGCATACGTGGCCCAATCATATTGTGCGAGTAACCATACGAAAGCAGCAGGCATACTTCCCGCTGCCGGGCGGTTAATGGAAGCTCCCGCATATTGCGCATTAGTTTCAGCGGCAAAGGTTCATGGTGCTCGATGACTATTCCTATCAAACCGTCGGGTTGACCATCGGTACTCAGAGGATAGCCGCGGAACAAGAATTCTCCCCAGGCGTTCCGTTGCCGGAATACCGGCACTGGGCGGCACTGTCCCTGCAAGATATTGCGTAAATTAACGCACAAGTGTTTGACCACGGATGAATCCAGACTCAGCGTAAATCTTGGAAGTCCCGAATGCATTGCAAGCGGCATTAAACGTCTGCCTTCGGGACAAATCTCTACGATCTTATTCTGGTGATCGACGACCAACATGCCCGAGTTGCCGCTGGGCGTAAGCTCACCGCGCAAATTACGGTTTCCCTGAAGGCCATGCGCAATATAGGGTGTCAGGCTATGCAAGCGTAACTCTTCAACATTGCTAAAAGGCTTTTCGCCAGAAGCGCGATTTAACGCAATCACGCCTAACCCCCGGCCGTTTGCGCAAATGGTGGCCTCAATAGAGTGACGTATTCCTGCAGGCCTTAACAAATTATTAAACAATTCTGAAGCCAAAAAACCTTGCCCGAGTCGCTCAGAGTTCTCCCATCCCCGCCCTTTACGCATCGCCTCAGAGAACGTGATTTTGAGTGCATCAGCTTCCTTGGAATTGTAGTACTCCTGGAGATACAACGTTAGCAATGCTTCCGAAGGGGTTTCCTCCCAAAGGGCGGCACTAATTTGGTAGTTTTCGTCCGCCCAAATAAAATTATTAAACGCTGAAGGAATAATGCCGTGCAACGCGCGCATCACATCCTGCATGATGATTTGTCCGCCAAGCCCCAAGCAGCATAGCTGGCGCAGGTAAGCAAGTTGAGCCGCACTTTTCATTTTGGGTCTGGAAATTCGGTCTTGGCTTTACACCATATACCATCATTGTGACTTGCCCTTGAGTATGCATTACGCCATATGGCCTAGGCTCTATGTCCGTGCGACTGCCCCCTATAGAGGGGGCGAACCCTGAGACGTCCTTCGAATAGAGTTACGACTGGCGATAACCTCGATAGGCCGATCAGCGAATGGAAATCCGCATTGGCTTTAACCGTAAATAGGTATCTGCTGAGCTCATCGGCATAAGGGGTATCTCATTTCCAAACCTGTTCGTACATAAAGGAAAAAATCATGAAAAGCTTGACTACGCTATTTTTAATCCCCTCATTTTTTGCTGTACCGGCATACGCTGGCGGGCTATGCCAGGAAGAGGCAAAAGCCATGGGTTACCTGGGCGCCATAGAAATGCTGGCCCCGTGCAAGCCTCAAAAAAATGTCACCTCGGAAGAGACGCAGTCGAAAGAATTGCGTAAATACCCGGAAGGCGACCTTGCTAAAAAACAGTATGGAGATTCTTTGGGGCAATTCGGGCGAGCTCAGACGCAATAACTTGGAAGATTCGAAGCAAATTCATCCAACCAATGGGGGTAAACATAAAAATGGTAAAAAAATTAGTGAACACAGCCTCGCTCATCGTCGGACTGGCTACGATGGGTTATGCAGCGGCAGGTGGCGGGGGTCTCACGCAGCCGATGTCCCCTGTAGTATGGAAAACAGCAGTGGATCTCGAGGAGAACGTGTTGGTTATTTCCGGCCACCACTTCGGCCCAGCAACACCGACGGTAAATATGGCGGGTTATCGTCTGGGCGTGCTGCGTTTCACCAATAACGAAATTGTAGCGAGCCTGCCGACTGATATCGAGGCGGCTACCTACGGACTTACCGTCATTAACAACCGATCCGCGTCTGATATTTTCACCGTGGCTTATATGCCGCGTTTAGCAGGTAAAGCACGGTAGAAACAAAAATGTCGATAAGGAAGGGATGCCATGTTAAGGATAGGCACACCCATGCTTGACGAGGCTGACCGTTCAAACGGTTCCTGCGTGACATGCTTTCCTAGCCGTTAGTGTTCTCCAAATACCAAGCAACGCAAATCAAAGGGGCCAGGTCACATTATCTTCAACACTCCTCACCATAATCTCAACTTCCGCTACTTCGCTTCATGCGCGTTAAAGTCATCGCGCTGCAAACTCGATCTTTCACGCGGCGTGGCTTGCCTTTTTTGTCCAGTCATGGCTTGGATTCTGGCATAGAAGCGGGAGTTGCCCAGCGGCTGGTTCTGATGGGCGCGAGGCGGATGTCGTCGATGGCTTTGTTGTCCAATTGCGCCCGGAACAAGTCGCGGTAAGCGGCTTGTCTGTCTATGTCGACCCACCCTATCGCCAGGTAAAGCGGGTGGGGGGTGAGGTAAGAGCTGGCCTGCACCAGGGCATTGTGCCGATAGCTGGTCCAGCGATAGTGGGCAGGATCATCGACCATGGCGGCACGCACGAGATTGAGTTCGATGTAGCGCTGGCAAGCAAGTAGATAAGTCTCGGCCTGGATCAATGAGGATTTGTAACGGCTGTCCCACAGAGTGCCGGTCCGGCGGCAAGTGATGTTGATGTATTGCACGTAACGTTGCCCAGGGCGATGATGCCTCGGGGAACGGCGTCCGACCGCTCTGGTGTAATCAGCAGATGGACATAGTTGGTCATCAGGGCGTAGGCATGCAGCGCCATTGTTCTTTTACGAGCGCCTCGCCCAGCCAGTAAAGATAAGATTGATAGTCCTCTTCGCCGAAGAAGCAGGGTTCGCGGTTATGCCCGCGTTGCACGATGTGCAGCGGAACATTATCAAGGTGGATGCGTGGGCGGCGGGGCATGGGACCCTCATAGCAAAATTAATGTGGGTCTGGCCCCTTAAATTTCATTGGGGACACGCAACCTGGCGCAGATGTCACTAACCTTTTTGTAATCGCCTTGATATCCACAGCCGATCTCAATCAGCGCCTGTTCGAGCAACATACGTTGCTCTCCAGAGATTGCGAAATTGGGAACCTCCAGGAGGATGTAGTACTCGTCTAGCTCGTCAAGATCAAGGTCGTGAACTAATTTGGTACTGTCTTGTACAGACATAGTACCGCTCACCCACTCACATATATCATTCATATAGGAGGCTAGATGGTTTTCTCGAATGGGCTCGTCAGTAGTCAAGTACACATCTTTAGGAATTCGGTGCTTGATGCGCAGTCGATCCACTTCCGTATCCAGCCATTCGACCGCCTGGGGAGAAAAGTCTTCGAACTCCTCATCGAGGCTAATAGGGAACGCTTCTTCAAGCACTTGACCGTATTCCTCCTTGAACGCATTTAGTTGAAGGAACCGATACTGGCAACCCCTATACTGTGCCTCCCCCGCGAACGTCCGAGGATACTCATACTGTTCAATAATTTGGGCTAGGGCTGCCCCCGAAATCTTTGCCAAAGGCGGAAACCTCTCAGCTATGGCAATTGCGATTGCCTCCGCGCCAATTTCGGCCCTGAGGGCAAAGCGATCAGCCAACAGTGGAGAAGCAGTCACAACCGAGGCCAGATCTATGTTGTACCAAACTGGAATTAACTTGGCCCGGCCTACGAGTTCGCATGTGAACAACGCATCGAGTTCCCGCTGAGGCCACTCTTTAGCAAAAAAAGCTGGGCTTAAAACAATCAAACCCGCGGTGCATTCTGACAGTCCGCGGTCGATAGACCTTCTTAAGCTATCGCCCGGATGCAATGAAAATTCGTCGTACCAAACTTTCAAACCCGCGTGCTTCAAGGCGTGTACCAAAGGCCGTACAAACGCCTCCTTGTCCTCGCTCGCATGACTGATGAAGATCGTAGACATCAGACTCGTACTATAGATACACGACTAATTATTGAAGGTAAGGCCGCGCTTAGGGCGTCCTTGACCTGACCGCATAACGAACAGTCGACATTAGTAGGGGGCAAGCGCTAGCCCACATTTTTACTCCAAAGTACTCTTTAGCATTTTGATATCAATATATTTTTCAAGACCTGAAAAACCTTCCCCCACGGCCGGATTGCTCATCAATTCAAGCATTGCAAGCTTGCCAAGGGACTCAAAAGCGGCTTTTAAAGATGCCTGGCCCTCAAATTTAAAAGCATTTTTTACCTCCTTCTTACAATCATTAATAAGCAGGCGACTAAACAGCGCACCTGTTGCTACATTTATGGCTTCTCTTTTAGCAGGCGTAATCGCTGAAATACTAACTACATCAGGATGCAAAGCCATACTTGCAAAGACCCACTTTGCTAACTCAATACGATCTTTACCCGTTGTTGAATTTGCGAAACATTGCCCCATGGCGTCTGCGTATGCACCCGCCCAGGATGGCGTAGAGATGCATAAAACAACTAACAGTGCAGATGCTTTCTTTCCAATACAGTTTTTCATCACTACTCCTAGATTAGGGTCAAGTCACCCTCAAATAATTCAGTTAACCATCGGCAGAATCGGCACGATCAACAACGCCACAATATTGATGATCTTGATCAGCGGATTCACCGCCGGGCCTGCGGTGTCTTTGTACGGGTCGCCCACTGTATCGCCAGTCACCGCCGCCTTGTGCGCCTCAGAACCTTTGCCGCCGAAGTTGCCTTCTTCGATATATTTCTTGGCGTTGTCCCACGCTCCGCCACCGGTGGTCATCGAGATCGCGACGAAGATGCCGGTGACGATGGTGCCGACCAGCACGCCGCCGAGCGCCTGTGCGCCCAGCGTCAAGCCAACAATCACCGGCACTGCGACCGGCAGCAGCGACGGGATAATCATTTCCTTGATCGCGGCCTTGGTCAGCATGTCGACGCAGGTGCCGTATTGGGGCTTGGCGGTGCCTTGCATGATGCCGGGGATTTCCTTGAACTGGCGGCGCACTTCGACCACCACCGAACCCGCGGCGCGGCCGACGGCTTCCATGCCCATCGCGCCGAACAGATACGGCACCATGCCGCCGATGAACAATCCGATTATCACCATGTGATTTGATAGGTCGAAGGTGAGGCCGGGCTGATGCGCGGCCAACGCGTGCGTGTAGTCGGCAAACAGCACCAAGGCGGCTAAGCCCGCAGAGCCAATCGCATAGCCCTTGGTGACGGCCTTGGTGGTGTTGCCGACGGCGTCGAGCGGGTCGGTGATGTTGCGGATGCTGTCCGGCAACCCGGCCATTTCGGCGATGCCGCCAGCGTTGTCGGTGATCGGGCCATAGGCGTCGAGCGCGACGATAATCCCCGCCATCGACAGCATCGAGGTCGCGGCAATCGCGATCCCGTACAGGCCCGCCAGTTCGTATGCGCCCCAGATCGCCAGACACACGGCGAGCACCGGCGCGGCGGTGGACTTCATCGACACGCCTAAACCTGCGATCACGTTGGTGCCGTGGCCGGTGGTGGAAGCCTGCGCGATATGGCGCACCGGGCCGTATTCGGTCGCGGTGTAGTACTCGGTAATCACCACCATCGCGGCGGTGAGTCCCAAGCCGATCAAGGCGGCAAAATACAGGTTCAGCGACGTCACCAACACGTCGCCGATCATCACGCCTTCGCCCAGCATCATCGTGGTGATCGGATAGAACGCGACCGCCGCGAGCACGCCCGATACGATCAGGCCGCGATACAGCGCGTTCATGATCTTGCCGCCGTCGCGCGCCTTGACGAAGAAAGTGCCGACGATGGACGCGATGATCGAAAACCCGCCCAGCACCAGCGGATAAATCACCGCGTTCGGCGAGTCGGTAATCAGCAGGCCGCCCAGCAGCATCGTCGCGATGATCGTCACCGCGTAGGTCTCGAACAGGTCGGCCGCCATGCCCGCGCAGTCGCCGACGTTGTCACCGACGTTGTCCGCGATCACCGCCGGGTTGCGTGGGTCGTCTTCGGGAATCCCGGCTTCGACCTTACCCACCAGGTCGGCGCCCACGTCCGCACCTTTGGTGAAAATGCCGCCGCCGAGACGCGCGAAAATCGAGATCAGCGAACCGCCGAAGGCTAGGCCTACCAGTGCATGCGTGGCCTCAGTAGTGCTCTCTCCCATCGACAAAGTCAGGAAGGAGTAATAGCCCGCCACACCCAGCAATCCCAATCCAACGACTAACATGCCGGTAATCGCGCCGCCTTTAAATGCAACATTCAATGCCGCATTCAGACCCTTGCTTGCGGCCTCGGCAGTGCGCACGTTAGCGCGCACCGAGACGTTCATGCCGATGTAACCGGTGAGGCCGGACAAAATCGCACCGAGCGCAAAACCAACTGCGGTCTGCCAACCTAGCGCAACATAAATCGCCACTAACAAAATCACGCCGACGATAGCAATCGTGGTGTATTGACGATTCAGATACGCCGATGCGCCTTCTTGCACCGCCGCGGCGATTTCGCGCATGCGGTCATTGCCAGTAGGCAGGCCCAAAATCCATTTAATCGACACCGCTCCGTAAAGCAGCGCGAGCACCGCCGCCGCTAACGCGAATACCAAACCTTGATGCATTTTTTTATCTCCTCAACCATCTCTTCCTGCTACGAAAAAAAAACGGCAGCCTCAGCTGCCGTCACCTTCTACTATTTGCTCACTACACCGCAAGCCATCCGCGCTCCACCCCCGCCCAAAGCTGCCGGGTGGTCAGCATGATTATCGCCGCCCGCATGAATCATTAAGGCGTGCCCCGCTAGATCAGCCAGCTTAAGCCGCGGCGCGAGCACGGGGCTATCCGCTTTACCATCCGTTGAGACAACGATTGCGGGGAGGTCGCCAAGGTGACCACTGCCGTAAGGGCCTTCGTGCTTGCCGGTTTTGGCCGGATCGAAGTGTCCACCGGCAGCGAGTGCGGCTACGGGTTTGCCGTCTTTTTCCTTCGGCGCGCAACTCGCATTCTCGTGCAGATGAAACCCATGCGCGCCAGGCGGCAAACCACTTAGCGCAGGGGTAAACAACACGCCATAAGGCGTTTCTGAAACAAGGATAATACCGACGCTCGCGCCTGTTCCCTGAGCATCTACGTTATTCATCGTGACCGTCACATCGGCGGCAACAGCGCCGCTCCAGCACAATATTCCAACCGATATCGCATAGTGCAGTTTCATCTTGCTCTCCTCATTTGAGACGTTGATCAATCCGGCTTACCCATCGCCAGTCCACCTTCAAAACGCGTGCCGGGTTCAAACCCAAACACTTCATCCAATCGTATTTCGCGTATGCATTCATCGACCGCAGCCTGCCCATGCTCGCGCTGAACTTCCGAGAGAATGAGCTTGGCGGAATTGCCATTGTAAAAGCTGCCGAAATCGGCTTGGACTTTGAGCAATTGTTTGGCGCGGTCTAACGTCATTAGAATTATTTCAAGTCAAATTTTTTCAGCTTCTTCTCCACGCCGACGTTTTTCAACGTGACATAGATCGGCAGACCGTTCTGATACTTTGGATAATCCTCACCCTGAATTAGCGGCGTTAGATAACGCTTGCACTTGTCTGTAATGCCGTAGCCATCCTTGGTGATGAAATCGCGCGGCATGAATTTTTCGACGTTGGCGACATCTTTCAGATCGGCCACACCAATGCGGTATTTGTAGGGCACATCGGAAATGCGCTCGACTGTCGGCATCACCGAATTGCGGCCTTTCACTGCCAGCTCAACGGCTTTTTTGCCGAGTTCATACGCTTGCTTCACATCGGTTTTGGAGGCGATGTGACGCGCAGCGCGTTGCAGATAATCGGCCACGGCCCAGTGGAATTTGTGACCCAACGCTTCTTTGATCATGTTCGCGACGACAGGCGCTGCGCCGCCGAGTTGCGCATGACCAAACGCGTCACGCGTGCCCTGCTCGGCCAAGAATTTGCCATCCGGGTAATGACAGCCTTCGGACACGACCACGGTGCAGTAGCCGTGCTCCTTGACCAGCTTGTCGACGCGCGCAAGAAATTTCTTCTGATCGAATTCGATCTCGGGAAACAGGATCACGACTGGAATGCCGTGGTCTTCGACCAGGCCACCGGCGGCTGCAATCCAGCCCGCGTGACGGCCCATCACCTCAACCACAAAAATCTTAGTCGAAGTTTTCGCCATCGACTTCACGTCAAACGAAGCTTCCAGCGTCGACACTGCAATGTATTTGGCGACCGAGCCAAAACCCGGGCAGCAATCTGTAATCGGCAAATCGTTGTCGACGGTTTTAGGCACATGGATAGCTTGCAACGGATAGCCCATCGATTCGGACAACTGACTGACCTTGAAGCAGGTATCGGCCGAATCGCCGCCGCCGTTGTAAAAGAAATAGCCGATGTTGTGCGCTTTGAAAACCTCGATCAGACGCTCATATTCGCGCTTATTGGCTTCAAGCGATTTGAGCTTGAAGCGGCATGAGCCGAACGCGCCGGACGGCGTGCTGCGCAGCGCGGCAATCGCCGCGGCGGATTCTTTACTGGTATCGATCAGGTCTTCGGTCAACGCGCCGATGATGCCGTTGCGACCTGCATAGACTTTCCCGATCACGTCTTTGTGCTTGCGCGCGGTTTCAATCACGCCGCAGGCCGAAGCGTTGATTACGGCGGTCACGCCGCCGGATTGTGCGTAAAAGGCATTTTTCTTTGCCATGAGGTTAACTCTCCATCAATTTAAAAATGTAAAAAAACCGGGATAGTAGCCGGTTTCAGAATCAGTGTTTGCTATCAACAGCGGTGGCCGCTTCGCGTTTGGCTTCTTCGTCCGCTTGCATTTTCATTAAGGTGGTGACGCAATCACCGATGTCGTCATATTCCTCGCGCCCGGTCGCAAAGCGATCGCGGATACGATAAAAAAACATGCTGCGATAACGCGATTCGCCGGTTTTGGATAGCACAAAATGACAGCCGCGCTCAATCCAATAAAAACTCGGACACAGCGTCAATTCGCGATGATCGATATGCAAACGAATTTCGGTTTCGACATCCTCAATCGGCACCTCCTTGCCAAACCGTTCCTTGACCGCCTGGGTGACTACCCAACGTTCAGTCTCGGTCATGGCAGGAATGGACGCCATTTAAAGTGAGGTGCCCAGCCGGGTGAAAATTGTGTTGCGGATGCCTTCGACATCACCCACGCCTGCCACTTTGATATAGCGGGGGGCATTCGGCTCGCCTCGGGCTGCCCACTCGCTGTAATACTTCACCAGTGGCTCGGTTTGTGCGTGATAAATATCCAGGCGTTTTTTGACGGTGTCTTCATGGTCGTCGTCACGCTGGATCAGGTCTTCACCGGTTGCGTCATCCTTGCCGGCCACTTTAGGAGGATTAAACACGACGTGATAAGTACGTCCTGAACCCACATGCACGCGACGGCCCGACATACGCTTGATGATTTCTTCATCGGCCACATCGATCTCAACCACGAAATCGATCGCCACTCCGGCAGCTTTCATTGCATCCGCTTGCGGGATCGTGCGCGGAAAACCATCAAATAAATATCCGTTCTGGCAGTCTGCATCCTTCAGCCGCTCCTTGACCATGCCGATGATGATGTCGTCTGAAACCAAACCGCCCGCATCCATAATGGCTTTGGCTTTTACGCCCAGCTCGGAACCTGACTTGACGTGCGCACGCAGCATGTCGCCGGTGGAAATCTGCGGGATATTGTATTTGTCCTTGATGTAATTGGCCTGAGTGCCCTTGCCCGCACCGGGGCCGCCGAGAAGAATTAAACGCATAAAAGATTCCTGTTGTTGTTAAAAGAGATAAACCAGCTTGCAAAACCTTACTAGGGTAAGCCAAGCGGCAAAGGGGTAAAACTTAAAATATTTTATTGCTGGATTAAGGGTATGTCTTACCTGGAACTCATTCCTTCCAGACCTTGAGTTGCGAGCGCAAGCGCGCGACCGCCTGGGTATGCAATTGGCACACACGCGACTCGGATACCCCTAGCACTGCGCCGATTTCTTTTAGATTCATGTCCTGCTCGTAATACATGCCCATCATATTGCGCTCGCGCTCGGGCAATTCATGGATCGCGCTAATCAAACTCTGTTTGAAGCCTATGTCTTCCAGTAATGCGAGAGGGTCACTGCCACCGTCGACTAGATAACGCTCCAGAAAATTGGCACTGTCTTCGTCTGAAAAATCCTCGTAATACAGTAGCTGCGAGCCTTTCGCATCGCCCAGCATCGACTGGTATTCGTCAAGCGCGATGCCCATCTCCTGAGAAATTTCCTGCTCGGAGGGCGGCTTGCCATGGCGTTGTTCCAGCTTGTGTATCGCAGACTCTATCTTGCGTGATTTTTGTCGGACGTGTCTCGGCAACCAGTCTGCCTCGCGCAAATCATCTAGCATCGAGCCCCGGATACGCTGGGTGGCATACGATTCAAACTGCGCGCCTTGTGTCCCGTCGAATCGCGATACCGCATCTAGTAATCCAATCAACCCGACTTGAATCAGATCGTCTACCTCTACGCTGGCTGGCAAGCGGGCCATCATGTGATAAGCGATGCGCTTCACCAGAGGCGTATATTTCTTGACCTGCTCATCCAATGTGATCGGTTTTGCTTTAACCATATTACGCGCACTCTCCTCCTATATTTTTATTGAAACACCGGTCGGTACTCACTTCTGCTGCCGAGATTCTAGCCGCAAGCGCGGTCAAGTGGGCATCTGCTTCCACGTTTGCAACTTCCAGCCAATTGGATTGAGCGGATATGAAATAGTGGGTTGCAGCAATAATCCGGTCGCACAAGGCGGGCTCGCCACAGAGAATGACGCGCCAGTTCAGGTTGTGTTGATGCAAGGTTTTAAGGAGCGCATAAACCTTGCAGAGTGCTTCTGGCTGATGGGAACTCACATCAACGACAAGCGTTTGTGGAGTACGGGGGTCGAGCGAGAGGGCTTCATCTTCGGGGTACGCACAGTCGAATAACGCATAGTCGTAATCCGCGCTGGTTTGTACCAATGCCGCCTCGCCTGCCCGCGCACCAGGTGCATTAAGCGTTGGGATGCCTTCCACTGAAATCGGCTGTAAACATTGGCGCGCGACTTGTTGTTCCCAACCAAAAATGGATTGCGGTCTGAGTGCCTGCACAGGGCGGGCGGCACCGCTTATCAGCAAAATTCGGTTGGCGGCGTTTTGAAGTGCGCGGGCCAAACGCGCAGCCAGATTGCGTTGCGTGGTGAACACGGTGACAACCTGAGCGCCACAGCGGGTCTGTGTTCTCCGCAAACCAGCAGCCTGGTCAGCCGGCACGACGTGTCTCACGTTCGGCATCGACACCTGCAAAAAGTGGCCAGTCCGCCTCTTGCAATGCATACGGCGTGGCGATCAGCCCCCCTTTTAGCGCACGGTCTATCAGATACGCAGCATGCGGCGGGTATAAATCCTCGGGTACCCGTTGCCCGCTGGAAATATAGGCCAACGGCAGGCGATGACGAATCAGGCTGTCCAACGCGGCGCCGGGCTGCGGGCTCTCGTCCCATTTACTCAGAATACAGGCCGCCGCGCCCGGGCGATATGCAGCCATCACATTTTCGATGGCGCCACTTTGTACGTTAGCTGCCAGCACGACTATGCGCCGCACGCCCAACGCATCAAGCGTTTGCATTTGCGCCACACGGGGGTCTTGAGGATTGAATCCAGCGGTGTCGATCAACACCAGACGTTTATGCGCAAGTTGCTGCAGCAGTGCCGCATATCCGCTATCGTCCTTGATGGTGTGCAACTGGATGCCGAGCAAGTCGGCATAAATGCCTAGCTGGGTAGCTGCGCCGACGCGGTAAGCATCGCCGCATACCAGCGCGATATTTTCTGCACCGAATAATCGCACGCCGCGCTCAGCCAATTTGGCAAGCGTCGTAGTTTTACCCGCGCCGGTGGGGCCAACTAATGCCAACATGCCGCCCTGCGCAATCAAATCTTCGGCACGAGGAATGACCGCCAGATTGCGAATCAGCACTTGCCGCAACCAGGCGTGCGCCGCCTCTAATCCCAAACCTCGCGGCAGTCGCGACGCCAGCATACGTGCCAGCACGCTACCAAATCCGGCAGCAAATAAACTTTGTAATAATGCAACACGGGGCGGGTCGCGACGCCGACTGGCGCCCCACGCAAACCCCGCTAACTGGTTTTGCAGCAAGCTGCGTAAATGGGCAATTTCTTTCAGGATGCGCGAGCCATTTGCAGTCTCGGCGGGTTGGGGTGCGGGGTCGTGCAGCACAAGTTCCGCATAGGGACTCGCCAATATCTCGACCCCGGCGGGATGTTCGCGCGATGACAAAACCACGGCATCCTCGCCCAGCTCTTGCCGTATGCGCATAAGGGCTTCGCGGGCATTGGCGGCCACGAATGCGCGGACGCTCATGCGGGCCCTCCGATTGTCAAGATGGTGCTGACCTGAACCATTTTGTCGGCGGGGATTTCGGCGTACGAAATAATCGCCAAACGCGGCAACCCGCGCCGTAACAATCGCGACAGTATCGGGCGCATCCCGGGTGACGTCAGCGCGACAATCGGGTAACCCGCGTCGTCCTGTTCTAGGATTGCCCGCTCGGTCGCCAGCGTCAATGCGTCCAGTGTGGCGGGGGTGAGCAAGGCCTCGCCTTCATCGCCCATTTCGTGCAGCAGCCGGGTTTCGGCTTCCGCGTCTAGCCCGATGACGTGCAAAGTTTCAGCGCCTTCAAACAAGCGATCAACAATGCTGCGGCCCAATGCGGCTCGCACCGTTTCGACCAGCTCTTCGATCACCTGCGTTTGTGGCGCTCGTGCGGCCAATGCCTCAAATATCGTGCGCGCATCCCTGATCGATACACCTTCTTCAATCAAATGCTGCAGCACGGTTTGGACGCTGGTGAGCGGTAAATATCTCGGCGTGACGTCGGCGGTCAAACCCGGCGTGGTGCGTTCCAGCGTTTGCAATAGTTGCTGCACTTCTGACCGGCCCAAGAGTTCTGCGGCGTGTTGCCGAAACACGGCTTCGACCTGGCGCGCCATTAACTCAGCTGACTCCAGCACCCTAAAGCCGCGGATTTCGGCTTCGTCTACGCGACTACTGTCGAGCCAGACCCCACTATGCCCGGTAAGCGGATCGGTGCCGGGTTCGCCTTCGAGCCGTCCCAATACTTCGCCAGTATCTACCGCGAGTACGCGCCCGGCATGCGCGTCACCGCGTGCCATTTCCACGCCTTTCAAGGTGATACGGTAGCTGTTGGGTTTGAGCACCAGGTTGTCGCGCACCCGAATCAGCGGAACAACCAAACCCATGTCGGTCGCAAAACGGCGGCGCGCTTCGGTAATGCGCATCAACGCCGCGCCACCCTGATTGCGGTCCACCAGCGGAATCAGACGATAGCCCACTTCCAGCGCCAGCATGTCCACTGGGGGGATGTCGCCCCAGGTTAATTCAGCGGGGGGCTCGTCCTCGACTTCAGGGGGGTCGATGCGATCCAGCTGCGCGCGTTGACCTTGCTCAATCGTATAGGCCGCAGCGGTTAGCACGGCGGCAATAGTCAGGAATGCCAGGTGCGGTGTGCCGGGAATAACGCCCAGCACTGCTAACACTGAAGCTGAGATGTAGAGCGTTTGCGGCCGCCCAAATATTTGCGTGGAAAACTCATGCGATAGATCCTGCTCGCCCGACGCGCGGCTCACGACGATAGCTGCCGCGGTAGAAATCACTAGCGCGGGGATTTGCGCCACCAAACCGTCGCCCACCGTCAACAAGCCATAACGGCTCATCGCCGCGCTAAGCCCCATACCGTGTTGAAAGAAACCTATCGCGACGCCGCCGATGAGATTGACGATCAAAATAATGATGCCGGCTACCGCGTCGCCGCGCACAAACTTGGAGGCACCGTCCATCGCACCATAAAAATCGGCTTCGCGCCCGATGTCGGTGCGACGCAGCCGCGCCTCGGTTTCAGTGATGAAGCCCGCGTTTAAATCGGCATCCACCGCAAGTTGTTTGCCCGGCATCGAGTCGAGCGTAAAACGCGCAGCGACCTCGGCAATGCGCCCCGCACCTTTCGTAATCACGACGAAGTTGATAATGACCAGAATCAGAAATACCACCAAACCGACGGTGTAATTGCCGCCCACCAAAAAATTGCCGAAGGATTCAATTACCTTGCCGGCCGCATCCGGGCTGGTATGCCCTTGCAGCAACACAATGCGGGTGGACGCGACGTTAAGTGACAACCGCAACAAGGTCGTCAGCAACAATACTGTGGGAAACACCGAAAAATCCAATGGACGCCGCGCGTTCAAACTCACCAGCAGCACAATCATCGCCAGCGCGATATTGAGCGTGAACAACACATCGAGCATCCAGGTCGGCAATGGCAATACCATCATGGCGAGAATCAGCAGCACCAGTATCGGTGCCGCAAGCCGTTTTAATGGCTGACCCATCACCATCACGCCCTGCGCGCTCATTCGTCAACCGCCTTGGGCTCAGCGTTTACCCCCTCTCCCGAAAGCGGGAGGGGGACAGTAGATGATTGCGCCGCTGCGGATTGCTGCCGTCCTCGCATGCGTGCACGCATTTCTGGACTGCCTTCTGACTCCTGAGCTTCGGCCAACACTTCTTGCCAAGTCATGGCATGGCGCGTCCGATATCGCCACCAGTTCCAGCCTGTATCCAGCACAGCAATCACTGTGAGCATGCCGACTACCGTGAGTAAACCCTTCATCAACAAGCCTGCAGCGGCGCTCAATGCTTGTGCGGGGTCAGCGCCAGGCAACGCAAAAAGTCTGCTCCACTCGCTCGATAGCGTGAACCAGCACGCCATGCCAACCAACGCAAACTTGATCAGGGTTTTAATCGCGATGAATAACGCTTCGACTGTAAACAAGCGTTTAATTTTGGCCAAAGGATTTAGCCGCAGCGCATTGAAGCTGACTGCGCCGGGAGAAAATACCCAGCCTGACAAGAACAGCGGCGCGATCAGCAGCGCAACAAAAATCAATGCCAGCAACGGCAGCAAAACTGCGCCGAGCGAGAGCAATGAATCGAATGGATGGGCGGGAAAAGGCTGTGCGGCGGACCGCAGCGCAGTTTGCAAATTGAGGGAGAGCGCATTAAAAATTCGTGGAGCCAGCCCAATGAGGGCCACTAATGCCGACAATAACACTACCCACGCTGTGAGTTCAGCAGAACGCGCTACATCGCCCTGGCTGCGCGCCTGTTGCAGGCGACGCGGGCTTGCCGGTTCGGTATGGGAAAGATCAGATTCCTCGGCCATCTCCGCCTCAAATTTCGTGCCAGTTTAGCACGAAGGCTTGCAGGCTTTGCCGTTCGAGAGCTACACGATGCGTGCGATAAATCTTGGGTGTTGTAGATCAGCTCATTTCATCGATCCAGGCCATCTGGATCGCTTCCAAAATTTTTTCGCCGGAGTGCTCGGCGTCGTCGTCGAAGTCTGGCAGCTCCATTACCCAACGATGCAAATCGGTAAAACGTATGGTTTGTGGATCGATTTCGGGGTGTGCTTCGGAAAGCTCGATCGCGATATCGAGCGTGTCAGTCCATTTCATTTAATGACCTTCTTTGACCATATTGATGGTGTACTTGGGAATTTCGATGACCAGATTGGAATCAGCCACCCGTGCCTGGCACGAGAGCCGAGATTGTGGCTCGAGACCCCAGGCTTTGTCGAGCAGGTCATCCTCGTCTTCGCTAGAAGCCTTTAAGGTGTTAAACCCTTCGCGTACCACTACGTGGCAAGTAGTGCAGGCGCATGATTTCTCACAGGCGTGTTCGATTTCGACACCGTTGGCGAGCAAGGTATCGCAAATGGTCTCGCCCGTTTTAGCTTCGATGACGATGCCATCGGGACAGAGTTCTACATGGGGTAGCACGATAAGTTGGGGCATGGTTTTCGGCCGTTATGCTGCAGGGAAAGTTATCGAGATGTCGGTGTGTGCATTGTTCAACTGCCTAGCGCTTCGAGCTTTTGGCCGGTTAACGCACGCCGCACGCTTTGATCCATACGGCGCTGCGCGAACTCGGTGCTGGCTTCGTTCAAGGCTTCAGTCGCACGCTTGATCGCCAGATGGTCGGCGCCGCTGAGCAGATTTTCCAGCGTGGCGATGCCCTGCTCGATCGCGCTACGCTCCTGCGCCTGGAGTAGATCAACATCTTCGTTCAAGGCGGCACGGGTTGCTTCAATCAGGCCACGGGCATCGACAATATGCTCATTGAGCGCACGTGCCTGCATATCATGCTTCGCGTAAGTATTTGCGTCTTTCAACATGCGGGTAATGTCGTCGTCCCCGAGACCATACGAAGGTTTGACCTGCACGCTGGCTTCAATGCCTTTACTTTGCTCGCGTGCCGAGACCGACAGTAGTCCATCTGCATCGACCTGAAACGTCACGCGGATGCGCGCCGCGCCTGCGACCATCGGCGGAATACCGCGTAGCTCAAAACGCGCGAGTGAACGGCAATCAGCCACTAATTCGCGCTCGCCCTGCACGACGTGCACACTCATTGCGGTCTGGCCGTCTTTAAATGTGGTGAAGTCTTGCGCGCGCGCGGTGGGAATCGTGGAATTGCGTGGGATGATTTTTTCGGTTAAGCCACCCATCGTCTCCAATCCGAGCGACAACGGAATCACATCAAGCAACAACCACTCATCGCCGCCGCGATTGCCCGCCAACACATCGGCTTGCGAGGCCGCGCCTAGCGCTACCACCTTGTCGGGATCCAGATTAGTCAGCGGCGTCTGCTTGAAGAAATCGGCGACTGCATGGCGCACGCAAGGCATGCGGGTGGAACCGCCGACCATCACGACGCCTTTGACTTCTTCGATGGTGAGTCCCGCATCCCGCAACGCCTTGCGCGTGGGCGCGAGCGTCTTGTTCACGAGGCCCGCGGTTAGCGCATTAAAGTCGGCCATTGTTAGCGTCGCGTCGATCCATTCACCGGTCGATAATACGGCGGTGACGCGCACTTCAGAATGCTCGGTCAGCGCTTCTTTCGCGTCGCGCGCCTTGGTCAATAATAAGCGGGTGTCGCCAGCCGACAGCGGTGCGAAGCGGCCTTTTTCAGCGATCCAGCAGAACACACGCTGGTCGAAGTCGTCGCCGCCCAACGCGGAATTGCCGTTAGTCGCGAGCACTTCGAACACGCCCTTTGACAACTTTAAAATGGAGATATCAAACGTGCCACCGCCCAGATCGTAAACCGCGTAAATGCCTTCGGAAGCGTTATCCAGGCCATACGCAATCGCCGCCGCGGTAGGCTCATTCAACAACCGCAACACGTTTAGCCCGGCAATTTTGGCCGCGTCTTTGGTGGCTTGGCGCTGCGCATCGTCAAAGTACGCGGGCACCGTAATCACTGCACCGACCAGTTCGCCGCCTAACGCCGCTTCAGCGCGAACCCGTAATTGTTTCAGAATTTCAGCCGACACTTCAACCGGGCTTTTGACCCCGGCTGCGGTTTTGATTTGCACCATGCCGGGCGCATCGACGAAACGATACGGCATGCTGGCCGCGTCAGCAAGATCCGCCAGATCGCGCCCCATAAAACGCTTAACCGAGACAATCGTGTTGTGCGGATCGCTGTTAAGCGCTGCCTGCGCGCAGTGCCCGACATCGACTTCTCCGTTTGAGTGATATCGCACCACCGACGGCAACAGCGCGCGCCCATCTGCATCGTCCAGCACCACGGCGAGGCCAGAGCGCACCGTGGCGACCAGCGAATTGGTCGTGCCCAGATCGATGCCCACTGCCAGTCGATGTTGGTGCGGTGCGGTAGACATGCCGGGTTCGGAAATTTGCAGAAGGGCCATGTGTGCGGTTCGTTGTTGTATCGTTTGTCGCTAAGAACTGATCGCTAGGCTTTGCGCGACTGGGCGATATAGCTTGCGTAATTATTTTCGTAGTCATTCAAATTTTCGGTCAGCATCGCGCTGTGCTGTTCGGAAAAATGCTGTAGCGCAATCGGCCGGTCGGACTTTAGTTCTTCAACATCTCGCGTGCGGGATGCGACCAGGCACGCATTAAAACGAGTCGCTGCAAACAGCATCGCCGCACCTACTTTGACACTTCCCGCTTCGCTACTGCGGGCGTTGGCCAGCGCGACAAAGGCATCCGCCAGCGCCGTGAATTCTGCATCCGCCAGACTCTCTTCACTCATCGCTTTTAAGTCTCACAAATTTCATACGCATCGCCGACTTCAGCAATTAACTTATCCATGAATTTCAGCTTGCGCACCGATTCGGTGGCTGCTTCGGGGTTTTTATCCACATCGAGCAAGGCCGCGAGTTCGTTATCCGCCGCGCGATACGCTTTATTCAGTTCTGCCTGCAATTGATCCAGTGCCGCCGTGTCTTTGGCGTCGCGGGCTTCGCTGATGGCTTCGCGCCATTCCATCTGCTGCATCAAAAAGGCGGGCGCAATCGACGTGTTGTGCGCAGCCAGCGGATCGATACCTTGCAGATGCAGCATATATACACCACGCGAAATGGGTTGTTTCAAGGTCTGATACGCCTCATTCACCTTGGTCGCCCATTGCATCGCCACGCGCTGCTCCGCTTCGGATTTGGATGCAAACTTGTCAGGATGAACTTTGTTTTGCAACTCACGATAAGCGCTGTCCAGCCGTTCACGATCCAGCGCGTAAGTTGCAGGAAGTTCGAAGAGCTCAAAATACGTTTGGGAGAAATCCATGAGATACAGAAGCGAGGACGTTTGGCAGGAGCTACATCAGATCTGTCCCTAACCCCGCCATTGCCGTCAAACGTTAAACGACTCGCCGCAACCGCACTCGTTTTTGACGTTCGGGTTATTGAACCGGAAGCCTTCGTTCAAACCTTCGCGCGTGTAATCAAGCTCGGTGCCATCGATATACGCCAAACTCTTAGGATCGACGAACACGGTCACCCCATGGCTCTGGAATACTTCGTCGCCAGCTGGCGGCTCATCGGCAAATTCGAGCTTGTACGCCATCCCGGAACAACCGGTTGTGCGCACCCCCAACTTCAGGCCCACGCCCTTGCCGCGTTTGGCGAGGAAGGTACTGACGTGTTGCGCTGCGCGCTCGGAAAGCGTGACGGCCATTTCAGACTCCGTGTTTCTGCTTGTAGTCCGCTACCGCGGCCTTGATCGCATCCTCTGCCAGGATCGAGCAGTGGATTTTGACGGGTGGCAGCGCCAGCTCTTCTGCGATGGCGGTGTTCTTGATTTCCATCGCCTGGTCGAGTGTTTTGCCCTTGACCCATTCGGTCACCAGTGACGACGACGCAATCGCGGAGCCGCAGCCGTAGGTCTTGAATTTGGCATCTTCAATCAGACCATCCTTGCCAACCTTGATCTGCAGCTTCATCACGTCGCCGCAGGCAGGCGCGCCGACCATGCCGGTGCCGATGTCGTCATCGCCAGTGGTGAACGAACCAACGTTGCGGGGATTTTCGTAATGGTCGAGTACTTTTTCGCTATAAGACATGACACTCTCCTAAATTAATGTGCAGCCCACTGCACGGTATTCAAATCCACACCTTCCTTGAACATCTCCCACAGTGGAGACAGTTCGCGCAACTTATCGATCTTGTCATGCAACAGTTTGATCGCGTAGTCGATTTCGGCTTCAGTGGTAAAGCGGCCGATCGAAAAACGAATCGAGCTGTGTGCCAATTCGTCGCTGCGGCCGAGTGCGCGCAACACATAAGATGGCTCAAGGCTCGCCGAAGTACACGCCGAACCCGATGACACGGCCAGATCCTTGATCGCCATGATCAGTGATTCGCCTTCGACAAAATTAAAGCTGACGTTCAGGTTATGCGGCACGCGCCGCTCCATGTCGCCGTTCAAATGCACTTCTTCCATATCCGAGAAACCCGCATACAAGCGGTCGCGCAACATGCGAATGCGCTCGTTTTCGGCAGCCATTTCTTCCTTGGCGATGCGAAAGGCTTCGCCCATGCCGACTATCTGGTGCGTCGCCAGCGTGCCGGAGCGCATGCCGCGCTCGTGACCGCCGCCGTGCATTTGCGCTTCCAGTCGCACGCGCGGCTTGCGCTGCACGTACAGCGCGCCGATGCCTTTTGGGCCATAGGTTTTATGCGCCGAAAACGACATCAAATCTACCGGCAGTTTCGCCAGATTGATCGGCATCTTGCCAGTGGCCTGCGCCGCGTCAACGTGGAAAATAATGCCCTTTTCGCGACAGAGAGTGCCGATCGCTTCGATGTCCTGAATTACGCCGATTTCGTTATTCACCAGCAACACCGACACCAGCACGGTATCCGGGCGGATGGCCGCGCGAAACACGTCGATATCGATCAGGCCGTCGTCTTTCACGTTCAGATACGTCGCTTCAAAGCCCTGGCGCTCCATCTCGCGAACGGTATCCAGCGTGGCTTTGTGCTCGGTGCGCACGGTAATGATGTGCTTGCCCTTGGTGCCGGCATAAAAATTCGCCGCGCCTTTGATCGCAAGGTTGATCGATTCGGTTGCACCCGACGTGAACACGATCTCTTTCGCATCAGCGCCGACTAAAGCGGCTATGTGACCGCGTGCTTCTTCAACCGCCTTTTCGGCTTCCCAGCCATAAGGGTGTGAACGCGAGGCGGCATTGCCATAGTGTTCGGTTAAATACGGAATCATTTTGGCAGCTACCCGCGGGTCTACCGGGGTGGTTGCAGAGTAATCGAGGTATATCGTCTTCATATCGGGGCCTTATATCGTTCCAGCAACTACAGTCATTTTGGAAACACGACGGTCTTGCATGATTTTTTTCTCACACTCATCTTGTTTTGCCACCAACGTGGCCAAGGTCACTCCGTCCAGGTAGTCATATATATGGGTGTTTAAGCCCACCCACAAGTCATGCGTGAGGCAACGGTGTTCATCACGACAGTTTTCTTTGCCAGCGCACTGGGTTGCGTCGATTGGCTCGTCAACGGCACGGATAATGTCCGCTACGCTAACCTTCTCTAGCTTCCTGGCCAAGTAATAGCCGCCACCCGGACCACGGACGCTTTCGACTAATTCATGGCGACGTAAACGGCTAAATAACTGCTCCAAATACGACAGGGATATATCCTGCCGTTCACTAATGCCAGCCAAGGTCACCGGCCCTTTACCGCCCCGCAAAGCCAAGTCCAGCATGGCCGTCACGGCAAAACGACCTTTGGTTGTCAGTCTCATAAGCGCTCCGTAATTTTGACCGAAATATAAAATAACCTAGCAATTTAGTCAACTATTACTTATCCGACTATTCTAGTCAACTATTTTATTTAAATACCCCGGGTCAAAGTCGTCATGGCCTTGATCCTTCGGCATGTTCGCGCCCATTTTATTGAGTTGCGCCAGTATCAGGTCGAGCCGCTGGTCGATATGGGCGGAGTGATCGATCAGCCCATGGATTGCTTTCACCACCGGGTCATTCATATCGGCGGAGATCGCATAAGCCGAAAACCCTAATTTCTCGGCTTGTTGATTACGCTGCTTTTCGGCGGCGCTATCCAAGATGCGGGCCGGGATACCTACCGCGGTCGCGTTGGCCGGCACATCTTTCACTACGACCGCATTCGATCCAATCCGGGCACCTGCCCCGATGGTAATCGGGCCTAGAATCTTCGCCCCCGCGCCGATGACCACGCCGGGCATTAAGGTTGGGTGGCGTTTACCTTTATTCCACGACGTGCCGCCGAGCGTTACACCGTGATATAGCGTGCAACCGTCGCCAATCTCAGCTGTTTCGCCGATCACCACGCCCATGCCGTGATCGATGAACACACCGCGTCCGATGGTGGCACCGGGATGAATCTCGATCCCGGTCAACCACCGTCCCATATGCGAGATGAACCGTCCCAGCCATTTGAATTCCGCGCGCCAAATACGATGCGCCAAGCGATGAATCAATAGCGCATGAAAGCCCGGATAGGTTGTAATGACCTCGAACACTGTGCGTGCAGCGGGATCGCGCTCAAACACCACGGCAATTTCTTCTCTGATCTTATTCAGCATGTTAATAAATGCCCGGCTAATTCCGACTATTTTAGTCAAGTATTTTTGGATTGCGTTCCAAATGCGTTTCCGCGCGTGATACAGCATCGCTTGCGGCTGTCAGAATCCCACGCAGAATGTTGACTTCTTCTTTGGCTAATCGGGTACGCGCAAACAAGCGCCGCAGCTTTAGCATTAACTTGCCCGGCGACCCGGGGTTCAAAAATCGCAGTTCCATCAGCGTGGTTTCTAGATGCGTATAGAACCGCTCAACCTCATCCATAGCCGCCGCTTCGATTTCCGGCTGGGGCCAACTCGTTTGATTTAACCAGCTTTGCCGCACTTCATAACTCAGTACCTGCACCGCAGCCGCGAGATTGAGCGAGCTGTAATCCGGATTCGCAGGAATCGACACCAAACCTTGGCATAACCCCAACTCCTCGTTCGACAACCCGGAGGTTTCGTTGCCAAACACCAACGCGACGGGCGCGACTTGCGCCTCAGCGAGCAAGCGCGAGGCAGCCTCACGCGGCATCAGCACTTCGGACGTAATATCGCGCCGCCGTGCTGAGACGCCCAACGCCAGCACCGTGCCGGTCAAAGCTTGCGTCAGCGATTCGCACACCACCGCATTCGCCAGCACATCACTCGCGCCAGACGCCATCGCCTCGGCCTGACTGTTCGGGAACACGCTGGGCTCTACCAGATAAAGCTGTGACAAGCCCATCGTCTTCATCGCCCGCGCCGCAGCGCCGATGTTGCCCGGGTGGCTGGTGCGTGAGAGCACAATGCGGATATGTTCCAGAAGTTTCGAGGGAGCCTGTGTCATCAAGTAAAATGCGCGCTTCGTTCTTTCAAACCTGTGCCTCTAACATGCATCCCATGCTTAATACGGCGGTGAAAGCCGCTCGCAAAGCCGGGGCGATCATCAATCGCGCCTCGCTCGATCTCGACCAACTCACCGTGCGTAGCAAACAGGATCGCGACTACGTGAGCGAAGTCGATCAAATGGCCGAGCGCGCCATCATCGAAACGCTGCTCGACGCCTATCCAAAGCATGCGATCTTAGCAGAGGAATCCGGCGCTACGCCCTCCTCGCAAGGCGGCAGCGAGGATTACACCTGGATAATCGATCCGCTAGACGGCACCACTAATTTTTTGCACGGCCTGCAACAATATTCGGTGTCGATTGCGTTGAAGCACAAAGGGCAAATCACCCAAGCCGTGGTTTACGACCCCGCGCGCAACGAACTCTTCACCGCCACCCGCGGCAGCGGCGCATTTTTCAACGACCGCCGCCTGCGCGTCACCAAACGTACCCGGCTCGAAGAATGCCTGATCGGCACCGGCTTTCCGTTTCGCGATTTCAGCTTTGTCGAAGCCTATACCAACATGTTCCGCGACATGATGCGCGCCACCTCGGGCCTACGCCGCCCCGGCTCTGCCGCCCTTGATCTGGCGTATGTGGCCTGTGGCCGCTACGACGGTTTCTGGGAAATGCACCTGAAACCCTGGGACCTTGCCGCCGGCAGTTTGCTGGTGCAAGAAGCCGGCGGCCTGGTCGGCAATTTTGTCGGCAACGAAGGCTTTCTCGATTCCGGCAACATCGTCGCCGCCAATCCCAAAATCTTCTCGCAGATGCTGCAAGTCATCGCGCCGCATCTGCCGCCGGAATTGAAGGTTTGATCTGCCTTGAGCTAGCTGTTATTTACTACAGTCAAGGTGCCCCCTGTTTTTGCGATTTCGCAAGCCTTGTTTATATTGGCTCAGCTAGTAGCTATGCGACAGCCTGTTTGCTAGATTTGCTTCTGTAAATCATATGCGTTTATGTATGATTCGGATAAAATTTTTTCACTGTTGCTTATGGTTTACTTCTTGTACGATTAAACCTGGATCGCTACCCAATATGCGCCAGCGCACAGACTGCGCTGGACGCACCGCCAATCAGTTTTGGCTGATGTTAGCTTATTGGTGAATCCCGTACTGATAAGGAATGTGACGCGGTGCTCAAGCTAATAATGTTGCTTCCGGCGATGCCGTTACTTTCGGCCTTGTTGATTACGCTGCTTGCCGGTAGTCCCCGGCGGACGCTGGCGCGCCTGAGCGTCAGCTTTGGCGTGCTTACCTTGCTGTTCGCAGCGGCATCACTTGCGCTGTATCTCGGTCAGCCGCAACCGCGCTGGCTGTCGTTGGGGCTGCCGTGGGGCAGCCTGTACCTCGATCCACTTTCCAGCATTATGGCGCTAGTCGTTGCTGGCATCAGTCTGGTAGTGCATGTGTATTCAGTTCGATACATGGCCGAAGAGCCCGGCTATGGCCGGTTCTTCGCGCTGCTCGACCTGATGACGGCTTCGATATTGTTGATGATCTCTGCCGGAGATCTGGTCACTTTGCTTGTCGCCTGGCATTTGATCGGCGTGCTGCTTTACTTCTTGCTCGGGCATGATTTGACGCGCCCGGCAGCGCAACGTTACGCGTTCTGGACCTTCCTGACTTATCGGCTCGGGGATCTCCCTCTGGTGATGGCAGCGGTGCTCCTCTACCAGGCCTATGGCACTGTTTCTCTTCCCGTCCTGTTTGAGCGCCTCGGTGCTGCCCCCGATACGCAAACCGTGTTTGGCCTGCCGTTAGCGACGACTGTCGGCCTGCTTGTGGCACTCGCCGCCTTCGCTCGTTCGGCTCAGTTCCCGCTGCATACCTGGCTCCCTTATACGATGGAGGGACCCACCCCTGTTTCAGCTTTGATGCACGCGGGCATCGTCAATGCCGGCGGCTTTCTCATCAACCGCTTTGCCCCGGTGTTTGTGCACACCAGCGTAGTGTTACACGTAATTTTCACGGTCGGACTGGTGACTGCTGTGCTCGGCTCAGCCTTGATGCTGACCCAAAACGATATTAAGAAATCGCTGGGTTATTCGACCATGGGCCAGATGGGTTTTATGTTTCTCGAATGTGGGGTGGGCGCCTTCTCGCTTGCCATTTATCACCTGATCGCCCATGGGCTGTTTAAAGGCACTTTGTTCCTGAGTGCCGGAAGTGTGATCGGCAATGCGCGCAGACATGACGGCGTTCCGCAGGATGACGTGTATACCTTTGTAGTGGAACGCAAACCGGCCATTTCGCGCTTGCCCTGGGTGGTCGCGGCGGCGATTACTGTGATTGTTCCATTCGCTATTTTGGGGCTTTCTCACCTATTGGTCGAAGGCGATTTCATCGGCCAGCAAGGCGGAATCATCTTGCTGTTCTTTGGATGGGTTACCGGTGCCCAGTTGTTATTTGCAACCTACCGGTTGCGCGCCGAAAAACCGTGGCGCTTACTGGCGATGATTATCCTGTCGCTCATCATCGTGGTGGCCGGCTACACCTTCATCGAACATGCCTTTGGGCAGTTCTTGTACCCGGATCGGAATCTAAGCCATCAAATCTATGCTGCGGCGAGCATTCCACGTGCGACGTTCGACATTCTGGTCGGGGTTGTGACGGGGTCCATCGTGTTGGGTTGGATGGCGGCTTACTACACGAGTGCTAATCAGGGGCGGGCCGAGGGCAGCGGGTCGGCGATCCGACTGGCGTTTTACTCGCTGATCTCGCGCGAATTCTATGTGTCGGATGTGTATGCCTGGCTCACCGACCTGGTGCTTCGTTTTTCGAAACGGTTGAACGTGTGGTTAAGATGGGTTTGAAATGATTTACGCTTTAGTCGCCGCGCTGTTTCTGCCATTGTTCCCGTTCAGTATGCTACTGAACCTGATTCTATTTCGCCTGCGCTGGCCGGTCGCGCGCTTTGCCTTATTGCTCGCGTGGCCGCAGATAGGCGTAGCAGTATTAACTTTCACCGATCCGAAAATTCCCGCCTTTGTCGTGCCGTGGGCATTAGCCACCTCAGCCCTTTATGCGCTGCGGCTGCTCACTGTCCGTGATCTGGGCTTGTGGGCCGGCTTTTTGGCGACTTCCGTGTTGCCTCTGACTTGGGGGCTGGCGCAAGGCGGTGCGCCCACCCAAAGTCTCCACCTGTTCGCGTTCTGGTTCAGCCTGCCCGCAGCATTGCTCGCATTGCTCACCAAACCTCTGATTGACCGCTTTGGCGCGGCTTATGCGGGACTGCCCGGCGGGTTGTCCACCCTGTTGCCGCGCTTGTCGGCTGTGCTGGTCGTGACCCTGCTGGCTGCCGTCGCCACGCCGCCGTTCCCCGGCTTTTTCGCGCTGCTCAATCTTCTGCCGCGAATGAGCTCGTCGGCCGACCTGGCTGTCTTGGTGATTTGGCTGGTCTGGGGCTGGGGGGCGACACGGCTTCTGCAAGGTTTTGTTGTCGGGGCGGCCGAGCCGACCTCGATCACAGATATCGGCAGGCTGTCAACCTGGGGCTATACAAGTGTGCTCTGCGTATTAGTCATCGCAGGCCTGTATTTGACGGGAGGCGGCTTATGACGCTGGCACTCGGCAGGCAGCTCCAAATCCGCGCGATGGTCCATGTGGCCGGGGAGCCTATTCCCTTTTTTTGGCCGATGCGGACTTTCATTCACCACAATCCGCTCTACGGGCTGGAGCATCTCCCGTTCTCACAAGCCGTCCGCGAGGGCGAACGGCTTTTCCATGCTCGTGGCTATCTTCCACGCTCGACTTACCAACAGTTTCTCAGCAGCGGCAAGGTCGAAGTCGCCAGACTGTCCGAGGAGGTTGAGCGCTTCGTTTCTGCTCGGTCCGCGATCGCCGACCTCGACCTTCATCGGCTGCTGATGACCTTGTTAACCGAGGTCAGTGAGCCCTTTGCGCCAGTCCTGAAACTCGCCGATGGGCAGGATGTTCACGCGACGCTCTCCCGCGGCGCGTTGGAGCCTCGCGAGTTCAGCGTTGCAACGATTGCCTCGTTTATAAAAGCCGACCTACCCAGCAGTTGCCCCGTGTATACCGGCGTCGATGCGCTTTTTGGCACGGAAATCGGCGCCATCCTTGACGAATTGGTGATCAAAAGCTGCCTAGATTTTTTTGATGAGGGTCAGTCTGTATGGCAAATGCCCGGCCGGGAAAACGGCCTGTTCGCAGCATGGGCGGCATTGGCCAGACGTAACCTGCGACTCTTTATACGCGGCTTGCATATCAAGCAAATCCTCGCAGTGGACGACAGCCCCGAAGGCATTATCAGCTACGTGATGAGCGAGCTTGAGGTGCCGGAAGCCGACTGGATGGATTATTTCACCCACGAGCTTACCCGGCTGCATGGCTGGACTGGCTTCATTCGCTGGCGGGCCGGCGCGAAGCATTACTATTGGAGCCAGACTTATCCGGCAGATCTGGTTGATTATCTTGCCATTCGTCTGGTGCTGGGCCTGGCCTTGCTGCGCGAACATGCGCACCGGACAAAAACCCCAGCCAGCGCGAGTTCGCTGATGCGCTTCCTCGAAAAAAGCCCGGAAGAAGCGTATCTACGCGTTGAGTTTCACCGGGGCCGGGTGTTGCCAGTCATGGCGCATGCAGTGGAAGACGCGATTTCAAGCCGCGGTAAAACCCGCCTTAACCGCTTGATGCCCGAATACCTCTCGCGCAAGCGCGAGCACGAAGCGCAGCGCTGGGCATCCGGCCTGCGCCAACTCGCCGAACGGGCCGGGCAGGCCGAAAAATTGTTGCGGCTGTGGCCCAAGGCCATCAGCGAGCTTCTCGCACTGCTGTCCCAATTCGAAAACGAAGAGGGCCAGCTCTGGCTGAACGCCCATGAGGCGCAGCATATGAATGGCTTGCTGAATGGCCTAAACCTGGGCCCAACGCCAGCGCGAGAAAAACGCCCGTTTGCGCAGATGATGTTTTGCATCGATGTGCGCTCGGAGCGGATCCGCCGAAATCTAGAGAAAGTAGGCGATTACCAAACCCTTGGCATAGCCGGCTTTTTTGGTATTCCGGTCAGTTTTATCGGGGTGGATAAAGGCAGCGAGACGTATCTGTGCCCGGTAGTCGTTACGCCCAAGAACGTCGTTCTCGAACTCACGCTGAGCCGACCGGCCGGGGAGGAAGACTTCATTTCTGTGCTCGAGGAAGTCTTTCATGAGCTAAAAGCTTCGGTCCTCTCGCCATTCATGACGGTAGAAGCAATAGGCCTTCTGTTCGGCCTGGATATGTTTGGCAAGACCTTTGCACCGTTGGCCTACAACCGCTGGCGCCAGCGCCTGCACCCTGAGAAACCGGGTAGCCGTCTACTGCTCGACAAGCTGACGCGGGAGCAGGCTGACTCAATTATTCGCTCTTTGCAGCGCGCGATGATTGTGAAGGCGGTTGGCCGCGAACTCAAAATCGAACGCGAGCGCGTGACGGATGAAATGATTCGCGAGTTACGCGAGACAGCGCTGGGGCATCGGGAAGGACCGACGGAATTTGGCGGACATTTCAAGCTGGACCCGCAAGCGGAACAGCAATTTACCGAACGGCTACGGCAGTTTTATCGCGTCAACCGCGGCTACGCGCAAATCCAGCTTGAACGCCTCGGCCGTATCGGCTTCACCCTCGACGAGCAGGTCCACTTCGTTAGTCAAGCGCTGCGTTCGATCGGTTTAACCAAAGGGTTTTCCCGCTTTGTGCTGCTGACCGGGCATGGCAGCACTTCGGAAAACAATCCGTACGAGTCGGCGCTCGACTGCGGCGCGTGCGGCGGTAACCACGGCATCATTAACGCGCGGGTGCTATCGCAAATCGCCAACAAACCGGCCGTTCGTGAGCGCCTGCGGGCGAAGGGGATCGAAATTGCGGACGACGCCTGGTTCATTCCCGCCTTCCATAACACCACCACCGATGAATTGCGAGCCTACGATCTCGATCTATTGCCGCCGAGCCACTTGGTCTATGTCGAGCGATTGTTCAACGGACTCAAAGCCGCCTCGCGTTTGTGTGCTGCCGAACGTTTACCCACCCTTGAGCCGACTTCCAGTAATGCAGCACCAGCTAGCGCTTATCGCAACGCCTGGCGTAATGCGATGGATTGGTCGCAGGTACGGCCCGAATGGGGACTCTCGCGTAATGCTGCATTCATTATCGGCCGTCGCTGGATCACCGAACATCTTGATCTCGACGCCCGGGCCTTTCTGCACTCCTATGACTATAAATGCGATGCCAAGGGCCGCTTGCTGGAAAATATTCTGGCGGGCCCGGTCGTGGTGGGACAGTGGATCAACATGGAGCATTACTTTTCCGCAGTCGACAACGTGCATTACGGTAGCGGCAGCAAGGTCTATCACAACGTGGCCGGCCGCTTTGGCATCATGACGGGCAACCTATCCGACCTACGTACCGGCCTCCCCGCGCAAACGGTGCTCCGGGATGGATTGCCCTACCATGAGCCGCTTCGATTGTTGGTTGTGATTGAAGCGCCGCTAGCGCACGCAAAAAGGGCGGTGGAAGCCGTGCGTGCGGTGAAGAATCTGGTTTACCACGGATGGGTTCGCATGGCTATCGTTGACCCCGAAACGCGGGACTATTATGTCTTCCAGCAGGACAACTGGCAGCAGCAGCCAATGCGCCTCCTGGACAGTTCCCCCCATACAACCAAGGAACCTATCGCATGAACAACCTCAACCTGAGCCCCGTCAAAAAACTTGAAATCATTATCGAAGGCGCGCACCAGGAATTCGCAACCGATCTGCTCGACCGCGCCGGCGTCACCGGTTATACCATTGTGGGCAATCTATCTGGCAAGGGCCGCCATGGCTTCCACGAAGGACATCTGATGTTTAACGAAGATGCTGTGCTTATTATGATCATCGTCGCCATTCCCGGCGAACTGGTTGAGCCGATTCTGGAAGGCTTCTCGCCCTTCTTCAACAAGCACACGGGCGTAGTGTTTATTTCCGACATCCAGGTCAGCCGCCTGGTCAAATTTAAAAGCTGACATTTAACGAGTGTGTGCGGTTACCCACAGGGCTATTTGAAAGACCGCAGCCAGCGCTAGCTCCGTTTGTTTTTTGGGAGAGGGCTGGGCTGGGGGATGGTGATGAGCTTTCGTCCCTCGGTCAACACGAATTCCTTAAACGCTTGGGCCGCAGCAGAAAAGCGCTTGCCTTCCCGATGCACGACGTACCACTCCTTGAGGATGGGGAAGCCTTCAACGTTTAGCACCGTTAGCCGTCCCAGTTTGAATTCCATATCCAGCGTATGCACCGACACGATGCCGAGCCCTAACCCAGCCATCACAGCGTGTTTGATCGCTTCATTGCGGCTCATCTCCATGGTGGTGTTCATGCGCTGCCCGTGTTGTTCCAGAAAATGCTCAATCGCGTTGCGCGTGCCCGATCCGCGCTCGCGCACGATAAAGCTCTCTTTGAGCAGGGTCTCCAAGGGAATCCGCCCGCGCTTAACCAAAGGGTGCTCAGGCGGCGCGATGACCACTAGAGGATTTTGCATGAACGAATCGGCTAAAAGTGGCATGCCCCTCGGCGGGCTGCCCATGATCGCCATATCGGGAATGTTGTCCGTTAACTGACGCAGGATATCTTCCCGGTTCGTCACGTTCAGGCTGACGGTAATCCCAGCGTGTTGTTTGGAGAATGCCGCCAGCAGATAAGGGGCGAAATATTTCGCCGTGCTGGTCACCGCGATGTCGAGATTGCCGCGCTGGATGCCCTTCATTTCTTGAAGGACGGTTCGGATATCGGTGAACTGCTGGGCAATGGTGCGGCTAAACGCATACATTTCGCGTCCCGCCGGGGTGAGGAAAATCTTTTTGCCCATTTGTTCGAAGAGGGGCATACCCACCTCTTCTTCGAGCTGTTTGATCTGGGTAGAGACCGCAGGCTGAGTCAGATGTAACTCCTCTGCAGCGCGAGTAAAGCTTAAATTACGGGCTACGGCTTCGAGCAGTACGAGCTGCCGGAAAGTGAAATTTTTCATTTTCCTCCTAAGTTAAAAGGTTAAAATACGCAGTTGCAGTACGTAGAGTGAGCTTATTGCATCCATACGAAAATATATATGAATACAATAATAACTATTAATTATCCATAATGCTTTAATTTGGCTATAGTCCCGCCAGCTGCTAAGGCTAGGTCGGCTCAGCAAATCGTTGAAAATGGCATCATTTTGATTTTAGTTTTCTGCTTATAGGAGATAAGGATGAGTGAGAAAAAGAAGTTTAGTGCAGGGGTAAAGGAATATAGGCAGAACTACTGGATGCCGGATTACCAACCTTTGGATACCGATATTCTGGCGTGTTTCAAAATCACCCCTCAAGCGGGCGTGGATCGTGAAGAAGTCGCCGCCGCGGTAGCTGCCGAGTCTTCGACCGGTACTTGGACCACAGTGTGGACCGATTTGTTGACCGACATGGATTACTACAAAGGCCGCGCGTATCGCATCGAGGACGTGCCTGGCGACGACACCTGTTTCTATGCTTTCGTCGCTTACCCGATCGACCTGTTCGAAGAAGGCTCGGTAGTCAACGTGTTCACCTCGCTGGTGGGTAACGTGTTCGGCTTCAAAGCCCTGCGCGCGCTGCGTCTGGAAGACGTGCGTTTCCCCATCGCGTATGTGAAAACCTGCGGCGGCCCGCCCCACGGTATTCAAGTCGAGCGCGACAAAATGAACAAATACGGCCGTCCGTTGCTAGGTTGCACCATCAAGCCCAAGCTCGGTCTGTCTGCAAAAAACTACGGTCGTGCCGTGTACGAAGTGTTGCGCGGTGGCCTCGATTTCACCAAGGACGACGAGAACGTCAACAGTCAGCCCTTCATGCGATGGCGTGACCGTTTTCTGTTTGTGCACGATGCAACCTTGGCTGCGGAGAATGAAACTGGCGAACGCAAAGGCCATTATCTGAACGTCACCGCACCGACGCCTGAAATGATGTATCAACGTGCTGAGTTCGCCAAAGAAATCGGCGCGCCGATCATCATGCACGACTACATCACCGGCGGTTTCTGCGCCAACACGGGTCTGGCTAACTGGTGCCGTGACAACGGCTTGTTGCTGCACATTCACCGTGCGATGCACGCTGTGATCGACCGCAACCCGCACCACGGTATTCACTTCCGCGTGCTGGCAAAAATTCTGCGTTTGTCCGGCGGTGACCACTTGCACTCAGGCACCGTGGTCGGAAAGCTTGAAGGCGACCGCGCACCGACGCTCGGTTTCGTTGATTTGATGCGTGAGTCTTTCATTCCTGAAGACCGTGCTCGCGGCGTGTTTTTCGATCAAGATTGGGGCTCGATGCCTGGCGTCTTCCCGGTCGCATCCGGCGGTATTCACGTTTGGCACATGCCCGCATTGGTCAACATTTTTGGCGATGATTCAGTGCTGCAATTCGGTGGAGGAACACTAGGCCACCCCTGGGGCAACGCTGCTGGTGCCGCTGCAAACCGCGTCGCACTAGAGGCTTGCGTCGAAGCGCGCAACGAAGGCCGCGAAATCGAAAAAGAAGGCAAAGAGATCTTGACCAATGCCGCCAAGGATAGCCCGGAGCTGAAAATCGCAATGGAAACCTGGAAAGAGATCAAATTCGAGTTCGATACCGTGGACAAACTGGACGTGCAGAACCGTTAATTTTTTGGATCGCATGCACTCTTCGCGCAAATGAAAACTCTCGCAGCGCGTGGCTTACCTAAATGGGTGATGCCGCGCTAAGCGATTAAAGCAAAGGAAAGAAAATGGCTGATATTCAGGATTACATCTCCACCCCCAAGTACGAAACGTTTTCGTATTTGCCGCAGCTGACGCCGGAAAAAATGCGCCGTCAGATTGCCTACGTTCTGGCGCAAGGCTGGAACCCCGCGATTGAGCACGTCGAGCCTGCGCGCGCGTTTAATTATTACTGGTTCATGTGGAAACTGCCGATGTTTGGCGAGCAATCGGTCGATGTCGTACTCAACGAACTCGAAGCTTGCCACCGTGCACATCCTAGCCACCACGTGCGCTTGATCGGCTACGACAATTATTCGCAAAGTCAGGGCAGCTCGTTCGTGGTGTTTCGCGGGCGCTAGTCCGGAGGGTGCACTGGTTAAGCTGCGCCCGAGCATCCATTGACTTGGTCGATTGAATTGGAAGGAAAGAAGCATGAGCGACGTTAATCAAAGTTCTACGCCCGGCACTGAAGGACGCATGTTGTCACGGGCACGCCGACAGGCACTGTCGCATGGCGGCAAAGCTGCCTTGCCGCAGACACAGAACGCAAAGCCAGCAGCGCGGGGGCATGTGCGTCCGCCCGCGCAGGGAGCATCACCCGCCCCGGCACAAGCGCGTGTCGAATCTGCTGCACGCCCTGCTAACCCCTCGCCCATGATTTTATCCCCCACGAATCCATCGCCGGTCAAGGCCTCGGATATCACTGACAATCGCAGTCGTGATCGCCGGACTAATGAGGATTACGACTGTGCGCATTCTGCTGAGGCGAATACGCTCGAAGCAGTTTGCGCACTCGTCGAAACTGATTCAAATGCCTTGGGCGAGAGCGCTTCCAGCGTACGCGAGCTGTGCCGGGCGCGTCGCCAAGCGCGCTCAAGCCAGGGTAAATCTGCGCAAGAGATGCGCAGCAAAAATGCTGCTGGACGCCGTAATGGCCAGCAACCTAAATTAAGTGGACGCGAGGCCGCGCAGGCACGCCGTGAAAAGCTATGCGTGAATGGGCGAGGTAATAGCCCCATGTGCCGCCCCGCTGGACGTGTGCGTCCCACTTCGCCCGCTCCAATAAAAGTCGAACAAGGCAATACTTTGAGCGGTAATTTGATCACCGGTACCCAGGTCGAGAGCACCAGCAAAATTACGGGTATTGAGGGCGGCAGTTGTCGTGCGATTACCGGGACCGAATATCTTGGCGCGGAACACTATGGTGCGTTGTGTGCGTCAACGCCTGCACCTGCACCCGCCAAAGTTGGCGTCGGCAGCACCAGCCGCGGTCAACGTGTCACAGGCACCGAACTCGGTAGCAGTAAGCAGGTCACCGGTGACGACCACGGCGCTTGCACCAGTGTTACTGGCAGCGAATATTTAAGCTCTGAGCAATTCGAATCTATTTGCGGGACTAAAACGTCACCTGGCCCCGCCAAGGTCGGCGTTTCTGCTACCTCAATGGGACAGCGGGTATCAGGCAGCGATGTGGGCCGCAGCTCTAAAGTAACGGGCGATGAACTAGGCGCGTGCGCCAAGCTCACCGGCAGCGAGTATTACGTGCCGGACGAATCCGGCAGCGTGTGCCAGGGTAGCGGCGTACCGCACAAAGTCAGCGTAATGAGCACGGTGCGCAATCGTCCGGTGACCGGCACAGATTTGGCCGCAAGCACTGTCGTTACTGGCAGCGAATACGGCGCGTGCGCAGGCGTGACTGGCTCCGATTACGCCGGGCTGCAACAATATCAAGCCTGTAACCGCGACCCCGTGTTGACGCCGGAAAAAGTCACGGTCATGCGTACCTGGCGTGAGCAGTCGGTATCCGGCACGAGTGTGGAATACAACCCCAAAGTAACCGGCGATGAATACGGCAGCTGTCAGCCGATTTCCGGCACCGAGTACATCGGCCCGGACCAGCTAGCAGCCTCCTGCTCGGCAGATAGTCTGTCGGCTACCCGCGAGCGCCTAGCATCCTCCAGTGGGGCGGCTGGCGCGCGCACGACTGGCGTGAGCACCACGACGTCAACTAAAGTAACCGGCAGCGCCCGTGGCCAAGCACAGCGCTTAAGTGGCAGCGCGTATTCCGATACCGCTCAGCCTATGCAGCCTACAACCGGGGGCTTAAGTCAGCACCCTCTGGCGCGTGGCCCCGTTGGGCGCTTAACCACAGCCGCGCCCTCTGCAGTGGTAGAGCGAGTCGGCCGCCCTACCACCCCGATGCAAAGCAATTTCAGCGTGATGTCGCCCGCGCGTACGGCGCAAGCGAGCGAACTTAACCGAGTGACCGGTACTTCTTCCAACACGCAAGGTCGTATTACCGGACCAGTGAACCTGGCTGCGGGACTGGTATCAGGCACGCCGGAATTTCGTTATCGCGAAGATAGCGTTGCCATCGCGCCCGCAGCCCAAGCCCCTACCCCTCAAGCCCCAGGGGCATCCACGCCGCCTCTCAACCGGGTGACAGGCGGCGGCCGTGAAGCGGGCTTTGCGATCACGGGGGCAGCCTGGCAGCGTGACGGCAGCATTACCGGCACCGAAGGCAGCGCCGCCACGCGCCGCAACCCCACCCTGCGTGGTGAGTCTGTCCAGCGCGGTGACAAGCGCAGCATGGCGATGCCGTTTCCCGCATTGAAAGAACAAGAGCACGCGCCCATTCCGCCGAGCAAAATCACCGGCAGCAGCGGTAACGCCGCCAGTGGATCCACCATTACTTACTCCGGTGGGGCACGCGGCTAAGCCATGAACACCCGCAACCGCCCCGGCCGCAAGCCCATCGCACCGCTGCGTCCTACCCCGTTCGGGTTGGGAACGCCGAGCGGTGCGCTGCAAGCACGGCTGCCGGTCCATGAAGGGGCGAGTATCGCCGGCGTCAAAAGCGTCGAGACAAATGCGCCCCGCGCGGAAGCCCCTAACCCGGCGTGTACTACCCAGAGCGGCCGTCTGTTTCGTCACCCGTTGACGAATGAAATCGAGAACCGTCGCCTGCTTGCGCACGAGCAAACCATCAAGCAGCGCTTCGCCAATATCGTCCCGGCCTTAAAGCGCATTGCCGGAATGCAACACGCCACCGATTTTGTCGAGCAGGCGCAAGCCATCGCGCAGCAGGAACTGGGCTTTGCGTTGCCCGAGCCGATTCTCGCCGACGCGTGGGCGACCGACCTGGATATGCGCGCCCTGTATGGCGAAAGTGTGCTTGCTACCTTGCGTTCGCTGGCCGACCAGACCCGCGTCGCCCCCCCGCCTGAGACATCCGAGGTGGATGAGGCGATGTCGTTCATGTTGGATTGCGGCTACCACGCGGTGGATATTTCGCCCTGCTCGGACGGCCGCTTGAAAGGATTGGTGCGCTACATTTTGCGTTTGCCCGCGGGCGCGGTGCGCAGCCGCAAATCCTATGCCGGCGCGATGTTCGATATCGACGCCAATGTGCAACGCTGGGTTCAAATCGAGTTGATGCGCTTTCGCGAAGGCCGTCCGGTCACTGCAGACGTTGGCACGCGTTATTTAAAAATGGTGGTGTACCACACCAGCAGTTCCGATCCGGCGCATGAAGGTTGCGCCGCGCACGGCAGCAATGAGATGCGTGCGGCGGAAAAAGCCCTGGAGCGATTACGCGAGTTTCGCCAGGCCATCGAAAACAGTTTTTGCTGCGGTGCTTCAGTGGACATGCTGCTGGTGGGCGTAGATACCGATACTGACGCGATCAAAGTGCACGTGCCTGATGCCCATGGGGACATGAGTCTGCACCGCGCGGTGGATAACCTGACGCTGTACCGTGCCACCGTCAACGACGACGAAAACACAGCGCGGCTCAAGGTGTATCAGGCGATTCAAGACGCCAGCGCACAGGGCGGGTGGGGCGGCGGCAAGGGCGAGCCGCATGAAGGCATGCGCCGCCTGATCGCTACGCTGTTGATCAACAATTTGTCGCAGATTGAATACGTGTGCGCTAACTGGGGCGGACGCTATCCCGATATTGGCCACAACGAGCGCTTTATCAGTGTAGGCGATGGCTTTGAAGAATTTCAGTTACGCAATCTGGCGTACTTTGCGCATTTGAATACGGTGGAAGAAGGCGCGCCGGATATGGATGTGGGCATCAAGATTTTCAGGGCGCTGAATGTGCGTCATGGCTTGCCGATTCCGCTGGCGATTCATTATCGCTACGACAGCCGCGTCCCAAGCGCGCGTGACCGCACTGTGGAACGCTGCCAGCGCGTCAAGCAGGCCATCGAATCGCGCTACAGCGACTTGGCCGCGAAGGGCCTGTTGGTCAGCGGCATGACCGTACAGGACAAGCGGCCCGGCAGCCCGATTGAATTAGTTGAGGCGCCCGATATGGGAATGAGGCACTAATGAAGATTTGTCAGGTAGAAAAAACGCTGGTGTCGACCAACCGGATTAAAGAGATGGGCCATCGTCCGTTGCTGGTGGTGAAAGAAAAAGGCGGCTCGCGCAGTATCGCGGTAGACGCGGTAGGTTGCATCCCTGGCGACTGGGTGATTTGCGTGGGCTCTTCTGCCGCGCGTGAGGCAGCCGGCAGCAAGGACTTCCCGAGCGATTTGACCATCGTCGGCATCATCGACCACTGGTCGGATGAGTAAGCGCGGAAGACCGGGATGGAGATCATGCAAGTAGTGTCGGATCTGGTAGTGACGCGTCGTGTGCCTGGCTTGTTTAGCACCTCACTGCGAGTGGTGCGCGATGTGAAAGGCCGTCTCAGTGTGGCGGCAGACCCGGTGGGCGTGCCGGAAGGTAAATGGGTTTTCACCCTGGGCGGCTCGGCAGCGCGCTACGCGGTCGGCGATTACAGGATTCTGACCGATTTAACCATCGGCGGCATTATCGATGGATGGACGTCGAACACGGGCCACTCCAGTCAGTAAGCAGTTTTTTTAACCTTGAGAAGGAGTACGAAAAATGGCGATTGAAAGAAATGGTATTGCATTAGGCATGATCGAAACGCGCGGTCTGGTGCCGGCGATTGAGGCCGCGGACGCGATGACCAAAGCTGCAGAAGTGCGGCTGATCGGACGTCAGTTTGTCGGCGGCGGTTATGTCACGGTGCTGGTGCGCGGCGAAACCGGCGCGGTCAACGCAGCGGTGCGTGCCGGTGCGGATGCGTGCGAGCGTGTCGGTGACGGTCTGGTTGCGGCGCACATCATCGCGCGCGTGCACAGCGAAGTCGAAAACATCCTGCCCACCGCCATAGGCGATGCGCAAGCTTGAATTTAAACGAACCACAAAAGGAGTATTGAAATGGCAAACGTAAGTGGAGTGGCATTAGGCATGATCGAAACGCGCGGCCTGGTGCCCGCAATCGAAGCAGCAGACGCGATGACCAAAGCGGCAGAAGTGCGCCTGGTCGGACGTGAGTTCGTGGGCGGTGGTTATGTCACGGTGCTGGTGCGTGGCGAAACCGGTGCAGTTAACGCTGCGGTACGTGCCGGTGCGGATGCGTGCGAACGCGTTGGCGACGGTCTGGTTGCAGCGCACATCATTGCGCGCGTGCATAGCGAAGTAGAGAACATTCTGCCAGGTCAAATTGGCGAATAAAGTTTTTGTTTTAACAATGAATGAGAGAAGGAAATCATCATGGCAAACACAGTGAGTGGAGTTGCATTAGGCATGATCGAAACGCGCGGCCTAGTGCCCGCAATCGAAGCGGCAGACGCGATGACCAAAGCGGCAGAAGTTCGCCTGATCGGACGTGAGTTCGTAGGCGGCGGTTATGTCACCGTGCTGGTGCGTGGCGAAACCGGTGCTGTTAACGCAGCTGTGCGTGCGGGTGCGGATGCATGCGAGCGTGTCGGCGACGGTCTGGTGGCAGCGCACATCATCGCGCGTGTGCACAGCGAGGTGGAAAACATTCTACCCAGCGCGCCTGATGTCGGCCAAAGCGGACGTGACGGTAACCGTAGCTAAAAACGTGCGGGATTAATAAGGCTATCTACATGCAAGCAGACCCTCGTTTGAGTGGCTATTTGTCGCGCGCGCTGAGCCATGAAATGGCCGCCGTCCAACAGTATTTACTGCAAGCCAAGCTCGTCGGCATGTGGGGAATGGCGGCCCAAAGTGCAAAATTTCGCACCGACGTGACCGAAGAGTTGACGCACGCCGAGCGCTTGATGGAACGCATGTTGATTTTGGGAATCCCGTGTAATGGCACGCAATTGCCGCCTGCCCGACCTGGTAGAACACTGGAAGAAATGCTGCATATTGATCGCGAGCTGGAAATCGAAGCGATCCGTTTGTACGAAGAAGCCGCACTGTATTGCGGCAGACGCCAGGACCGTGAGACACAGGCGCTGATGCAATCCATTCTCGAAGACGAGTTGGGTCATCTCCAGGAACTGGATCAGCAGTTGTCCGAGTTAGAGAGGGTGTGATAGCCATGGCACAGCCTAATGACGCGGATGCCGCCAAGCCAGCCCCCCAGCCCCCGTTGAATTGGCGGTTTGAATTTGCGACCTACCGTGCGACGCGGGATTTTCTGGATTTGCTGGCCGATATGTCCAAGCGCGATGACTACTACCCCAATATCAACTTCGGTAAAACCTACGTTAATGTGAGTATGGATGCCGAAGGTAAAGCCGCGCTCGGCACAAGAGCAGACGCGTTTATTGAGGAGATGAAAGCACTCGCGACGCGCGGTGAAACTTAAGCGCGTCTGCCAACAGACAGCACCGCTGCAGCGATACCGGGGAATGCCATGGCTGACAGAGTGATCGCAGTGATTAACCAAAAAGGCGGCACCGGCAAAACCACGCTGGCGTTGAATCTGGCCGCGGGTCTGGCGCGACGTGCGTCAACCGCTGTGATTGATGCTGATCCGCAACGCTCGATCAGCCAGTGGATCGCGATGGGGGGCGGTCAACGCGGGCTTCCCATTGCGACGCCCATCGGCGACAGCCCTGGGGCGACGATTGCAGCGCTAAAAACAAGCCATCGCTATGTGGTGGTGGATTGCCCCCCTACAGTGCAGGGCGCAGTGATCGAGGCCGTAATGGTCGCCGCCGATCGGGTGTTGATTCCGGTGCTGCCTTCGCCGCTCGATTTGTGGGCGAGCGTGGAAATGGCAGCATTGGTGCGCGAGTCCCAGAAAAAAAATCAGGCCTTGCAAGCCTGGTTAGTACTAAATCAGGTGGAGACGCGCAATGCCTTGTCGCGCGTGATGCAGCAAGCCGTGGCAGAGTTCGATTTGCCCTTGTTGCAGGCCAGCTTGCAGCGCCGTGCCGCCTACCGAAGCGCCGCTGTCGAAGGCGTCAGCGTGTATGCATTAGGCGGCCGGGGGCTGCAAGCTGTAGCGGATATTGAAGCCATTATTGAGGAGCTGTTATGTCGATGAAGAAAAAATTGGGAGCCCAGCTGACCGAGGGCGTGCGCCAGGTTAAAACTCAGCGCGAACCCGCGCCCGCCACCGCCCCCCATGTTGAGGCAGAAACCCCTACAACCCCACCCCTGGCCGATAGCTTAGTCGCAAAGTTGGTTGCGCAGCTCCCTACTCCGCAAGCTAAAACCAATTTGAACATCCTGCATCCAAAACGTGTCTGGCCAGACTAGGCCGGCACCGAAATACAGAGGACGGAAATATGCCCAGTGAGTTAGATCAGTATCAGGTTCGTCACGAGCCTTACTACCGCGCTGTCAGCGACGAAGTCGCGTTGTACGAGGCCGCCTATTCAGTGCGTATGCCGATGATGCTGAAAGGCCCGACCGGTTGTGGCAAAACGCGCTTTGTTGAATACATGGCGTGGAAACTCAACAAGCCCTTGATTACCGTGGCGTGTAATGAAGACATGACCGCCTCCGATCTAGTGGGTCGATTTCTGCTCGATGCCAACGGCACGCGCTGGCAAGATGGGCCGCTCGCACTGGCCGCGCGCTTTGGTGCGATTTGCTACTTGGACGAAGTAGTCGAAGCGCGTCAGGACACCACCGTCGTGATCCACCCGCTCACCGATAATCGCCGCGTGCTTCCGCTGGAAAAAAAAGGCGAGTTGCTGCAGGCGCACCCCGACTTTCAGATTGTGATTTCGTATAACCCCGGCTATCAAAGTTTGATGAAGGACTTAAAGCAGTCCACCAAACAACGCTTCGGTGCTTTGGATTTCAACTACCCGTCGCATGAAATCGAAACCGAGATCGTCGCACACGAAACCGGTGTGAGCAGCGAAGTTGCCGGCAAGCTGGTGAGCATTGCCGAGCGCGCGCGCAACCTCAAGGGCCACGGTCTGGACGAAGGCATCTCCACACGCATGCTGATTTATGCAGGCTCACTGATCGCCAAAAATGTCGATCCGGTTAACGCCTGCCGCGTGACGCTGGTGCGCCCGATCACCGACGACCCGGACATGCGCGACGCGTTGGATGCTGCGGTGACGACGTTCTTCTAGTCAGAAGACGGAGAACAGATGACGGATGACAGAAGTTTTGTGCGGCCAAGCCGCGCTTTAGATATCAGCGGGCCGCGTTGCGGCACACAGGCGTCTGTCTTCAGTCTTCTGTCTTCTGTCATCTGAAACTGTCTTCTGTCCTCGGAACATGGTCGAACTCGAAAAATATCAGCACATTCTTGACGAACTGGGTGACCACGCCGCTGAAGTGCTGCGCGCGTCGTGGACCGAAGCTGCGCGTGTCTTCACCCCGCGTGGCCTGGAGGCGTATCTACAGGGCGCGACCAGCCTGAAGTCGTTGGGCCGCGGCACCGATGTAGTGGTGAGCTTTATTCAGAGCGCGCCTGCAGTTGCGCACGAAATTGGCGAAGACGCCGTCGCTGATTTGTTGAGCACCGCAATCAAGATGTATTCCAAAACCAGCGCAGCGGTGATTGCGCTGATTTTTTCCTCCAGCCCGGTAGCCGCGGCGCGCTTGGGCGATCTGGAATTATTTCGCAGCTATCTGCACTTGCTCGATACCTTGCTGGCGCAAGCGCCGCGCGGGGTGCGGCCGATGCTGGATCAACTCAGCACACTGCTCGGCCAGTTAACGCTGGGCGGGTTGCGGCGCTGGGCGTTGTGGGGCGCGCAGGCACACAAAACCGATTTTGAGGCGCAGCAACTTTACTTCAGTTTGCAAAGTCCGGAATCGCTGGGCGTGCTGCAAAAAGAGCGCAAGGGCACGCTGTTTATCGACGTGCAGCGGCGCATCGGCATGTATCTGCGTGCGCTGTGGGCGCGCGATTTCTACATGCGCCCGACCAGCGGCGATTTCGAGTTGCGTGAAGGTTACCGGCCCTATATCGAGGGCTACATCATGCACTTGCCCGACGCCTACGACGATTTCTCCTTGGGCGAAGGTGTCGCGCCGCTCAGCGGACTCGAAATGTATCGCGCCGCGGCCTCCCATGCTGCGTGCCACGTGGTGTACACCACCAAGCAGTTTGATAATGCCGACCTGTCTCTGTTGCAGATAGCGATGATCGGGCTGGTCGAAGATGCGCGCGTCGAAACCCTGGCCTTGCAGCGCTTTCCTGGCCTGCGCCAAACCTGGTTGCCCTTGCATACCGCGACGCCCGCTTCGGGTGAATCGGCAGGCGCGCTGATGGCGCGTTTGGCGCATGCCTGGATTGACCCGGACTACCGCGACGATCATCCGTGGGTAAAGCTCGGTCGTCAGCTGTTCAACGAGCAAGCCGCGCAGCTGTCATCGACCGACATGTCGCGCGAGATTGGCTTGCGGCTCAGCGCTGAGCTGTTGGCCTTGGGCGTGAACTATTCGTCCGCTAACGACGTACCGAACATTCCCTATCGCGATGACAATCGCTACTTGTGGGAATTCGCCGATCTGCTGGAATCTGGCCAGGTGGTGGCGGGGATGGACGTGCAACAAGTGCGCAAATACGCCAGCCTGATGGAGATGCTGAACACGCTCGACGTGCCGGGTGCGGGAGACGATGCGGGTGAAGTTTGGGTGCTCGCCACCGAGTTTTTTAGCGACGAGGACCCCACGCACAGCATCAATGAAAAAGAAGGCCGTGAGCCGCCGCCCCAGCCTTTTCACTACGCCGAGTGGGATTACCAGATGCAGTTGGAGCGGCCCGCCTGGGCCACCGTGTTGGAGAAGCGCGCGCCGCCGGGCGAAGTGGCGCTGATCGACGAGATCGTGGTCAAGCACAAACCAATTATCAGCCGCATCAAATATCTGATCGAAGCGCTGCAACCGCAGGGCGTGCAGCGCATGCGCAAGCAGGAGGACGGCGACGAAATCGATCTGAACGCGGCGATCAGCGCGATGATTGAAATTCGCATGGGCGAGCAACCCGATCCGCGCATCATGATGCGCAACGTGCGCAAGGTGCGCGATCTGTCGGTGCTGCTGCTGATCGATCTTTCTGAGTCGACTAACGACTTGGTGCGCGGGTCCGAAAGCACCGTGCTACAACTGGCGCGCGAGGCGACGGTATTGCTCGCCGATGCGCTGGATAAAATCGGCGACCCGTTCGCGCTGCACGGCTTTGATTCGAATGGTCGCCACGATGTGGAGTATTACCGCTTCAAGGATTTTGACGCGCCTTACGACGACAAAGCCAAATCACGGCTCGCGGGCATGCGCGGCGAGCTGTCCACTCGCATGGGCGCGGCGATGCGCCATGCCGGCTCGATATTGAAGCGCCAGCCGAGTCACAAAAAATTATTGCTGGTGGTGACCGATGGTGAACCCGCCGACAACGACGTGCGCGATCCGCAGTATCTACGCATGGACGCCAAGAAGTCTGTCGAAGAGTTGGCGCGCAATGGTATCAACACCTATTGTCTTAGCCTTGATCCCGGTGCTGACCAGTATGTGTCGCGTATTTTCGGAGCAAAAAATTATATGGTGATGGATCATGTGGAACGTTTGCCGGAGAAGCTACCGATGCTTTATATGGGCCTGACGCGATGATCGCCACACCCAAATCCATGCTATCTGTTTTGTTCCCCTTTTTGCGCTGGTTTCCGCTGCGCGGGGATAAATTGCGTGCGGATATTGTCGCTGGCATCACGGTAGCGCTGATTTTGGTGCCGCAGAGCATGGCTTACGCGCAGCTCGCTGGCCTACCCGTGGTGTACGGTCTGTATGCCTCGCTCTTGCCTGTAATGGTGGCGTCGATGTGGGGTTCGTCCAACCAGTTGCATACCGGGCCGGTGGCGATGCTTGCGTTGCTCTCCGCCGTCACCGTGATTCCCTTTGCCGCGCCGGGAAGCGAAAAGTTCATCGAAATTTCCATCATGCTGGCACTGATGGTCGGCGTGATGCGCCTGCTGCTCGGTCTGCTTAAACTGGGCGCCATCGTCAATCTGTTATCAAGCCCGGTGGTGGTCGGATTTACCAACGCTGCCGCGCTGATTATCGGGCTGTCCTTGCTAGCCGAGGTGCTGAACGTGCCCTTCCCGCGCAGCGACGTTTTCATCGCCGATTTAGCGCGCGTGGTATTGCAAGTTCCTGAGGCGCACCTGCCCACGATAGGCTTTGCGCTAGCTGCCGCCGCCATCATGCTCGGCCTGCGCCGCTACTTTCCGCGTGTCCCCGGCATTTTGGTGGTGGTCGTAATCACTACCGTAGCGAGCTGGGCCATTGGCTTCGAGCGCACACGGAGCGCTCCGCTCTCGGCGGTGGCTAACCCCGAGGCCAGAGCAGAGATACTCGCCTATGCAACTACAGAGCAGCAGGTGCAAACCCTTACCGCGCAACTGTCGGCTGTTAGCCAGCGCCTGCGCGAGCTGAAGCAGGGGGCGCCGAACCTGATGGAAATTGAGGCGGGCCTGCATGCGCAGGCGGAACTGGCACGCCGAAAAATCGCACTGCTTAAGGCAGCTAACAACCAGCGCCGGGTAGCGTTACACGCACTGAAGTTCGTACGCGTCAAGCAGCAGGAAGGCGTATTTATTTACCAGCTGGGTCCTCGTGCGGATGAAGCCAACTGGCGCTTTGGCAAAATCAAGGGTGATCAGGTCACCTTCATGGGCGGCGGTCGCGTGGTCGGCAGCATCCCCGCCGGGCTGCCGGGTTTCGCGGTGCCGCATGTGCACGTTGATTTGCTCGCGGCGCTACTGCCCGGCGCACTGGTGATGGCGCTGATCGGCTTTCTAGAGGCCACTTCCATTTCCAAGGCGATCTCTGCGATGACGCGCGAGCGCATCAATCCCAGCCGCGAGCTAATAGGGCAAGGACTAGCCAATATCGTCGGCTCCTTCTTTCACTCCTTCGTGGTCAGCGGGTCGTTCTCGCGCTCCGCAGTAGCGGCGCGCATGGGCGCGCGAACCGGCTTGTTCGCCGTGATAAGCGCACTCGCGGTGGCACTAGTGCTACTGTTCTTCACACCTTATCTGTATCACCTACCGCTGGCAGTGCTAGGGGTGATCGTGATGCTGGCGGTATTTGGGCTCATTAAAATCCAACCGCTGGTCATGGCCTGGAGAGTGGATCGCGTGGGGGCGTTGATTGGTGTGATCACTTTTGTCGCCACTCTTGCAATGGCACCGGCACTTGCCAACGGGGTATTGGTGGGTGTCGTGCTTACCGTGTTGTCGCTGCTGGTGCGTCAGATGAAACCACACGCGGTGCTGTTGGGCCGCATGGCTGACGGGAGTCTAAGCGATATGAAGGCGCACGGATTGCCTCCTATCAGCAAGCACTTTGCTACCGTGCGCTACGACGGCTCGCTGGATTTCCTTAACGCGGCTCACTTCGAAGAGGCAATTCTGCAAGCCCACGCCGAATTTCCAAACGCCAAAACGATATTGGTGATCGGCAACGGCATCAATAGCATCGACGCCTCGGGTGAAGAAAAGATCCGCGAGATCGCCCGATATCTGCGCGCGGTGAACGTCACGCTGGCGTTCAGCAGCCTTAATCAACCAGTGCGTGAAAAATTTTTCCGCGCCGAACTACCGCGTTTACTTGGCGAAGAAAATCTATTCAAAACGCGGGAAAGTGCGATCGAGGCACTGGAGGCACCTTATGCTAATAACGCCAATCCAGCTAAAGCGAGCGATGGGGATACTTCCGTCACCTCACCGGTTGGCGTTACATAAAGCGTTTTAGCTCCGAGAATTTATCGTGCCTTGCACTCATTTACCATAGGCGGAAGAGTTCAAAGTACTTGGCGAACATGGAAACCTAATGGCGAAATAGTGGGCCCACGGGTCCAGCCAGCCCGGCAATGCTATGCATGTCGATATTTGACGGACGAAAATGACTAGTCTCAAACCTTTCGCCCTAGCCGTATTGCTGGTCGCCATCGGCTGGGCCTTACTCCCGTTTGCGCATGGAATTGCCTGGTCCATTGTGCTGGCCAGTGTCGTTTGGCCGGTCCTAGGCAAAGTGAGCCACCATCGCCGGGGCACGGTGGCCACGGGTCTCACGTTGGGTGTTTTAGCGCTCATGGTGTTGCCATTAGTCATGCTTGTGATTGAGGCGGCGCATACTTGGCACTTGGTGCTACCGTGGTATCAGCAGGAGGCTGCAAACGGATGGCCGCCTCCAGATGCCATTGCAGGCAATGCCCAGGCACTGGCTGCGTGGCAAAAAGCCAGTAGCGGCTTGCCGGCTGTCCTGGGTAGCCATGCGCAGGATTGGGCCCAGAGAGTACTGGGCCGTACCGAAGAAATGGCAATCAATAGCTTAGTCGCGCTCTTGCTCCTATGGACCTTTCTGAAAAGCGGCATAAGAGTGACACAAGGTGCCCAGACGTTCGTGACACGCCGGTTAGGACATCCTGCTTGGGATGCGATGGTGCGCGCGGCAAACGCGATGCGCGCTACATTTTTGGGCCTCGCATTAACTGCCGTTGGCGAAGCTTTTTTGTTCATCGCAGTATTTGGCTTTGCCGGCCTTCCTCACGCGGTATCTTTTGGCGCATTGGCGGGGGTCTCATCGTTCATACCCGGCATTACCCCGGTTGTATTTTTGGCGGCAGCCGTTTGGTTAGCCTGGCAGCATTCCGTGGGCGCTGCCATCGCGGTGGTACTGCTCGGCACCCTCATCGTCGGAGTGGCTGATCACTTCGTTAAACCAGTGTTCATTGGGAATGCGACGGGTCTACCGATGGCAATAACGCTGCTTTCCATGCTGGCCGGCTTGCTTTCGATGGGCGTGGTGGGATTGTTTGTTGGACCTGCTGTGGCGGCCGGCGTATCAAGTCTGATTGAGGTCAACTCATAAGTACTGTATTCCACCCCAGCCATTAAGCTTAAATAGCGAGTTCTGGACTTGCTTGCCTTCGCGTATTTGACGCGTGCAGATTGGTCTTCATTTTTTGATTTTTTAGGACTTGAACCAATCTAAATGCACCCCTATCTGATGCCTATCCGACCCCTATAGGAGGCATACGATGGTACGAAACGCAATTCCCGCATTGTTATTAGCGGCCTCAGTTTCTCTCTTAAGTAGCGGTGTATTGGCGGCAGATTCGCCTACGCTCCACCAGGTCTATCAAGCGGCCGAGGCTGGAAAGCTGGAGGAGGCCCAAGGAATGATGAAAAAAGTCATTCAGGAGCATCCCAATAGCGGCAAAGCGCACTATGTGGAGGCCGAAATACTCGCAAAGCAAGGAAAACGCAGCGATGCGGAAATGGAACTAAATATCGCTCAGCGGCTGGACCCAGGGCTGCCCTTTGCTAAACCCCAATCCGTGCAAGAACTTAAATCACGACTCGCAACTATCCAACCAACTCAATCAGTGGTGGAAGGTATGGGTGGGGCTCCGACGGAACCCCCCAGAAGATTTCCCTGGAACTTGCTGCTGCTGGGTATAGGGGCCATCGCGTTGGTTATATTTTTTGTGCGGGCGATGACGGGACGCAATAAAGGGCCAACGACTGGCTATCCAATGGGAGTACCTGGCCCAACTGGGCAATCCTCTGCAGGCGGCGGAGTAACACCCATGGCACCTGCGGGCGGCGGACTGGGATCAAGTCTCGTGTCCGGCCTCGCCACCGGTGCGGCCGTCGGCGCCGGGATGGTAGCGGGTGAAGCGCTCGCTCATCATTTTATGGGGGGGAATAAAACGGAAACTCAGCCCGCTGTACCGCCCTCTGAGCGCTGGGGCACATCTTCGGACAATGACAATATGGGAGGGGCCGACTTTGGCGTCGCAGATAACTCAAGCTGGGACGACAATTCAAGTGTCGCGGATAGCGCAGACCTCGGCGGCGACGATTGGAGCTAACGAGTTAAACGCTATGCCAACTCCCTTCAAAAAACCCCTGCTGGGATAGTCATAAAGGCTGTATCGATATCAGCGTTTGATTCGCCTAAGTTGAATCACAATAAGTATACAATTTGGGAGCACGCTACTGGTCCCGCCTTCGTGCTGAGGGCATTATTTATCAACAAACGGCTGAATTACAGCAGAAAAGATTCCAAATGAAATTTTCGAATTTGATAATCGTCCTTGGCGCACTGATGGCGAATCCTGGCTTTGCACAAAATCCAGCAGTAGCTCCTGCTTCCCCTACTACTAAGCCTTCTGCAACGACTTCTGCGAATGCGTTTACGGCACTATGCAAGGATGAAACCAGTTTCGCGGGTCCATCCAAGAAAGGAGCCTGCGCTGGTCACCAGGGGGTTAAAACGTGGATTAACAAAAATACGTCCACTCCGGATACAAAAGCTGCGGGGACCACTGCTTCAGCACCTACTGTTAGCCAAGCGGCGGCCGGGGGTGGGGCGGGTAAGGTGTGGGTAAACTCAAAATCCAACGTTTACCACTGTCCGGGTACCAAATACTACGGTAAAACCAAAACTGGTGCTTATGTGTCGGAGGCTGATGCCAAAGCTAAAGGTGCGCATCCCGATCATGGCAAGGCCTGCCATTAACCTGAATAGCCTTGCTTGTAAACGTGGCGTCACAGGAGTGACCCGCTTTTACTTTCATTGAATTAAAAAAGTTCGGCAACTCCGCCCATCTAATGGCCCTGGGCGACCTCACTATCCTGTGAGGCGTTATGCCGCCCCTACAGCTGCAATCAAATTTAGACTCCGATTGCAGGCGGCAATCCCAAGGTTTTATCTCTGCTGCCCTTACGCAAAAAAGCGTTGTCACTACGGCCAAGCATCACCGTCTCTCGTTGCATACCACCGTAACCTACTAGCAATTTGGGGTGGTACCGCCACGGCAGCTAACCGGTGCATTTCAAATCTCCTATGCGGTTTGCTCACTTCGGACTCCTTCTGCAAGAACAAAAGGTGTCCGTGAAATGGGGTCAACTTCAACTTCAGGTCAAAGGGACGGTTGCCGTTACCAAAATGGGGGTGGTGCAGCTAAATCCCAGTCAACAGACGAACCAGAATACGGCAGCTTCCATCTCAAGAAGAAACTCGTCGCGCTGGTTATGCTTGGGCTTCTTCACAAAGTCGAGCGCGGCAAGGTTGGGTTGTTTTATGTAAAAAAACACGTCGATGAACGTGGCCAGATTCAAAAAAATATGCGTGACTTGTTCAGCGTTTCCCTTAAGTATCCAGTGACAGCGTCGATTGTTCCTACACGCAAGCGACCAATGACAACCTCACATGACGACATCATCACCCGATGGACGCGACCCAATCTGGATCAGGGTGCGGCTGTTCGCCCGCTGGCTATGGGATGGCGGACTGCTGCCTAAGGTCGCATCGGCTGGGTTGTTCATCGTTCTGGTGAGTGTTAGCGGCTTCGCCATGTGGTCGGCACGGTCGACAAGTCAAGCGGCCGAGCGCGCCATCGCATCGAGCACCATGTCGGACCACTTCTCTTTGGCCTCAGCGGCTGTTTCCGAGCAAGAATCCCTGGAGCGCAAGTACCGATTGGAGCCAGGCCCAGAGGTACTGCGGCGTTACGACAAGGCCTCGCATAAGTTGCTGGACGCGATAGCGCTTGTGCAACGGGATGGCAAAGCACAGGACCAGGCGCTCGCCGTTCGCGTCGCCAAAGCCTATGTCCCCTATCGCCAGTCAATCGAGGCGATGTTCCATGCTGTGGATCTCGGAGACACACCGCAGGTGCTGCAGCTCGATCATGATGAGGTCGATCCACGCTTTGAATTGATCGAGGAACTCGTCACCAAGGCAGCAGATGCCCATCACAGGGCTGCCCTGGCCGACCTAGCAGAACTCGGAGCACAGGAAGCGTTCACAGCCCGCGCTACACCCGCAGTGTTCCTCGTTGGCCTGAGTTTGGTGGCGTTGTTCTCGGGCGTACTGCGCCGTACTCGCGCGGAGCTCAACGTGCAGCGCAATCAGGCAGTGCACGACGCCCTGCACGATAGTCTGACAGGTCTTCCCAATCGGTTGCTGCTCGCCGATCGATTCGAACAGGCGCTGCTGGCCGACAAGCGCGCCAACACGACAACCGGCTTATTGCTGATCGACCTGGACCGATTCAAGGAGGTCAATGACACTCTGGGCCACCACATCGGCGACCAGTTGCTAGCGCGGATTGGACCGCGAATGGCCGCATCACTTCGGGGCACCGACACCATCGTCCGGCTCGGCGGCGATGAGTTCGCTGTATTGCTACCGGAAGTGGATGGCCTGGGCGGTGCGCTCGATGTGGCCACGCGACTTCGCACGGCCCTGTCGGAGCCTTTCAATTTCGACGGCATTGAACTCGACATCGACGCCAGTATCGGAGTCGTCATTTCCGGCGTGCACGGCAACGACGCCGTTACCCTGCTGCAGCGCGCCGACGTGGCAATGTACGAGGCGAAGCGACAGGCACTCGGCGTGGTGGTCTACGATCCCGGCAACGATGAGCACTCGCCGGAGCGCCTTTCATTGCTCGGACAGTTGCGCCGCGGCATTGAACGTGACGAGCTATTTCTGCATTACCAGCCCAAGGTCAACCTAGGTACAGGCAAGATGACCGGAGTCGAAGCACTGGTGCGCTGGCAGCACCCCGAACGCGGCTGCGTTCCCCCCGACGACTTCATTCCGCTTGCCGAACACACCGGCCTCATCGGACCCTTGACGGTGTGGGTGTTGAATAAGGCGCTTGCCCAAGCCAAGACTTGGGCAGATAGCGGGCATCTCATCCCTATCGCGGTGAACGTCTCTGCCCGTAACCTGGCCGATAGCGACTTTGCGAACAAGATCGTGGAATTGCTTGTGCACCATGGCGTTCCCGCAGAGTTGCTGGAGATAGAAGTCACCGAATCGGCGGTGATGTTGGAACCCGAACGAGCCGCAAACATTCTCAATCAGCTTCATGGATTGGGTGTCAGGATCGCGATCGATGACTTCGGTGCCGGCTACACCAGCCTGGCCCAGTTGAGGAACTTGCCCATTAGCGAACTCAAGATCGACAGATCGTTTATCCTCGCGATCAGCAACAACCCGGACGATGCACTGATCGTCCGCAGCATGATTGATTTGGGGCACAGCCTGAATATGAAGGTCGTCGCCGAAGGCGTCGAGAACGCGCTGTCCGAAAGCATGCTGGGGGACTACCATTGCGATATCGCACAGGGCTATCACCTGTGCCGCCCTGTGCTACCTGAGGCACTGATGTTGTGGCACACACAACGCGCTGTCCATCCGACTGTGCCAATACCTTGCCCCCAGCCAACGAACCATCGCTAGGCGGATTTCTCGGGCTGACAACCGCTTGACATATGCCCATCATTCTCTTTGAAATTTGGCTGGCATATCTCGCGTTATCTAACTCATTCATCATGCTGTCCACCGAGATAAATTTCGTCATGTTCCCCAAATGCACGTGGGCTCCCTTACCGGATCAACAGGCCAGGATATTTCTTTGCCCGCAGTTCTTCGAGCGCTTTGTCGGTCAGCTTCCACGCATCACCTTTAATACGGGTGATCAGTTCCGTCCACACGCACTCGAAAGCCCTGTCTCGCATCGTCGTCGTTGAAGCGGACGCCGGCCGGCAGTAATGGCGCGATGTCTTCGATCAGACTACGTGTGAGCTTTTCCAACATACGCTGCTCGGCGGCAGCGCGCGTGATGGGCTTGCCTTCAAGCGCCAGGTAGTGGTCGAAGCAGGCGATGAGCTTGTTGCGATCCATTGCGAGTTGGTCGAGTCCGTGGTGCAGATCGAAGAGGTCGCGGTTCTTGCGCCGCTGCAATAAATGCGCGCAGTTTGTTGCCGAACAGTCCTCTGCTCGAAGGACGCGATCTCGGTCTCCCCTTAGTCCAGTCGCTTTCCACCGAAGGGATACGACTTGATGCCGAGCAGATGCTCATACTCGCGTGTGATCTCGACCTTGAGCTTCAGCGTCGCGGATCAGCTTCGGGCGTGAATTTGAACACCAGGTGCATCGAATGCCCCGCCTCTTCGCGATTGCACTTGCCGAGCCATGACAGGGCTTCGCGGATCGCATCGACCGTCGTGCCGATGGATTCAGCCTGCGTTGCGCCAGATCAATGTCTTCCGAATAACGCAGGGGCTGCTCGAACAGCAGATTGTTGATCGCAGTGCCACCGCGAAAAGCGATCTTGTCTTTTAACATCGGCGCGTTGAACAGGTCGCATAATGCGCGGCTGATGATCAGGTCTTGCTCGACCAGCCGCGCGTCGGGCTCATAGACCAACCAGGGCGAAGGTTTATCATAAGCGCTGCGACAGTCATGTCAGTCGGATTGGCCCAGTTCTCGGATAACGCGCTGCTGGTCAGGCTCAAGGCGATTCGGGCAGAGCATGAAAAAACTCGTGCAAATTGCCCATGATTCGCCCCCATTAAGAACCATATAATAATTTAACAAATTTGATTTTAATGAGTAAAACAGAAGTCGCAACTCACACGCCGATGATGCAGCAATATCTCGGTCTCAAAGTGCAGCATCCGGACATGCTGCTGTTCTACCGCATGGGCGATTTTTACGAGCTGTTTTTCGACGACGCGGAGAAGGCGTCACGGCTGCTTAACATTACTTTGACGACACGCGGCTCGTCCAATGGCGCGCCGATCAAGATGGCGGGCGTGCCGTACCACAGTGTGGACCAATATCTGGCGCGGCTATTAAAGCTAGGCGAGCCGGTGGTGATTGTGGAACAGGTCGGCGATCCGGCCACATCCAAAGGCCCCGTGGAACGGCAGGTTGCTCGTATAGTCACGCCCGGTACGTTGACCGATTCCGGACTGCTGGACGAGACCTGCGACACGCTGATTCTGGCTATTGCCCCTGGCCCAGTGAGTGCAGTGCCATCGTCTACGGCGATTGGCGTGGCTTGGCTCAATCTTGCGGCGGGGCGATTTCAGGTTAGCGAAGTGGACACTGCCGCCCTGCCCGCTTTACTTGCGCGCATCCGTCCCGCCGAAGTACTGCTGCCGGATGATTTTCAGCTGCCGTCAGGCGCATATTCAATCCGCCGTTTGCCACCGTGGCAGTTCGACGCAGCCAACGCGCAGACGCGACTTGCCAAACAATTCGGCAGCCTCGATCTATCTGCATTCGGCGTCGCCGATTTACCGCAGGCCATCGCCGCTGCGGGCGCGCTTCTCGATTACATCCAGGCCACGCAGCGCACTGCGCTGCCGCATATTCAATCCATTCACACCGAGCGCGACAGCGACTACGTGCAGCTCGGCGCTGCAACGCGACGCAATCTGGAGTTGACCGAAACGCTGCGCGGTGAAGCTTCCCCGACTTTGTTGTCGGTGCTTGACACCACCTCAAGTGGCATGGGCACACGTTTGTTGCGTCACTGGCTGCATCATCCATTGCGTGACCGAGCGATGTTGGTCCAGCGCCGCGATGCCATCGGCACACTTGCCGACAGGTCGGATACGGCGAGCAAGCTCAGCCGGATACTGAAAAGCTGCGCTGATGTCGAACGTATCAGCGGGCGCATCGCGTTGCGCAATGCGCGTCCGCGTGATCTCTCGGGCCTGCGCGACACGCTTGCGCTGCTACCTGAAATGAGCGCGATATTACCCGCAGAAAACGCGCGACTGCTGCAATTGGCTGAAGGATTAGCGACGCGAGCCGAGCTGCACACGTTACTTGTCCGCGCGATACAACCGGAGCCCGCCAGCGTGCTACGCGAAGGCGGTGTAATCGCTGACGGCTTTGATGCCGATCTGGACGAGTTGCGCGCGCTTACACGCGACGCCGGTTCGTTTTTGCTGCAGCTCGAAACCCGCGAGCGCGCGCGTAGCGGCATCAACACGCTCAAAGTCGAATATAACAAAGTACACGGCTTTTATATCGAAGTCAGCCGCGCGCAGTCCGAAAATGTGCCGGATGATTACCGGCGACGGCAGACCTTGAAAAATGCCGAGCGCTACATCACACCTGAACTCAAAGCTTTTGAAGATAAAGCGCTCTCTGCTCAGGAGCGCGCACTCGCACGCGAAAAGGCCTTGTTTGAAACGCTGCTCGACAGCCTAACTCCCCATCTCCCCCACCTGCTCATGATCGCCGCGGCGCTGGCCGAGGTTGATGTGCTGGCGAGCCAAGCCGAACGCTCCCGCACGTTGAAACTTAACCCACCCGAATACAGCATGGACCCCGGCATCCACATCCTCGCCGGACGCCATCCGGTTGTCGAAGCGCAAATTGCACACTTCATCCCCAACGACGTCACGCTCTCGCGCGCGCGCCAGATGCTGCTGATCACTGGCCCCAACATGGGCGGCAAATCCACCTATATGCGGCAGGTTGCGTTGATCACGCTGATGGCGTGCTGTGGATTATGGGTGCCCGCGAGCAGCGCCCGCATCGGGGTGATTGATCAGATTTTTACGCGTATCGGTGCGTCAGATGATCTCGCCGGCGGGCGTTCTACGTTCATGGTCGAGATGACCGAGACCGCGCACATCCTGCATACCGCCAGCAATCAAAGCCTGGTGCTGTTGGACGAAATTGGACGCGGCACTTCGACCTTCGACGGCCTCGCGCTGGCTTGGGCGGTGGCTCGCCACCTGCTCACCGCAACGCGAGCGTTCACGCTATTTGCCACGCACTATTTCGAACTCACGCAACTGCCGCAGGAATTTCGCCAGGCGGCAAATGTCCACCTAGACGCAGTCGAGCACGGCGACGACCTGGTGTTTTTACATGCCGTAGAAGACGGCCCCGCCTCGCAAAGCTACGGCATCCAGGTTGCGCGCCTGGCGGGCATCCCCAGCCCAGTGATCCAGGCGGCGCGACGTCGTTTAAGAGAGCTCGAAGACGCTCAGCTACAACCCGGTCCACAAGGCGATTTGTTCGCCGCGCACCTCCCTACTGACGAACCGCCCCCGCATCCCGCACTAGACCAATTGCGCGAGCTCGACCCCGACACTTTGAGCCCCAAGGCTGCGCTGGAAATGCTCTATGCGCTGAAAGCGCATCTCTCTTAATGCGTTTATTTAACGCCGGAGCAAACTGATTTCATCCCCTTGAAGACTGTTCAGTCTCAGGAACGTCTCTTGCTGGTAGAAATGTCTCCGTTTACCCCTTAGCAAGCAAGGCGGTAAAAGAGCGGCCATCACTTCTATCGAGGATTCTAATAATGAAGACGTCCAACAAGCTCATTGCCACGTTAACTTTCGCGTTAATCAGCACGCAGATTCACGCTGTTCAATTTTCTTTTTTACAAAGTCCGGTGACTCCAAAAACTTTTGGTAACAGCTATTCCGCTACCGTAAACGCTATAACACTCTCGGCTACAGCTTGGTCTACCACTGGCAGTGGTGGCAAATTTCAGACCGCCGAACTGGAAATCTATCCTGGTTACGGCATGGGGGTATGCAACCGCGACGAAGGTGTGAACTGTTCGAGTGGCGGCAATAATCACGCACTCGACAACCATGGAGCGGATGATTTAATCTTGTTCAGTTTTTCCAGCGCAGTAAAACTCGACACGTTGAAACTTCTACAATTTGGCGGAGATTCCGACTTAAATTTGTGGGCGGGCAGCGGGATAATTAATCTCAATGGCGTAGCACCAAGCGCATTGGGCTCAGCCACTTTAATAACTAATAACAAGAACGCGAACACTATTCGCACGATTAACCTCCACACTCCTTTGAATGGCAGTTACACCTGGTTTGCGGTGGCTCCTAGCATAGGTGAGGACAATGATTACGTAAAGCTGCAGTCGTTGACGATCAGCCGCTTCACTCAACCCGTACCTGAACCCGAAACCTGGGCCATGATGCTGACCGGACTCGGACTGATCGGATTTGCAGTACGCCGCCGAGTCTAGATTTTTTTCTGGATTTTATTTAACGACGGCATAGAACCTGAGTTGCGGGTTCTATTCATGAATATTGATCGTCAGACTGCTAATGCAAGCAAATGGTTGCGAACTCGACGTTGCGTTGTTAGATTTCCGCCAACTTACCGCTCGCATCGCTCCCTTTAAGCCTTGCTTGCCTCAAAACACCATTGTTTTATATAGGTATTCTTGTCGCATGAGTTAAGTAAGCTGCATGGCATAGCGGTTGCAGACATAGAGAGCATAGCCCTTCGGGCATTGCAACGACGCAGGAGACACTGGCCGATTCTGTCAGCGAAGTTTCCGGTTGTTCACTCAGATAAGGAGTGTCAAATGAAACGTCTCGCCCTATTGACCGCGCTCATTGCGTTTAGCCATGTTGCCCAGGCCGAACCCAAAACCTACGTCATCGACAATGGCCATACTTCTTCACAGTTCAGTTTTAGCTACTTGGGTATAGCCAACCAGACCCACCGATTTGAAAAAACCAGTGGCAAAGTGGTGCTGGATCAAGACACCAAAACGGGATCTGCCGAAGTGACGATCGATGCGACTTCGATTAATACCGGTCACGCTTTATTCAACGAGCAAATGCAGGCAGCGAGTTTTTTTGACACGGCCAAATATCCAACCATCACGTTTAAATCCAGCAAGCTGACGCTAGATGGCGATCAAATGAATCTGGCAGGCGAGCTCACTATTAAAGGCGTGACCCGGCCCGTCACACTCACGGTTACTCAATTTCAATGCCTACCCAACCCAGCTCTCAAAGCGGAAACCTGCAGTGCCAACGCGACCGTGACCGTCAAGCGCTCGGATTTCAATATGGGCAAATTCGCGCTTATCGCGAGTAATAAGGTCACGTTAAATTTGGCGATCCATGCGATCAAAGAGCAGCCCGCCATGCAATTGGCTAATCGCGATCCGTTTAAATAATCGTTTATCACAAGCCATCACCTTTCGTATCCGACTCACGCGTTCAAGTGGGCGGCATACGCCTGACTGTACTGTTATCTCTGAATTGCCCGCATCGCTTTAAAAATCTCCGCCTGCTCGCGATACGCTCCTTTAACGCGAGAATCCCGAGGACGCTCTGTGAGAGGTACCTTATCTAAACCTGCCGATGCCGCCATCACGCCTGTCCACATCTTGCTGGTGGAGGATGACTTGCCTATAGCCGAAAATGTCATCGTCGGGCTAGAGCGCGAAGGCTTTATTTGCTCGCATGTGATGCTCGGCGCGGCCTGCCTGAACTTCCTGCAATCCACTCAAGTCGACCTGGTGATTCTTGATGTGGGCCTACCCGATGCCAATGGTTTTGACATTTGCAAAACCATTCGTCGTACGTCGGAACTGCCTGTCGTTTTTTTAACGGCGCGCTCAGACGAAGTGGATCGGGTGGTCGGTCTCGAAATTGGCGCTGACGATTACATCCTCAAGCCGTTCAGCCCACGCGAACTGGTGGCGCGCGTCAAAACCATCCTGCGCCGTTGCAAATCCGGACCCCGCAACTCAGCGACCAAGAGCGAATTTGAAGTGGACGAAGAACGTGCTTGCATTGTGTTTGCAGGCGTGCCGCTTGAACTTACTCGCGCCGAATTTTTTTTGCTCCGCGCGTTAGTAAGCGCGCCGCAAAAAGTATTCAGTCGCCAAGCTTTGATGGATGCCGCTGGCCTTGCCGATGCGAGTTTGGAGCGTGTAATCGATACCCATATCAAAACATTGCGCGCAAAGCTTGCCGACGTGTCGCCCGAGCGCGAGTGGATTCGCACCCATCGCAGCTTCGGCTATAGCCTCAACTCAACACTGTGAATTTTTTAATCCGCTTTCTGGTGGGCTATGCCATCGTCACGGGTGTGGCGGTACTGCTAGCGATGAAGTTGTTTTCCGATCAATTTGTGCCCGGCGTACGGCAATCGGTCGAAGAAATGCTGGTTCAAACCGCCAATCTGCTGGCCGAAGTCGCGGCTCAAGAAATGCGCGTCGCGCCTGGCAACACAGCGAATATCGAGGCGATGTTTCAGTCCTATCGCCAACGTCAATTTGATGCGCGTATTTACGGCGTTCAAAAAAACGATCCTGATCTGCGCGTGTATGTCACCGACACGCGCGGCCGCGTGCTCTACGACAGCCGGGGTGAAGCTGTAGAGCAAGATTACTCACACTGGCACGATGTCAGCCGCACACTCAAAGGCCAATACGGCGCGCGCACCACTCGCGAAGACCCTTACGACGACACGAGTTCTGTGATGTACGTGGCGGCGCCCATTCGAGTCGATGGCAAGATTGCTGGCGTGCTGTCAGTCGGCAAACCCTCGCGTTCGTTTCAGACCTTTATTGATCTAGGCCAGCGTGAAGTGAACAAGGCGGCGTTAGGTTTATTCGCAGTAGCCATGTTGCTGGCTTTGGCATTTTCGTACTGGATGACGCGCGATTTGCGGCGTCTGGTGATTTACGCCAACGAAGCAGCAGCAGGCAAACGCCGCACGATTCCCATCGAAGGGCGCAGCGAATTGAAACGTTTGGCGCAAGCGCTGGAACATTTGCGCGCTGAGCTCGATGGCAAAACCCATGTCGAACGCGTGACACAACTACTCGCACACGAATTGAAAAGCCCGATTGCCGCAGTGCAAGGCGCAGCTGAATTACTGGAAGACGAGCACGATCCCAGCAGGCGCATCCGGCTCGAACGCAACATCCACCAAGAAGCATTACGCCTACAAAAAATTGTCGAAGGCGTACTGGAACTTGCACGTGCCGAAAACCGGGATAGCCCGCCTACACGCGAGCCGCTGGATATGGTCGCGCTATTGGAAGAGGCTGTGCGTCTGCGTGAGTCGAGGCTGGCTGAAAAAACCTTGCGCATCCAGGCTAATCTACCCGCCAGCGCACCGCTCCAAGGTGATCGTTTTTTGCTGCAACAAGCTATGCTGAATTTACTCGACAATGCCATCGACTTCAGCCCCCCAGGCGGCGCGATTCATTTGCAATTGCGCGTGGCGGGCGAACAACTTGAGTTAAGTGTGCGTGATGAGGGCGCGGGCATCCCAGACTACGCTTACACCCGATTGTTCGAACGCTTTTATTCCACTCCTCGTCCCGACACAGGTCAGCGCGGCACAGGGCTTGGATTAAATTTAGTTGAGCAAGCTGCGCGTCTGCATGGCGGCACGATTACTTTGGTGAATCATCCCGATGGCGGCGCGGTAGCGGTGCTGGCTTTGCCTACTATACGCACAAACTCCATCTAAAACACACACACGCTTCACGTCTCCCTCATCGTCGTTTCATATGCTGTTCGCTCCACTCTTAGGGAGCGAATATGAACCGAAATCTTACTTTTAAACTTCTCGCACTCGCCGTGATGGCGATGGTGCTGATCATCGCGTTAACGCGTATCGAATGGAAAGTTCAAGAACGCCAAGCCACGCGCAACGCGGTTGTCACCAGTATCTCCAGTCAATACAGCGATGCGCAGCAAATCGCCGGCCCCTTACTCTGGCTGCGCTGCAGCGAGGCGCGCGCCACCACGCGGCTGGACGAAAAAGGTCAACGCCACATCGAACAGGAACAAGTCGATTGCTCACGGTTGGTGCGCCCCGTTGACCTAAGCGGAACAGGCAATCTGGTGGTAAGCGAACGTTACCGCGGTATATATAAAGCACGCATTTATCTGGCCAGTCTGCGAATGCAGGCGCGGTTTTTAAAACCGGAATTAAACCTGAAGCCCGGCCAAACCTTGCAGGCGGCGTATTGGGTGTTTGGCGTGTCCGATCCGCGCGGGCTCAAGCGGATTGATGTGCGCAATGACCAGAACCAGCGTCTGGAAGCGCATCCTGGTACAGCAGGTAGCCCGCTCGCGAGCGGGTTTTACATTGAAATTCCGCTCGCGAGCTTGGCGTTGCGGCAAAGCCTCACCGCCGATATCGAACTGGCCGGTAGCTCTCGGCTCGACTGGGTGCCGGTCGCGAGCAATAACGACTTTAGTTTAAATTCAACTTGGCCGCATCCCAGTTTTGCAGGGCATTACTTACCCGACACGCGCGCCATCAGCGACACTGGATTTTCTGCACGGTGGCGTCTGAATGATTTTGCGGTGGATGGCGACAAGGTGCTGACAAAAATCATCAGCGCACCCAATCAAACCGACTCCGCCGACCCCGCGCAACCTAATGCATCTACTTGGTTTGCGCATAGTTTGGGCGTCTCGCTTATCGACCCGGTGGACGCGTATGTGCAAAGCGACCGCGCAGTTCGTTACGGTTTCTTATTCATTCTGCTCACGCTTGGCGGCTTCTTCCTGTTCGAATTGCTCAAGCGCCAGACCATCCACCCATTGCAATACTTGCTCACCGGGTTTGCTGTCGTCGTGTTCTTTTTGTTGTTACTCGCGCTGTCTGAACACACCGGGTTTTTGATCGCTTATGTCGTCGCTTCAACCGCTTGCACACTGCTCATCACAGCCTACGGTCGGACGCTATTGGGCAGCTGGAAAGCCAGTGCGGTGCTCAGCGTGGGCTATGCCGGACTGTTCGGGGGGCTGTATCAATTGCTGGCGTCCGAAGATCACGCGCTATTGATGGGCGCCTGGCTCACCTTTGGCGTGCTGGCGGCAACGATGTATCTCACGCGCAAGCTGGATTGGCGCGAAATCGGCCGCACCCCCGCGCCCGTTGTCGCCCCCGCAAAATAAGGAGCCATCATGTTCATCCCCTCTCTCCCCACCGGATATCTAATCAGCCGTTACTTAATACGCAGCGGGCAGGAAACCCACTTTAAATGGACGCTCGCCGCAGGCATGTTCGGGGGCATTTTCCAGAATGTCGATCTATGTATCACAATCTGTGCGACGTCGCCCCCTACTTCCACGCCACCGCGTAGCCGCAATCACCCATTACGTGGCAAGGCTTCGGATGCCGACGTGAATTGCGACACGGCAACGTAATGGAGTTTTTACCAAACGCGCTGATTTCCTGGTTGACTGGTCATGCCATCTGCTGCTGGATAGCATTACCATGATTCTGGTGACTGTATACGCATTGACCAGCGTATTCGCTTTGCATTACTCAAATAGAAAGAAATGCTCATGTTGAAATATCCCGCTTTATTTGTTCGCTTTTGTCTGTTGGTATGCGCGGGCTTATTGGCTAATCTTGCGTGGGCCGCCAATCCCATCGCCACGTCAAATGCATTTGATGCTTTGCTCTCCTTACCCCAGACACAACCGGTGGAAGGTGAGTGGAACCACGTTGCGCCTGAAGGGTTTAAAGACGAAGATGAAGCAACGTTAATTCGATGGCTGGCAAAACAAAAACAGGCAGGCGCAGATTTCAATCAGATACGACATCAGGGCACGATGCTGCATCACGCCATCCGAGGCGGTCTAAACGCCACTGCCCTTTGGTTGCTGTCGCATGGGGCTGATCCACTCAAAACGCTGGAAAACGGTGAACAGGATCAGCCTGATGCGCTGGACTTGTCCATCACGTATCGTCGTTGGCCGGTTACCGACGCGCTGCTCAAGCTCCCTGGCATTACCGCTCCAGACCGAGCGCCTCAATTGATGCTCGCCTGGCAAGCGGCGCAAGGTGAAAATGAGCTGACGGTTGTGGACCAGTTATTCGCACGACGGCTTCCCCTTCCCACGGGCGCGGCAGCAGAAAGACTCTTGGGGTTTTCGCTTGAGCATCAATGGCTAAAAGTGTCACTGGCCTTGCTTAAAAACGGCGTGACGCATGCGGCATCCAGCGCATATGGGTGGGATAGCGCTAACAAAATGGGCACTGCGAGCGATATTGAATCCGCTGACGCCCGCCTCGCCGAGCCGATATTGCCTTATTTGTTAGCCCATGCAAGCAGCGTGCGCGATGTGGAGTGGAGCGCAACAACAAGGAAGCCATCCTCACGTTGTGGCCTCAACTCAAAGCGGCTATGCCGGAGTTGACGGCTCGCATTCATGAATCACTCTTGGCGCCCTACACACCGGAGAACGGCTGCTACGGAGGCGGGGTAGGGCCGGAAGTTTTGGATAAGGCGCGTGTTCTCATAGAGGCCAGTGCCCGACCGCGCAAGCCGGTTGTTTTGGACACGGGCTGCGTGGCTGTTACCTCGCCCGCTATTCTGCAGGCGTTAAAAGCGGCTGGGCTGATTACATTAGAGCCGCCCTCACCTGCTGAAATGCATCGCTTCGTGGATGAAGCGCCCAATTGCCGCTTCAACGCAAATGAAGTCTGGCGTCGTAGCTTGATCAAAACCCGCAGCTTAGGCGACATCCCAATTGACGGCATGCAAGTGATTTCTGTGCCTGGCGAAGCGGATTGTGCGCTGCTGGTATGGGGTGGTGACGCAGGGGGGCGAGTGGACTACGTTGAAGATGGCTTTACCGGCATGCAGCACCTTTCCCCATGCGCAGATGGACACCATGCCGCCGCTCTTTGGCGAGTGGCGGGCGACACCTTGCAACAAACCGACTTGGGCGAGGAGATGCCTTCCATCCAGGGTGTAATACCGCTGCGGGACACCGCTAATGGTGACCATTTTTTCCTTGCGGGAGGACTCAACACGGGCGGCGGCTGCGGCGGCGGCGGGTTTACACCCCAAGTATTACTAAGTTGGCATAATCCACCGGATGCCAAAAAAAGATTGCAGATTCTCCCTCGCAAAAGTATGGGCATGCAGGCTTTCTTACAGCAATGCGGAATGCCCGCAGATGACTCTCACGACTGCTTTCACCCTACGGGCGACGTGACTGAGCCTAATATCAGCTTCATAGATCAGCACTGGGCCAGTGATCGCAAAGCCTATCTTGATGCAGTGCTGTCATTGGATTACGCAGTTTTGCGGTCCGAACAAAAATTCGGCATTTTCCCGGAGTGGCTAGCTCAAGCCATAGACGCTGTATCAAAGGCGAATATGCCAGTTGAAGATAAGCGCAAGCGTACCGCCTGGTTGTTCCGCGACCCCGCGCTTTTAGCACAGGCCATGCAGACTTCCGCAAGTTATGAAATGCAGACTGGGTTGGTGGCTTGGCTACCCCGTGAAGACTGGCGACCGGTAATCAAGGCGCTTCAGGGCAAGGACTTAATACTGGATAGCCTGCGCACACAAGCCGAGGGCCAAGGCAAACCAGCCCTCGCCTGCACCTTGGCAAACGCGTTGGGTCGCGTTTGCTCCAAGGTCCCGCCTGCAACCAATTAATTACACGACGCGCCAAATCGGAGGCGGCGCATTCACACGCCAATATCAAAACTTATTTTGGGAGGGATGTGGAGCGATGTTACAGCACAGCGAGATCACTTCTCATGGGGTGATTCGATCTCCCATGCGCAGGTTCGGACCCAATTATCCAGTAAGGCGCTGGTCTGGGGTTCGCTGATGTAAAAGCCTTGTGCCTCGTCGCAACCGAGGTCGGCTAGAGCCTCTAATATTGCTTTGGTTTCGACACCTTCCGCCACCACTCGCAGGCCAAGATTGTGGCCCAGGTCAATCACCGAGCACACGATCGTTGCGTCACTACTATTTTCCAGCATGCCGATCACAAATGATTTATCAATCTTTATCTCATTGACGGATAAATGCTTGATGCTGGCGAGTGAGGTATACCCCGTGCCAAAGTCATCGATAGATATTTTGATACCCATTTGATTTAAAGCCGCCAGTGTTTCTTCAGCGCGCTTTGGATCCAGCACAATGGCGCTTTCGGTAACTTCGAGCGTTAATTGTTGAGGCACAGCACCGGTTTTCAGCAGTGCGTCGGACACAAGCGCTACCAGGTAGGGATCATGTAATGAGCGTGCTGAGAGGTTGACGCTTACGTGCAGCTGCATACATCGACCGCGAGTCAACGCGTCGATCAATACCCAGTGAGTTAATGGACCAATGAGCCCGGTTTGTTCCGCGGCGAGAATAAACTTATCGGGTGGCAACAAGCCCAGGCGCGGATGCTGCCAACGCACTAGCGCTTCGACTCCGATGATGCGTCGGGTTGCGATTTCTACTTTCGGCTGAAAATGCATCAGCAGTTGGCCCCCTTCGACTGCATCGCGCAATTCCGCCATTAGCCCCAGTCGCTCCGGGCTGCGCCGATCATATTCCGGGGTATAGACAGCAAAGCCGCTTGCCATCTTTTTGGCGCGGTACATCGCAATATCCGCGCGTTGCAAAAGCGTATCCGCATTGTCGCCGTGCTCGGGGATGTTCGCCACGCCGATGCTGGCTTCGACGATAATCGGAATATCGTCAAGAATAAACGGTTCCTGCAGGAAGTTTTGTATGCTCTTGATGATCGCTGACACGTCATCGATGGGCACCAGTCTCGATAGCAAAATACCAAATTCGTTGCCACCCAGACGTCCAATCACATCTGACGCGCACAAAGTACTGCGCAAACGAAGGCCCACTTTCCGTAGCAGACTGTCGCCTCTATCATGCCCGAGCGCATCATTCACCTCCCGAAAGCGATCAAGATTTAAAAGCAACAGGAATAACGGGCGATTTTTATTTTGTTGCTCGGTCACGGCTTGTTGAAGTAGTTCGCTAAAGCGTACTCGGTTGGGCAAACCGGTGACCGAGTCGGTGTAAGCGAGGCGGTGAATGGTTTCATCTGCCTGGCGTCGCTCTTGCCGAATGCCCGCCTCACGCAACTCACGCGCGATCGCGGGTAACAGGCGCGCAGTGTTGCCTTTCATCAGATAATCCTGCGCACCGGCTTTCATCGCCGCAACAGCAACCTCTTCACCTATCGATCCGGAAACGAGAATGAAGGGAATGTCCAATCCCTTTTGCTGAGTGAGCTTCAGCGCTTGTAACCCGTCAAAATTTGGCATGGCATTGTCCGAGACAATCAAGTCCCAGACTTGTCGGCTTAACGCGGCATCTAATTCCGCAGGCGTTTCTACCCGTTCGGACTGAGGATCGTAACCCCCACGCTTGAGTTCGAGTAGCAACAACTCGGCATCGGCCTCTGAATCCTCGACTATCAGGATACGAATCGGATGGGTCATGGTTTATCGCTTCGGTGGTGCTTCGTTCATCATCAGCCAATAAAGTCCCACCTGCCGGACCGCTTCCATGAACTGGGTAAAGTCCACCGGCTTTCGAATGTAACTGTTGGCACCTAAACTATAGCTACTGATCAAGTCTTGTTCCTCTTTAGAGGAGGTCAGAATGACCACTGGCAATAATCGAGTCCGCTCGTCTTTGCGCATGCGTTTGAGGACTTCCAGGCCATCAATTTTGGGTAACTTCAAGTCCAGCAGAATAACGGCAGGGGGAGAGTCTGGAGGGCGACTCGCGTAAGCGCCCTGGTAGAACAGGTAATCGAGCGCCTCAGCGCCATCACGTACGATTGCCACCGAGTTAACAATGTTGTTTTTCTTCAGCGCGCGCAGCGTCAGCGCTTCGTCGTCCGGGTTGTCCTCCACTAGCAATATCGTTTTTTCTCCCACACGTGCTCCTCATTTTGGCGGCAAAACAATTCATTCAACCCAGCAAAAAATAAAACGTTGCGCCCTCCTCCGCAACACTCTCGGCCCATATTCGGCCTGAATGTCGATGAATAATACGTTGTACTGTGGCCAACCCTATCCCCGTACCCGAGAACTCTTTCACATTATGCAGACGCTGGAAGGCACCAAATAATTTGCTTGCATAAGTCATGTCAAACCCGACGCCATTGTCGCGCACAAAAAAGGTTTGCTTGCCATCCGCAAGCTGCAGTGCGCCGAATTCTATCCGCGCGAGATTTGTCTTGCTCGTGAACTTCCAGGCGTTACCCAGCAGATTATCCAGCACCACGCGCAGCAAGCGCGCATCGCCAATCGTAACCAGGCCGGGTTCTATGTGCCAATCCACCCGTCGTTCCAGCGCGAGGTTCTCCAGGTTTGCACGCACACTCTCGGCAAGTGTGCTGAGATTAACGGCTTCACGGTTTATTTCCGCACGGGTCACCTGAGCCAGTTTGAGCAAGTCGTCGATAAGATGCCCCATGTGCTGCGTCGCAGCGCGTACCCGACTGAGGTAGTCTTTACTTTGCTCATCCAGCTGGTCGGAGCAGTCTTCGATAATCGCCTGACTGAAGCCATCGATGCTGCGTAGCGGCGCACGCAAATCATGCGACACCGAATAGCTAAAGGCTTCGAGTTCCCGATTGGCCAGCTCCAGCTCGCTCGTGCGCTCCACCACCTTGCGCTCCAGATGGGCGTTCAGACGGCGGATTTCTTCGGCGGCACGTTTGTGTTCGCTGATGTCCTGAAATGAGCCCCGCACTTTTACAACCCGATCATTTTCCATCACAGGCTGGCCGATGGTGCGCACCCATTTGTGGGCTCCATGTGCGCTGACCATTTCGAACTCCATGTCATAAGGCTGTGCAAGCTCAACAGCACTTTTAATCGCGGCTTCAATTTTTTGCCGAGACTCGCCCTGATAAAAAGACAGTCCAATTTCCATATTGGTCGCATCAAGTGGGTCCATGTCATGAATTCTGGCCACCTCAGGTGTCCAGTTTACTTTACCGGTATGCACGTCAAACTCCCATCCCCCTACCTTCGCCATACCGCCCACCGTCGTCAGCAATTCATCTTTCTCCTGTAAGGATGCGGCCATTTGATCGAAGGCTAGAGCAAGCTGTCCGAGTTCGTCACCACTATGCGGCAATTGAGTGCGTGCCCTAAGGTTGCCTTGGCCGAGTTGCTTCACGGCGCGCGTTAACGCCAACACGGGTGCGAGGATCAGCCGGGAGCCCCCTATCCAGGCGGCACTGCCAATGATTGCTGCGACCAGCAATAGGCCTATGAGCCCGCTCCAAAATATTTTGTTGGCGTCTGCATACAAGTTGGCGGTAGGAATACCCGCCACCAGATAGACCTGACCGGCTGGGACATCCTGCACCCGCGTGAACACATAAAGTCTTTTCACGCCGTCTATGCCAACATCCTCAATCCGGCCATTTTTCGCGCCTGCTTTGATGGCATTGGTGAGCGGCCTATCGGGCATGATCTTGCCCATCCACTGTTCCGGATTGGGGTGGCGTGCCAGGATCATGCCTTTGTTATTGAGGAGGAGCAGTGAAGCATTAGAAGGGAGCGGCGTGCCTGCTGCCAGCTCCTTAAACCAACTCGCCAGATCAATCGAAGCAAATACCACGTTCTGAAACACACCCGCATCATCCACCACGGGATAACCAAAAGCGATCCCAGCTCTTTTAACCACGCGCCCAATCTGGTAGTCGCTAATAGAAAAATCGCGCTTCGCAATTGCAGCCTGAAAATAGTCCCTATCCGCAATATTGACCGGCTTGGTAAGCGGCATCCCACTACAATAAATCCAGCCTTGAGGATTAGCGACCCCGAGATTGTTGTAATAGTGATATTGCTTTCGGAGGAGCTTGGCAAAAACCTCTGTGCACTCCCTTGCCAATGCAGGATCACGAACAATAGGCAATTGCGCCAAGGTAATGAGTTGTTGGCGCGCATTTCTGACCAGATGCTTTTGATCCAACGCCGCGAGTTGAAGAAGGCTAAGCGCCTGCGCGCGGGCTTGGTCGGCTGCTTCGTGGCGTTGGGCGAATGTGGCGTAAAGAACAAAGCCGAAGGCAGGAATCAGAATGAGTGCGCCTAACAATTGTAGACGGTCACGCAGGTTGAAGAATGGGGCCCGGGCTGTTCGTTTGGTTTGTTTATCGAAGCCCAGCACCGATAGTCTCCCTAATAGTTTCCGACATAAAACAAACTTCAATTCCCATCTGGGAGAGAACACCCTGCAGTGCTCGCCCACCCGCGCTTGAGTTGAATCTGCATACTATAGGCAATTAAGTTCTAATCACCAGACTCATACTGCCTGTTGAGCCATCCTCGACGTTTTTCACCCAGCGTGTGCTTCAAAGTAAAATGCCGCAATGCACCCTCATCACCTTGAACTCCTCGCGCCTGCGCGCGATACGGATATCGGCATCGAAGCCATCCAGCATGGCGCGGATGCGGTTTATATCGGCGGACCGTCATTCGGCGCGCGTGGCCATGCGGAAAATTCCATCGGGGATATTGCGCGGTTAGTGCGGCACGCACATCGTTTTAATGCGCGGATTTTTGTCACACTGAATACTATCCTGCGCGACGACGAGCTGGAGGCGGCGCGCACGCTGGCGTGGCAGTTGTATGAGGCCGGTGTGGATGCGCTGATCATTCAGGACATGGGGCTGCTGCAACTCGATCTGCCGCCGATTCAACTGCACGCCAGCACACAGACCGATATACGCACGCCCGAGAAAGCGCGTTTTTTGCAGGATGTCGGGTTGAGCCAGATCGTGCTGGCGCGCGAACTCACGCTTCAAAAAATCGCCGCGATTCGCGCACAAACTGACTGCACGTTGGAGTTTTTTATCCACGGCGCGTTGTGCGTGGCCTACAGCGGCCAGTGCTACATCAGCGAGGCGCATACCGGCCGCAGCGCCAATCGTGGTGATTGCAGCCAGGCTTGCCGGCTACCGTATCAGGTGACCGATACGCACGGGCGCATTGTTGCGCACGACAAACATGTGCTGTCGATGAAGGACAATAATCAGAGCAATAACCTGAATGCGCTGATTGACGCGGGCATTCGCAGCTTCAAGATCGAAGGCCGCTACAAGGACATGGGGTATGTGAAAAACATCACCGCACATTACCGCACTTTGCTGGATGAGATTTTAGAAGCCCGCCCCGAACTAGCACGCGCTTCCAGCGGACACAGCACTTTTATTTTTACACCCCACCCCAATCAGAACTTCAACCGCGGTTCGACCGATTATTTTGTGACCGGTCGCAAAGACGACATAGGCGCATTCGATTCGCCGAAAAATCCCGGTCAGGTCATCGGGCACGTCAGCAAAGTCACGGCCAAATCGATAGCAATCGACACCGACGCCACATTGCACAATGGCGATGGCCTGTGCTATTACGATCTGCAAAAAGAGCTGCAAGGCCTCGCTGTAAATCGCGTCGAGGCTCTTGAAAAAAACCGCTGGCAGGTCTTTCCAAAAGACCCGATTCCAACGTTAAAGGACCTACGCGTCGGCACCGAAATCAATCGCAACCGCGATATGAGCTGGCAGCGCGTGCTCGACAAAAAATCCGCCGACCGCCGCATCGCGGTTTGGCTCAAACTCAGCGATAGCGCAAACGGCTTGCACCTGACTGCTACTGACGAAGATGGCTTGACTGCCGCCGTGCTTGCGACCTTGCCCGAGCAAACTGCCCACGACACAGCCCGTGCCGAGACTAGCCTGCGCGAAAATCTTGGCAAGCTGGGCACTAGCATTTTTGTGCTGCACGAAATTACACTTGATATTTCTCAGCCTTGGTTCGTCCCCGCTTCGACCGTCAATGCCTTGCGTCGCGATGTGATCGAAGCACTGGAAGCCGCGCGTAATGCCGCCTATCAACGACCGCCTCGTGCCGCGCCGGTCGAGCCGCCGGTGGCTTATCCGGAAGATACGCTCAGCTATCTCGCCAACGTCTACAACGCTAGCGCGCACGACTTCTACACCCGCCACGGCGTCAAACTCGTCGCCGCTGCATACGAGAGCCACGAGGAAGACGGCGAGGTTTCGCTGATGATCACCAAGCACTGCGTGCGCTTTTCGCTCAGCCTGTGTCCCAAGCAGACCAAAGGCATCACGGGGGTGCACGGCACCATCAAGGCAGAGCCGTTGACGCTGATCAACGGCAGCGAAAAACTCACGCTGCGCTTTGACTGCAAACCTTGCGAAATGCACGTGGTGGGCAAGATGAAGCGCAGCGTAATCAATCAGCAGAAGCAGGCCGCCCTGGTTCTGCCGATGCAGTTTTACAAGACCAAACCGGCGCATTAGCGGGCGGGATTTCGGAGCCGTTTTGCACATCACCCCGTTCAGCGTGTCACGTCTGCCGCGTATCGAATTTGGCGCCGGTGTACTCAGTAAATTACCCACACTCGCCCGCAGTTTTGGCTCTCGCGCGCTGCTCGTCACCGGCGCACAGTCGTTTTGCGCGACTTCTCATTGGCCTGATTTGATCGCGGCACTCCAAGAACACGGCATTGCGTGGCAACAGGTTCAGGTCAACGGTGAACCATCGCCCAAACTGATTGATGAAGCCGTACGCGCGCATCGCGACACGCACTTCGATGTCGTCATCGGCATCGGCGGTGGGAGCGCACTGGATGCAGCCAAGGCCATCGCCGGGCTGCTGCAACCCGGCAATTCGGTGATGGATCATCTCGAAGGCGTCGGTCCGGAGCTGGCCTATCACGGGCCCACCACGCCTTTCATAGCTGTGCCCACCACGGCCGGGACTGGTTCGGAAGCGACGAAGAACGCTGTCCTCAGCGTGCAGGGCACCGACGGCTTCAAAAAATCTTTCCGCGATGAAAAGCTGGTCGCCGAATACGCCGTAGTTGATCCTGACTTGCTGGCAAGCTGCCCGCCCGGGGTGATCGCCGCCAACGGCATGGATGCGTTTACCCAGTTGCTGGAATCCTATGTGTCGAGCCGCGCGATACCGGTGACTGACTCACTCGCGTGGGGCGGCATGAAAGCGGCACGCGATGGCTTGCTCGCGTTGTATGCCGACTCAGGTGATGCCGAAGCGCGCTGTCGCATGGCGTATGCCGCGCTGGTGTCGGGCATCACGCTGGCGCAAGTCGGACTCGGCTCGGTGCATGGACTCGCCTCACCGCTCGGCGCGTTTTTTCCGATTCCGCACGGCGTGGTGTGCGGCACGCTGGTTGCCGCCGCCACGCGCATCAATATCGAGGCGATGCAAACGCGCGAGCCGCACAATCCCGCGCTTGAAAAATACGCGCTGGTAGGTCGTCTACTCTCCAGGCAGCAAAATCTGTCGCAGGCCGAAGCGCATGTGGCGTTGATTGATACACTTGATCAATGGACCACCGCGCTCTCGCTGCCACGACTCGCCCACCACGCCGTGCAGGCTGCCGACATCGCACGCATCGTCGCCCATAGTCGCGGCAGCAGCATGAAAACCAATCCGGTGATGCTGGAAGATAATGAAATTGCAAAGATCATTCAAATGCGCCTATAGCCTCCTGTTTGAAAAGTGTGTTTATGCTCCCCAGCTACGTGTTACTTTGACCTGGAACCACTGGCGGCACGCCGTTCAGCGATCGCATCACCGAAATTGCGCTGATCCGATTTGAAGCGGGCGTTGAAGTGGCGCGCTGGCAAACTTTGGTCAATCCAGAAACTTCCATCCCCTTTTATATCCGGCGTCTAACAGGCATTTCGAACGAGATGGTGGAAGACGCACCGGCGTTCAGATAGGTAGCCGCAAAATTGCTGGATTATCTTGAAAGGTCGGTGCTGTGCGCGCACAACGCGCGATTTGATCACGGGTTTTTTGAAGAATGCATTTCGAGGCTTGGGCATAGATTTGCGTGTCAGAGTGTTGTGCACGGTCAAGCCCTCTCGAAAGCCTTACCCGCAACACCGCAGCCATAGTCTTGGATTCCATCATCAGTCGACATGCGCTGACCTGCCATGCGCGCCACCGCGCGATGGGCGACGTCGAAATGATGGTCGCGACCGTGGACGATGAGGCCGATTTGCATCGTCTGGCTTTGGCAAAATCCGAGCTGGTAATTGATCTGGATACATATCGCTTGCTGACTAAGGAATTACGCAAGCCGAATGTGAAAATCGTTGAATTGCCGAAACCAACAAGTGAAGCTCAAGGCAGCTTTAACTTCAATTGACTACAGATTAAATCATTCATGCAGTATTCATCTAACCGCAACATTCCCCAATCAAAGTGTGGGATTCCTACTCTTCAATCGCTAAAAGGATCCTCACTAATGAAACCTGCACATTCACTTACACCGTCTATCCTCGCCCTGGCATTGGCAAGCGCAGTGTCTAGCGCTGCCAGCTGGGCAGATGCCGCAAATTTAACGCATGTTCCTCACGCCAATCAAAAAATAACGGGGATGACCGCGCCTAATATTTTGTCACCGGAATTGATTGAGGTGACGGTGGCGCAAGGCTCGACACGGTTGGAAAATCCTTCGACTTTGACCAATTATTACGGCTACATCAACGACGGACCCATGCTGCCCGCGGCCGGTGCAACTCAAACACCCGGAACCAATATTGAAGCGACCAAAACCGAGCCGGATAAAAACACCTATCTGGTATTGCCCAGGCAACATGGCGCGGATTCGGAATACGACTATGGCAACCGGTTCTTGTTTCAGGGCCATGAATCCGGAAGTTTGGGCGCCAATGGCCAGAAGCAAGGCGCTATCACCCGTATCAATCTGGACGCCGACGGCGCGCATCGTGTCACGCTGCTTGCGACTACCGACAAAAACGGCGCTGCCCTACCCACGTTCGACGGCTCGACCTGGTACCCGTGGTCTGAGCATCTGCTTTTCACTGCGGAGCTGGGCAATAAAGGCGGCGTGTGGCAGGCGACGGCCGATCTTCCTTCGGTAGTGGAAGATCTTTCGGGCGCGTTAGGGCGTGGCGGTTATGAAGGTATTCAGGCCGACTCAGCCGGCAATCTGTGGATCGTCGAAGACGCAGGCGGCAAAAGCGGCAGCATTAATAAACATGCTAAACAGGCCAATAGCTTTGTGTACCGTTTTATTCCTAAAAATCCGCAGGATTTAACGCAAGGCGGCAAATTGCAGGCGCTGCAAATCTCCAGCAGTCGCGGCCCCATCGTATTTCACTCGGGCAATGCGGATGCCGATATCCTGTCGCAGGACATGAAAGACTTGCATACCTACGGCATGAATTTTCCTACCCGTTGGATCACCCTTCACGACACGGCAGTCGATGGCAACACCCCGTTTGACGCCAACGCGTTAGCAAAAACGAAATTTGCTACCCCGCTTAAGCGTCCTGAAAATGGCGTGTTCCGTCCCGGCTCCCGATTTACTGAATTTTATTTTGACGAAACCGGCGACACCAACCTCCAAACAGAGGCCCCCGATCACGGAGGCTTCGGCGCCGTTTTAAAACTGACGCAGGCTGACCCCTCCGCCGATACCGGCACGCTCACGATGTTTTATAAGGGTGATGCTGCGCACTCTGGCTTCGACAACGTGGCATTTTGGGATGAGCACTCGGTGGTGTTTGTCGAAGATGCCGGGGACACCTTACACAGCCAACGCAATGCCTTGGACTCTGGCTACTTGTTCGATGTCAGAACCAATTACGCCGGTGCCAACGCTCCCGCGCCAGTACGCATCCTGGCCTTGGGCCGCGACGCCTCAGCCACCTTGGATTCAAGTATCGGCAGCGTGAGTGGCAATGGCTTTCAAAATGATGGCGATAACGAAATCACCGGCTTTCATGTTTCTGATGGCGACCCCACTATCAGCGGTATTTTAGGCGCCAAAAAACCTAAACCCTTTACACAAGGTTGGCGCGTTTTCTATACGCAGCAGCATGGCGACAACAACACTTTTGAAATTCTCTCGGCCCAAAAACGCGAACGCCATCATCGCGAGCAAGAATGATTTAAACTACTGACTCCCCTTTGGCCGCGTTAGCGGCCATTTTTTATGTGCGACCGTATCCTTAAAAGAATTACCTGGCCTCTAACGCGCTGCTTTAGGCATGCTCATGCTTTCAAACCCTCACACACGGGTTAGGCAGCAACAATCGCAATGCTTCGGCCCAAACATCGCACCGTTTGATTCGCCCGAATTTTTGCCGTCTTGCGTATTTCAGGTTGGCCGTCCACGGTAATTTCGCCACCGGTAATGAGGTGCTTGGCTTGTCCGCCACTGTCAGCCACGCCCGTGAGTTTGAGTAAGTCGCACAGTGCAATATGCTCTCCGCGGAGTTTGAATTCGGTGATTTCCATCTTTGATTTTGCACGTAACGGATTCCTGCATGTTACTCGTCTAAGCTTGGCGTAGTGCACCGCCCCAGCGCGTGGTAAACGCTTGAGGCGGCATTTACGTAGGGATTAAACGTGGCGTTAATGAGCCACAATGTCGCCTTTCATAGCGGCGAGTGCAGATAGCAATTCATTCTTCTCTTTTTCCGGCACATTAAATTTATTCAACGATTTCACCAAATCATCGACCAGCGCGTTGAAATGCATGTCCTTGACGCCCATGCCCGCATGCGCCGATTTCATACTGCGCCCCTCATATTTGCAGGGACCGCCACTGACCTGGCAAATCTGATTGACCAGCATGGTATTCAAACGCGGAATATTGGTGTTGGCGAAAAAGCTGTTGATGCGGCTATCTGCGGCGACATTGCCGATGAAGTCGTCAACCACAGCCTGGATCGCAGGCTTGCCACCCAGTCGATCGTACAACGATTGCGGGGGTGCACTTTGCATGCCCGAACAGGCTGTCAAAAGTGCTATCAGTGAGAACGTAGACGCGATTTGAATAGTGGTGGCACGAATTGCAGCGAGTTGCATAATGGACTCCTTTGAATTTTAGGGAACACTCCCACGCTCATTACGGTTGGGCTTCGAGGTCGGATGCATACGCATAGAGTTGATTAGCGAGTGGGTTGATATGAGTCTCACATTCAATATGTGGACGATGACTTTGTGGCGAAGCCTGCTATAGCTCCTTCTGTGAGCGCACGCCAGGCGGTAAACTAGCAACGTTCATAAAAGACGCGCCTAATGCGAGTTATGACATACGTAGAGGAGGAATAATGGCAAACGACGTGCTAGTCATGGTGTCTACGCGCAAAGGCGCCTGGTTGTATCGCAGCGATTCTGCGCGCAAAACGTGGCGGACCGATGGGCCACATTTTCTCGGCCACATCATCCACCACATGGTGCTCGATCCGCGCGATGGGTGCACGCTGCTGGCAGCGGCCAAAACCGGCCATCTTGGACCGACTACCTTTCGTTCCACCGATCTGGGCCGCAGCTGGAAAGAAGCTGCACAGCCGCCTGCGTTTGCGAAGGTTGCCGATAGCTCTCAAGCGCGCGCGGTTGATCACACCTTCTGGCTTACGCCCGGCCACGCGTCGGAGCCCAACGTATGGTACGCAGGTACGTCGCCGCAGGGATTGTTCCGCTCCGAGGACGGCGGCGTCACCTGGTCGTTGTTTTCCTCGATCAATGACGATGCGCAGTACCGCAAATGGATGGGCACCGTGCAGGACGGCACCCCGGATGGCCCCAAGCTGCACTCGATCATCGTCGACCCGCGCGATCCCGCGCATCTGTATTTCGCAATGTCGGGCGGGGGTGTTCACGAATCGCCCGATCGCGGCCAGACCTGGACCTCGCTGCTGAAAGGGCTCGACGTGGTTGAAGGCTTCGACGCGAGCGAGGCCACCTTCCACGATCCGCATTGTGTGCGACTCTGCCCGAGCAATCCGGACCGCCTGTATCAGCAGAACCACTGCGGCATCTACCGGCTAGACCGGCCTTCGGACACGTGGCTGCGCATCGGCAAGAACATGCCCCAGCCCGTCGGCGATATCGGATTCCCGATGGTGGTGCACCCGCATGACGCGGATACCGCGTGGGTGTTCCCCATGGATGGCACTTCGGTATGGCCGCGCACCAGCCCCGATGGCAAACCCGCGGTCTATGCGACCCACGATGGCGGCGAGACCTGGCAGCGTCACGACGCAGGTTTTCCGCCACAGCAAGCGTGGTGGACCGTGAAGCGTCAGGCGATGACGGCGGATGCGCACGACCCGGTCGGCCTTTATTTCGGCACTACTAGCGGAGAACTTTGGATGAGCGACGACGAAGGCGACCAATGGCGGTGTATTGCGTCGCATTTGCCAGAGATATACGCGGTTGAAACAGCCCAACTGGCGTAGCACTCTTATGAAAATAGGCATACCTAGCGCGCTGCAATCCTATACCGGGCAAGCCGAGGTAGAGGCCGTCGGCGCCACGCTCGCGGGTGCCATCGTCGACTTGGACCGGAGTTACCCCGGCATTCGTTTTCGCATGATTGACGAACAAGACAGAATGCGCCCCCACATCCGTTTTTTTATCAACGGCGAGCTGACACGCAAGCTCGAGCAGCCATTACGCGCGACCGACGAAATATTCATTGTGCAAGCGCTTAGCGGCGGTTGAGGAAGCCGTATCTTCCAACACCTGTTCAGCCAATCAGATTTTTCGACTGTCATACGCCCAATGCAGTAACGCCTGCCGCTGTTTCCGTCGGCAATTCAGGTCCTCTTTTGCGCAGTTTCCCCTGAGCTGCGCAATATGCCTTGTCATGCCTTTCCACCGCTTAACCTGGCGCTCGTCATCCGGGCTGCGTCGGCCCATGTAATACCTGCAATACCATTGAAACCAGCCTCGCGGATCTTCCGCATATATCCAGCCGTTTTTTTCCCATATTGACAATGGCTGAGAGGCGTTGACCCCAAAGAAATTCAATTCGGGCACATGGCGCTCGTGATTCAGTTTGGCCCCGATAAACCAGTCCTCCGGAAACTCGTCAGTACAATCCGTCATGTATTTCCCGCCGAAAACCCCTAGCGCCAGCATCTGCTTCGGTGTTATCTCCGGCCAAAAGTCAGCGTGAAAATTCTTGCCTATTGGCTCAGTTAAGCAATAGATGTAATTTTTTTGCATGAGATCGTTTACAACGACGCTTCGGGCTTGCTTCATCTCCCTCCATCCGAATGTTTTATAAACTGGAGCGCTTGAACGCTTATGTTGAATTCGGAGTTAGACAATATTCAAACCCTCAGTCCGAAAAGAAGAATAGTCAATGGAATGCTTCAAGTATTTCGACGTCACGAATTAAGCCTCGCCCCTGAGCTAAGCCGAAGCGCGTAGTGGAAGCAAAAGCGTGGCAAGTTTTTTCTTACACGCTTTTGCTGGATTGAAGCGACTTAGGCTTGAACGAACGGTCAGGCGCAGCCATCCATGTTATTTCTTCGGCGGCGGCGGTGCCTCTGCCAGCGTGCCCGTAGTGTAATAACCGCCCACTCCCGCGCAGTCGACGTCGCGTGGTGGCGACCACTTGATAGCAGTGCCTGTTACGACCGGCCTAACCAACCGCCACGGCCAGAATCCGAAGTGCTGAGCGCCGTTGTAGTGAATGACGGCATCAGCACCGGCCGCCTTGGCATCCTCCACGAGCTTGGGAAGAATATCATTGACACTTCCATAGCTGCCTTTGCCGTAGTCGAGCTCTTTCAGTGTGGTGTATGCATATTCGGCCGGGGGTGTGCCTGTGAAAAGGCAGATACCATTTTTTAAAGATTGTTGTTCAGACGTTACAGCGGTTGTCTGAGCATTGCACAGTTGCGATGCGCAGAAAAACACAATACCAGCGGTCAATTTGTAACGCATATTGGACTCCGTATTTGGTTGGTTAAATGTTGTTCTTAACAACTTTGTAGAAACTCCACTACGCATTCTTCACGCGCTCCTGCAAGCGCAACAGCAAGTGGGTTTTGGCATGCAAATTTTCTTTCATGATTGAGCGCGTCGGTGTTTTATCAAGCTGTGCATTAAACAACTCCGCACTCGTTTCCATTTCCCAAAGTCTCGCGTAGTAGAGCTTGTCCTCAGTTAAATGTGCGACCACCACCAATGCTGTCATTAGCGGATGGTTGTTGGTGACGTTACTTCCCCGCGTCTTGCCATGCTCAAGCTCAACGGCTAACGCGTATTGAAACTCCCAAAGATGGCCAAGAGTCTTGGCGCGTTTGTATCGTTTACCCTTGGGGAGAAAATCAGAAATGATGTCCGGCTGAGGCTTGTCCTTATTTTTAGGTTGTAGCAAGCGCGCATCAATCGAATAGCGTAGCTGCGCCAAAACCGCTTTGGCTTCTCGTTCCGGCACGACATTCGGACCGAGCGGGGACTTAGGCGCGATCTTATCGAGCCCAAGCATTGCCCAGTTGCGACTTGCCGCGAATCCTAACGCACGACAGTAGCCCCCCACGGACAAACGACTCAAGAAATTAAAATCCACGATCTTGCCAAGATTAAATACTGATAACTCATGAATGATGAATTCAGTTAACTGAGAGGGAGAAGCACGGTTGTCTAGCAACTCGGCGAACGATGGCTGTTTCATCAAAGGGGTCCTGGAAGTTAGTGCGGTGGTTTAACGCGGCTGTATAAAAAGCCACTTAAAAAATATCATCCCTGCATCTTGCCCCAGCCTTCTGTCTGCATCCAATATCGCCGCATTGATTTTGAAATGGAACAGACCGCATGGTGCGCTATACATCGAAAGTCGTCCGACGACTTGGTCGCCAATTTGCAACAGCATTCCAGATGCCGAGGATAAAGGTGACCAATACCCCGGCACCTAAAACGCAGTCTTTTGGCTCCATCACTTATATTCCCTTCTTGCCGCGCAACGTAAAGTTGAGGGGCGCGCCGTTTTGGGCTGGTCCCCCTCGAACGCCAGGTTGGGCGTGAGATTCTGGCGACAGCACATCGGCAAGCGCGCGCAAAAGCTTCGCCCCGTCGCCCTTCCATGTGCTGCCATGCATGCACGCAAGCGTTGTCGGCTCGGCGGAGGCCAGTCTTTCAAGCATCGCACGCGCGTTATGCGTGTGTGAGTAATAATCCATCGCGTGCCGGAACGCCTCGCTCGGCCCCAAGATATCCGACTCAGTGATGGCCGCATGTTCAGCGCCGCCCTGCGTGAAGAGATCGCCGCATAGCAATGTCCGCGTTTGTTCTTCCATCAGAAAACCGCATTCCCATGCGTGAGGCAGATGCGGCGTATCGAACCAGCGTACGGCATGTTTTCCAAGTGGGAGCGTTTCCCCATCCGCGAGTGCGCGCGCCGGTCGGTCGGCCATATCATCAATCGACACCAGCGCCGCCACCTTGCCGCATAACGGCGAGGACTGTGGCGCCACCGCGAGCCATTCGTTGAGCGAACCGCACTCATCTGCCTCAACGTGCGAAAAACCAATGTAGCGCAGCCGCTCCACCGGCAACACGCTCGCGACCGCCTCGCGTACCAGCGGGAACAACTTGCGCGGCCCGGTGTGAAAGAGCAGCGGCGCGTCGTCAACAATCAGGAACTGGTTGAACGAGAACCCGCCAGGCCCGCCTTCTATAACAACCGACGTATTGATGCGGTAAATGCCATCCGCGACTTCATGAATATTCGTCCCCGACTGTTTGTTCGTTATGTGCATTTTTACTCTCTTCGTAAACGGCAAAAAGTTAAGGACGACTTAATCGGGATAGCCCAACGTTTCAGGTAAGCCGACGGCGGAAGCGGCCGAAGGCCGCTGTAGACGGTCGGCTTGACCGCAGTGTTGGGCGCACATTTAGCCACTGGAGCCGGGCTCACAAACGGCCTGTCCATACACGAGTGGGGCGAGTGCGTAATCTCTGTTGCACCAGCTTGTGCTGCAATCTTTGGTTTTGATACCTTCCAATTGTCCGTCTGGATAGGCAGTCCCAACGTGAGTTTGAATACGATTGACGTGACCATGACATAACCCAGTCGCTTTTTTGACAAGATACTTCTCTAGCATTTCTTTACTCGCAAAGCCGTTTCCTAGTGATTCTATGTAATACGTTGCTTCTCCAGTTTGCATGTATCGAAGCTTGAATGGCGCCTGACCAGTGATAGAAGAAACTCCGAAATCAACGCTTTGACAGCCTGTGAGTGTTACGGAAATCGCTATCACTGCGTAAAAAGCTCTCATGGTTACGTTCCGAATTCTGTTCTGTAGGTGAAGCGCCCAACGTTTGAATTCACCGGCCTGCGCGGCTTTTCGCGCAGGTCCGGTGGAATGATGGGTTATGCGTTTTGGAACGCCTCCGCATACCGCAGATCAGATTTGACATCAGTTAGATAAACGCTGTAGTCGCAATATTCTCTAATCATTTTTGGCGATTGTTCAACGGCCTCTTTGAGCTTCAGAAAGAACTCCTCTTTGTTGTCAGCGATGAGGCTAATTAGTGCATCATTGAACGTAACTACCGCGTGCTCATACTTTGAGCTGGAGTAGAAGCGTGCAGCGCGAATTAGGCTGAGAGCCTCAGGCACTTGACCGGCCTTCGCTTTACAAACGGCGAGGTTTGACAAAGCATATGCGCCATCCTCGCCTAGGCGAATTGCATCCTTGAGAATTCCCTCCGCGTCATTGATCAGCCCTTGGTGGAGCAATAAAAATGCAAAATTATTCTTTGAGGAGCTGGGCTGATTAGATTTCCGGAATACACGAAACACAGGAAATGCAAGAGCCATTGATAATAGGCCGAGAATTGGAATGAAATACTCGGCAAATTTGTTGGCTCTATTCTTCGCAGATGCGGTTGTTTGTTTCTCTTCGTCTGGCTTGCCCAGCGAGTCATTGCTGCGAAGACTAATCTTGGGGACTTCTGGCGAACTGGTGAGGAGACTAACTGTTACAACCTCAGATGGAACGAGCACATCAAAAAGAAACTCCGCTTTCTGTTTATCAATGGTCTTGGTCTTCGGTATTAAGCCGGATGTTGACTCAACGGAATGATCGGTAATTGTTGCGGTAGGAAATTGAACTGTTAATACCACTTGACGTGCCGGAATCCCCCCATCGTTATGAATGCGCGCGACATTGAATCCCATGTTTGTGGTTCCCCCCTTAAAGGTGGCTACCTGATTTACTGAGTAGTAAAGAAGCTCTGTCTTTTTTGCATCAGGTTCTTTGGTCCAGTAATAGACGCCGACGCCGCCAAGGATTGTGACGAGCAATGTGGCAACCGCACCAATTATGATTTCTTTCAATTTCATAGGTAACGAACCTTAGCGATGTGACGCATAACGTAAAGTTGAGGGGCGCCGCGCTTTTGCGGCGTCCCTCTCGAACGCCGCGTTAGCCGTTGTCATCTGAGTAACCAGCGGCCACCGGGCCCTAGTGAAAGGTAAAACCAGCCTGCTCGATGAGGGAGCGAACCCTTTCGAGAAAGGAGATAGCCTCACTATTTGGCCTGTGTTTTAAAACCAAATCGAAAACCACTTCTCTTTCCGCAGCGTCTGAATAAGTGGAATAAATTTCGCCCCCCTCAACAAAGGCAAGGTATGCGTTTAGTTTTTCTTGAAGCTTGAGCATGTGATCGGCTCCATTCCAAGTTATCAGAGATGGTCAGATGAACCGCACCTGTGGCGTTGTTTGTTCCGATTACATCAATCACGTTGGTTTGCTCAATGCTCATGGTCTTACGGCTAACGTAATATAGGCGGCGTCAACTTTAAAGCGGGACGCCGTCTAATTCTATTTATTAAAACCAACGCCTTGTATTTGCTGAGTCTCACCATCAGTAATCCTTTTAGTCAGGCCTAAAAAATAGCGGATGGAAGTTAAAGTCATTTCTAACACGCTTTGAGCTTACAGCTACAGCCGCTGTTTAACCCTTCCCGGCCGTCAACTGCAATTTACACTCCGCGTCTTCGCCACAAATACCGATACACAAACCCGGGATACGCAAACACGATAAATAGCGCGGCGGTGATAGCGTAAAACTCCCAGTTTTGCGGGTGGATATCGCCGAGCTTGTGTTCGAGCAGCAGGCCAATTCCTCCGACGATGAAATATAAGATAAGGAGTTCGAGCAAGCGCCAGGCGACGTTTTTGCTGCCGGTTTTGGGTTTGATGACGAAAAATATTCGCTCGAGCAAGAACGGCAGGTTGGCGGCGATCAGGGCGATGAGCAGCAGGATGGTAGCGTTGAGGTTCACAGTAGGCAGTCAGGTTAGATAAGGACTGCGGGAAGGATACTGCCTCTTTGCCCCTTCAGGTACTTCGTTGTGGCAGCTAAAGATTTTAGAACGAAAGATGAATGGCTTTCACGCACACCGCCATCAGCGGCTGCGGCAGTATGCCAAGTGCTAGCACGGCGATGCCGTTAACCGACATTAGCAGGCGGCTGTCGGCGCTTGCGACGATGGGGCTGTGATCGTGCGGGGCGTCAAAGTACATCAGTTTGACGATGCGTAAATAGTAGAAGGCGCCCACCAGCGACAACATCACTGCGGCCACGGCGAGCCAGACATAGTGGATTTGCACCACCGCTTGCAAGACGGCGAGCTTGGCATAAAAACCTACGGTCGGCGGGATGCCGGTCATCGAAAACATCAGCAGCAACATGATGAATGCGAGCCAGGGGCTGCGGCGGTTCAGGCCTTTGAAATCGTCGAGTTGATCAGCTTCGAAACCGGCGCGCGACATCAGCAGAATCATGCCAAAGCCGCCTAGCGTCATGAGTGTGTAAACGATGACGTAAAACATCGCGCTACCGTAGCCGTTTTGTGAGCCAGCCAAAATGCCCAGCAGCATGAAGCCCATATGCGAAATGGTGGAGTAGGCCAGCATGCGTTTCAAATTGGTTTGCGCGATGGCGGCGATGTTGCCGACTGCCATCGACAGCACGGCCAAAATCACCAACATGTCGCGCCACTCTGCTACTTGTGATTCGAGCCCCTGCCCCAGGATGCGCACGACGAATGCAAACGCGGCGATCTTGGGCGCCGAGCCGATGAACAGCGTCATCGCAGTGGGCGCGCCGTGATATACGTCGGGCACCCACATGTGAAACGGCACTGCCCCGAGCTTGAATGCCAGGCCAGCGACGATGAAGACGATGCCAAATATCAGCGGGATTTTTAGTTGGGTACTGTGCTGCAATGCCTGCGCAATGCTACCCAGCGCTAGTGAGCCGGTCACGCCGTAGACCATCGACATGCCATATAGCAACATGCCGGATGCAAGCGCGCCGAGCACAAAATATTTCATCGCGGCTTCTGTTGCGACGCTGGAGTCGCGTTGCAGCGCGACCATCGCGTATAGCGACAACGACAATAATTCCAAGCCGAGATATAGCGTGAGGAAATGGCTAGCCGACACCATCACCATCATGCCTAGCGTGGCGAACAACGCCAGCACAAAAAACTCGCCCTTGAACAAGCCGCGCTGGCGCAAGTAGTCGCGGGAATACACCATCACGGCACCAACGGTCAGATACAAAAACAGCTTCAGCACGTCGGATAAAGGATCGTCGACGAAAAGACCGTTCATTGCCAGCACCGGCATCGTCGAGAAATCACGCAGGGTCAGAAAGGCAGCCCCTACCAATGTGGCTAGCGACAACGCATAGGCCAGGTAGCGTTTGTCGTCGCCTACTGCTGCGTCAATGATCAGGATCAGCGACAACATCGCCAGCAGGAAAATTTCTGGTAGCAAAGGGATAAATTGAGCGAGGCTAGTGTTCATGAGTGGCCTATGGCAGCTTGCTTTGCCCGACGTGGGTCAGTAGATTAGTGACCGATGCGTGCATCACGTCGGTGAAAGGCTTGGGATACAAACCCATGAACAGCACACTAACCGCGAGGATGGTCATCAGCAGCAACTCGCGTTTATTCAGGTCCGTCATCGCGTCAACCTTGGGATTACTCACCTCGCCGAAGACGACGCGCTTGTACATCCACAAGGTGTAGGCCGCGCCAAAAATCAGCGTGGTGGCGGCGATGGCTGCGTACCAAAAATTCACTTTGGTCGCGGCCATGATCACCATGAATTCGCCGACGAATCCGCTGGTGGCGGGCAGGCCCGCATTCGCCATGGCAAATAACATAAAGAACGCGGCGAAGACAGGCATTTTATTGGCGAGCCCACCGTAGTCCTTGATCTGGCGCGAATGCACGCGGTCGTACATCACGCCGATGCACAGAAACAGCGCGGCAGATACAAAGCCATGCGAAACCATTTGCACCACACTGCCTTCGATCCCGAGCGTGTTAAACATAAAGAACCCGAGCGTGACAAATCCCATATGCGCGATGGATGAATACGCGATGAGCTTTTTCATGTCGGCTTGCACCAATGCGACGAGGCCGATGTAGGTGATAGCGATCAAGGACAGCGTGATGACCAACCACGCGAGCTCGTGACTTGCATCAGGCAGGATCGGCAGGATAAAACGCAGGAAACCATACGCGCCGACTTTCAATGTAATCGCCGCAAGCACCACCGAGCCACCCGTGGGCGCTTCGACGTGGGCGTCCGGCAGCCACGTATGCACGGGCCACATCGGTACTTTTACGCCGAAGGCGAGCAGGAACGCAAAAAACATCAGCGTCTGCGCAGCCATACTTAAAGGCAGCGCCTGCCAGGTGGCAATATCGAAACTGCCGCCGGACTGAAAGTACAGATAAATCATCGACACCAACATCAGTAGCGAGCCTGCCAGGGTGTACAAGAAAAATTTGAACGCGGCGTACACGCGATTCGGCCCGCCCCACACGCCAACAATCAGATACAGCGGGATCAACATGCCTTCGAAAAACATGTAAAACAAAATGCCATCGAGCGCTGCGAACGCGCCGTTAATCAGCCCTGACATGATCAAAAAAGCCGCCATGTACTGTGCCACTTTGTCCTGAATGACCTCCCAACCGGCGATCACGACCAGCACAGTGATGAAGCTATTGAGTAAAATCAGCGGCATCGAAATGCCGTCCACACCGAGGTGATAATGGATGTTGAATGCGGGAATCCACGGCACGAGTTCAACAAATTGCATCGCAGGCGTGCCCAACACGAACCCCGTGTAGAGCGGGATCGCTACTACGAATCCTGCAAACGCCCCCGCTAGAGCCAACCAGCGCGCAAGCACAGCGTTTTGGTCCGAGCCGGTGGCAAGCACCAGCCCCCCCATCAGGATCGGCACCCAGATTACGAGCGAAAGTAGTGGGAATCCAAACATGCTCAGAATCTCAAGTGAGCCGCGCAAACCAAGTCACAAAGGCAAATACCCCGATGATCATCGCGAACGCATAGTGGTAAATGTAACCAGACTGAAAGGCGCTAAATAGCCGAGAAAAGCGTGCAATCAAACGCGTGGTGCCCTTGACGACAATGCCATCGATAAAACCCACGTCACCACGACGCCACAAGCCGCCGCCGAGTAACCGCGCGCCCCCCGCAAACATCGCGCTGTAAAGCTCGTCCAGCCAGTATTTATTCACCAGCATGGCGTGAATAAAGCTAAATCGACGCATCAACATCGCGGGAATATCCGGCCGCTTAAGATAAAAAAACCACGACAGCCCTACCCCCGCCGCCGCCAGCCAAAACGGCAGTGTGGTCACCGCATGCAAGGCCATTTCGAGCGCGCCATGAAAGTGATGATTGAGTTCCTGCATCGCCGGATGACGGTCGGCGACATAAATCGAATTGCCGAAATAGCCACCGAACAACATGGGTTCGATGGTCATGTAGCCTATTGCCAGTGAAGGCAAGGCCAGCGCAAGCAAGGGGCCGGTGATTACCCAGGGGGTTTCGTGTGGGGTGCCGCCGTGATGCTCAGCGTGAATGTCGTGGTGCGCATCTTCATTGCCATGCGCGTGGCCCTGGCGAAAGCGCTCCTTGCCGTGAAACACCAAAAAATACATGCGGAACGAATAAAAAGCGGTTACGAATACGCCGACCGTCACCGCAAAAAACGCGAAGTCCGATCCGGGCAGATGAGAGAACTTCACTGCTTCGATAATACTGTCTTTTGAGTAAAAGCCGGATAAAAGGGGTGTGCCAATCAACGCCAACGAGCCTATCAACGAGGTGAGCCAGGTGATCGGCATGTATTTTTTGAGCCCGCCCATGTAGCGGATGTCCTGATTGTGGTGCATCGCAATAATGACTGAACCCGCTGCAAGAAACAGCAGCGCCTTGAAGAAGGCGTGGGTCATCAAATGAAATACTGCGACGGAATACGCCGATGCGCCAAGCGCTACGGTCATGTACCCCAGTTGCGACAGCGTGGAATACGCGACGACGCGCTTGATGTCGTTTTGCACCATCCCGAGAAAACCCATGAACAGCGCAGTAATCGCGCCAATCACCATCACGAAATTGAGCGCCGTGTCCGACAACTCAAACAGCGGCGACATGCGCGCCACCATAAAAATGCCCGCCGTCACCATTGTCGCCGCGTGGATCAGCGCCGAGATTGGTGTGGGGCCTTCCATCGAGTCCGGCAGCCACACGTGCAGCGGAAATTGTGCGGATTTACCCATCGCCCCGATGAATAACAATATGCCTATCACCGACATCAACAGCCATGGTTGGTCCGGGAACAGCGTAATGGTTTCGTTCGCGAGACTCGGTGCTTTGGCAAACACCGTGGCGTAATCGAGCGAGCCAAAATACGCCAGCACCAAACCGATACCAAGGATGAAACCAAAGTCGCCGACACGGTTAACCAGGAAGGCCTTCAGATTCGCGTAGATCGCGGTCTCTTTGGTGTACCAGAAGCCGATCAGCAAATATGACACCAGCCCCACCGCCTCCCAGCCGAAGAACAACTGTAGAAAGTTGTTCGACATCACCAGCATGAACATCGAGAACGTAAACAACGAGATATAACTGAAAAACCGCTGATAACCAGGGTCGTCACGCATATAACCGATGGTGTAAATATGCACCATCAGCGATACAAAACTCACCACCAGCATCATCATGGCCGAGAGCTGATCGATCAGGAAACCAACTTCGAAACGAAGGTCACCTAATGTCATCCAGGTGTACACACTACCGTTATAAATGTGGCCTGCCAGCACGTCCTGAAAGATCACCCACGATGCCACCAGCGACACCGCGACCCCGGCGATGGTGACGATGTGCGAAGCCGTGCGCCCGATCATCCGCCCCAGCAGCCCCGCAACCACCGCGCCAATTAGCGGCGCCAGCGGCACAATGAGATAAAGGGATTGCATGTTCATCATTTCGCCAGTGCCACGGACATGTAAAGACTGGCAGTATTGCCGGTCAGCGTTTTCGTGACCGAGGGCAACACTAGATCCATCATTTCCAACGGCACTGCGCAAAAAAACAGAGATTCGCCATCCATCACCAACGCCGAAAAATAAAATACCGAGGCGAAATTCACCAGCGCTTTTAGATCAAATTTGCGTTTGACGAACAAGATTTGATCCAGGATATCCGCGTAGGTGATGCCCATACCTAGCCTTTCAACGCCTGGGGGTCTTGTTGTTGGAGCAACAATGAGCGGTTATATAAAGTGTCTGGCGCAATATCAATATTGCCGGGCCAAGCTACCGTGCCATGCGTAATAAACGCCTTGTTAAAAAGCGGCGAATCTTTCAAACGGTCGAATGGCTTTTTTGTCAGATAAGGCAGCATATCGAACTGCCGCTTTTCTCCATTTTCAAACTCCAGAATCAGCATGCGGTTAGCCTCGGTTCTGACTTTGACGACATCCAATAGCACATTATTGCTCATCGTTACTATCCTATTATTGAAGTGGCGCAATACGGAAAGGCTCTTCGCCTGCCGCTGCCAATTCCCAATCGGCCATCAATTCGTCGCGGTGTAAATCAACCCAGACCTGAACCATTCTGAGTTGCCGAGGCGGGAAATCTCCAGCAAGCACTCGCCCATCCTCTATTGCCACCGAGGCCTTCTTGCCTTGATAGCGAATATGAATATGCGCTAAGTGATGGTGTTCATTGTCGCCGTAAAAAATGGAAATCAAAATCCCGTAAAACATGCTGATGGTGGGCATAGGTCAAACTCTCAAAGGTCAATTCCAACTGTCGGGTCGGTCAACATGCGATCAGCCTTTTAGATGATCAAGATCATCTACGTTAATCGTGCGCATATTGCGAAACAGCACGACAAGTATCGCCAGACCAATCGCCGATTCGGCGGCGGCGACGGTGAGGATGAAGAACACGAAAATCTGGCCGTGAATGTCGCCGAGGTAATGCGAGAACGCAATGAAGTTCATGTTGACCGCGAGCAGCATCAGCTCGATTGCCATTAGCAGGATGATCACGTTTTTGCGATTCAGAAAAATCCCCAGCACGCTGATCGCGAAGAGTATGCCGCCCAGCACCAGATAATGCGACAGCGAAATCATGCGCCCTCTCCTGTCTGCTCAGTGACGGCGGGCTTGACCGAATCCATCTTGATAATGCGCAAACGATCGCTGCGTTTGACCTTCACCTGTTCGGCGGGGTTGATGTATTTGCTGTCCTTGCGGCGGCGCAATGTCAGCGCGATCGCCGCAACGATGGCGACGAGCAAAATCACCGCGGCGAGTTCAAACGCGTAGACATAGTCGGTATACAGCAAGCGGCCAATCTCTTTGGTGTTGCTGTAGTCGGCGGCATGCGGCGCCGGATTCGCAATCGTGCTCAAGCCAAAATGCCGCGCGCCCAGGATCATCGCCATTTCGATCACCAGCAATACCGCGACCACAGCGGCCATCGGCAGATAATCCCAAAAGCCTTCACGCAATTTATCGAGGTTGATGTCGAGCATCATCACGACGAACAGGAACAACACCATCACCGCGCCCACGTACACCAGCACCAGCGTGATCGCGAGAAACTCGGCTTCCAGCATCATCCACAAACCCGCCGCGGTAAAGAAAGCCAGCACCAGATTCAGCGCGGCGTGTACCGGGTTGCGCGAGGTAATGACGCGTAGTGCGGCAAATACCAGGATCGCGGCGAAGAAATAGAAAATGGCGGTGGTGTAGGTCATGTTGGGCTACCGATATTTCGCATCGTCCGCGCGGTCTTTCGCAATCTCTGCTTCGTACTGATCACCAATCGCCAACAACATCGATTTGGTGTAATACAGGTCGCCGCGTTTTTCGCCGTGGTATTCGAGGATGCGGGTTTCGACAATGGAGTCGACCGGACAGGATTCTTCGCAGAAGCCGCAGAAGATGCATTTGGTCAGATCGATGTCGTAGCGCGTGGTGCGGCGCGTGCCGTCGTCGCGCTGTTCTGATTCGATGGTGATCGCGAGCGCGGGGCAGACGGCTTCACACAGCTTGCACGCGATGCAGCGTTCTTCTCCGTTGGGATAACGGCGCAACGCGTGCAGGCCGCGAAAGCGGCCGCTTTGCGGCGTTTTTTCTTCCGGGAACAGCACAGTGACCTTGCGCGCAAACATGTTTCGCCCGGTCAGCATCATGCCGCGCAGCAATTCAAACAGCAGAAAACTATTGAGGAAATGGGCGATTTTTCTCATGCCCGCCTCAATGGAACAAGTACGCATACGGCGTCTGCATCATGCCGCCGACGACGACGATCCAGACGATGGTGATCGGGATAAATACCTTCCAGCCCAGACGCATGATCTGGTCATAACGATAGCGCGGGAAGGTGGCGCGAAACCACAGGAACAGAAACAGCACAAACCCGACCTTGAGCACCCACCACAAAAATCCATCCGGCAGGAAAGTCACCGGCGACAGCCAGCCGCCGAGGAACATCAACGTGGTCAGCGCGGCGATCAAAATCATGTTGGCGTATTCGGCGAGGAAAAACACTGCGAACGCCATGCCGGAATATTCCACATGGAAACCCGCGACGATTTCGGATTCGCCTTCGGATACGTCGAACGGCGCGCGGTTGGTTTCGGCGACGCCGGACACCAGATACACGATGAACAGCGGGAACAGCGGCCAGATATACCAGTGCTGAATGCCACCGCCTTGATGCTGGACGATATCGACGAGATTCAAGCTTTGCGCCGCCATCAGCACGCCGACCAGCGCGAAACCCATCGCGATTTCGTACGACACGATTTGCGCTGCCGAACGCATCGCACCGAGAAACGCGTATTTAGAATTGGATGCCCAGCCCGCGATGATCACGCCGTACACGCCCATCGACGTGATTGCCATCACGTACAAGAGGCCCGCGTTGACGTTGGCGAGCACCAGCGTATCGGTAAACGGAATCACTGCCCACGCCGCCAACGCAGGCGCGATGGCGAGAATCGGGCCAAGGATGAAGAGGCCTCGATTCGCGCCGGAAGGAATGATGATTTCCTTCATCAGTAATTTCACCGCATCGGCAATCGGCTGCAGTAAGCCGAAGTAGCCCACGCGATTGGGGCCGATGCGCACCTGCATCCAGCCAATAATTTTGCGTTCGGCATAGGTCAAATACGCGACGCTTAGCATCAACGGAATCACCAGCGCCATGATCTTGATCAAGGTCCACGCGACGGTTTGTATCGCTTGCCAATCCATCAGGCCTGCTCCGCGGTGATGGGGCCAAACATTGGGCCCAGGTTCGCCGTGAGTGGATGTCCGCACGGCACGCGCACGCAGTTATCTGGCAATAGATCATCTTTCAACACTCTGAGCGTGAGCGCGCAGCCGGTTTGGCGTACCGACACGCGGCCGTTTTCTGCCAGACCCAATTTGGCAATCAGGCGGCTGTGCATATACGCGGACGGCAGCGCCGCGTCGAGCGTCTTTTGCAACGCGGGCGAGCGTCGCACCACCGCGTCGGTCTGGTAAATGGGCACTTCGGCGACGCGCTCTAGCTCTATGCTAAGTACGGGCGGGTCGAGCACGATGCCTTGAACTTCGTTGTTCAGAAAAGCCTGCACGCTACCGGTGGGCGTGACACCCAACGCTTCTACCAACACATCGGCCGAGCTGTCCTGATCAAAACCTGCGAGCCCCAAAAGATTGCCGAGCACGCGCAATACTTTCCACGCCGGACGCGTCTCGCCCAATGGATTCACCACCGCCTGAAAACTTTGCACGCGGCCTTCGGTATTCACGAACGTGCCCGAGGTTTCGGTCCATGGCGCGATCGGCAATAGCACGTCGGCGTAATCCAGTGAGCGGCCTTTGTACGGCGCCATCACTACCACGAAATCGGCGTCCGTTATGCTTTGCATCGCACGCACCGGATCGTGCGTGTCGAGTTCTACTTCTACGCCTAACAGTAGATACGCCGACAATGGCTGGGCCAACATCTGCTGCGCATTTAGGCCCGTGATCGCAGGCTTGCCCAGCGCGCCACGACCCGGAATCGCGCCCACTGCTACCGCGCCAACACTATTGGCCGCTTCGCCTAGCACACCAAAACTGGCCCCTGCCAAGTGCGCCAACGCTTGCGCCATCGCGTGGATTTGCGCGTAAGTCGGATGGTGCTGCGCCATGTTGCCGAGGAGTACCGCTTTACGTTCGCCACTCGCGAGGCTATCCGCCATCGCGCGCGCGGAGTCATCGGCTACGCCGTGCGCCGCAATATCCGGCACCGCCACGTTCTTCAGCTCGGCCAGCGCACGACACACGCCCGCCAATGAAGTCGCCAATTGCGAAGGCGCGACGATGCGCTTGTTCGCCACCTTGCCTAAAAATTCATCTTCGGCGGCGTTGATCAGATTCAACTGCCCGCCCCAGCGCACCGATTCGCGAATGCGGTGCGCCATCAGCGGGTGGTCTTTGCGCAAGTTGGAACCCACCACCAGCATGCGATTCATCCGCGACATGTCGGTGACCGGCATGCCGAGCCAGAAGCCGCCGCGGGCCTTGTCGTCGAGCGAAAAATCCGACTGGCGCAAACGATGATCGACGTTGCCGCTGCCAATGCCGCGCATCAGTTTTTGCAGCAGATAAAGTTCTTCGGCGGGACGATACGGTGTGGACAATGCGCCTATTTTTTCCGGTGCGATGGCTTTGAGTTTTTGCGCGACGAACTCGAGAGCGACCTGCCACTCGGTTTCGATCCATTGACCATCCTGTTTGATCATCGGCCGCGTCAGACGCTCGGGCGTGTTCAGGCCTTCATACGAAAACCGGTCGCGGTCGGACAGCCAGCATTCGTTCACGTCTTCGTTGTCATACGGCACGACGCGCATCACCTTGTTGCCCTTGACGTGCACATTGATATTCGAGCCGAGGCTATCGTGCGGGCTGACCGAACGGCGATGCGCCAATTCCCAAGGCCGCGCGGTAAAACGAAATGGCTTGCTGGTCAACGCGCCGACCGGGCACAAGTCGATCACGTTACCGGAGAGTTCGGACGCCACCTGGGTTTGCAGGAAAGGCATCACCTCGGTGTGTTCGCCGCGACCCGGCATGCCTAACTCCATGATGCCAGCGATCTCCTGACCAAAGCGCACGCAGCGGCTGCAATGGATGCAGCGCGTCATGTCGGTGGCGATCAGCGGGCCCAGATTTTTTTCGATCACGACGCGCTTCATTTCGTGATAGCGCGACGATGAAGCGCCGTAACCGACCGCCAGATCCTGCAAGGTGCACTCGCCGCCCTGGTCGCAAATCGGGCAATCCAGCGGATGGTTGATTAGTAGAAATTCCATCACGCTTTTTTGTGCGGCAACTGCGTAGTCGGATCGTGTCTGCACTTTCATGCCGTCGGTGACGGGCGTCGCGCAGGCGGGCAGCGGCTTGGGCGCTTTTTCGACCTGCACCAGACACATGCGGCAGTTGGCGGCGATGGACAATTTTTTGTGATAACAGAAATGCGGAATCACGATGCCGACCGCATTGGCCGCATCCATGATGGTCTTGCCGGACTCGACTTCGAGCGCTCGTCCGTCGATTTCAATATTTACAGTAGCCATTGTCAAACCATGCAATGTTTGTGTTCGACGTGATACGCAAACTCATCGCCAAAATGCTTCAGAAAACTCTGTACCGGCATCGCTGCCGCATCGCCCAGCGCGCAAATCGTATGTCCGCCGATTCTACCCGCCACGCTGTTCAGTAACTCCAGGTCTTCGGGTCGCCCGAGGCCATGCTCGATGCGATGGATCACACGATACATCCAGCCGGTGCCTTCGCGACACGGCGTGCACTGGCCGCAGGATTCCTCGAAATAAAAATATGACAGCCGCTCCAGCGCGCGCACCATGCAAGTCGTTTCGTCCATCACGATCACCGCGCCGGAACCGAGCATCGAGCCGGCCTTGGCGATGGAATCGAAATCCATTGTGCAGTTCATCATAATGTCGGCAGGCAATACCGGCGCGCTGGAGCCGCCGGGAATCACCGCTTTCAATTGATGCCCCTCACGCACGCCGCCAGCCATTTCCAGCAGTTCGGAAAACGGCATGCCGAGCGACACCTCAAAATTGCCCGGCTTGTTCACGTGGCCCGAGACCGAAAACATTTTCGGTCCGCCGTTGTTGGGCTTGCCGAGTTCCAGAAACGCCTGACCGCCATTCATCACGATCCACGGCACGCTCGCCAGCGTTTCGGTGTTGTTGATCGTGGTGGGCTTGCCGTATAAACCAAAGCTTGCCGGGAACGGCGGCTTGAAACGCGGCTGGCCTTTTTTGCCCTCCAGCGATTCGAGCAGCGCGGTTTCTTCGCCGCAGATGTATGCGCCGTAACCGTGATGCGCGTGCAATTGAAAAGACGTCTCGCTGCCGAACAAATTGTCGCCGAGATAGCCCGCGTCGCGCGCTTCTTGCAGCGCTCGCTCGAAGATATCGTAGGCCTCGTAAATCTCGCCGTGAATATAGTTGTATCCGACCTTGGCGCCCAGCACATAGCCGGCAATCGCCATGCCTTCGATCAACTGGTGCGGGTTGTAGCGCAAGATGTCGCGATCTTTAAACGTACCTGGCTCGCCTTCATCGCTGTTGCAGACGATGTATTTATCGCCCGGAAATGCGCGCGGCATGAAACTCCATTTCAAGCCGGTCGGAAAGCCCGCCCCGCCGCGACCGCGCAACGCACTGAGCTTGAGCTGCGCGATGATGTCGTCGCCGGAAATATTTTCGGTCAGCACGCGGCGCAAGGCCTTGTAGCCGCCGTGCGCGACGTAGGTCGCCAGCGACGCCGGATCGTCGTGATCCATTGTCCAGCTGCAAACCTTAGGCGTCGCGGCAGTCAGGCTCATGGCATGTCGTCCAGCAACGCGTCGATTTTTTCCGGCGTCAGATGCGTGTGCATCACGTGATTATTATGCAGACACATCGGCGCATCGCCGCACGCGCCCATGCACTCGCCTTCCTTCAACGTGAAGCGCCCGTCTTCGGTGGTTTCGCCGAAGCCGATGCCGATTTTTTGCTTCAAATAATTTGCCGCGTCGGTCGCGCCCATCAGCGCGCAGGGCAGATTGGTGCAGATCACAATCTTATGACGCCCCACCGGCTGGATGTCGTACATGTTGTAAAACGTCGCGACTTCAAACGCGGCAATCGCCGGCATGTCCAGATAGTCGGCGATATATTCAATCATTTCTGGCTTGAGCCAGCCGCGCTCGGTTTGCGCAATGCGTAGCGCGGCCATCACCGCCGACGCTTTTTTATCAGCCGGGTACTTGGCGACTTCGATGTCGATCAGCGCGAGCGCATCGGTACTCAGCATCGGAACAGTATGGGACAGGGGCGCATTCATCAGCGGTCGATCTCCCCGAACACGATATCCTGCGTGCCGATAATTGCAACCACGTCGGCAATCATATGACCTCGCGCCATTTCGTCGAGCGCCGCCAGATGCGGATATCCCGGCGCGCGAATTTTGAGTCGATAGGGTTTGTTCGCACCGTCGGACACGATATAAATACCAAACTCGCCTTTCGGATGTTCGACCGCCGCGTAGGCCTCGCCTGCGGGCACGTGCATGCCTTCGGTGAAAAGCTTGAAGTGATGAATCAGCTCTTCCATATTGAGCTTCATGTCGAGCCGCGAAGGCGGTGCGACTTTATGGTTTTCAATAATCACCTGGCCCGGATTCTTGCGCAGCCAGTCCACACACTGCTTGACGATGCGGTTGCTCTGGCGAAATTCCTCCATGCGCACCAGATAACGGTCGTAGCAGTCGCCGTTGGTACCGACCGGGATATCAAACTCCATGCGGTCGTACACCTCGTAAGGCTGCTTCTTGCGCAGGTCCCACTCGACGCCTGAGCCGCGCAGCATCGGGCCGGTAAAACCCAGCGCCAGCGCGCGCTCGGGCGACACCACGCCGATGCCGACGGTGCGCTGTTTCCAGATGCGGTTATCGGTCAACAGCGTTTCATAATCGTCGACATAGCCGGGAAAACGCTGCGTGAAATCCTCGATGAAATCCAGCAGCGATCCCTCGCGATTTTTATTCATCGACTTGATCGTGTAGGTATTCTTGAATTGCGATGTCTGGTATTGCGGCATCGTGTCGGGCAGATCGCGATACACGCCGCCGGGCCGGTAATACGCGGCATGTAAACGTGCGCCGGACACTGCTTCGTAGCAATCCATCAAGTCTTCGCGTTCGCGAAAGGCGTATAAAAACACCGTCATCGCGCCGACGTCGAGCGCATGCGCGCCGAGCCACAATAAATGATTCAGGATGCGCGTGATTTCGTCGAACATCACGCGGATGTATTGCGCGCGCTCGGGCACCCCGATTTGCAACAGCTTTTCGATCGCCATCACGTACGCGTGCTCGTTGACCATCATCGATACATAATCGAGCCGGTCCATATACGGCACCGACTGCAGATAGGTTTTGTGTTCGGCGAGCTTTTCGGTTGCGCGATGCAGCAAGCCGATATGCGGATCGGCGCGCTGGATCACTTCGCCGTCGAGCTCCAGCACTAAACGCAGCACGCCGTGCGCGGCCGGATGCTGCGGGCCAAAGTTCATTGTGTAGTTGCGGATTTCTGCCGCGTTGCGCATCTCGGCCATGCTAGCCCTCACCATAACTGTCTTCGCGCACGATGCGCGGCACGATCACGCGCGGCTCGATCGACACGGGCTGATAAATCACGCGTTGCTGAGTGGGGTCGTAGCGCATTTCGACGTTGCCTGACAAGGGGAAATCCTTGCGGAACGGATGCCCGATAAAACCGTAATCGGTCAGGATACGGCGCAGGTCGGGATGGCCCTCAAACACGATGCCATACAGATCAAACGCCTCGCGCTCAAACCAGTTGGCCGACGGCCAGATATCCACCATCGACGCGACCAGCGGCAGATCGTCGTCGGGGCAAAATACCCGCACACGCACGCGCTGATTCAAAGACACCGACAACAGATGATAAATGACAGCAAAACGTGCGCCCCCGCCGTGATCCAGCACGCGCACGCCATCGCCGTACTCGGAATAATCCAGCCCGCACAAATCGATCAGTTGCTCGAAGCGACAGTCGTCGTGATCGCGCAAGCTGCGCATCGTCTTTGCCAGGTCTTGCGCGCCGACCACAATTGTCATTTCATCCAAGCGTGTGGAAGTCTGCAACAGCGCTGAACCAAGCGCATTTTGAAGACACAACGAGAGTGACACCAATGACTGGGGCATGTCAGGCTTAGCGGGCGATGGTGTTGGTGCGTTTGATTTTGTTTTGCAGCTGGATGATGCCAAAAATCAAAGCCTCCGCGGTAGGCGGACAACCGGGCACATAAATATCCACCGGCACGATGCGGTCGCAGCCACGCACGACCGAATACGAGTAATGATAATAGCCGCCACCATTCGCGCACGAGCCCATCGAAATCACCCAGCGCGGCTCGGCCATCTGGTCGTAGACTTTGCGCAGCGCAGGCGCCATTTTGTTGCACAGCGTGCCGGCGACGATCATCACATCGGACTGACGTGGGCTGGGACGAAACACGATACCGAAACGGTCGAGGTCATAACGCGACGCGCCCGCCTGCATCATTTCCACTGCGCAACAAGCGAGCCCAAACGTCATCGGCCACATCGAGCCGGTGCGCATGTAGTTAATTAGCTCGTCGGCTTTGGTGGTGACGAAGCCTTGCTGGAGGACGCCTTCTATTCCCATTCCAAGGCCCCCTTCATCCATTCATAAATGAAGCCGACGACCAGAATGCCGAGGAATACCATCATCGCGAGAAAACCAAATAGGCCGATTTCCTCGAGCACGATGGCCCACGGAAACAGGAACGCGATTTCCAGATCGAACAAAATAAACAGAATGGCGACCAGGTAATAGCGCACGTCAAACTTCATCCGCGCGTCTTCAAACGCTTCAAAGCCACATTCGTAAGGCGAGAGTTTTTCGCTATCCGGGCGATTCGGTGCTAGTAACCATCCAGCCACTATCGGACCCACACCAAACGCCAGTCCGACCATGATGAACAATAAAATAGGAAGATAATTCTCCAGCACCCGCACGCCTCCAAAGTAACCTATGCATAAACCTCGCATAGGTATGTGTATTAGTTATGAGTTCAGTGTAGTGTTGCGTGACGTATGGTGTCAAGCCGAAAAATCCATGGATTCATATGTAGAATCAATAGCTTATTTGATAGTTAGCGCTAATGAAAGAATCAAGAAAACTGATGGCATTTAATCATGCCTTGTCACGCTAGGTGGTTGTGAGGTAAGGGGCTCGCGAAAAGCGGGGACGCAGCATGGCTTTAGGAGAGGATATTGACGGCGCGTGCCGTAACTAACCCTACCGTCAACAATGATGCGGTTGATTCAATAATAAAAAGCAATTTAATACGCGCGGTCAGTGGCATTGCGTCTGTTGGCGAAAATGCTGTCGCGTTTGTAAAGGACACAAAAAAATAATCGATAAAGCCCGGTGTCCAGTTTTCGCTCCCTACTAAATTTCCCATCATTTGAGGGAACTGAAAATCGGGAGGGAGTTGATTTTTTAGACCTCGCAATGCAGGCCCGCCTCGATCAAGATTCCAGTACCACAAGCTAAAAACCACCACGTTTGTAAACCAAATATTTAACGCGTCGATTAATAAGGTCTGGCCAGTTGCGCCTTTTGCGCCATATAGAAGTGCATGGAGAACTGTAACCAGGGCTTCGAAATTAATGACCGTAATAAACGCGGTGAGTAAGATCGCAACCCACCGAATAATACGACGGTAATGATGAATAGACTCCCAATGATGGGGACTGGTAGCTTTACGCATACGCCCGTGAGTCCATGCAGTGGCGATCGAGAGCGGGACCAATAATGCTAGTTCAACGGTAGATGCTAACCACCAGGGAAGGGTCGTCAGCTGGTTGATCAAAACCGCATTTAGAGCGGCGGTGATCAAGATCGCACCGCGAGCTAGCCAGAAATCAAAAAGATGTGCCCGGAGAGGGAGCTTGATAGGCGTTGTGTCCATTGTGTAATTTGTAATGGAAGCAAAGCCTTTAGATTGTGGTGGGAAGAACCATGAAACCCATACTAAACTTGTTATATATGCAGATACGCCAGTAGCCCTACCACCAGACCCAAACTTGTCATAAGAAATACTGCCTTTTCCAGCCAGCGTTTCTTTGTAAGTAAAGCGATTGCCGCCATGGCGATGGCTATTTGCAAGGCGGTCGTGGCCTCTGCCCATCGGTGGTGTTGATGCATTAAAGCTTCGCTTTTTTCATCAAACTCGGTAGATGCCTTTTCTAGCTTCTCGGCTGCTAATTTGATTTCTGCTTTCTCGGTTTTGTAGCGTTTAGCTTCGCCCTCAAAAAATGGCTTATGCGCGTCATCCGAGAGCTGCATGCCCAGCTCACTTAAATTTTGTTTACTGCTTTTGGCTTGATAAAAATTCCATTGATTGGAAGCTTCAGTTTTTTTAATTGCCGCATCATTTTTGTAAAGGCCTGCGTCAGCCTGGGTGGAACCAGCCATGTATGAAAACATTGCGCCCACCGTAGCCAAAACTGCCGTCATTACCGCTAATTGTCCAGCCATTCCCTTCGGCTCATTTTCTGCTGCCTCATCCATTTTTTCTTCGTGTATGCCACGAACTTCAAACTCTTCAGCCAATTTAGGTCTCCCTATAATCATGAATGTGACTCATGATATCCCGCATTAGTAAAGGCTTATGGATTGTGTCCAGGCTATGTTTTGTAAAGTCTGGACAGAAAAGTGGTGCCGACGGCGAGACTCGAACTCGCACGACCTAGGGTCACTACCCCCTCAAGATAGCGTGTCTACCAATTCCACCACGTCGGCATTACGGGACTAACGACTTTCGTTGTTAAACCATGAAAGTCTTACAGGGACAAGTCCCCGAAGGTTAACTACAATTATTTTGGAATTTCTCCTGCTTTCGAAGCTGGATTTTGCAAAGGAGCAGGAACAGGTTGGCCGCCGCGTTGCTGACTGACCGGCGTCTTCGGTAAGTTGAATGCCTTATGTTGTTTGTTATGTTGCAACGCAAAATACCCCAGGCCCATACTCGTTAAAAAGAACACGGTGGCCATCACGGCGGTAGCCCGACTCAGAAAGTTAGCCGAACCCGTAGAACCAAATAAGCTGCCGGATGAGCCGCCCCCGAACGCAGCGCCCATATCAGCTCCCTTACCGTGTTGAATCAGCACCAGGCCTATCAAGGCCATCGCAACAATAATATGAATAATCCAGACCAGAGTTTCCATGTGCTTTTAGATGAGGTTATTGGTGAGTCGAAAATTATCTGGCCGCGGCTTTGCAGATGGCCACAAATTCATCAATGACTAGCGAAGCGCCGCCCACCAATGCCCCGTCGATATCAGGTTTAGCCATTAATTCTGCCGCATTTGAAGCTTTTACGCTACCCCCATATTGAATCACCAGTCCGTTCGCCACGCCCGCATCCAGTGCAGCCAACTTGTTACGAATGAACGCATGAACGGCTTGCGCCTGCTCAGGCGAAGCCGTTTTGCCCGTACCAATTGCCCACACCGGTTCATAGGCCACCACCGCTTGCGCAAGCGAGGCAATGCCAGCCACCTGGATAACAGCGTCAAGTTGGCGTGCAACGACTTGCTCGGTAATGCCCGCCTCACGCTCCTGCAGCGATTCACCCACACATAAAATAGGGGTTAAGCCAGCTGCCTGGGCGACTTTGTATTTTAATGCAACCAGCGCGTCTGATTCGCCATACAAACTGCGCCGCTCCGAGTGGCCCACGATGACATAGGCGCAGGCAAAATCCTTCAGCATGCCAGCGGACACCTCGCCGGTATAAGCGCCTTGGCTCTGTTCAGAAAGATTTTGCGCCCCCCAGGCAAGCGAGGATCCGATGAGTAGAGCTTGAGCCTGTGCCAAATAAGGGTACGGTACGCACACCAAGGCTTCGAAGTCAGTCAATGCCGCCTTTAAACCGGCCAGTAAAGCGGCATTCTCACTTAAGCTGCCGTTCATTTTCCAGTTTCCCGCCACCAAATTCTTGCGCATGGGGTGCCTTTCACAAAAGTGCGCGATGGTACTGGTGGGGGTGGGTCTGGTCAACTAAGCTTATCGTTGCAGGCTAATTGGAACACACAGAAATGTCATAATTTTGTAATATTCCATGAATAGTATGCACTGCGTTGGTTACCAACAAATTGCAACTGGAGAATCAAATGAATTCCAAATTTTACGTTATGAAACTTACACACGCTGCCGCCGGCTTGGTTTTGGGTCTTGCCCTTTCCACCAGCGCTGTCGCTACTGATATAACCGGGGCAGGCGCAACCTTCCCGTATGCCGTATATACCAAATGGGCTGAAGCTTATAAGGCCAAGACAGGCAATCAAGTGAACTATCAGGGTATCGGCTCTTCAGGTGGCGTGAAACAAATCAAAGCCAAAACGGTGGATTTCGCAGGCAGTGACGCACCGCTGAAGGAAGAACAGCTGGATGAAATGGGCCTTGTGCAAGTCCCCACTGTAATGGGAGCCGTCACCGTCGTAGTGAATCTGCCCGGTATCCCATCAGGTAAGTTAAAACTTGATGGCCTCACTACTGCCAATATATTTAGCGGTACGGTTGCTAAATGGAATGATCCGGCGATTGCCAAGCTTAACCCTGGCCTCGCGTTACCCGATTTAGCCATTACTGTATCGCATCGTTCCGATGGTTCGGGTACGACCTTTGTTTTCAGCAATTACTTAGCTAAACAGTCTCCAGCTTTTTTGCGTGATGTAGGCGCGGGCAATACGGTGAACTGGCCTGCCAATGCCGTCGGCGGCAAAGGCAACCCCGGCGTGGCAGCGAATGTGCAGAAAATCAAGGGCGCCATTGGGTACGTGGATATTGCCGATGCAATGAAGAACAACATGACCTTTGTCGCGTTGAAAAACAAAGCAGGCAATTACATTGTGCCGAATCAGGATGCAGTCGCTGATGCCGCCAGTGGCGCTAATTTCAAAGTGCGCGGGATGGCGCCTGATTTGCTGGACCAACCGCATAAAAATGCTTGGCCCATTACTAGTGCCACCTACATGTTGGCTTACGCCAAAGGTAGCGACCCCGTTAAAAGTAAGGGCGTAGTCGACTTCTTTACTTGGTCATTGACCAACGGTCAAAAAATGGCTGAAGAGCTAGGGTTTGTGCCCTTGCCCGCCAATGTGGTCAAAATGGTTGAAGCTGAGATGAAAACCATTAAGTAAATTTAATTTTATGCATGCAAGCATCGGGGAATGGTGTTGCCATTCCCCGATCGTTTTTAAAAGGGGTTAAATTAGGCTAAATTACCCGACTGCGTTTAACTTCTTTTCAAAACGCTCAACTCCATACAAATCACGGAATTTTAAATGAGCGACACCGCAATAATGTCGGAGACAGACCCGCAAGCCAAACAGGTCAAAGCCTTCAAGTTGCAGGATCGCTTGTTCGAATCGGTAACCTTGTTGTTTGCATTGATCGTGCTGGCGTCATTAGCGGGCATTCTGATTTCGCTCGCCATCGAGGCGAAACCCGCGCTCAGCACCTTTGGCCCTGGATTCTTATGGACCAAAATCTGGAGTGTTCCAGACGACAAATATGGTGCGTTAATCTCCACTTACGGCACGGTTGTCACCTCAACGATCGCGTTAATCATTGCTGTCCCTATCAGCTTCGGCATCGCGCTCTTTTTAACTGAAACCTGCCCAATCTGGTTGCGGCGGCCATTAGGTACCGCCATTGAACTTCTCGCAGGGGTACCTTCGATCATTTATGGGATTTGGGGGTTGTTCGTTTTTGCGCCGCTATTTGCAACTTATATCCAGCCGCCGCTTCAATCGGCTTTGGGCGATGTACCCATCATAGGTGGCTGGTTTACAGGCCCGCCCATCGGGGTGGGCATTCTCACTGCCGGGATTGTGCTGTCATTAATGGTGATCCCGTTTATCGCTTCCGTCATGCGCGACGTGTTTGAAACCGTGCCGCCGGTGTTAAAGGAGTCGGCCTACGGGGTGGGATGTACGACCTGGGAAGTTGTCTGGAACATCGTGCTGCCTTACACCCGCGTTGGCGTGATCGGCGGCATTATGTTGGGATTGGGCCGCGCACTGGGTGAAACCATGGCCGTCACCTTTGTGATCGGCAATGCCCACCGCATCACTGGCAGCTTGTTTTCTCCCGGCACCTCGATTGCCTCCACGCTCGCCAATGAGTTCGGTGAAGCCGATCCCGGCTTGCATATCTCGTCCTTATTCGCGCTAGGCCTGGTGCTATTCGTAATAACTTTTATTGTGCTCGGCATTTCACGCTGGTTGATTCAACGTAGCGTCGCCAAACAAGGTACTTAGACGTGTTTATGACTTTATATCAACGTCGTCTTTTCATTCATCGTATTGGATTAAGCTTGTCCATGATCGCAATGGCTTTTGGGCTGCTCGCCTTACTGTGGATTCTCTGGACGCTTTTCTCTCGAGGCTTGGCCGCATTCAGCTTGGATCTGTTTACCAAAGACACGCCTGCACCCGGCAGCGAGGGGGGCGGCCTGCGCAATGCCATCGTAGGAAGTGGAATGATCATCGGCGTGACCACCCTGCTCTCCACCCCTATCGGCATTCTCGCAGGCATTTATCTGGCCGAGTTTGGTAATCGGTCTAAACTCGCCTCGATTACACGCTTCGTGACAGACATCATGTTGTCCGCGCCCTCGATTGTGGTCGGCTTGTTTGTGTATGCGCTAGCGGTCGCGACGATGGGGGGTTTTTCCGGCTGGGCCGGCACCCTTGCGCTGTCCTTGATCGCTATCCCGGTGATTGTACGTACCACGGAGAACATGCTGAGGCTGGTGCCCGCCAATTTACGTGAAGCCGCTTTTGCGATTGGCGCGCCGCGGTGGCAGGTGTCGTTGAAGATCACTTTGCGCGCAGTCAAAGCGGGGGTCGTCACTGGCGTGCTACTCGCCATTGCCCGCATTACCGGCGAGACCGCACCGCTGCTATTTACTGCGCTCAACAACCAGTTTTTTAGCCTGGATATGTCGCAACCGATGGGGAACTTGCCGGTTGTAATTTATCAGTTTGCGTTGAGCCCCTACGATAATTGGGTCAATCTCGCTTGGGGCGGGGCTTTGCTTATTGCGCTAGTCGTATTGAGCGTGAATATCCTGGCGCGTATCATTTTTCGCAAAAAAACTAATTGACTGTAACGGAGCACTCGATGTCTCAACCCCTGGCTGCGAACAGTAAGGACGCCATACTGGAAGTTCGCGATTTAAGTTTTTATTACGGTACTTTCCGGGGCCTCACCAACATCTCGCTCAATATCGCCAAAAATTTGGTGACAGCATTTATCGGGCCGTCTGGCTGTGGTAAGTCCACGGTGCTACGCACGTTCAATCGTATGTACGACCTCTATCCCGGTCAACGTGCCGAAGGCGTCATCAACTTTCATGGCAAAAATTTGCTCGATAAAAAGCAGGACGTGAATCTGGTACGCGCCAAAATTGGCATGGTGTTTCAGAAGCCCACGCCTTTTCCGATGACGATTTACGAGAACATCGCGTTTGGCGTGCGTCTATACGACCGTATTTCGCGTTCCGAGATGGATGATCGCGTGGAATGGGCGCTTAAAAAAGCAGCCTTGTGGAACGAAGTCAAAGACAAACTCCAGCAAAACGGCCTCTCCCTGTCTGGTGGACAGCAGCAGCGTTTGTGTATTGCGCGCACCATCGCGGTCAAGCCCGAAATTGTGTTGCTGGACGAGCCCACCTCAGCGTTGGATCCGATTTCCACTGCCAAAATTGAGGAGCTGATCAACGAGCTCAAAAGTGAGTACAGCATCGTCATCGTCACCCACAACATGCAGCAAGCCGCTCGTATTTCCGACTTCACTGCTTTCATGTATCTGGGTGAGCTGATTGAGTTTAGCAATACCTCGACTTTATTTATGAATCCTGCGGTAAAGCAGACCGAGGATTACATCACCGGTCGTTTTGGTTAATCAGATAGCTGCCGCATGAATCCTCCTAAAACCGTACTGGTGCTATGCACCGGCAACTCCTGCCGTTCGCAAATGGCCGAAGTCTTGCTGAATACTGATCTGGCGGGTCAGGTCCGAGCATTGTCGGCTGGCACCCGCCCCCAGCCCCACGTGGCTGAAGGCGCCATCGCAGCGCTGAAACTGGCGGGTTTACCCACTGATGGTTTATATCCCAAGAATGTCGATGCAGTGCTGCATGAGCCTGTCGATCTGGTGGTGACGGTGTGTGATAACGCGAAGGAAAGTTGCCCGATCTTTCCGGGCGCAGTCAAAAGCATTCACTTGCCCTTTCATGATCCGCACGGCGAAACGCTGGAAAGTTTTGTGGCCGTGCGCGACGACATCCGCACACGACTGATAGAAGCAGTACGCATCGAACTGGATATGCGGGCGTGAATCTGGCCCGCCGCCTGGTCGCCGAAGGCCTAGGGACGGCTTTATTGCTCGCGGTGGTCGTAGGTTCCGGCATCATGGCGGAGCGACTCGCAGGCGGCAATATCGCGATTGCATTACTTGCCAACACGGTTGCTACCGGCGCAGGGCTGATTGCGCTGATCCTGACATTCGGGCCGATCTCGGGTGCGCACTTCAACCCTGCGGTCACGCTGGCGGATGCCTGGCAAGGCGGATTGCCGTGGAAGCACGCACCAGCGTATATCAGCGCACAAATCCTCGGCGCCTTTGCCGGGGTCGCGGCAGCGCATCTGATGTTTGAGGCACCCCTGTACACGGCTTCCCTGCACGAGCGCGCCGGGTTTTCTCAACTGTGGAGCGAATTTGTGGCCACCTTTGGCCTACTTGTAGTGATCTGGGGCTGTGTGAGAAGCCGGCCCAGCGTGGTGCCGTTTGCTGTCGGCGCTTATATTACTTCGGCTTACTGGTTCACGGCTTCAACCTCGTTTGCCAATCCCGCCGTCACGTTGGCGCGTGCGGTCACCGATAGTTTCGCCGGCATTCGCCCTGTGGATGCTCCCGGCTTTATCATCGCCCAATTACTAGGCGCGGTAGCCGCCACTGCACTGTTTCGCTGGTTATCACCCGAGCTCGCTGCGCATGCCGATGAGTTGATCATGCCGCACCCCGATCCTTAAACCTGGAAGTGCATCGCAAATTAGCCCGGTTTACATAACGTGCTGCTGTGGCGCTGTCCTCACGCTTATCCGAAGTAGAATGCCACCCTTTTTAGGAGCAAATCATGTCCAACCCCATCGTATACGACCGCAACCCCGCTGAACTCGAACTTGAACCAGGCGAATACTTCTGGTGTTCGTGCGGCCGCTCAATGACCCAGCCTTTCTGTGATGGCTCACACGAGGGCACGGGACTCGAACCCAAGTCGTTCGTGATTGCCGAAAAATCCACCGTCTGGCTGTGCAATTGCAAGCAGACCAAGGACGCGCCTTTCTGTGATGGATCGCACGAAAATCTTCCCGAAGATATTTTCTGATCATGACTGCTGCGCCTGCCTCCATTCTGGATTATTGGTTTGGTGCGCCAGGCAGCGCGGCTGAGGTAGCGCAACGTCAGTCGAAACTGTGGTTTGGCAAACAACCAGAAAAAGACCGTGATATTAGTGAGCGCTTCACGCCCACATTTAATGCCGCAATCGCGGGCGCGCTCGACTCCTGGGCCGACTCCCCTCGCGGGCGACTGGCACTCGTGATCGTGCTCGATCAGTTTCCGCATCACATTCACCGTGATACACCGCAAGCATTCGCGCAGGATGCGAAGGCGCTTGCGTTGAGCTTGGCGGCGCTGGCGAACGGTGAAGACAAACAATTGACGCCGATTGAACGGGTTTTTTTGTATTTGCCGTTGGAACACTCAGAATCGCTGGCGATGCAGGATTTATCGGTCGCGCAATACCAGCAACTCGCCGCAGAAGCGACCGAATCTGAGCGCACACTGTTCGACAACTTTTTGGATTATGCACACAAGCATCGTGAGGTCGTGCTGAAGTACGGCCGCTTTCCGCACCGCAATGACATTTTGGGCCGGCCCTCATCGGCAGAAGAAGTCGCGTTCTTAACGCAACCAGGCTCACGGTTCTAAGCTTACGCATCAAGTAAACTACGGCCTTTTCTCTACGCCGTATTCTGTCCATGTCACGCAAAATCCTGGTCACCTCCGCACTGCCGTATGCTAACGGCAGCATTCACTTAGGCCATCTGGTCGAATACATCCAGACCGATATCTGGGTGCGCTTTCAACAAATGCGGGGCCACGACTGCCGTTACGTCTGCGCGGACGACACGCACGGCACCGCGATCATGCTACGCGCTGAGGCCGAAGGTATTAGCCCGCAACAACTGATTGATCGGGTGTGGCAAGAACACACGCAGGATTTCGCAGGATTTCATATTGGATTTGACCACTATTATTCGACGCACTCGGACGAAAATCGCGAGCTGGCTGCGACGATTTACACGCGTTTACGCGAGGCGGGTCTGATCGAAGTCAAAACCATCGCCCAGCTTTACGACCCGGTCAAAAATATGTTTTTGCCGGATCGTTTTATCAAAGGCGAGTGCCCAAAATGCGGGGCGGCGGATCAATACGGCGATAACTGCGAAGTGTGCGGCGCGACCTATGCCCCTACAGATTTGAAAAATCCGGTATCTGCTGTGTCGGGTGCGACGCCGGTTCACAAAGACTCCGAACATTACTTTTTTAAACTTGGCGCGTGCGAGGCTTTTCTGCGCGAGTGGACCACGTCTGGTAGCTTGCAGGTCGAAGCGGCCAACAAAATGCAGGAGTGGTTTGCAGCGGGTTTAAACAACTGGGACATCAGTCGCGACGCGCCCTATTTTGGCTTTGAGATTCCGGATGCACCGGGCAAATATTTCTACGTATGGCTGGATGCGCCGGTGGGCTATATGGCGAGCTTCGCCAAATACGCCGCCATCGAAGGCCTCGACTTTGACGGATGGTGGGGTGCGGATTCGACTACTGAGTTGGTGCATTTCATCGGTAAAGACATTCTGTATTTCCACGCGTTATTCTGGCCAGCGATGCTGAAATATGCCGACTACCGCTTACCGACAGCGGTGTACGCGCACGGATTTTTGACCGTGAACGGCCAGAAAATGTCCAAGTCGCGCGGCACATTCATCACCGCCAAAAGCTATTTGGATGCCGGCTTGAACCCGGAATGGCTGCGCTATTACTTTGCGGCGAAACTGAATGGATCCATGGAGGATATCGACCTCAGTCTGGACGACTTCATCGCGCGCGTGAACTCAGACCTCGTGGGCAAGTTTATTAATATTGCGTCAAGGACTGCCGGATTTATCCACAAAAAATTCAACGGTGAATTGGCAGAAACGGTGGCCAATCTGGAGATGTTGGGTGGGTTTCAAGCCGCTGCCGACTCTATTGCGACCCATTATGACGCCCGCGATTACGGCCGGGCACTGCGAGAAATTATGGCCTTGGCTGATCGGGCTAATCAATATGTCGCCGAAGAAAAACCCTGGGAACTTGCCAAGCAGGACGAGGCCACGGCGCGACTCCATGCCGTTTGCACCGTCGCGCTTAACTGCTTTCGGCTGTTGGCTCTCTATCTGAAGCCGGTGCTGCCTCAACTTTCCAAAGAGGTCGAGGCCTTTCTGAACATTTCGCCGCTGGTATGGGATGACGCACAAACACTGTTATACAAACATCACATCAACGAATACAGCCACCTGATGACGCGTATCGATCCTAAAAACATAGAAGTCATGCTGACTGCCAACCAACAAACCCAGCAACCCACGGCAGTCACGGCTATAGCTCCACCAACCAAAGTCGAAGGTGTATCACCGACGATAGACACCATCACTATTGATGACTTCAACAAAATCGATCTACGCATCGCGCGCATTGCGAATGCCGAGCATGTTGATGGCGCAGATAAATTGTTGCGACTGACTTTAGACCTCGGCGCCTTGGGCACGCGTCAAGTCTTCGCGGGCATTAAATCAGCCTACGCGCCCGAGACGCTGGTGGGCCGATACACTGTGATGGTGGCCAACCTCGCCCCACGCAAAATGAAGTTTGGGATGTCTGAAGGCATGGTGTTGGCCGCATCGGGGGATAAGCCAGGACTCTTCATTTTAGCCCCGGACGACGGGGCCGAGCCCGGTATGAAAGTGAAATAAGCAGCTGAACCGGCAAAAAAATGCCCGGCTCGAGAGCCGGGCTTAGAATCCACCAGGGAGGAGGATTGGAGGAGATAACACAAAGAGTCAATTCACAAACTGCTTGCGTTATAAGGATTATCTAATATTAGAGAATTAATGTCCACTAATATTTTACCCTGCTAAAAAGATTGACCCATTTAGCGTGTTGCTTCAATAAATAATACTGACGGCCTCCTTCTGGAGCCAGTTTTGCAGGGACTCCAGTAGACGCCCATCCAGCCTGACTCGCCAAACCCCGCCTAAATGTATCTGGCAACTCGCGACCGCGTTTCGGTAGTCGATCCAAACCGGGCATCCCCCCTCTTCCAACCGGTAAGGGCTAAGTAACTCCCCCAGTTTGCCGCCTCCATTGAACTGGGCCTGGCAGCTTCCGGTGCAAGATAGCCGCAGGCTTTGCGCAAAACGGGTGCGAGCGCCTGCCAGATCGTAAATGCGCTCAGCGGTTACTCTCAAGCCGCCAGAATAGTCGTCGCGATTAACCTTGCCTTCGATAATTAGCAGCGCATCTTCTTTCAGAACTTGCCGGTTCTGTTCGTAAAGCTCGTTAAACACCACCACTTCGACTTGCGCGGTGGCGTCGTCAAGCGTCACGATGACCATCGTGCCGCGCCGGGTCATTTGCGTTCGCAACGAAACAGCAATCCCGGCGAGCAGCGTAAATTCGCGCGCGGGTTCGAGGCTATCCAAATTTCGTTTAGCAAAGCCTGACACCTCCGCCATGTAGCCCGTGAACGGATGACCACTGTAAAAATAGCCGAGTGCGGTTTTTTCCTGCACCAGCGTTTCCTTCTCCGACCAGCGCGGGGTGTCGATCAGGTCCTCGGTGCCGCCGTCGAGTTCTTCGCCGAACAGCCCACCCTGCCCCCCGCCTCGCGCGACGCGATCCGCCGTGCTAAGTGCGGCCCCTACAGATGCGAGCAAGCTCGCGCGGTGGTCATTCAGCGGGTCAAATGCCCCCGCTTTGACCAGCGCTTCTAGCACGCGCCGGTTCAGATAACGCTTGTCCACGCGCCGCGTTAGATCAAACAAACCTTTGTACGATCCGTTCGCCACGCGTTCGGCCACGATGGCGCCAATGGCCGCTTCGCCGCTGCCTTTGATGGCGCCGAGTCCGTAGCGAATCTGGTTCGCGCTCACCGGCTCAAAGCGGTAAACCGATTGATTAATGTCCGGCGGCAACATCTCCAGTCCGTTGTCGCGGCAGTCCTCGTTGAAAATCCGTACCTTGTCGGTATCGGACATCTCTGACGACATCGTCGCGGCCATGAACTCAGCCGGGTAATAGGCCTTCAACCACGCTGTGTGATACGCGATCAGCGCATACGCCGCCGAGTGCGATTTATTGAAACCGTACTCAGCAAATTTTTCCATCAAGTCGAACAAGCGCTCGGCAATTTTGGTATCGACGCCGCGCTTTGCTGCACCTTCCAGAAAAATAGAGCGCTGCACCGCCATTTCTTCGGGCTTTTTCTTACCCATCGCGCGCCGTAGCATATCCGCGCCGCCCAAGCTGTAACCCGCCAGAATTTGCGCGACCAGCATCACCTGCTCTTGATAGACGATGATGCCGTAAGTCGATTTCAGCACCGGCTCCAGATCGACGTGAAAATACTCGGGCTTTTGCTTGCCTTGTTTACGTGCGATGAAATCGTCCACCATGCCGGAGCCCAACGGCCCCGGGCGATTCAGCGCCATTAGCGCGATGATGTCTTCGAAGCAATCGCCCTTCAGCCGACGCTCCAGGTCTTTGGCGGAGCGCGATTCGGATTGGAAAACCGCGGTGGTATTGCCATCGGCGAAAAGTTTATACACCACCGGATCGTCGAGCTTTAATTCTTCCAACCGAAATGATTCTCGGCCTGGCTGGCGCTGCACGAAACGCACAGCTTCGGCCAGAATGGTCAGCGTACGCAAGCCCAAAAAGTCGAACTTGACGAGACCAATCGCCTCGACGTCGTCCTTATCGAATTGAGACACCGCGGAGTCCGAGCCTTCGGCGCGGTACAGCGGGCAAAAATCGGTGAGCTTGCCTGGCGCGATCAGCACACCGCCCGCGTGCATGCCCACGTTGCGGGTGATACCTTCGAGCCGCTCGGCTAGCGGCAGCAATTCGGCGAGCTCTTCCTCGGCAGAAGCGCGCGCGTCGATCTGTGGTTCTTTCACCCGCGCATCCGCCAGCGTGATGCCCAACTCGTTCGGAATCAGCTTGACGAATTTATCGACGAAGTTATACGGCAGATCGAGTACACGCCCAACGTCGCGTATCACCGCTTTAGATGCCATAGTGCCAAAGGTCACGATTTGCGCGACCGATTCGGCGCCGTAGCGACGCTTCACGTAATCGATCACGCGGTCGCGTCCGTCTTGGCAAAAGTCGATATCGAAGTCCGGCATCGACACGCGTTCAGGGTTCAAAAAGCGTTCGAACAGTAAGTCGTATTCCAGCGGATCGAGATCGGTAATGCCGAGGCTATACGCCACCAGCGAACCCGCGCCGGAACCGCGCCCTGGGCCCACCGGCACGCCATTGTTCTTGGCCCAGGCAATGAAATCGGCCACGATCAAAAAATAGCCGGGGAAACCCATTTGGATAATTGTGCCAAGCTCAAACTCCAAACGCGCCGTATATTCCGGTAATTTGTCAGCACGAACGGCGGGATCGGGATACAGCACCGCCATACGTTCATCGAGTCCCTCGAACGCGCGGCTGCGCATATAGTCGTCTAGACCCATTCCTTCAGGCGTCGGGAAATCGGGCAATTTGCTTGAGCCCAATTCCAGCGTGAGGTTGCAGCGCTTCGCGATTTCGACACTGTTTTGCAGGGCTTCGGGCAGATCCGCAAACAGCGCCGCCATTTCATCCTGCGACTTGAAATGTTGTTCGGTCGTGTAGGGGCGTGGCCGGCGCGGGTCGCCCAGCATCATGCCCTCGGCAATACACACGCGCGCTTCGTGCGCCTTGAAATCCTCGGGCGCGACAAACTGCACCGGGTGCGTCGCCACCGCAGGCAGCTTAAGCGATGCCCCTATCTCTAGCAGGCCATCGATCACATGCTCGGCGTGAGGTTGCCCATAGCGCTGCAATTCGAGATAAAAACGCTCGGGGAACAGCGCCGCCCAGTCGCGTGCGTGGCTTAGCGCTGCTGCCGGTTTGTCGTCGTGCAAGGCCTGCGTGACGTTACCGAACGCGCCACCGGATAGAGCCAGCAAACCCTCGGTGCCCGCTTGCAACCATTCTGGATTGATTTCAGCGCGCCCGCGGTAGATGTTTTGCTGATACGCGCGCGTTAGCAGCTCGCACAAGCGGCGATAAGCTTCGCGATGTTGCACCAGCAGCAACAGACGAGAAGGCCGGTTGCGATCCACCGGATTCATCATCCAGACGTCGCAGCCAAATACCGGTTTAATACCTGCGCCACGCGCGGCACGATAGAACTTGACCCATGAAAACACATTCGACAGGTCTGACACCCCTAATGCCGGCATCGCGCATTCACGCGCTCGCGCCACTGCACCGTCGATGCGCACCAGGCCATCGGTGACCGAGTATTCAGTGTGCACGCGCAAGTGGATAAAGCGGGGATCAGTCATGGCAATAATTCAGGAATCGAAGCGTATTTTACGTCGCAGCAATAGATACCAACCAACAAAAACGGGCAGCCGAAGCCGCCCGTTTTAACGATGAAGAATTAGCGCGAATCAGCCTTTGGCACGCCCGCGGCATTCGCCGGTCCGCGTGTCAATTTCGATCATTTCGCCAATCACGATAAAGGCCGGTACCAACACTTCATGCCCGGTGGGCTTGATGCGAGCAGGCTTCATGATCTTGCCCGAAGTATCGCCACGCACTGCGGGCTCGGTATATTCCACCTCTCGCGCGACGATTGTAGGCAGCTCAACCGAGATCGCCTTGCCGTCATAAAACACCACTTCGACCGGCATGCCGTCGTCCAGATAAAACAGCGCATCGCCCAAATTGTCGGCTTCGATTTCGTACTGGTTAAAGTCGCTGTCCATAAACACATACAACGGATCGGCAAAATAGGAATACGTGCATTCTTTGCGGTCCAGTGACACCGTTTCGAACTTGTCGTCGGCGCGATACACACTTTCGAGTGCTGCGCCATTGAGCAGATTTTTGGCTTTCATCTTCACGACCGATGCGTTGCGCCCCGATTTACTGAATTCAGCTTTCAAGATCACCATGGGATCTTTGCCGACCATGATGACGTTACCGGCGCGGAGTTCTTGTGCGATTTTCATAATACGAGTCCTGCTTGCGAGCTAGAGGGAAATAAGCGCGCTATTTTAACCGGCTTCACGGTCTTCGACAAAGGCGACAAGCTTAGTCGCGAGATCGCCTGGCGCCACTAATCGCGCGGTCCATTGGATTGCGTGCAAGTCAATGGATACCTTGACTTGTATGAACGCCGCCCACGCTCGCGGCAGATCCCCGCGCCCGTTCCAGGCGCGCCATAGCGCTGTAATGGCGTCGGCCTCAATCTCGGGCAAACCTTCGACATACAGACTGTTTAAAGCCTCCAACTTATCCCAATGCGCATTTTGCTGCTGGGGATAGGGTTGCCATATGAAGGGCTTCTGCGCCCATTGCGCGCGCACGCAGGAGTCTTCGCCGCGCACAAAATTAATGTCGCACGCCCACAGCAAGCGGTCGTAATCGTCCTGGTTTAAAAACGGCAGAATGTGGAGTTCAAGCTTGCCAACACGGCGATGTGTGCCTACCGGCAAAGCGGGTTCGTCTAACCAGGTCGCCAGCTGCGGCACAATTTTGCCCTCGGGAATCAACAGGGTAACGGGTTGGGCGCCTTGTCGCCACCTCTCAAGCAATTCAATCAACGCGGCGTTTTCATACGCAAATATCGAAATACGCAGCTCGGAGGGTCGTCGAGCCGGGAGGCCCAGATTTTGCCAAAATGCGGGCGCCTCTTCGCGCTGAAAATGCTCGCGACGCTGGGCTAAATCGCGCTCTCCCAATACCCCGCCTGTGCCTACTTCATATCCTGGAAAAAAGAAAAACTTGGTAAGCGGCAAACGAGGATGGGGCGAGGGCAAGCCATGATGAGTTTTGACCCATGGCTCTGCGCTTAGATATTCCAGATTAATCCAGACCGCTGCGGGGGCCTGCATACTCATGGCGGCTAGGTAAGCCTCGGGCAATGCACAGCCAAACGCCTCAATCACGACCGGGGCTGGCCGCACGGGTGGGAGTGTTTTCCCCCATGCCCGCACTTCAACTCCCAGGCAAATTTGGGTTTCAAGCTGGGCGTTGATTTCGGGCCATAGCCGTTTGAACGCGGCCAAATCGTCTACCCACAGCCGCACGTTAATTGGGTGCTCTGCCACCAGCTGCCGTGCCAGCCGCCACGCGACGCCGATGTCGCCATAATTATCGACGACCTGACAAAAAATATCCCAACCAGGAATGATCGGATGATGCGATTGCACGAATGTTTAAACGGTTGGCCCCAAGCGCCGGGTAATGGAGACCACATCGGGTAGAGGGGACACATCGACTATCTTCATGCCGCGCGTTTCCAGCAGCACTGCGAAGCTTTCCGCATTGATGGGCGGGCTAATCCAATACCCTTGTGCATGCTCGCATCCCATGCTGCGCAACGCCCGGAATTGCGCTTCAGTTTCGATACCTTCTGCCAGTGAGGTTTTTTCCAGGCTATTCACCAACGCGAGAATTGTGCGCACGATTGCCGTGTCATCCACATCGGTATTAATGCCATCGACAAAGGATTTATCGATCTTGATCTTGTCGGCAGGAATGCGCTTTAAATAGCTGAGCGAAGAGTAGCCGGTGCCGAAGTCATCAATTGCGATGTGCACACCTTTAGCCTTCAAACTGCCTAATATGCGGATACTCATTTCGGGATCGCGCATCGCTGCGCTTTCGGTGACTTCGAGTTCCAGTCTTGAGGCATCCAGCTGGGTTTCGCGCAGCACCGTGTTCACCTTAGTCAGCAAGAGGGGATCTTGAAATTGATGGGCCGAAAGATTGACCGCAATCCACAAATCGCGCCCCGCCTTATTCCATAACGTTGCCTGAGCGCAAGCGGTGTGCAACACCCATTCTCCAATGGGCAGAATCAGGCCCGAAGCTTCAGCGATGCCGATAAATTCGCTAGGCAAACGCAAATTGCCCTGTTGAGGTTGCCAGCGCAGCAAGGCTTCGGCCCCCACCAGATTGCCCGTATGCATATTGACTATAGGTTGATACACCAACCTGAGCTCATCGTGCTTTAACGCGTCGCGCAATTGGTGCTCTATTTGCAAGCGTTGATGCACTCGCGTGCCTTGCTCCTCGGCATAAACACTGTACGCGCCGCCGCCTTGTCGTTTGGCTTCGTACATCGCCGTATCGGCATGCTTGATCAGCGTGTCCATATCCATGCCATGCGTGGGATAAATCGCAATGCCGATCGAAGGCGATACCTGCAATTGCCTCGCGCCGACTACCATGGGGATTTGGAACGCCTTCAACACGCGCTCGCTAATCGCGGCGGCGCGCTGCACATTGCTATCGCGCAACACAATGGTGAATTCATCTCCGCCAAATCGGCCCAAAACATCCACCTCACGCAGCGTGGATTGAATAGTGTTCGCCGCGGCAACGATCAACTGATCGCCCACCATGTGTCCGTACACATCATTGATGTCTTTGAAACGGTCGAGATCAATGAATAGCACCGCAAACTCGCCCATACGATCACCCGCCAGAAGGATCGTATAGCGCAATATTTCATCGATAGCGGCCCGGTTCGGCAAGTTAGTCAACGCATCCCGTCGCGCCTGCCTGACCAGTGCCTGGCTGTGAGACTCCTCACGCCGGGACACCCGGTAAGCGCCTGCAGTGAATAGTCCCAAACAAAATATAAAGCTCACAAGTACCGGCGCGTTGTGTCGCCACCACTGATGTGTGACATACGAGGCCGGCGTAGAAATATAAGCATACATATCTGCGCTCGGCAGCCGGGTAAATGCGCCTATATGCTCGCCATCGGCAGACCAAGGCAAGGTCCCGCCAAAAACGCCGCTCTTGGCATGTGGATTTGACGCGATCGCGGTTGCAGCCGGGCCCTGTAAGGCTTGGCTATAAATACTCTTGGCGTCTAGTGCTGGCCAGCGGGCTTGTAGAAAGCCATCTTTGCGTAAAAGCCCGATAAAACTTGCGGGTGGCAAAGGTAAACGGTGCAAAAAGGTGCCTTCGCGCTCAAGCGGAATAGCGGCCTGAAGTAAAAAATACGGTTTACGCTGCTTATCCCGGATGACGTAACGAAATGTAAAGCGCCACTGCGCCAGCACTTTACCAATTTGCGGCTGACCGACGCTATAACGCTGTTGGTTATTCATATCCGCCATCAATTGCTTGAGATAAGGAGGATCTTTGATGAAATTAGGTAAAGGCTTGCCCGGAGCGACCGCGGTATTAATTAACATTTCGCCGGTGGGCGTAAATAAGGCCATCGCGCCTATTTCGGGATGAATACTTTGATATTTCAACAGGTGGGCGCGCGCATTTTCCGGATTTCTGAGCACATCCAGTTGATTCAGCAATTGGCCCAGCGGCTCTAAACCATTGCCCAAATCGTCAAAAAAAGATTGCGATGCCGACGCCAGAAAGCCCGACATAATCGTCATGTTTTCTTTTACATCTTCTTCCTCGCGCTGCCAGCTATATACGCCATACACGACGGCGGCTAGCGCACTGATCAGCACAAAAGCCCAAACCGCCCTCCGTAATGCTCGCGCAAAAGGAGTGAATTGTTCTGAACCCATTCGATCTCCGATCAACTTGTGCTTATCGGTATTATTTTGACTGCTCTTAAGCGGCTACTGACGCCGCTGATTCACTAGGAAGTATAGGCTCCATTAGTCTAAAAAATAATCCAATGTATGAAGATACATAAGCGCTTACTTAACCCCGCGTCACTATTCCGCTGCCATATTGATTCCTTGCTGGAAAATTGCGCTTGGACTAAGATTTTTGTTAACCAAAAAATATAAACCCAAATTTGGTTAACCACGTATATCAATCGACTAATAATTTAATAAATTTAGGAGGATGTCATGAAGTCACTTCGTACTATTTCTGCTATTGCATTCATTGGATTTCTTGTATTTTCATCTGGGGTATCTGCGGCCATTGAAAGCAACGCGCCTGTCGTAAAACTCCGTGATTCCAGCAATGGTGGTTGCATGGATGCAGGAGCGCCCATTAATAATTGCTTTGATGGGCTAAATGCAGTTACTGATTTAATAACCTGGATATCTGGAACGCGTAAACCCAGCGTATCAAGTCCTTTATTAGTTGAGGTGGGATCAGGAACCTATCCGGGTTTCATATGCAGCAATTGGGGCTATACCACGTTCCGTGGGGCCGGGCGAGGCCGCACCACATTCACGGGTGTACTTGATGAAATGGGTCGATTTCGAAATGCTCTTAAAACCAATGGATGCACAGAGTTGGAGTTTCAACATATGACTTTTTCCGCAACTGGATTTCTTTCCGCAGCTGTCAGGTGGATAGGGCCGGGCAACTCGCGTTGGGTTAACGTGGAGTTAATTGGTGAGGGATACGGCTGGTATGAATCGGGCTCATCGGCGACGCAATGTAGTGATGCGATTCAAGGCAACAGTGGAAAACACTATTGGTTTGATAGCAAAATCATGACAACGGGCACCTCTCCGTCATTATCGAGAGCATATAAAGATGTATGTGGTAGTGAAAACTGGTTTTTTGCTTCTGAATTGTTAGCACAGGCCACCGTTCCGCAGGAGGCTATTTATGCTTTAGAACAAACAGGTATATCTGATACACATTTCTACGGATCGGTAATTAGGGTAACGACCAGCGTACCTACAACTGCAATCGCTATCTTTGCAAGTGCAGGCGATGTTCATGTTCACGGGACGGGCATTGATGTCATCAGTACTGCCTTAGGTAGCAGCGTTACTGCGATCTCTGCAAGCAATGGTGCCATGATTCATGCAAGCGGGGTTGGATACAATCTCAAAGCCGGGAGCGATACTGAAACTGTAACGCGGATAACAAACAATGGAGGCCATGTTCATGCGCCATACCTTTGGGAGCACGTTCCAGCCTCGCCTCTCGAATCTCTCTCTGGCGCAGACATGACTACCGTGATTGCTAGTGATGGACATCCGCACTTAGTTATTTACGATAAAAGTTGTATTTCGTCGAAGTGGTATGACACGGTGGATAAGGCTTGTCGTTAGTAGCTTTTCTCACCCATAAATAAAGGGGTCCGCCGGACCCCTTTATTTTGCACAAGCCCCATCGCACCTCTGCCACTATTTAGATGGAAACGGCGTTGGTGGGTAAAGCGTACCGATTATCCACCGCCGCTGCCTATCCCTTGCGCGGCAAGCAGCACCAAGGTATCGAAGTCATCCGCGCTCATCAGCGCGCGTTCAGCCACAATCTCCCGCACGGGGCGCCCAGAGTGTTCAGACTCCTTGGCAATTTCGGCGGCTTGCATGTAGCCAATACGGGTATTGAGCAAGGTAGCCAGCGCCACACTTTGGTGGATAAAAAATGCGCAACGCTCCCGATTGACAACGAGCCCTTTGAGATTCTTTTCGGTGGCGGCATGGATCGCGTTGGTCAACCAGTCCATCGCATCGAACAGGGCCGACCCCAGCGCGGGCATCATCACATTCAACTCCAGCTGGCCCGCTTGCACCATGTACGACACCGCCGCGTCCTGCCCCAGCACTTGATAGCACACCTGATTCAGCATCTCGAACATCACAGGGTTGACCTTACCCGGCATGATCGATGACCCCGGTTGCACCGGGGGCAACCGGATTTCACCCAGCCCGGTACGGGGGCCGCTCGCCAACAGGCGCAGGTCATTGGCGATGCGGGTGAGCTCCAGCGCGAGGTTGCGGATTTCGCCGGATACGCGCGCCAGATCGTTCATCGATTGCATTTGCGCGACGAGTTGCCCTACCCGAATTGGCTCACCGGTGAGCGTCGCGAGCTCAGTCGCCACACGCGCCGCATAGTCGGGCGAAGTATTAAGTCCCGTACCCGCCGCGGAGCCGCCCAGTCCGGTCTCGCACAGCGCGGGGCGGACCGCATCGAGGCTGGCGGCGCAGCGACTCAGCGTCCACGCATACGCGGCGAACTCCTGGCCTACCGTGGTGGGCACGGCATCCTGCAAATGCGTGCGCGCACTTTTGACGGTGTCTTTTTCGCGCTCGGCCAAGCGATTAAATTCGCTCGCCATCGCACGCGCTGCATGAATCAAACGCGGCAATTTGGCTAATACGGCCAAGCGAATCGCGGTGGGGATGGTGTCGTTGGTGCTTTGCCCCATGTTGACGTCGTCGTTTGGATTGACCGGTGTGTATGTACCCTTTTCAAATCCCAGCGCGACGTTGGCGAGATTGGCGATTACCTCGTTGCTGTTCATATTGTGGCTAGTGCCGGCCCCCGCCTGAAAGCGGTCCACCACGAATTGATCGCTATACTCCCCATTCAGGATTTTTTCGCAGGCGCTAACGATGGCATCCCGTTTATCGACGCTTAGCCAATCGGGCTGACAATTAGCACGCGCGGCAGCCAGCTTGATGCGGACATGAGCGAGCACGAAATCCCTATCCGGCCCGCGCCCCGAAATGGCAAAATTGGAAACCGCCCGGGCGGTTTGTGCGCCATACCAGGCAGATGCGGGAACCTGGACCTCGCCAAGCGAGTCTTTCTCAGTACGAAATTCATTCATGGAGTGGTTATGAGCAAGTTATCTGTAATACCGGGCCGGCAATTTTATCCGATGTGGCTAGCGGGGTTGCTGCTGGCGCTATTTGTGCCTTATGTGCACGCGGCGGGGTTTAATGTGACTGATACCACAGGCAAGACACACAGCTTGGCCGAATACAAAGGCAAGTGGGTGTTGGTAAATTATTGGGCAACCTGGTGCCCGCCTTGCCTGGAAGAAATCCCCGACCTGATTGCGTTGCACGACAACAAGAAAAATAATTTGGTAGTGCTTGGCATCGCGGTCGATTACCGCAGCCAAAAACAGGTTACTGACTTTGCTGATGGCTTGCTGGTGTCGTATCCGATTGTGCTGGGAACGCCCAAAGTAATTAACCAGATAGGTCCCATGCAAGGCCTGCCCACCACCTATCTCTATAACCCTGAAGGAAAATTGGTGGCCCAGCAAACCGGCGCCATCACACGCAAATCGGTTGAAGACTTTATTACCAGCAAGTCCGCCCGCGCCTCAGTTCAAAAAACTGCCAACACCTCAAAGGTTAAAACATGCGTCAACTGCTAAGGCTAGGAATTACCCTATGCGTGCTATTTGCCACACCTTCGTGGGCGGAGACGCGCAGCGTGGAAGCCAATTTCTTTCAGCCTAAGCTGGGCGACTTCAGGGCCGAGCTTGAGACGGTTAAAAAAGAAGGCAAGAAAGGCATCTTTCTGTTTTTTGAAATGGACGAATGTCCGTGGTGCGCGCGCATGAAAGCCACCATCTTGAATCAATCGACGGTTCAGGACTATTACCGCGCGCATTTTCTCGTCTACAGTGTGGACGTAAAAGGCGATGTGCCGATGGTCGACTTTGCGGGCAAAGCTACTACCGAAAAAGCCTTCGCACTTGAAAACAGGGTGCGCGCCACTCCCACAATGTTGTTTGTGGATGCGGATGGCAAAATCCTCACACGCTTCACCGGCCCTACGCGTAACCTGGATGAAATGATGCTGTTAGGGCGTTACGTGGTCGAAGACAGTTATCGACAGATGCCCTTCTCCAAATACAAGCAGAGTCCACCCGCCGCCCTTCCACCACCGAAATGAAACGGCTGGGTATGCTGCTGTTGTGCGTGCCTCTCATCGCAGGCGCAGCAGAAAGGCCGCTCACGCTCGACGAGGCTCTGGCTACTGCCGACGCGCCCAATCCCGATCTGGCCATCGCGGAAAGTGATCTGGCCGTTAGTTTGGCAGAGCGAGAGATGGCGGATAGCCGACAGGATTTCAATCTGTTTCTGGATGGTGCCCTCAGAACGGGTAAACAACCCGGCAAAAACTGGTCGGACGACAATATCGGACGCATCGTCGCGCGTAAACCTCTGTTCGATTTTGGCCGCACCGCGCAGAGTGTGGCAGCCGCCGAACAAGAAGTGACGGCACGGCGCGCCGCGCTGCTCGATGTGAGGGCCGCGCGGCGAATCGATTTAATGGCGCGTTTTTTTAATGTGCTGATAGCAGACCTGCAATACACCGCCGATAATGAGTTTATGACTGTCGCTTTTCTGGTGTGGGATAACGCACGGGATCGCTTTAGCTTAGGCCAGGTTACCCAACCACAATTGCTGGAACTGGAAGCGCGTTTTCAGGATGCCCGCGAGCGCCGTAACGCCGACTCGCAACAGCAACGCGCGACTCGGCAAAAACTTGCGAATGCGATGGGCCGGTCAGACTTGCCATCCGAGCTTGAGCCGCCTGTGCTTCGCGGCAACGACAAAGTGGTTCCGCAATACGAAGCCGCGTTGCCTCATATTCTTGACCATAACCCCGCACTTCAAGCCCTTACCGCACAACTCAACGCTAGCGACGCCCGTATCGCCGCCATACGTTCCGAGCGCCGGCCCACACTAGACGCCGAAGTAATCGGCGCAAATTACAGCCGCGAATCGGTCACCCGTGATCAAGTCAGCGCCGGGCTGCTATTTAACGTGCCCCTTTATCAAGGTGGCCGCATCGATGCGCGTGTGGCCCGCGAACACGCGCTGCGCGATCGACTGTTGGCGCAGCGCGAAAAACTCAAACTCGGCTTAAGCGAAACCGTGCTCGATACGCTGCATGAAATCGAATGGTTACGCGGCAGCAGCCGCCCCGCCGCAGATAAACAAATCGAATATCGCGACTGGGCCCTCGAGCGCTCGCGCGCAGAATACGAACTGGAAATGAAAACCAACCTCGGCACCAGCATGGCCGAAACACAAACCGCGCTGCTGCGCCGCAAACGCGTCGAGTATCAATTGGCATTGGCGTTGGCAAGATTAGCCGCATTGGCCGGTGAATTGCCAAGTATTCACCCCACCAAATAAGGACATGAACATGCGTTATGGATGGATGGTAATGGGTTTCTTTTTAGCAGGCGCAGCCCAGGCAGCCGACATTGAACTCAGCACGCGCGTCTCCGGCGTGGTGGAAGAAGTATTAGTCAGGCCCGGCCAAAGCGTCAAAAAAGGCACCGTGTTGCTACGCTTGAATTCAGTGATTTACAAAGCGCAAGTTGACGAAGCCAGCGCCGAAAGCGAGCGCCTGCGCGCCGAAGAAGCCGAAGCCAAACGTGATCTCGACCGCGGGCAAGAACTCTACAGCCGCACAGTCTCATCGACCACCGAACTCGATATAGCCAAGCTGCGTTATACCCGTGCAAAATCAGCGCTAACCGTAGCGGATTCGCGCCTGACGATTGCGAAAAAAAATCTGGCGGATACCGAATTGAAAGCGCCGTTTAATGGGGTGGTGGCGGCTTTGCCTGCGGCCCCGGGGGTGGTGGTGGCGGCGGAGTGTCAGTCTAGGGTGTTGGTGGTGATGCGGCGTTGATTAGGAGCCTAGCGAGGCTATTCGCCTTTGTATCGCGATCGGTTGAAGGGGTGTTTGTAATAGGGTGCTTCACATGGTCACCGACCATTGACCGGGGGTTGCCCGGCGGCAAGTTACTTTCTTTTGCTTCGCCAAAAGAAAGTAACCAAAGAAAAGGCGACCCTACATCCCCGAAACCTCCGAAGTCTGAATCTGCCGGGCGGGCGTCGAAGAACTCGGCCTGCTTTTTATTGATGGTTTAGGGAGAGCAGGCCTCAAACACCTTCGCCGCTGATCCGCCCGGCAGACTCAAACTTCGGCGGGGCTGAAAGGGGGGAAGTCACGACTACAAACGTATTGGCGATAACTATACTTCCTTTGAGGTTGATGCCGGATGATCATCAAAATATCGCAATAGATGCGAATAACGAAAAGCAAGTTTGCTATTAAAACTAGCTTGGTGCTCAAACAATTGATCGTGCACGAATATTAAAGCCTTCTTGTAAAGCTTCGCGTGGTGGCTATGACTAATCGAACGCTGAAATTCTTCACCGAGGTAATGTACGAACCAATAACCATCCACATCTTGAGCAAGCATGCCTAGACATATTTTTGCTAATTCTCTGTTGTGTTTCGAGTACAAGTCTTGCGCTGGGTTAGCGTGGTTAACTTGCAGTAGTCTCACTGTTTCAGGACCAACGACTATTCTAGGATATTGTGCAACTTCGCTCTCAAGTTCATATGCCCTAGCTACGGCAGCGCCGTATAACTCGCTAGCATGAAGTTCGACACCCCAAGCCACTTCAATCGCGCCTCGGACGGGGCACCGACTTGCCAAGCCAAGCAAACAGAGGGTTCCAGCCAAACCTAACAAACCGAACACACTATTCATTGAACACTTTACTTCTTTATCGCTCAGGCACACGAATGACACTAACCCATCTGACCATCGTTGGGTCTTCACTTTCGCTAACCTTATTTCGTCCCAAGTGGCCTGCTGTTCTATGGTGAGTGTGGCCTGAACAGAAGTTTCTAGTTTCGGGTTAAGAATACCTTGCAGCATAGCTTCGGATTGGCTCTGAAGCTTAGTGATCGCTCCAACGCTCTCATTCAATGCCGCATCGAATTTCTTCCGTTCATCCTCCGATTGAGGCAAAAGCCCCTGGCCTTGTAAGGCAATCCTTTGCCCCAGCAAATCAATAAAGCTGACGCAGTAATTGCTAGCCAATAATTCTGAATCTAAATTTTCTGGAGTACGAATCATGGGATGTTAAAGCCTAACTATAAGTTATAAAACTTATGACGGTGGTCAAGGCAATACCGAAATAAGGCAAATAGTCCGGCCACTTGCCGAGCTACCACTCTGTAGGTTTGACCTCCCCTTTCAGCCCCGCCGAAGTCTGAGTCTGCCGGGCGGATTAGCGGCGAAGGTGTTTGAGGCCTGCTCTCCTTAAACATCAATTAAAGCAGGCCGAGTTCTTCGACGCCCGCCCGGCAGATTCAGACTTCGGAGGTTTCGGGGATGTAGGGGTGCTCTTCTTTTGGTTACTTTTCTTGAGCAAGCAAGAAAAGTGACTTGCCGCCGGGCAACCCCCGGCTAACCCAAGTCTATAAATATCTGACATAACTCGGAAACATCAATAGCATTGATACAGAGCCACTAGCTGATAGCAATAAATACACGCACCCACATAGCTATCAAAACAAAGGTGCTTAGCGCAAAAACAAAAAGGCGCTGAAGGATGTGATTGGATGTCAGATGAATCACGCTATGAACTACACGCAGAGTCACGTATGACCACGCCAAGGAAAGCGCAACCATGTCCACGCGCTGCGTCACATATAACAATAGACAAACAACGTAAAACAAAACCGGGAGTTCCAGCAGATTGATGTAGTTTTGATTGGGAAGGCTTACGTTCGGGGGCACGTTTTTAGATTCGCCCAACTTGAAATCGTCCGCTACAAGTTGCTTGAGGGCGACGGCTTTGATGCGTTTGTATGGAATTAACAGCAGGATGGCAAATGTCAGCCCAGCGAGAGCGAAGACCGGAAAAAAGATGGCGGCTTGATTCATATAAGTGTCTCCCGAATTATTATTCAACTTAAAACTGTGGGTACGCAGATGCAACTTGGCCTACTTCGTCGGCATCACTTCCGCAAAGCTACTAATCCCCGCAAACTCCCCACAATCCTTATGCGGCTGCCGCGAATCAGGATTACGCACGGCAAGCAGTTGCGCTATGCCATACCGCTGCGCGCTGCGTAATACAGGCAAGCTGTCGTCTACAAACAAGGTGTGTTGCGTATCGAACGCTTCCAGGCTTTGCAGACCACTCCAAAAATCAGGATGCTCTTTAGGCAGGCCGACTTGATGCGATGAAATCAGCGCGTCGAAATAAGTGGCCAGTCCAGTCTCATTCATTTTTAGCGCAAGGCTTTTGGGATGGGCGTTGGTGACCATCACCACACGGCGGCCGGCGTGGCGCACCGCATTTAAAAATGCAGGCACATCGGGGCGCACGGCGATCAGGTGGGCGATTTCCTGTTTGAGTTGCACGATATCCAACGCCAGTTCGCTGCTCCAAAAATCGGTGCAGTACCAGTTCAGGGTGCCGCTGTGGCGCGCGAAGCGTTCGAATAGTTGCGCGCGCGCACCTTCGATTTCGACCCCGTGGTATTCGGCGTAACGGCGCGGGACGTGTTCCAGCCAGAAGTAATTGTCGTAATGTAAATCCAGCAGGGTGCCATCCATATCCAGCAGCACGGTACGGATGCTCGACCAGTCCACGATCAAAACAACTCGTCCTTATTCATGCCGCGACGGCGTAACATCTGGCGCAGCAGGCGCAGCGATTCCATCTGGATTTGGCGCACCCGCTCGCGCGTGACGTGAAGTTCAATCGCCAGGTCTTCAAGGGTGCAGGGTTCGTATCCATTCAGGCCAAAGCGGCGTTCGATCACCCAGCGTTGTTTATCAGTTAGCAGGTCGACCAATCCGTGGATGTGATCTCCAATTTCATCGAGCTGCAACGCGTCTTCTGGCAAAGCCGCGTTGTCATCCGCAATGCCCTCGCCCAATGACAAGCTTGGGTCGACGTCAAGCGGTGCGTCGAGCGAGGCCATACGCTCATTCAATTGCATGATGCGGCGCACTTCCTCGGCTGTGTGGCCGGTAAGGGCGGCAATGTCATCGAATGAGGCCTCGGCGACGCCGTGCGTTTCGAGATGCCGTTTGGCGCGCAGATAGATATTGAGTTCTTTAATGATATGAACTGGCAGCCGTATGGTGCGGGACTGATTCATGATGGCACGCTCAATGTTCTGCCGTATCCACCAGGTTGCATAAGTCGAAAAACGAAAGCCACGCTCGGGGTCGAATTTTTCCAGCGCGTGTATCAGGCCGAGATTGCCTTCCTCTATCAGATCCAGCAACGTGAGCCCGCGATTGGCGTAATGCTTGGCGATATTCACTACCAGTCGCAAGTTACGCTCGATCATGATTTGGCGCGCGTCAAAATCACCCAGCTTGACGCGACGCGCAAGCGCGACTTCTTCGGTTGCGGTGAGCAACGGCGATTGACCGATTTCGTTGAAATAAAGTTGGGTGACGTCGACTTGCGGCTCGTTCAAAATGGCCGAGGCGAGATCCTCTGGCACCTCGTCTGCGGCGCGATCTGCGGCCAGGTCTTCCTCGTCTGATTCTTCGGGAGGCAGCTCGTCGCTGTCATCCACATTACCGACGGTCATGGGGGGCTCGGCAGATATTTCAGTGGGTCTAGCGGGCGGCCATATTGGCGGATCTCAAAATGCAACTTGACTCGGTCCGCATCGCTGTCGCCCATCAGCGCGATTTTCTGCCCGGCGCTAACGGTGTCGCCCTCTTTCACAAACATCTCCTGGTTGTGCGCATAGGCGCTTAAAAATTCGCCCGGATGTTTGATGATGAGCAGACGTCCATAACCGCGCAAACCCGAGCCGCTATACACCACTCGGCCAGGTGCTACAGCGATCACCGGGGTATTGCGTGTCGCCACGATATCAATTCCTTTACCTCCACCCTCACCAAAGCGTCCTTTAAGCTGCCCCTTGGCGGGCCATAGCCAGCCCTCAGGTGCACTGGTTGGCTGTGCCGTAGTGACTTCTGCGGGGGGGACAATGGGAACCGCCACCGGTGGCGTAGGTGTGGGAGTGACCACTGACGGGCCTGGACTGCTTGGTACGATCACAGGGGGTGGAAGCGCACGCGGCGCAATGGGGGCAGTGGCTTTCGCCCAGTTCGCTTCGCTATACGGCAATAGCACTGCTTGGGGCTCCCGCAGCAGCGGCTTATCTTGCAGCGGTTTGGCTTCGGGGCGGCCTTCAGTTTTTAGCGGCTGAATTTCCACGCCTTTGCCTGCGGCGACCGCGCCATCGGGAGGAGTTAATCTGAGCACCTGGCCGATCTTGATGACATCCACGGATTCCAGATTATTCCAGATTGCCAAGTCCTGAAAGTCAACGTTATTGGCGAATGCTATGCCATGCAAGGTATCGCCTTTTTGCACGGTATGCAGGCCATTTTCCGAGGCTGCAATCTGGCGCGCGTTGGGCCGAGAAGGAGCAGTTTCGATGCCCGGCGTAATCGCTACCGTTTTGGCTCGCGTGACAGTCTGGCCGCGTTCGCTTACCGGAGCGGGGCTCTGCGAAACGCACCCGCCCAACGTGGCACACAACAAAATAATCAGTGCATTCTTCATGCGACACCCGGTAACAAAGGAACGAACTTGACGGCTTCTAATAGTTGCTCGTGAAAGTGCCGGCCTTCGCGCTCGACCACACACAAGGTTTGCGCAATATTGCCAAGCGGCATCACCAGTCGCCCGCCGTCGGCCAATTGTAGTTTGAGTGCCTCGGGCACTTCGCCAAATGCGGCTGCAATCACGATGGCGTCGAACGGCGCCATGTCTTTAAGCCCCACCATGCCATCCCCGTGCTTGGGTTTAACGTTGTTAATGCGGAGCTCGCGCAAACGTGGCCGGGTACGCCCCACCAGCGCCGCAATACGTTCCATTGAAATAACCTCGCGTGCGATGCGCGCTAGCACCGCAGCTTGATAGCCACATCCCAGCCCAATTTCGAGCACGCGCCCGAGATCGCGCGCTTGCCCGGATCGGTTCAAGCGCGCCAATTCGCACATGCGCGCGACGACATAGGGGCTGGAAATAGTCTGACCAAAACCAATCGGTAAGGCGACGTCTTCGTAAGCGCGACTTTCGAGCGCCTGATCGACAAACAGATGCCGTGGCACAGCACCCATCGCGGCCAGCACCATCGCATCGTGGATGCCTTGCTCGCGCAAACGATCCACCATGCGGCCGCGCGTGCGTGCCGAAGTCATACCGATTCCCGCGCGGGTATTGCTTATTTCAACCATGCGCGCACCTGATCCATCTGGTTGAAACGCGTGAGGTCGATTTGCAAAGGCGTGATTGAGACATGGCCATTAGCCACTGCATGAAAATCCGTGCCGTCGCCAGCATCCTGCGCCAATCCTGCTGCGCCCACCCAGTAGACTACTTGCCCGCGTGGGTTGGTGGATTTGACCACTGGCTCTGCAGTGTGACGCTTGCCCAGCCGCGTGACGTGCGTTGCGCCTACCTGCCCGGCAGCACAATCTGGCACGTTGATATTAAGCAGCATCGGTTCCATAAAGGGCTGCGCCTGGATGCGTTGCACCAACTCAACCACCACTTGCGCCGCGACATCGAAATTGCCCTCTTTATAATCCGCCAAAGAGACCGCAAGCGACGGAATGCCCAATAAATAACCTTCGGTCGCTGCAGCCACGGTGCCAGAATAAATCGTGTCATCGCCCATATTCGCACCATGATTGATGCCAGATATCACCATATCGGGCATATGGTCCAGCATGCCGGTGACGGCGAGATGCACGCAGTCGGTAGGCGTGCCATTGACGTAATAAAAGCCGCTTTGAGCCTGGCGCAAAATCAGCGGGCGGTCGAGCGTGAGGGAGTTGGATGCGCCACTGCGATCGCGCTCGGGCGCGACTACGGTAATGTCTGCTACCCCCTGCAGAGCCTTAGCCATGGCCGCCAGTCCGGGTGCGAAATAACCATCGTCATTGGAAAGCAGAATACGCATTTAATATCTGCGCGAGCGGAAAAAGCGCACACCCATCGTAGTGGGTGGCGGGATATTGAATAGGGAAATAAAGTGAAAAGAGTGTGCTGCTAGCATGCGGAGATTTTAGCATCCGCGCATCTGCTTATGCGGCTCGAGCTTAGATTTTGACGGGAGGACTACTTGATGATTTTTGAAGTAATTGGTCGGAGCGAGAAGATTCGAACTTCCGACCCCTTGCACCCCATGCAAGTGCGCTACCAGGCTGCGCCACGCTCCGACGAAGCCCAGAATTCTACCAGAGCTAACGCATGCGACGACAGCTTCACTTCAATATTTTCAGAATTTCGGCGAGTTCTGCGCGCAGCATCAATGCACTCGGCATATCCATCGGAACATCCTTGGATGCGATGGCGTCCTGCGCCTGTTCCAGCTGCTGGCGGGCGCCATTGCGGGTGAAGCCTTCTTCATAGAGCAACTCGCGAATGCGCCGGATCAACAGGACTTCATGATGTTGGTAATAGCGCCGATTGCCACGGCGTTTGAGCGGGCGCAACTGCTCGAACTCTTGTTCCCAGTAACGCAGTACGTGTGCTTTAACCGCACACAACTCAGACACTTCGCCTATCGTGAAGTAACGCTTGTCCGGAATCGGGGGCAGCTCACTCCGAGCCTGGAGTTCCAAGGTTGGCGCCTTCTACTTGAGATTTCAGTTTTTGACTGGCGTGGAATGTCACCACGCGGCGTGCCGAGATCGGCATTTCTTCGCCGGTTTTAGGATTGCGCCCGGGGCGTTGTGGTTTTTCGCGGCATTGAAAATTGCCAAAACCGGAAAGTTTAACGATATCGCCTTGCTCGAGTGCATTGCGGATTTCATCAAAAAACGATTCTACGATCTCTTTAGCTTCACGTTTGTTCAAGCCTACTTTTTCGAACAATAGTTCAGCCAGATCCGCTTTGGTCAGAGTTGTCATGATGCTTTTTTGAGCCTATTGCTATTTCAGGAACACAGCTTATGAACGTAGCGTCGCGTTGAATTCACGGAGTACCGCATCGGCCAGTTTCGCCACCGCGTTTTCTACTTCCGCATCCGTTAGCGTGCGCTGAGTATCTTGCATAACTACCCGGAACGCAAGGCTTTTCTTCCCTGCGGGGAGGCTCTGGCCCTGGTACAGATCGAACATATGGATACCCTGGGCCAGGGCAGGTTTTTCGGCCTGGACGGCGTCCAGGAAGGCCTGTGCCGGGACCCCGGCGTCCACCAGCAGCGCGATATCCCGCACCACGGACGGGAAGCGGGAAGGCTGGGAGGGCCTCGGTAACGGCATCTGCGTGAGGCAATCGGCCTCCAGCTCGAACAGCACCGCTGGCTGTGGCAATTCGTATTTCTGCTGCCACCGCGGATGCAGCTCGCCGAGCCATCCGACATGCGCGTAACCTGCGGCGCCGTCAACGAGCACCCGCGCGGAGCGCCCGGGATGCAGCGCCGGATGCGCCGCGGCCTCGAAACGCAGGCGCCGGGGCGCGCTGAAGGCTTCGATATCAGCCTTCACGTCGAAGAAATCCACCGCGCGGGCCTGGCTGCCCCACTGCTCGTCCAGCGCCGGCCCGAAAGCCGCGCCTGCGACGCGGATCGGCTGGCGCAGGCCGGCCACCGAGAGCGGTCCATCGGCTATGGCGGAATCGCGCAGGTACACGCGCCCGATCTCGAAGACGCGGATGCGTCCGACTTTTCGGGCGTGGTTGGTGCGGATGCTGGCGATCAGCGAGCCGAACAGCGACG
>JANLZE010000005.1:0-1073 GCA_031366105.1 Thiobacillaceae bacterium | reverse complement strand
TGCTCGCCAGTAGCCACGCCGCTCTACCAGTCTGCGCGCCCAGCAACTGAAGGGGTCTTGTTTGTCGCCGATGCTGTTGAGTACAGCGCGTGCACCCATGACGAGGAGACTTCGCAGGTAGCTGTCTCCGGCCTTGGTGATATGCCCTAATCGGGCTTTGCCGCCGCTGCTTTGCTGGCCGGGCGTGAGTCCTATCCAGGCGGCGACCTGTCGGCCATCTTTGAAGTCGTGTCCGTTGCCGATGCTGGCCAGGAGTGCGCTGGCGGTGACGGGACCGATGCCGGGGCGTTCCATCAGGCGTTTGCTGCGCGCATCTTCGCGCGCGGCTTTGGATATGGCTTTGTCGTAGTCGGCAATTTGGGTGTCGAGCCGGTCGGCGTGTGTCAGTAGGTCGCCAATACATTGGTTGGCGTAGCCAGGCAGATCTTCGAGATGTTCTCCGATGCTACGGCGCAGGCAGGTGACTTTCTGTGGGAGGACGATGCCAAATTCGGCGATCAGACCGCGTAGCCGATTATAGGTGGCGGTGCGCTCTTCGACGAAGCCTTGCCGTGTGCGGTGCAGGCATAGGATGATCTGTTGGTGTTCTTCTTTGATGGGGACAAATCGCATCGAGGGTCGGGTGACGGCTTCGCAGATGGCGGCGGCGTCCGCTGCGTCGTTCTTGCCACGTTTGCCGCCCATGCGGTACGGGGTGACGAACTTCGGGGCCATCAGTTTGACGGTGTGGCCGTGCTGGCGGAATAACCGTGCCCAGTGGTGCGCGCCGGAGCAGGCTTCCATGCCGATCAGGCACGGTGGCAGGTTGGCGATGAGTTGAAGTAGCTGGTCGCGCAGCACTTTGGGTTTGACCAGCCCAGCCTTGCCGTTTTCATCTACGCCGTGGACGGCAAAAATGTTCTTGGCGAGATCGATTCCTATGGTGATAATGTTCATGACTTTCCCCTCCTGGTGGTGTTGATGAAATCGAGAAATTCCATCATGGCACTTTTGATGCCGTTCGCGGCAACTTCGCCGCAGCCTCGGGACGGGGAAGTCCCTTTCATTCGTTAGGGTAAACAAGAGGAACATTA
>JANLZE010000157.1:0-1045 GCA_031366105.1 Thiobacillaceae bacterium | reverse complement strand
TTGACCGACTCGATGGCGTTGGTGGTGTAGATCACCTTGCGGATTTCTGCCGGGTAATCGAAGAACGGGACGATCCGCTCCCAGTTGCGCTGCCAGGACTGCACGATAGACGGGTAATCAGCCCCCCATTTAATATCGAATTCAGCCAGGCGTATCGCCGCTTCTTCGGCAGTCGCGGCGGTGTAAATCAGGCGCAGATCAGCCGCTACCGTCTTGCGCAATTTCTAGCCCACGAAGTTCAAACTGTAGCGCACCATGTGCACGATACACAGCTGCACGGTGGTCTTCGGGAACACCGCCTCAATCGCCTCGGGAAAGCCCTTGAGGCCATCCACGCAGGCAATAAAGATGTCCTGCACGCCCCGGTTTTTGAGTTCGGTGACCACCTGCAGCCAGAACTTGGCGCCCTCGGTCTGGGCCACCCACAGGCCCAGCAACTCCTTGTCACCATTGAGGTTGACGCCCAAGGCCAGATAGACCGCCTTGACACGTACCGTGCCGTCATCGCGTACTTTGGCATGAATGCAGTCGAGGTAGACAATCGGGTACAGCGCATCCAGCGGACGCACTTGCCAGGCTTTGACTTCGTCCATGACGGCGTTGGTCACCGAGGAGATCAGCGTCGGCGAGATCTCGGTACCGTACATTTCTTCAAGATGGCTTTGAATTTCCCGCACCGTCATGCCGCGCGCGTACAGCGACAGGATCTTGTCGTCAAAGCCGCTCCAGCGGGTCTGGTGTTTGCCAATGAGCTGCGGTTCGAAGCTGCCGTCGCGGTCGCGCGGAATCTCGATAGGCAAGGCACCGAAGTCGCCCTTGAGCGTCTTGGCGCTGCTGCCGTTGCGGGTGTTGCCAGTGTCGTTGGCGACGGCTTCATGTTTGTGGTGGCCAAGGTGGGTGGCCAGCTCGGCTTGCAAGGCGCGCTCAACAATGGCCTTGGTGAGCTGCTTTAAGATCCCGTGCTCGCCGAGCAGGTCTTCCGGTTTCTGGTAATCAGCAAGCAAAAGGTCAATCAGGTCAGGCTGTACAACTTTGCGTTTGGTCA
>JANLZE010000154.1:0-1255 GCA_031366105.1 Thiobacillaceae bacterium | reverse complement strand
CCCACAATGCTTGTCTGGTACCTCGCGGCGACACCGATCCTTTCCGGCGAGCGTAAGATACCAAATGGCGGAAGAAGTGTTTTACGACATCTATGGAGGGTGTCCGCGATTTTGTGTAATCGGGGAATCGTTTAATGCTGTGGCATACGCTCATCGAACATGATGGTAAATCGATTCAGTGCCGCTTTCCAGTTCTGAATCGGCATTGTCCATTTCTTGCTGATATTGCGCAGTGCCAGATAGTACAGCTTGATCAAGGCATCGTCATTCGGAAATGAGCCGCGGTTTTTGGTAACTTTGCGCAGACTCATGTTGACCGACTCGATCGCATTGGTGGTATAGATCACCTTTCGGATTTCTGCCGGGTAGTCGAAGAACGGCACGATGCGCGTCCAATTGCGCTGCCAGGATTGGACGACCGCCGGGTAGCCGGCACTCCATTTCGCCGCGAATTCCACTAAGCGCATTTCGGCTTCTTCGATGGTCGCCGCCGTATAAATAGTGCGCAGATCGGCCGCGACTGCCTTCCGTAATTTCCAACTGACGAAGTTCAAGCTGTAGCGCACCATATGCACGATACACAGCTGCACCGCCGTCTTTGGGAACACCGCCTCAATCGCTTCAGGAAAGCCTTTGAGGCCATCCACGCAGGCAATGAAGATATCTTGTACGCCGCGATTCTTCAGCTCGGTTGTGACCTGCAGCCAGAACTTCGCGCCTTCTGTCTGAGCCACCCACAAGCCCAGCAATTCCTTATCACCATTCAGATTCACGCCCAATGCCAGATAGACCGCCTTGACCCGCACGGCACCGCTGTCACGTACCTTGGCATGGATGCAGTCGAGATAGACGATCGGGTACAGCGCATCCAGAGGGCGCACCTGCCATGCCTTGACTTCGTCCATGACGGCATCGGTGACCGAGGAAATTAAAGTCGGCGAGACCTCGGCCCCATACATTTCTTCGAGGTGACTTTGGATTTCCCGCACCGTCATGCCGCGCGCATACAGCGACAGGATCTTGTCGTCAAAGCCGGTCCAGCGTGTTTGGTGTTTGGCAACGAGTTGCGGCTCGAAGCTGCCGTCACGGTCCCGTGGGATATCGATCGGCAACGCACCAAAATCACTCTTGAGCGTCTTGGCGCTGCTGCCGTTACGGGTGTTGCCGCTGTCGTTGACTACCGCTTCATGCTTGTCGTGACCCAGGTGAATCGCCAGTTCGGCTTGCAATGCACGCTCCACAATGGCTTTGGTCA
>JANLZE010000150.1:0-2606 GCA_031366105.1 Thiobacillaceae bacterium | reverse complement strand
CATCCGATTCGGTCAAACACTCAAACATACAGAAATCACGCTTAATGAACATTCAAAGGCAGATGACCCCGATGAGTCATGCACATACGTCGAGTTCAAGAAATACCCTAATGTGAGATTTATGGTTGAGGATGGTGTAATTACGCGAGCAGATGTTAATGAAAACGTCCCGAATACCTCGGGCATCAAAGTTGGAATGACAATTGCTAACGCAAGGCGTATCCAACCACGCCTCAAGACCGAACCTCACCAATATGACCCAGAAGGCCACTACTTAACGCTAAGTTTTAACCACGGGCGATTTGCCTTGGTCTTTGAAACAGATAAAACCAAAGTCACGGACGTCCATGGAGGTATGCAGCCATCAGTCGGTTACGTTGAGGGGTGTTTATAGTGCGCAGTCACCCTAACATGGCGCTCAACCTCGCTCCCTTCGGTCGCTGGACGGCGCTAAAGCGCCGCCGGTTAGCTCTACGTTGGGCGTCTAACGACCATGTATGACCTCCCAGACAATTTCAATGCCGCAATATTTGTGGGCGGTTGCCTTGAAAAAATTTCGTTTGGCGTCGGAACGATCCACCTCGACTTTGAACTGAATCCCACGTCGACACCGGGCAATTCCAAGCCAGCGTCAATAGTCTCGCTTTCGTATATCAAGCTTCGACTGCAAGATAGCGAATACAAGATTGCTGTTGGAGCGTATGCGGACATCGCCAAACTTGGCCTGTTGCTAAATAATTCGGTTACCAAAGCTTCGATAGTTGGAAAACGAACTATCAAAATCAACTTTGGCGAAGATTGCGCTATTGAACTTGAGGAAGATGGAATTGAGTTTGAGAGCTACGACATTTATCTTCCGGGCCTTGATCTAATTTATGTTTAACGCGTACAAACAAGCACTCGTGAAGACGCCCAACCCATCATTCAAGCGGGACGCGCTAAAGCGCGCCCCTTAATTCAAACGTTAGCCGCCATGAATCCGAGCAAAGTTGATCGAAGCCGCGTTGTAGTGTTGACAGACCTCCCGAACGTTGGTGAGGCGGGCGCAGAAGATCTACGGTTGCTTGGCATTTGCGAGCCAAGCCAGCTTGTGGGCAAATGCCCATTCGAGATGTATGAGATGCTTTGCGCAAAAACAGGGACTCGTCATGACCTGTGCGTTATTGACGTTTTCATGTCCGTTACACGCTTCATGGGTGGCGAAGAGCCCCGCCCTTGGTGGGCATACACAGATGAGCGAAAGCAGTTACTCAAGCAAAAAGGTAGGAGCATATGAAATTCGGTTACACCATCGTTTATGTCCCTTCGGTTACTGAAGCACTCACCTTCTACAAAGAGGCGTTCGGTTTTGAAACCCGCTTTCTTCACGACTCAGGCCAGTACGGAGAGCTGGAAACTGGCACAACCATTCTTGCCTTCGCCTCTCATGAAATGGGTGAAATGAATCTCAATGGGCAGTATCAGAAAGCCGACCCCAACGCCGCTCCTCTTGGTGTTGAGCTGGCATTCGTCACCGACGACGTGGCAACAGCTTATGCCAAGGCCATTGCCGCTGGGGCTTCCCCAATCAAGGCACCGATTGAAAAACCTTGGGGACAGGTTGTCGCCTATGTCCGCGCCAAGGAGGGGTCGCTAATTGAGCTTTGTTCACCAATTGGCGGCTAACATTGCGTTCGAGAGGGACGCGCCAAAAGCGGCGCGCCCCTCAACTTTACGTTAGGCATAAACCATGGAACAAGTAATTGTTATTCTTTCAGGTGTACTTTCAGGATTGGTGATGTGGGTACCATTTGGCATCGGTATTTCTGCACACAGGCATGCTGTGGCTGGCATACCAATTCAATCAACTAATTCACTAGTTATTGCAGCTGCAGGCCGCCCTGGAAATTACTCTGCACTTGGTCGTGTAATTTTTGTTCTTATTATGTTGGTTTGGGTGTGCATTTTTTTTAGCGCCATTTTCTTGCCTGTATTTGTAGCAAAATTACTCGGTGTGCCTGAAAATTCTGAAATTATTGGCTATGGTATTTCAGCCAATCTTTTTATGACTATTGTAGGTTTTATTTTTGGAAAATTTATTTGGCGAAGGGTTGCTTACAATGCCTAACCCGGCGTTCGAGAGGGACGCCGCAAAAGCGCGGCGCCCCTCAACTTTACGTTGGGCGTCAATCACAATAGCCGCACTGTAACTCTCAGCCGTCTTTAATACATGGAGAAAACAATGGAAAGCAATTCACATAAGAACACCTGGGAAACCTACACGAAATCGTGGTCCGTGGCAGACCCGTCGAAGCGGTTGCAATTGTTCGAGCAATGCCTAAACCCCAATTGCGTGTATACCGACCCGCTCATGCAAGCAACGGGATACGGCCAATTGTCTGGCTACATGTCGGAACTACACAAGAACGTGCCCGGTGTGGCATTTGTGACCACCGATTTCAAAAACCACCATGATCGGAGTCTTACGCATTGGAACATGGTGGATGGCAAGGGGAACATACTCTCTCAGGGAGCGAGTTATGGGCTGTACGGAACTGATGGGCGGTTAATGCAAATGACCGGATTCTTCGAGCCCCCTAATGCGGATTGAAGCCGTTGACCGCCAG
>JANLZE010000100.1:0-6118 GCA_031366105.1 Thiobacillaceae bacterium | reverse complement strand
CATGGCGCTACGTCATGGACTTGCCTGTCGCACTCTCGTGATGAGCACGCGGCCTAACCCGGCGTTGCAGCGGACGCTGCGCGATAAAGCCGCGCCGCGCCCCTGAACTAGAACGTTAGCCCTCCATGAGCTTCGTCGCTGATATTATTTCCTCACCTGGCCGCGAATGGCGAAGAGTTGAGGGTGCCTCCGAGCAAGATCTCGCGAGGCTCAGGGAAGCATTACCATTCGAGCCACCTGTTGAGTATCTAGAGTTTCTTCGCTTCTCAAACGGTGGCGAGGGAGAGCTTGCGCTTGATCCACTCTGGTTTCAGCTATTTGAAGTGGCCTTTGCTATCCAGCTTTGGCAAGATCAGAATTATCGAAACGAATATCCAGATTTGTTCTTTTTTGGCAGCAATGGGGGAATGGAATCTATTGCCTTTGATATGCGCCAACCTCAACCTTGGCCTATCGTGATGGTTGATTGTATTGCCGGGATTGAAAGTGCGCGCAGAATCGCTGAGAACATACAGTCCTTTATTCAGAAGGTTGGTATCCGTGCAAAACAACAGGCCTAACCCGGCATTCGAGAGGGACTGCGCAAAAGCGCGCAGCCCCTCAATTTTACGTTAGGCAATAAAACTTCGGAGGTTTCGATGTTATCAGGCAAGCGAGCGGTAGTTACGGGTGGCAGCGATGGCATAGGTTTGGGAATTGCCGAGGCATTTGCGCAAAATGGCGCCAGCGTGTTACTTGTCGCCAGAGACGAAGGGAAGCTCAGGGAGTCAGCAGCCGCTCTTTCGTCATTTGGTGTGGAAGTCAGGGTCTTGTCGGCAGACCTTTCAGACCCAGTGGCGGTTAAGAACACGGCACAAAACATTCTCAGTATCTGGCCGGAGTTGGATGTTCTAGTCAATAACGCTGGTATAGCGCGTTTTACTCCATTCGCTGAGACAGTCGAGGCGGATTTGGATTTGCACCTGAACCTGAATATAAAAGCACCTTACATCCTGACACAACAACTGTTTGGCTCTCTAGCAACCAGAAAGGGGGTGGTGATAAATATCTCATCCTATTTTTCGCATCGCATGTTGCCAGGAAGACCTTCGACGGCGTACTCGCTAACCAAGGGCGCAATTGATGCTTTCACGAAAGCACTTGCTTATGAAGCTGGTCCACAGGGAGTGCGGGTAAATGCAATCGCACCCGGAACCGTGAATACACCATTGGTGCAGGCGAACATTGACAGGCTTACCGAAGAGGGCAAGGCAAAGTTCGGCGAAATGATCAAGACTATTTACCCTCTTGGCCGTATCGGCGAACCCAATGACGTTTCAGGGGCTGCCGTATTTCTCGCATCAGAACAAGCTCGTTGGATTACCGGATCGATCTTGGCCGTTGATGGCGGATTGACCACAAACTGAAATGCCTAACAACACCATCAACTCGGACAGCCAAAAGCGCCGCTTCGCTCTGCTTTTGTCTGCCGGTTATGGTGAACGTTAGGCTGGTTTAACAATTTGGCAAGTTCACTAAAAAAGGAGACTGGAAATGGCAATTAAACCCATACCTGCTGGCTATCACACATTAACCCCTTACATCAACATTAAAGGAGCGGTTGAAGCGATTGAGTTTTACAAAAAAGCATTTGGTGCAAAAGAAATTGGCCGCATTACGATGGCAGGTGGAACCATCGCTCATGCTGAGATACAAATTGGTGACTCAAAAATCATGCTTGCTGAGGAATCAGAGCAATGGGGCAACAAAAGCCCGCAGGCACTTGGTGGCTCTCCAGTATGCCTATGCCTGTACGTCGAAGATGTAGATGTTGTTTTCGCGCAAGCGCTCGCCGCTGGTGCAACAGTTACAGGTGAAATGGAAGTCAAAGATCAATTCTATGGCGACCGCTCAGGAAGCTTGACCGATCCGTTTGGGCATAAGTGGACAATCATGACGCACAAAGAGGATGTTTCATTTGAAGAAATGCAAGAGCGTGCCAATGCAATGTTTGGGTGATACGCAACCTAACATGGCGTTCGAGAGGGACGCGCAAAAGCGCGCAGCCCCTCAATTTTGACGTTCGGCGTCTTGTAATCTGTAACGTATCGGGTTACGATAGCGCGTGATCCTAAGTTTCAAACACAAGGGCCTGGCCCGCTTCTTCGAACGCGGCTCCAAGTCGGGCATCCAAGCTCAGCACGCGGAGCGGCTGCGACTCATACTTGGTCGGCTAAATGTCGCCACAGCCGCCCGTGATATGGACTTGGCCGGTTTGCGTCTCCACGCACTCAAGGGCGAGCGCAAAGGCGTTTGGTCGGTGTGGGTGAGCGGCAACTGGCGAGTCACGTTTCAGTTCGTGGGTAGGGATGCCGAACTGGTGGACTACGAGGACTATCACTGAGGTAATTTGCTATGCGTATGCACAACCCCCCTCATCCGGGTGAAATTATAAAGGCGCTTTGCCTAGAGCCTATAGGTCTTACGATTACCGAGGCTGCGGAAGGTCTGGGCGTAAGCCGTAAAACCCTTTCGGCAATTCTTAATGGGCGCTCGGGCATCAGTCCTGAAATGGCGGTACGCCTATCCATTGCCTTTAACACCAGCGCCGAGAGCTGGCTGAGCCAGCAAGTGCAGTATGACCTGTGGCACGCGGAGCAAGGGCGTAAAGCGCTCAAGGTCATCAAGCTTGCCGCGTAACAGGTGCCGAACCCATCATTCCACCGGACGCTGCGCGATGGGGCCGCGCACCGCCGGTGAATTCAAACGTTAGCCGCACATGATCCGCCCAATCGTATTTCTCATCTTCTTATTGGCCTCGCTTGGGCGGCCAGCACTTGCCCAAGATTCCGGGGCCCAGTTCACTAGCTTCGCCGGCTTTCGTCTTGGGACCGTGACCCTTTCCGATGTTCAGAAGAAGCTTGGTAACACTAAGCTAATTGAAACCGGAGAAGCTGGCGAATACGAGGCTGCCATCTGCTACAGAACGAATCTAGGCTTGGTGTACTTCCTCTCGGGTGAGATGGGGGGTAGTGAACTCGACCTTCTCGCATTCGGCGTCAGCAACAGCGATAAGACCAAGCCTTGCTCGCCGTTTCCGAAGAAGTGGCCATCACCTCGCCTTGAACTGGGAGGTCTCCGGCTGGGAATGACGAAGGCCCAATTCGAGCGAGTCGTAGCAACAAAAGTGGAATGGAATGGCAACATCAGTCGCGCCTTCTACCAGAGCAAGCGCCCAATGACATCAGCGGAAATCAATGCGCTGTCCGAAGGTGTCCGCCGAATGATTTCCACCGGAGAGCAACAAGGTTACTTCGATGTTCTCGTTTCGGTGGTCGGTACTTTTACTGAAGGAAAGTTAATCGATTTTCGAGTGTGGAAGATCGAATCGCTATGACAATGGCTAACCAATCTCTACGGACTTCCACCCCCGTCAAGCAAAATCCATCCAGCGCAGGATGATCACCGCATGCAAAGGAGCCTGAGATGAGTAACCCCCAGTCTGATGAGGTCTTCGCCGGCTCAATCCCCAGGCTTTACGAAGAGTATCTCGTTCCACTCATCTTTGAGCAGTACGCCGAGGGGCTCGCGCAGCGGCTGGCTTCCCGGAAGCTTACCCGGGTACTTGAAGTTGCAGCTGGCACTGGTGTTGTTACACGCCATCTTGCCTCACTCTTGCCTAACGATGTTTCGATTGTGGGCACAGACCTAAATCAGCCTATGCTGGACCTGGCCTCCGAGATGGGAACGTCACGTCCTGTCGAGTGGCGGCAGGCTGATGCCATGCAACTGCCCTTCGCTGACGAATCGTTTGACGCAGTGGTGTGTCAATTTGGGGTGATGTTCTTTCCCGACAAGACAAAAGCTTTCTCGGAGGCTCGCCGGGTTCTGAAAGCAGGTGGTGTGCTGCTCTTTAGCGTGTGGGATCGAATCGAGGAGAACGAATTCGCTGACACGGTGGCAACGGCTCTCGAGCCGATCTTTCCCGACTATCCCCTGCGTTTCATGGCTCGTACTCCCCATGGCTACTACGACGTCGCAACCATTCAAAGAGACCTGCGGAATGGTGGCTTTGTCAGGGCGCCCTGCGTCGATACGATTGCAGCAAGGAGCATCGCGGAGTCGGCAAGAATCCCAGCCCTGGCTTACTGCCAGGGCACCCCACTCCGCAATGAGATCGAAGCGCGGGACAGATCCCTTCTCGGCCAGGCGACGGATGTTGCTGAAAGTGCCATCGCCAAAAGATTCGGGCACGGGCAGGTCGACGGCAAAATCCAGGCTCACATTATCATGGCCGAGTAATAAGAGTGATCCAGTTGCCACATTGCGGCCTCGCCTCTTGTTGATATGTCAGGCGTCAAGGCTTGATGGGGCGGTTTGTTCCGGGTAGGCTGGGGTTTTTCTACAGCTTCGTTGGACATCAATACTCGAAATACACGACAATCAGCTTTCCATTCCCCGGAGTTTAGCCATGGAAATGACCGCAGTTCTTACCCCCGCAGAAGAAGGTGGATATGTTGCCCTCAATCCCGAAACCGGCACCACGTCCCAAGGGGAAACAGTTGAGGAGGCTATTGCCAACTTAACCGAGGCAACAGCACTCTATTTGTCCGAGTTTCCTCTATCTGCACCTGGACATCCACTGGTCACGATGTTCAGCATTCCCGCACATGCCTAAGCTACCGCATGTCTCCGGTGCCGCGGCAGTTCGGGCGCTTGAACGATTGGGGTTTACGAAAATTCGCCAATCCGGTAGCCATGTCACATGCGGCGTGGCTCCAAAGGCTGTGTCGTTCCAATGCACAGCGAAATCAAGATCGGCACTCTTGCGGGTGTTCTGCGCCAAGCCGATATATCGCCAGACGAATTCATCGATGCCTTGTGAACTTGGTGTCCAACCCGGCAGTCAGCGCGGACGCTACGCATAAAGCCGCGCCGCGCCGGCTACTTCTACGTTGGGCAACAAGGAGCAATGCACGTGAAAATTGTTCAGCTAGATGAAAAACAAATAAAAGGCATCAGTATTCGAACCACAAATGCCAACGAAATGAACCCAGAGACCTCAAAAATTGGCGCTTTACACCAACAGTTCGATGAAAAGGTTCCAATTAACTATAAAAATGGGGCGCGTGTTTACGGTGTCTACTACAACTACGAATCCGATTATTCAGGCGAGTTCTCAGTATTAGCTGGCTCTGATCAAATCGATAAAACACTAACCAACAATCTTGAAAATGTTTCTATCCCTAGCGGTATTTACATGGCTTTTGAGGCTAAAGGCGAGGTGCCACAGGTTGTCATTGAAACTTGGTCAAAAATCTGGGATTACTTCTCACAAGAAGATGCCCAATATCAACGTGCATATACTACCGATTTTGAATTTTATAAAAACCAGAATGAGGTCGAGATTTACATTGCAGTTAAATAGCTACATAACAATTTGCTACACCGGACTTGGGTAATGCGTTAGCCATGTATATTCAATGCCATTATATTTATGAAGTTACACCGACATGACAATTGAAATCACCAAGGAAAAGCGAAAAGAGGTAATCGCTTCGATCCAACGGTATTTCGAGGAAAACAAGGAGGAGAAAATCGGCAACATTGCTGCTGGTGCACTCCTTGATTTCTTGCTAGAGGAACTTGGCCCAATTGTTTACAACAAGGCTGTTTCCGATGTGCAGGAACGTCTCCAATCAAGAGTCATGGAGGTCGACATCGAGGTACATGAGGATGAGTTCCAATACTGGAGCAAGTATGATCGTCAAAGAAGCAAATGAACTTCATTGAACACAGGCCTAAGGACTCCTTTCATTGATGACTTCTGATCCCATGCCCATGAAGACCAGTAATGCCAACTATGGCAACAAAAAGCGAGGGGAGTCCAACCCATCATTCCAGCAGACTCCCAGCTTTACAACTTGAGCACCTTAGCCACCAACCCGAGCCGGAGGCGTCATGCAACTCATCGGAATGCTCGATTCTCCCTACGTCCGCCGTGTAGCGATATCGCTACAACTGCTCGGTCTACGTTTCGAGCACCGATCGATCTCTGTCTTCAGCACGTTCGCGCAATTTCAGCAGATCAACCCTGTAGTCAAAGCCCCGTCACTCGTGTGCGATGACGGCGAGGTTC
>JANLZE010000067.1:0-2657 GCA_031366105.1 Thiobacillaceae bacterium | reverse complement strand
GGGCCATCGTGGCCGAGAGCTTCGCCGAAATCTTCGCGGGCAACTGAGTGATGCTGGGCACACCGGCCGTTGTGGCGAGCAAGAATGAGGTCGCCAAGCTGCAGGCTCTGGCTGCCCAGGACCCCAAGGCCCAGTTCACGGTTGATCTCGAGGACATGACCGTGAAGGCAGGAAGTCTCAGCGTCCCTGTGACCATGCTCGCCAGCCGCCGTAAGGCCCTGATCGAAGGTACCTGGGATTCGACCGGCATGCTGCTGGCCAATGCCGACAAGGTGAAAGTGACATCTGAACGGCTGATCAAGATGCTGGCCTAATCCAGGCATCCAAATAAGGTAAGTGGACTTGAAGGGCTGCCTATCTTGTTTGGGTAAATCCTTGGCTATGAAGGTCTGCCACTCGGCCAGAGCAGCCTCTCTAATATTGGTAACTGGCTGAAGCCTGCGTTTCTCAAAAATTGACACACACCACGATTGAGTACTTCAGCTATTTACGTACCCATTCCCCTATTTAAGCCACATCCCAATAAGGTGTTTCACCAAACGATTCACACAGCAGATCAATAAACACCCTCACTTTTTGTGACAAATGCCGTCTGCTGGGATAAACCGCTTGTATTTTGAAAGATGGGTGCGTGTGTTCAGGGAGCAGTACTTGCAGTGTTCCCGCTTTAATATCCTGCCACACATCCCAAACGGGTCTCAACGCTATCCCCGCGTCGGCATATATGGCTGCCCTTAACGCATCGCAATTATTTGTCTCAAAATTACCCGTCACTTTGACGCCGCATGGTTGTCCCTCATGATCGATAAATTGCCAATGGTCTAAAGGTGCGGGATTGGCGAATAACAATGCATTGTGATGGGCAAGGTCATCCGGCGTTTTAGGCATGCCGAATTTTTTAATGTAAGCCGGTGTCGCAACAACCTTTCTTCGATCAATGCCAAGATGACGCGCCACTAAATTTGAGTCTTTCATATCGCCAATACGGACAGCGACATCGTACCCTTCCTCGATAATGTCCACTTTGCTATCGGATAAGTGTAGCGATAAACGCAGCTCTGGAAACCTCCTTAAAAACTCGGGAACCAGCGGCGCAACATGCAAACGCCCAAAGGCAGCAGGAACGGTTACGCGCAAAGTGCCCTTCGGTTGACCCTGTCCGTTCGTAAGTAGGGTTTCCACCTCGTCCAGCTCGGCTAGCACACGCACACAATAATCGTGATAGCGGAGACCTTCCTCAGTTATGCACAATTTTCTGGTTGAGCGATTAAGTAGCCGAACACCCAATTGCTCTTCAAGGCGCTGCAGCCGCTTGCTTACAACCGCACTTGAAAACCCAAGCTCCCGTCCTTCGGCAGACATATTCCTCGCCTTAATCACAGCAACAAAAATTTCCAGGTCAGTAATGTTTTCAACCAGCATATTTTCAACAAAAAATGGAAAGTGAATCAATTATAAGAGCAATTATCAAGCTTTTGAGAATAGTAGATGATGATGTCCTCTGCCGACAAAGCCCTCCTAGCTTAGGCACAACTCGAAGTGAAAGGCTCATATTATGGACAAAACGTCTTTAGCGGCTCGAAGTGACGCAGATCAATTTGAAAGAGATCGATTCAATAGATGGTTCCATGAAGAATTTGAAAAAGAAACCCAATCTCGTGCGGAGAGCAAAACCAACACCATGGCACTGATTGTCACCAAAGGCACCTTGGACTGGGCTTATCCCCCCTTTATATTGGCTTCAACAGCTTCCGCTCTTGGTTGGGAAGTATCAATTTTTTTTAGTTTCTATGGCTTGGAATTATTAAAAAAAGACTTACAACTCGGGGTATCACCATTGGGTAACCCGGCCATGCCCTTGAAAATGCCCATGGGACCGGACTGGTTCCGTGATATTAATTGGAAAATTCCCAATGTGATAATGGGCAATGTTCCAGGATTTGAGATGATGGCGAAGTCGATGTTTAACAGCACCTTGAAACAGAAGGGCGTTGCCAGTATCCATGACCTCCGTTCTGCCTGTATTGAAGCCGATGTAAAACTCATTGCGTGTCAAATGACGGTCGATTTATTCGGGTACGACAAAACAGATTTTGTGCCGGAGGTGGCTGAATGGGTCGGTGCAGCAAGCTTTCTACCATTAGCTGCCAATGCAGATGTTTGTTTATATATTTAATGGCGTAATTTGAACAAATCTGTCAATGACGTGTGCGTCAACTTCGGCCGAGAATGCGACGGTAAACCAATTAGTCCAGACCTGCTGGTAGTCGGCCGAACCAGCCGGTGGGCAATTTAAGAAAAGGACATTAGCATAGAACACTACAAAAGAGGCTGGTGCGCGCGTAGCGTGTAGCAGCCCCGTTGCCTGCAATCGTTATACGCAGAGGTTGGAAAAAATTAAATCAGATATCAGAGGCGGTTAGACGAAGCGACCGCCGCCGTCGATGTGGAGGACTTCGGCATTCATATAGCCGTTACTGAGTAGGAAGGTGATCGCCTCTCCAACTTCATCCGCGCGCCCGGCTCGACCGACCGGCAATTGCTGCGCCGCTTGCGCGAATATCGCCGCCCGACCTTCAGGGCCGAAAACATCGAACAGTGACGTATCAATGAGGCCTGGTGCGATGACATTGACGCGAATGCCGTGTTTGCCGAGC
>JANLZE010000161.1:0-1332 GCA_031366105.1 Thiobacillaceae bacterium | reverse complement strand
TCGACCTCCCGGTTGGGCGCCGTCCTCGACCCAGCCAATTCCTTGAGCGTAACCCGCTGAGCCTGTGTGAGCACCAGCGCCGCACGACCAGATTTCCTCGCCATAATCGTCTCCATCAAGCGTTGTGAGTGATTCATGGCGTTTGTAAACTATTTAGTATCTGTATTGTTGGAACGTTCTACTAGCCAGTCAGAGTGATGACCATGATGGTCTGCTCATCGACCACTCAATATAGTAGATCACACTGAGTGGTCACTCCTTCCACACCTCTGCTGTCAGCGGCAACTCATTGAGTTCTGCGCGGGCTTCACGCCAAGTTGAGTAATGCTTCTCAATGGTTGCGACAAAGCGTTCACTGTGAGTTGGTTCAATCAGATGAACCATTTCATGCACGATCACGTATTCAAGAAGATCTTTCGGCTTTTTCACGAGCTCGGTGTTTAGCCGGATGTTCCCCGCGCTGTGATTACAGCTTCCCCATTTGGTTTTCATCCGTTGCAGGAAATAGCCGGTTACTTTCACCTTTAGCTTCCGTTCCCATTTGGCGATCAGTGGCGGCACGACATCATGAAGCAGAGATTTGTGCCACTCATGCATCACCTCTGCGCGTTTTTCGGTATCGCTGCCAGGTCGCACGCTCAGCGTGATGCGCTTGTGGTCGAGAAAAACGAACGGTTTGGCATCGTGGTATTTCACTGTCAACAAGTAACGTCGCCCCCAAAGGTAATGACTTTCCCGCTCGATGAACTGACGCGACGTTTCCCGCGCCTGATTATCCAATTTTTTCTGCTGCGAACGGATCCAGCCCAGTTTCGAGATCGCATAGGCACGGGCGACTTCCAGACGTGTTCCGCTGGGTGCCACGAGCGTCACCCGCCCTTCCGGCGGATGGACGGAGAGGTGGACGTTCTTGATGGCCTTCCGCGTAACCAGAATTGAAATTTCGCCAAGCTGTATGGTCTCGGTCATTAGTAGCCTGGCTGATTCTTGATAATTTCAAAGATGCCCTGCGTTGCCGTGCGGTCCCGCTCCATGATCGGAAACAAGGCATTGAGCACCTGCTTCTCTCTCGTATCATCGCCCTTCCAGCCCGCCGGCGCGTGCTCGCGCATGGCCTGGTCGAGTTCGAGAGCGAGTTCCGCTTTCGCATCATCATCTGCCGGACACTGAAAGGTCGTCGCAGGAATGCTGGCAAGGTTGTTAAAGAGCACGATGGCCTCGGGTTTGCCGTGAAGAACCGCAGGCATACCGGGGCCGGGGTCCTTCCGTGCCATGCGCTTTACGATTTCCTCGGCCTTCTTCAGAAATTCCTCATAGGCAGCGGCATCTTCA
>JANLZE010000126.1:0-1088 GCA_031366105.1 Thiobacillaceae bacterium | reverse complement strand
TTTGTCGCCGCAACGGGTAGCGCGCAAACCAGCGTGGAAATGCGCTATGAGAATGAAAACATCTGGTTGACGCAGAAGATGATGGCCACCGTCTACGATGTGTCGGTGCCCGCCATCAATCAGCATTTGAAACGCATTTTTGCAGATAGCGAACTCGAAGAAGCGGCAGTTATTAAGCAGTACTTTGCCACTGCTGCCGATGGCAAAAACTATCAGGTCAAGCACTACAGCCTGCAGGCCATCATTGCCGTGGGCTTCTAGATTGAAAACGAGGGCGCCGTGCAGTTTCGCAAGTGGGCCAATCAGATTGTCAAGGATTACACGATTCAGGGTTGGACGATGGATGTGGAGCGCCTTAAAGGGGGCGGCAGCATCCTTACCAATGAATTCTTCGAACGGCAACTGGAAAAAGTCCGTGAAATCCGCCTTTCCGAGCGTAAGTTCTATCAGAAGATCACCGACATCTATGCGACCTCGCTCGACTACGACTCGAGCGCTTCGGCGACCAAACGCTTTTTCTCGGCGGTTCAAAACAAGCTGCATTACGCAATTCACGGCCAGACAGCGGCAGAAGTTATTGTGGATCGGGCCGATCACAAGGAGGAAAACATGGGCCTGACCAGTTGGGAAGGCGCGCCCCAGGGGAAGGTTCACAAATACGACGTCGCCGAGGAATAGCGGAAATGGCCACGAAGAAGAACACGCCCAACTGGAGCGATGTCAAAACCAAGCTGGTGGACTTCGAGCGCGCAGGCTTGCTCGGGCTGCTGCAAGACCTGTACGCGGCCTACAAAGATAACCGAGCCTTCCTCCACGCCCGACTCAGTCTTGGCGACGATGTGCTCAAACCCTATAAGGTCAACATCGACCGCTGGCTATGGCCCGACGTGCTCAAGAATCAGGACACTTCGGTCGCCAAAGCCAAAAAATCTATCACCGATTACAAGCAAGCCATTGGCCAAGCGGAAGGTCTGGCCGAACTGATGGTGTTTTATTGCGAACAGGCAGCGGGGTTCAGCAGTGATGTAGGCCTGCAAGATGAGGGCTACTTCGATGCGCTGTTGCGAATGTTCGAGCAATCTTTAAAA
>JANLZE010000119.1:0-2603 GCA_031366105.1 Thiobacillaceae bacterium | reverse complement strand
CCTCGGGACGGGGAAGTCCCTTTCATTCGTTAGGCATGACCACAATAAGGAGACAAGCATGATGCAAACATCCCCTGAAGTCAGGAACGGCACGAATTTCGCTGCGGCAAATTTAGGAGAATTTGTTGAATTGAATAACTTCAAATTTAGTCATCCTGCGTTACCATTTGAGGTCGAGGGGAAGGTCTTTCTGAATTCACTTCTTGGTCTTACTAGTTCTGAAATATCGCTCAATAAACTTCCGCCGAAAGCTTCCATGCCGTTCCACCACAAGCATCAGCGCAACGAAGAGATCTACATCTTCATCAAGGGTAAGGGCGAGTTCCAGATTGATGACCAAATATTCCCGGTAAGTGAAGGCACTGTGGTTCGTGTGGCACCGGACGGAGTACGATGCTGGCGCAATCTCTCCGTAGAACCCTTATATTACATCGTGGTTCAAGCTCCAGTAGGGGGTTACGAAAGTGGCAGAACCATCAGTGATGGCAGAGCTGTTCAAAAACCAGTTTGTTGGGAGCCTGCCTAACACTACGCTGGAGAGGGACGCCGCAAAAAGCGCGGCGCCCCTCAGCTTGGCACGTTAGGTCGCACAAGCGTATGACGCCATTTACGGTGACATCCCAATGACAAATCTCACGCGTCGCGTCGCTCAGGCGCTAGGTAAACATTTCGTGACACTCTCATGTGTCCAGCACCCTCCGGACGATTTGCCTGAAAAGGTTCTCGTGTTTTCGGGGTTTGTCGTTGACGTGGCGGGCGAGTGGTTCTATGTCACTGCTGGCCATATCCTTCGCAATATTGAGACCGCACTTGCATCCGGCTCATCGTTCGACGTTTGGCGGCTTGATGACCAGACCGCTGGTAACCGGTTCAACGGAATGGCTGTGCCTTATGAATTTGACGCAGAAGAGTGGCTGGTGCTCCGCGATGATACGAGTGGTTTGGACTATGCAGCCACACATATTGGCTACTTCTACCGGCGCCAGCTAGAAGCAGGTGGGGTAACAGCGATAGAGAGAAACGCTTGGAGCGACCATGTAACTGAGCACGATCACTGGGTGCTCGTAGGTATCCCGTCGGAAAGTGTCGCTTACGATGAGAAAACGATTATTACTGCTCGGGTAGTCATGTCGCTATTAAAGCCAGCTGATGAACCCGCTCTTGCATGCGAAAAGACGCAGAATCAGTTCTACGCAAAACCAGATGATGGTTCAGAGTCTATCTTCAATGATGCGGACGGTCTGAGTGGCGGTCCGGTCTTCGCACTCAAGAAGTTGGGCGAAAAGTGGGTGTACGGCGTGATCGGCGTACAGAGTGCTTGGTACCGGACGAGCAGGACATTAGCAGTTTGTCCATTCTCTTCTTTTGGCTTTGCTCTCGAAAAAATCGTAATCGAAGCGCACGCAATTCAAAGTCAATTTGGCGGAGTCACAAGTGCGGCCTAACCCATCATTCCAAGGGACGCGCCGCGATAAAGCCGCGTCGCGCCCCTGAATTCAGACGTTAGGCAATAAGGGGATCAGCATGGCAAAAGAAAAAAACCTGGAAGGGCTGGGTGGTTGGCTTGCTCTTGTGGGGCTGGGAATCATCATTTCACCGTTACGCATTATCGGTCAGATTTTTCCGACTTACTCAGAGATGTTTTCTAATGGGGCTTGGGCGGCGCTAACAACACCTGGAACTGAAGCTTACAATCCACTCTGGGCACCAATCCTGTTTGGAGAAATGGCTATAAACGGCGGATTGGTTCTTGTGTGGGGATTTATCGCTTTTCTTTTCTTCTCAAAGAAGGGGGTATTCCCAAAGTGGTACATCGGTATTTTGCTATTTACCTTGGCATTCATACTTATCGATGCTCTGGTAATAAAAGCCGTACTTCCAAATGAACTGGTATTTGATGCTGAAACCACCAAGGAGCTAGGTCGCTCCCTTTTCGCCACGCTGATATGGGTTCCGTACATGCTGGTTTCAAAACGAGTTAAAGCAACGTTTGTCAAATAAACTACCTAACACTGCATTCGAGAGGGACGCGCCAAAAGCGGCGCGCCCCTCAATTTGAACGTTAGAGATCGAGATGAATCTTCCCATTGAATTAAACGAAGTTGCTAAAATTCGCTCTGACTTGGAAAACATGTCAAGCCGCTCAACAGAGCGGCTTTTCGAACTCCTCACAAACTCTAAGAATAGAGTGCTTACCTCCGCCATTTTTCAAACACTACACATAGCTCAAAAAGAGTTCCCTGGTTTTCCTGTCTTGTATTTTGGAAGTGTTTGCGATGCGGTTCAACACCATCACCCACACGCAAAAGCCTTGATGTATGTACTCGACATATTTGGTGTCGAAGATAAAGGGACTTGGGCCACTGGTTATATTTCACGCGGTGAAATAAATCCGGGCGATGAGTTGGTATTATTGAAAGCGGATGGAAGGGAGCTGACAGCCCATTGCTTGGAGATGACCAAGCACCCATCCCAATCCGCAATGATACAGTTGGAAAACTTAAGTATGGGCGAAGTTTGCCAAGGTGACTGTCTTGTTAAGCTCGCTCTCTAACCCGGCATTCAAGAGGGACGCGCTAAAGCGCGCCCCTTAATTTTACGTT
>JANLZE010000070.1:0-1215 GCA_031366105.1 Thiobacillaceae bacterium | reverse complement strand
GCCGGAATTCTCCTTTAACCTGATTGCGGGGACGCCGGGAACCGGAAAAACTACCCTCGCCCATCAGATCATGTTCTCGCTGGCAAGCCCGGATAACCGCGCGCTTTTCTTCACCGTACTCGGCGAGCCAGCGTTGAAAATGCTTCGTTATCAACAGCAATTTCCTTTTTTTGACATCGATAAAATCAACGAATCGATCCGCTTCGTCAACCTCTCTGCAGACCTCATGGATGGCAGTTTTGACCGCGTGTTGGCACGCATCGAGGAAGAAGTGAAAGGCTATGCCCCCAGCCTGGTGTTTGTGGATTCGTTTCGCTCCGTCGTAAGGTCAGCGAAGCTTGGGGAGCAAGGCGTATTGGAATTGCAGCGCTTCGTCCAGCAATTGGGTATGCAAATGACGAGCTGGCAGGCAACGACCTTCCTGATCGGTGAATACCTGTCGCCGGAATCAGAATCCAGCCCTGTCTTTACCGTGGCGGATGGCATCCTGTCGCTTACGCAGAATTTGCATCGCAATTCAGTGGTGCGCAAGATGCAAGTGGTCAAAATACGCGGTCAGGCCCAGGCGCCAGGCTTACATACGTTCCGTATCAGTGATAACGGAATTGAGGTTTTCCCACGCGTGATCATCGAGCAGGGCGAAGCGGTTGAGTCAGAAAGAAAGCTATCCCCCCCCGACAAACGTGTTTCCATGGGCACCCCCGGCCTGGATGAAATGCTGGGGGGCGGCTTGCCAGTAGGATATTCCCTGCTCGTGGTCGGGCCATCCGGTTCCGGAAAAACCATTCTGGCGACAGAATTCCTTGCCGAAGGCGTGCGCAGGGGCGAGCCAGGTGTCATTGCGGCGTTTGAAAAAAGTCCCAGCCAGCTGCTAAGCACAAAGCTGTCTTCGCTGGTCAAGGCTGGAAAGGTTGGGGTAGTTGACACGCGTTCCCTGGATTTGTCGATTGATGAAACCTTGCATGATTTGATCGAAATGATTGATCGAATGCAGGCAAAGCGCCTCGTGATCGACTCTTTGTCTGGATTTGAGCTCGCGCTGGCACCCGAGTTCAGTGAAGATTTTCGCGGCTCGCTGTATCGGATGGTTGCCAAACTTACCGGCATGGGCGTGACCATATTAATGACCTCGGAACTGGAAGACCGCTACACTGATTTGCGCTTTAGCCCATTTGGCAGCGCTTTTCTGGCTGACGCAATTATCGTGCAGCGCTA
>JANLZE010000057.1:0-1004 GCA_031366105.1 Thiobacillaceae bacterium | reverse complement strand
AGGAGCCAGACATTTATCCGCAATCAAGATGCGCCACCCTTTAATTTCCCCGCCTTACCCACCCATCCATGCCACACACCCAACGTCATCATGTGACCTTACCCCTGTTTTCCGTATCGCTTAGCCGCTTCAATTTGCGGCGCATTGTGGCTGCGCCGCCTGCCAGTTTTTCTCGAATTGCATGGGACTGACGTAATCCAGGGTCGAGTGCAGCCGCCGGTGATTGTAGAACGCGAGCCAGTCAATCACCTCATCCATGGCCTCGCGCCGTGTCGCGAACTTCCTGCCATACAGGCGTCCCACCTTCAGTCTTCCCCACAAACTCATCTTGGTGGTCAAATCTTTCAATACCAATTCGTCAAGGTTGAATCGCGCCTGGTACATGAACACATAAATTGCCTAACGTAATGCCACGCAATTACAGGTCGTCTTTACCAGTGTCTCGGAACCCACCGTCGCTATTCATTATTACGTTTCCCATCACAATGCAAATCCCAAGCCCTTCAATCTAGACCGCTAAGGCCAACGACATTCTGCAGAATGTCTTCGTGCCAATAGCCGCTTAAGCGCCAAACAGAATGAAGCACTACATTAAAAAAGATGTGGGCGAAATCTTGCAAAAAAGGATGACCTCCCCTCCCCCGCAGAATACAATGGCACGATTTTCTCATAAGTTGAGAGCGGCAACGCTGCCATTAGCGTTTGAGGAGGGGTCGAATGGCGTTTTTTCCTATTTTTCTGTCGGTTGTGTTTGTTGTACGCAACCAGTCAGACCATATTAAAAAAATACTATCAGACGCTGCTACCGACATTTCTTCCCTTGTCAGCGATTATGAATTAATCATCGTAGACAACGCATCAGATGACGACAGCATTTCTGTTCTCAAAAATCTAACAGGAGAGAATGGACAACCCAATTTGCAGGTGTACGCACTTACCAAAGAAGTAGATGCCGACACTGCATCATGGGTTGGGTTGGAAAACGCATTGGGTGACTTCGTCGT
>JANLZE010000142.1:0-4362 GCA_031366105.1 Thiobacillaceae bacterium | reverse complement strand
CCGGTCAATCCGCTCAAGGGCAGTATCGGCCTGATCGCGCATCATGCACAAGTACCGGTGCAGACAGTACTGATAGAAACCGACTCGGCATATCTGAGCAAGGGCTGGACACTATTCCGCAAACCGCCGATGCCGATCCATTACCGGGTGCGCTTGGGGCGGCGCTTTGATCCGCCACAACATAGCCAGCACTTCATGGCTGAGCTGGAACATTACTTTGCGCATGAGCTGGTACAAGGTTCGGCGTTTTACCCGACCAACTCTCTGCCCACGCAGGCTGACCGTAAGCTCTAATCTTAAAAATTACAGATGCAAGCCACGGAGTTCACATAGATGATCCTAGAAAAAGCAGTTAGTCCACGAAAGACACGAAAAGCACGAAATGGGTTAAGCAGGCATTTTGCCGTAAGGCGAAAGCTCGCAAAATATTCAAAGAGATACAAAGCTGTAGATCGTTACCCAATGGGTGAGCGGGTTAGTCTTTTCAAGCTATTGATTTGTTTAGTGTTTTTCGTGCTTTTCGTGGATCAATCAAGGTTTTTAGAATGATGCGGGTTTTGCGTATTGTTGCGAGTTGGGCGATAAAACTGCCCATCCCTGCCTACCCCGTTTCCTCTGTGAACTCTGTGTTCTCTGTGGCTAACTTTTTTTAGGTTTATTCGCCGCCATGACCGCTGCCTCGACCACGCATCTCGTCCTTATTCCCAGCTATAACCCCGGCGCCAAAGTCTATGAAACCGTGCGCGCGACACGCCAATACTGGACCCCGGTTTGGGTGGTGGTGGACGGCAGCAACGACGGCAGCGCCGAGGGTTTGCAGGCGATGGCAGCAGAAGATGACGGCCTGCGGGTAATCATCCTGCCGCGCAACCAGGGTAAGGGCGCGGCGGTACTGCATGGCCTGGAACAGGCGGCCGCGGCGGGATTCAGCCACGTATTGACCATGGATTCGGACGGCCAGCATCCAGCCGAGCGTATCCCGGCGTTCATGGCGGAATCCGCGCGCCAGCCGGCGGCAATGATCCTGGGCGTGCCGGTATTCGATGCCAGTGCACCGGGCCTGCGCGTGCAAGGGCGGCGCATCTCCAACTGGTGGGCCAACCTGGAAACCTTGTGGGCAGGCATAGGCGACTCGCTGTTCGGGTTTCGTGTGTATCCGGTTGAACCATTGCGGCAGGTGATGCGCCATCAACCGTGGATGCGCCACTTTGATTTCGATCCCGAGGCGGTGGTGCGCCTGTGCTGGCGTGGGGTCAGGCCGGTTAATCTGCCTGCCCCGGTGCGCTACTATCGCGCGGAGGAGGGTGGGGTATCGCATTTCCGCTACCTGCGTGACAACGTGTTATTGAGCTGGATGCACACGCGCCTGTTTCTGGGCTTCGTGCTGCGCCTACCCGTGTTGCTCATGCGCCGTGTGCTCGGCCGCATTTGAACGCAATGGCACCGGGATGCCGATACGCGGCAGCCAGCGCCGCAACAGCGGGCTGGTGATGACGGTACTGAAAATCGCCATGATCACCAGTATGGTAAACATCTGCTGCGAAATCACCCCGAGGTCGTAGCCGACGTTAATCACGATCAATTCCATCAGCGCGCGGGTGTTCATCATGATGCCCATGACTTTGCCTTCCTGGTGATTCATCCCCGCTATACGTGCTGCCACGTAGGCGCCGCCATACTTGCCCAGCGTGGCGAGGAAGACGATCAGCGCGCACCAGCCCCAGGCCGCTGCACTGTCGAGGCTGCCGATATTGGTGCGCAGGCCGGTATAGGTAAAAAAGATGGGCAGGAAAAACACCATCACGAACGGGCTGATGCGCGCCTTCCAGGTGCGCACAAAAGCATGCTCATCATGCAGCAACACGCCCATCATAAAACCGCCAAAGATGGCGAAAATGCCGAGCTGGTATGTGGTCATTGCCGACAGGAAAATGGCCGCCAGCACGATCCCGAGCAGGTTGTGCGAAAGCGCGCCGGAGCGTGCATCGCAGTGATGCAGGATGCGCTTCATTAGCGGACGAACACCAAACCAGCTGAGCAGGAAAAATCCCAGCACCAGTACCACTTTGAGAGCGAAGCTGGCGGCATTGAAATCGGATAGCGTGAGCGTGGTAATGAGCGCCAGCAGCAGCCAGCCGATGACGTCATTGATCGCCGCCGCGCTGATGGCGATAACACCAATCGGCGTGCGCGTCATGTCGAATTCCATCATGATGCGGCCAAGTATTGGCAATGCCGTGATCGAGAAAGCGGTCGCTACAAACAGCGCAGATCCCAACGCATGCGCGCCGGGGGACAGTATCGGCGCGCTGATCTGGCCGACCGCAAAACCCAGCGCAAATGGCACAACCAGGCTGGCGCCCGCCACCCACATCACTGCGGTACGGTTGCGGCGTTCGCCCAGGTGCGAAAAATCGAATTCCAGGCCGATCTGAAACATCAGCAGCACCAGACCGATTTGCGACAGCATCTGCATCGGTTCGGGCGCGCCGGAGTGGAATACATACTGAAATATGTCGGGTGCAAGCAGCCCGAACAGCGAAGGCCCGAGCAGAATGCCGATCACGATTTCACCGACCACCGCTGATTGTCCAATGCGCAACGCGATGCCACCGCCGATGCGCGCAGCGAGCACGATCACGGTGAGTTGCAGCAGGGTGAAAAACAACAGTGCTTCGGTTTTATGGGCGGCGATGTTAACGGCTGTAGTCATGGGTTTTGCGAGCAATCAGTCAGGCTGGCCGGGATTAGCCTTGATCGCCTGATATTCTGAAAATATGCCGACCTCCAGATGGCGCTTAACCTGGGTCAGTCCTGCCGCGCTTAGCGTCGCCATGACTTGTTCGGGGGGAACGCAGGCTTCGATGCTATCCCAGTAATAACGCCAGATCGTCGCAGTATCCTTCTGTCTGGAAATGAATCGCGTGAGCAGCGGTATTACGCCGCGCATGTAGGTTTTGAGCAGCCATTGCCCAACACGGCTTTGCGCCTGGGTGATTTCGAGCAGGCATAGACGGCCACCCGGCTTCAGTACCCGTTCAAACTCCGTAAACGCTACGCCGAGATCGCTGATATGGCGCAATGCATAGCCCATGCTCAGGAAATCAAAATGATTGTCGGGAAAAGGCAGGGATTCCGCCCGGCCTTCCATCAGCACCATGGTCTTGGGCAGCTTGCTGGCAGCCATCATGCCGGGACTTGGATCGACCCCGGTAACCAGGGTGGGATCACCGGTCAGAATGCAGGCCTGTGCTGCAACAAGGCCAGTGCCGACGCCGACGTCGAGCACCCTCATGCCGGGCTTCAAGCCGCCGCGAATCAGCGCCTGGTGCCGGTAGCGTGAACCGGAACCCCACGCCAGCATCGACTCGATACGGTCATAATCCGGCGCGGTATTGTCAAAAATCTGGCGCAGATAGGCTTGCCGATCCTGCTCGGTCTGGTAGTAATCGGTCAGCGGGATGTGCGGTGCATGCACTGGGGTAGGGGTGGGTGTTTTCATGTTGTCATTCACCGTTAAATCATGCCGCCGTTGATGGAGATAATCTGCCCGGTAATGTAAGCCGCTTGAGTCAAGGCGAGAAAGCCGATCAGGTCGGCCACTTCGACCGGACTACCCGCGCGCTTCATCGGCACCAGACGTGCGATGTCCTGGGCGTCGAACGCGGATTCGCTCATTGGGGTGTCGATAATGCCGGGCGCCACCGCGTTGACGGTGATGCCGCGGCTGGCGACTTCCCGGGCCAGCGATTTGGTCGCCGAATTCAGCGCGCCCTTGGCGGCGGAATAATTGACCTGGCCCGCATTGCCGGTCAGTGCTGCGATGGAAGATACATTGATAATGCGCCCCCAGCGGCTGCGGATCATCGGCATCATCAGCGGCTGGGTGACGTTGAAAAAGCCGTTGACGGATACGTCGATCACCCGGTGCCACTGCTGCGCACTCATGCCGGGGAATACCACGTCGTCATGGATGCCGGCATTATTGACCAGAATCTGGATCGGCTGATGTTCGACTAGGGGCGCCAGCACATCGGCTACCGCAGTGCTGTCAGTCACATCGAATGTCAGTGCCAGTGCGCTGCCGCCGTCTGCGCAAATGGCATCGGCCAGCGCCTGTGCGGCTTTAATTCCGCGATTGGCATGAATATAAACATGGCAGCCATCGGCGGCGAGGCGGCGACAGATGGCCGCGCCTATGCCGCCGCTGCCGCCAGTAACCAGGGCGTTTTTCATGGTGTGTTTCCTGAAGAGAGTAGTGTGAGTGCCTCAGCATCGAGTACGACGGCGGCGCGCCCATCCAGCAGCAGGCGCCCCGCTGCGCTGACGCTGAATTGGTAAAGAATATTGTTTTCGCTGCGC
>JANLZE010000038.1:0-1113 GCA_031366105.1 Thiobacillaceae bacterium | reverse complement strand
AAACGCCAAGAAAATTTGTACGGGATCTTCGGATTGCCCAACCAAAAGCATGGCGAACTCATTGGACGGATGAACAAAAACAGAGATGGCGAAAGTCATTTCGCCATCGGGCAGTCGCTTTCCGACTGTTGCCGCGCCGCCCGGACTGACAAGGCCGGGCGGCGCGGCGGCGTTGTATGCCTCCGCCGTTGCGTTGCGCCGAAGTGAGGGGGCAAAGCCCCCTCGGATGTCAGCCTTTGAGCCGCTTCATTTCTTCGGCCAATATCCACAGCGCCCGGTTGACCTTGACGTTCTGGTCAATGCCTTGGATGGCGCGGGTGCGGTTCCTGCGTCCGTTGGCCGTGCGTGCAGACAGCCCACCTTGAACCAGATTTTCCTGCACCCGGTGGTTGAACGTGCTCCACAGGTCGGGCCGGTCGTCGTCCCGGCGTCGAGGCTGCAGCAATTGTGTTTCCGTGATGGGCGCAGGCTTGACCGGGTCATCGTATTTCAGCGACAACGCGGCGCGGGCAAATACCTCCGATTCGCCGTGGTCCAGCGTGATGGCGCGCATACCTTCCTGACGTTCGCGCACCAGCTCGAACCCATCCAGCACATCGTAGGCACCTTCGATCACCTGGCCGATCACGTCGCCCTTGTGCGGGATGCGCAGGTCGGCCACGGTGTCGCCGCATACCAGCCCATTGCTGCAAACAAAACGGAACAGTCCCGCCAGCATCTGATAACTGCTGGTGCCGTCGTGCGAGTTCAGCAGAATGATTTCGTTGGCCTCCGCGCCGTTGATCTGCGCTGCGTGGCGTAGCCGCAGCATGTGCTTGGTGTGTTCGCGCTTGCCGGTATCGCGTACGCGCGTCTGGCAAACCATGAACGGCTGGAAGCCTTCCTTTCGCAGGGCACCCAATACCTCTCCGGTCGGGATGTAGGTGTAGCGGTCGGATCGGCTCTGGTGCTTTTCCTCCGCGAAGATAGAAGGGGCTGCGCTGCGAATCTGATCATCCGATAACGGATGGTCGGCGCGTAAGATGGGGGTAGCGTTTGCGAAACGGGAACTGAGTTGCATGGTATTTCTCCAGTGGTTACAGGTTGTGGTTTCAAAGCTGACCAGATTCCAAG
>JANLZE010000141.1:0-23220 GCA_031366105.1 Thiobacillaceae bacterium | reverse complement strand
TGACGAACGGCAAAGGCAATGGCGCATAACGCCAGAATGAGCGGCGTGATTGCCATCAGAATGATTTTTTGCCTGAGTTTCATGAAGCCATTTTATTGCTATTCAGCTTGGTTTACGTACGTGATAATACTGAATGGCCGGTTCATTAAGCAAATATGTAAGAGAAAAGAGACTTGCATAAAAATGAGAGGCAAAAAAAACCCCGCGACTGCGGGGGTTTCATCACACTTCTTAATTGATTGCAATCAAGGAGCTTGAATGTTGGAAGCTTGCTTGCCTTTAGGGCCTTGCGTCACTTCAAAAGACACACGCTGATTTTCTTGCAGCGACTTGAAGCCGCCAGCTTGAATCGCGGAGAAGTGAGCGAACAAGTCTTCGCCGCCTTCGTCAGGGGTGATAAAGCCAAAACCCTTGGAGTCATTAAACCATTTTACGATGCCAGTTGCCATTTACAGTTCCTTCTAAACTTAGTTAAATAAGGCGGATGCCCGGTAGATCGTTTCAACCAAGTAAGAAATGACAGACATATACTGCACTACTGGCTCGAATCTCAACGACGGTCGCATTATAACGCAAACTGGTATTAGTCAAGTATCAATTTGCTGTTTTTTGTATTGGTTTTAGCTCTTGTCCCGGCACCTTCCCTCGCCTAGGATTCGTTTTTATAAGCGCCCCGAATATTTAAAATGGCCAGGGCAACTTGTAATACCACCAAGGCATAAGCGTGGTCGCGCCAACCCCACACCACCCAAAGCACATTGCTGACAAGGAAACACCAAAACCCGATCATGCGTCTGCGTTTAGATTGCGAAGCCACCAGCCATGCGGCCAGAACGGTAACAATCATGGCGAGCCATTGGAGATGCTGTAAATAGTCCATTATTGGGCAAGGTTTTAGACGGTTTCGATAACCGAATATTAAGCATATTTAAGCGGCAACAACGGACACTATAGGATACAGGTGGTGTCAGTGTGATCTGATTGAATGATGCCCTAATGAATAGGCTTAATAACGCTGCGTGAGCGTCATCGTTTGCCCATCGCGTTTCATCTCCATGCGGTTTAAAAAACTCATGCCAAGAAGAGGCGTATCCAAGCCGGATTCGATGACAATCCCTTCGACCTGATTAAGCGTGATGCCCCCAATTTTCACGGTATTAAAAGTGACTCGCCATGCGGGAACAACCCCCGCTGCGGTGCTGACTGCCCCACCCCGGCCCGCCTTATAATCAAGTCCCATACGCCTGGCTTCGGCGCCACTGATCGCGATTGAGGTTGCGCCAGTGTCTATCAAAAAGCTGACTGGATAACTGTTAAGTGATCCTCCGGCTATAAAGTGCCCTCGCACATCCGCAGTTAACGAAACGGTCGCGCGCGAATCGCTTTGAGGAATGCCAGCAAAAGACTGACCCATGCCGAGTGAGCGGCGTGCGCCATCCACTTCAAAGGTCGCCTCGGCGGAATGTGCAAACACCAGTTTTACCCCCTGCAGGATTTGCCCGACAGACATCGTGCGGGCTTTGCCACCGTCGATGCTGACAATGGCTTTATCCTTGAATAAGCCCATCACGGATATGCTGGTTGCATGTGCCGACGCACTAATGACCACCATGGCGTTGATGAGCATAAAATACGTCAAGTTTTGTTTGAGGTTCATGATGCATCCTGTCCTGATTATTCGGCACACGGCCACGGAGGGCGCTGGCTATTTTTCTGAGTTTCTTGATCGCTATGCGATTCCCTGGCAATTACTGCGCATTGATACGGGGGATACGCTGCCCGATATCCTTAACGGTTATTCTGGCCTGTGCTTGATGGGGGGCCCGATGAGTGTGAACGACGATTTACCGTGGATCGCGAAGGAATTGGCGTTAATTCGGCAAGCGGTTAACAAAGACGTTCCGGTAATCGGGCATTGCCTGGGCGGACAATTATTGTCGAAGGCGATGGGCGGCGTGATCACTCAAAACCCGATTAAGGAAATCGGGTGGGGCGAGGTACGCATTACCGATACCAATGCCGCCGAAGGTTGGATTAGCAACGGTGTCCAGCCGCTCAATGTCTTCCATTGGCACGGCGAAACCTTTTCGATCCCTCCGCAGGGTGTACGCATACTCGAAAGCGCCTACTGCGCCAATCAAGCGTTTACTTTAAATAACCGGCATTTGGGCATGCAGTGCCATATCGAGATGACGCCTGAGATGATCCAGACATGGTGCGAAAGCGGCGTGGAAGAAATTACCACCAGCAAAAGCCCCGCCGTACAAACCGCGGCGGTCATGCAAGTCGATCTGGTATCTCAAACCCAGCAGCTGCACGCGATTGCAGACAAAATGTATTCCCGCTGGATACAGGGTTTAGTGCGGTAATATAATCATAGCTTGCTTGCGGCGATTTAATCATCGTTGCTGGCACTCAGCCTTGGAGACGTATATGAAGAACGTGGACTACGCGAATTTTGATTTTGGCAATCGCCTGAATGAGTATATTTATGAAGTAATGAATTACGGGGGCGCGCCCCGCGTTGAAGTCGAGCTGACCGAAGGACAAAAAGTATTTTTGCGCGCTGTTAAACGCGAAATGGTGAAGTATGTCGACCCCAACCGCCGTGGCTATCCCAATAATTTGCTTGAGCAGATGGAGTCTTTTACCCGAACCATAGGCGATCTGCATAACTCGTACTTTGATTCCAGCATGCGTAAGGTCAGCGATTGTTTATATAACCGCTGGAAAATGCTATATGAAGAGACCAAAAAGCTCGCCGCCGCGGGGGGAGACACTAAACCGGCCTGGGTAGACATCATTAAGACCGAACAATCGGATATGCCAGTCTTTTTCGACGCGTAATCCTGTTATAACAACATCAAAGTCCCTTATCTTTAAATAAGTAGAAAGCATTATTCAGGCTGCAAGCCCGGTGCTATGCTGCTCCGATTCTAAAAATCCCAAAATTCAAGCGATCGGAGCCAGTATGTCCAAATTAGTCCGCCCCCACGGTGGCGGTGAAATCAAACCTTTGTTGCTGACGGGCGAGGCGCTCGCAACCGAGAAAGCCCGCGCTGCGACGCTGCCAAAGGTCAAAATGAGCTCGCGCGAGACGGGTGACCTGATCATGATGGGCATTGGTGGCTTTACGCCGCTGGATGGCTTTATGACGCGCGCCGACTGGCATGGCGTGTGCGATGGTTACAAAATGGCAAGCGGCCTGTTCTGGCCGATACCAGTCACTTTGTCTACCGATGAAGTCACCGGCCAAGGCATCAAGGTCGGCGGTGAAGTTGCATTAATCGATTCCGAGTCCGACGCGATCATCGGCACGATGAAAGTGACCGAAAAGTACGGCATCGACAAAGCGCACGAGTGCATGCAGGTCTACAAGACCACCGACATGGAGCACCCGGGCGTGAAAATGGTGATGGAGCAAGGCCCTATCAATCTGGCAGGTCCGGTTAAGGTGTTGTCGACCGGCAATTTCAAGGAAGAGTACGGCGATCAGTTCATGACGCCTCTCGAAACACGAGCCGCATTCGAAAAAATGGGCTGGTCGCGCATAGCAGCATTCCAGACCCGCAACCCGATGCACCGTTCGCACGAGTATCTGGCAAAAATCGCCATCGAGACCATGGATGGTGTGCTGGTGCATTCATTGCTCGGCGCTCTGAAGCCTGGTGACATTCCTGCCGAAGTGCGCTCTGAAGCGATCAGCACTTTGGTTGAAAACTACTTTGCACCGAATACTGTGATCCAGGCGGGTTATCCGCTCGATATGCGTTATGCCGGCCCGCGCGAAGCGCTGCTGCACGCGCTGTTCCGCCAAAACTACGGCTGTTCGCATCTGATCGTTGGCCGTGACCATGCGGGTGTGGGGGACTACTACGGTCCATTTGACGCGCAAAAGATTTTCGACGAGATCCCCAAGGGCTCGCTCGAAACGGTCAACATGAATATCGATTGGACCTTCTGGTGCAATAAATGCGGCGGTATGGCGTCGCAGCGCACCTGTCCGCACACGCCCGCTGACCGCGTGCTCTTGTCCGGTACGAAGGTCCGCAAGATGTTGTCCGAAGGTGAGGATTTGCCGGTAGAATTCAGCCGCCCCGAAGTCGCCAAGGTGCTGCAGGCGTATTACGCCACCCTGAGCGCAGAAGAAAATGTGAAGATCGAAATGAAGGGCCATTCGGCCAAATAAACTTTTTCGGAGCCTGAACTCGACCGGAAGCGGATTTCGCGAGTCGCCCCGGCCAAGGTTCAGGTTCAGGCATCCAAAACGGACCGCGACGGACGCGGAGTTAGCTAACTTTTAGGAGATTCAAATGCCAACCTATGTTCGTACCGATAAGTGCGACGGCTGCAAGGGTCAGGATAAGACCGCTTGCATGTATATCTGCCCGCACGACTTGATGATGCTGGACAAAGACGGTTCCACTACCGGCCACGCGATGCGCGCCTACAACCAGGAACCCGAGCAGTGCTGGGAGTGCTATTCGTGCGTGAAAATCTGCCCGCAGCAAGCGATCGAAGTTCGTCACTACGCTGACGTGGTGCCCCTGGGCGGCATGGTCCAACCGCTGCGTGGTTCCGATTCGATCATGTGGACGATCAAATTCCGCAACGGCAACATGAAGCGTTTCAAGTTCCCGATCCGCACCACGCCTGAAGGTTCGATCGATCCTTTCGGTGGCAAGCCCACCGCGGTGATGGCGAACATTGCCAAATCAGGCTTCTTTAATCAAGAAAACGGCTACCGTGCAGGCAACCCTGCTGAGCTGATCCGCAAGTAATCTGGAGCGAACGAAAATGGCTGGAGAATTTGGTAATCCCACAGTAGTGCAGGAAGAGGTCGACATCCTGCTGATCGGCGGCGGCATGGCTTGCTGCGGCGCGGCGTATGAAGTAATGCGTTGGGCGGAAGCGGCTAAAGCCGAGTCCGGCATCGATCTAAAAATCAAGCTGGTCGACAAGGCTGCAATGGACCGTTCTGGTGCTGTTGCGCAAGGTCTATCCGCGATCAACACCTATATCGGCACCGAGCAAGATCCCGCTGATTATGCGCGCATGGTCTCGAACGACCTGATGGGTATCACGCGCGACGACCTGGCTTACGATTTGGGCCGTCACGTGGACGAGTCGGTGCACCTGTTTGAAGAATGGGGCCTGCCGATCTGGAAGACCGACGAAAACGGTGAGCGTCACGATGGCGCGCAAGGCATGACCCCGTTGAAAGACGGCGGCAAGCCGGTGCGCTCGGGCAAATGGCAGATCATGATTAACGGCGAATCCTACAAATGGATCGTCGCTGAAGCCGCTAAAAAAGCGCTGGGCATGGACCGCATTGAAGAGCGTATCTTCATTGTCAAGCTGGTCAACGACAAAAACGACCCGCAGCGTGTTGCAGGCGCAGTCGGTTTCTCGACCCGTGAAAACAAAGTCGTGGTGTATACCGCCAAGTCAATTCTGCTGGCTGCAGGTGGTTGCGTGAACATTTTCCGTCCGCGTTCGGTGGGTGAAGGTACTGGCCGCGCTTGGTACCCGGTGTGGAATGCAGGTTCGACCTACGCGATGGCTGCTGAAGCTGGCGCCGAAATGACGATGATGGAAAACCGTTTCGTGCCTGCCCGCTTCAAGGACGGTTACGGCCCGGTTGGCGCATGGTTCCTGTTGTTCAAAGCGCAAGCTGTGAACGCGAACGGTGAAGTCTACATGGTACGTAACAAGGAGCTGCTGAACGACTATCCTCCTTACGGTCAGGCAGCAGTGCCCGCTTCGTGCCTGCGTAATCACCTGATGCTGAAGGAAATGAAAGAAGGCCGCGGCCCGATTTACATGGACACCGTGACCGCGTTGGCCAAACTGCGTGAGACACTCACCCCGCGTGAGGTGAAACACCTGGAAGCCGAAGCTTGGGAAGACTTCCTCGACATGTGCATCGGCCAGTGCGGTATCTGGGTGGGTGAGAACATCGAGCCGGAAAAGAAAAACTCCGAACTGATCCCGACCGAGCCCTATCTGCTGGGTTCGCATTCCGGTTGCTGCGGCATCTGGGTGTCCGGTCCCGACGACGTCGGCGCGCCGACCTCGGAAGATCACGCCGATGCGGGCAAGATCCCTGCGCACCTGCCCAAGGGCTGGAACTGGGGCTACCGCTCGATGACCACAGTCAAGGGTCTGTTCACCGCCGGCGACGGCGTGGGCGCATCTGGCCACAAGTTCTCCTCCGGCTCGCACGCCGAAGGCCGCATGTGCGCCAAGTCCATGGTCAAGTACTGCATCGATAACAAGGATATGAAGCCCGAGCTTGACACCCCGGTCGACCAGCTGGTGGAAGAAATCTACAAGCCGGTGCGTACCTTCCTGGAGCATAAGGACTACACCACCGCGATCGACGTTAATCCTAACTACATCACGCCCAAGATGCTGCAGTTCCGTTTGCAGAAAATCATGGACGAGTATGTAGCAGGTGTCGCAACCTATTACACGACCAACGCTAGCATGCTGACTGTGGCCGAAGAAAAGTTGAATTTCCTGAAGGAAGACGCCGAGAAGATGCGTGCAAAAGACCTGCACGAACTGCTGCGCGCTTGGGAAAACTACCACCGCGTGCTGACGGCCGAAGCACACATGAAGCACATCCAGTTCCGCGAAGAGAGCCGTTATCCCGGCTTCTACTACCGCATGGACAAGAACTTTGTCGATGAAGAAAACTGGCACTGCTTCGTGAACTCAGTCTACGACAAGAACACTAAAGAGTGGAATTGCTTCAAGCGCGCTCACGTCGATCTGGTCGACAAGTCCAAGCTGTTCAAGCCCGCTGCTCATTAAGTAATTTTTGACGCAGTAAATCGCCGGGCAGCTTTGGCTGCCCGGTTTTTTTTACTAACGCAGTCTTAGCTACCCGGCTTTGTTATTAACATACGACGGCCAAATTTTAATCTCAGTGCAGTATCAGCTGTTTTAGCATCCAGTCGAAAGCGCGTAAGCTCGCATTTCCGACTGTGTGTTACTCAGGAAAGTGGAGCACCGCTCCGGAAGGTGAAGCATGAATCAGAACGAATTTAAAGACATGATCCAGGACTCGCCATTTACCGGCAATCCGGTTGAGCCCACGATGCTCGCGGAAAATGCGTCGCTTCAATTCCGTTGTCATCGCAACGTGAAATGCTGGAATGCCTGTTGCAGCAATATCGATATTCCGCTCACGCCTTATGACATTCTGCGGCTGAAAAAACGTCTGGATATGTCGTCGGGTGAGTTTTTGCAGCAATATTCCGTACCTTTTGATATGGATAAGGACGGCATGCCAGGCGTGAATCTGAAACCGGTTGAGGGCGGCACCGCGTGTCAGTTTATGAAGCCAGAAGGCTGCGGGGTTTATGAGGATCGCCCCACCGCATGCCGCTACTACCCGGTAGCCTTACTCACCATGCGCCGCTCAGATGAATATGTAGATCGCACGGCTTATGCACTGGTCAAGGAAAAACATTGCCTTGGCCACTTCGAACCCCACACGCAGTCGATCGAGGAATATCGCGTTGAACAAGGCGTGGCCGACTGCGACGAAAAAGCCCGGGCGTGGCGCCAGCTAGTCGTCAAACGCAAGTCAGCTGGCCCGACCATCGGCCAGCCCTCACCCATTTCAAACCAGTTATTCTTTATGGCAAGCTACGACGTAGATCGATTTCGTGCCTTTGTAATGAGCCCGAATTTTAATGATACCTATAACATCCCGCCTGAAGTGATGGCATTGCTCGTTGCAGACGACGAAGCCCTGTTGGACTTTGGCCTAAATTTTCTCAAACATGTATTATTTGGCGAAAGATTTATTGAGGAATATCCCGATGCGCTCGATAAACGTCTCGCGCGTAAACGTGAGCGGACTGAGCTAGCACAGCAGGCCGCATTCGATGCAAAAATGGCTTTGGAAGATGACAAATACTCAGGTGATCATTAAATTCTTAGTGACGGTGATATTGCTGGCCGGCACGATGGTGTGTGCTGTGCAAGCTGCAAGCCTGAATAAATGCGTGGATATTTATGGCAAGGTGACTTATTCAAATTTGGCTTGTACGGGCGCTCAGCAAATTCGTAAGGTGGATATCGACCCTGCGCCGCCTGCCCCGAAAATGCCAGCCCCTTTAGTAGTTGTGCCTGAGTTTGGACACGCGCCCGCCGAAAAAAACGGCTTAGTTAAACTCGAAACCTTCAGCACCGCACCCAAACGCAAATCCGCAAAACACTGCGACAAACTCACCGATAAACTTGGACTGATATTGGACAAGATGGATGCCGCAAGACGCAAAGGCTATACCCAGTCTCAAATGGATAAGTGGAATATAGAAGTCAAGGATCTCGAACATAAAAAACAACAGGCCAGCTGTTTTTGAAATACCTCCCCCTCTATGACCCTACTCTCTCCTCATCTCAACCCTGTCCCCTTATCCGGTGAGAGCACAAACTCGATGGCTCAGTTGGGTTACGATCCAGCCCATCATCTGATCGAAACCGAGCCGTATTATGAGCCCGTCGGGGATGAAATAAAACTATTTGAAGCAGCTTATCGCCAGCAAATACCTGTGTTGTTGAAGGGCCCGACCGGCTGTGGCAAAACGCGCTTTATGGAGCATATGGCGTGGCGCCTTAAACGACCTCTCATCACCGTTTCCTGTCACGACGACCTGACTGCATCTGATCTAGTGGGCCGTTATCTGGTGAAGGGCGGCGAAACCGTGTGGGTAGACGGGCCGCTAACCCGCGCGGTTCGATCGGGCGGCATTTGCTATCTGGACGAAGTGGTTGAGGCGCGCAAAGACACGATGGTGGTGATCCATCCTCTTGCGGATGATCGACGTGCGCTGCCGATGGAAAAACTGGGCCAAATCGTTGCGGCCACACCCGAATTCTGTCTGGCTATTTCGTACAACCCTGGCTATCAAAGTGTATTGAAGGATCTGAAGCAATCGACCCGGCAGCGCTTCGTCGCGCTCGAATTTGATTATCCTTCTGCCGAACTCGAACGCCGTATCGTCACCAGCGAGTCTGGAGTGAGTGAGTCTATCGCCGATAGTCTGGTGAAGTTCGCACAGATGACGCGTAACCTCAAAGGCACCGGATTGGACGAAGGCGCATCGACCCGCCTGCTCGTGCACGCGGGCAAACTGATTGCCGACGGAGTCAGCCCAGTCACCGCCTGCAAAGCCGCCGTCGCGCAGGCGCTCACCGACGACGCCGATATGTTGAAAGCGATTCAGGAACTCTCCTCCTCCATCTTTTAATGGCGCGATGCCTGATCGCGCTGGCCGTATAAGGGCGCTGGTTTTCTTATGGCACTTACCCCGCATACCGCAGCCGCGATGGAGCAAAGCCTCCAGGTCTGGCTGGATACCGAATTCACTTACTTTAAAGTTGAAATCCTGGCCGCCGAGCTGGCGGTGTTGCCACGCGAGGAGCAGGACTTTATTCTTGGTTGGATACGTCGCATCGCTTCCACGCATATCACACTGGCGTGGCAATTCGGTCGACGCGCGCCCGCGCTACTGCCGCGCATGGAACGTCGGCTACTCGAAGCGTGGGCGATCCACACTTGCGACATTTTTGACCGCACCGGACTGCAAACCGCACTTCGCGTAATGGAGCAGGTCGATAGTTTTGACGCCAGCGCGCACCCTCACGACAGCGCCGGCGTGTTGTTCAACGATATCGCGCCAGTGCTGGGCAATTTTCTAGGCGGTCTCTCGGGGCGGCGACTCAAGCTGGAAGAAAACGATGTCGCATTCACCGACGGCGAGCGCGTGATGCTGCCCAATTTGATCGCACGCTTTGAGACTTTGCCCGACAATTTTCAACTCGCTAAAGCCACACTCGCCATGCTGTGGGCGCAAACCCGTTTTGGCACCCTACGTGTCGATTGGCAAGCATTGCTGGCGACATCAGAGAATCCACAACACACGCTGATCCAATTCCATGCGTTGGAAACGCTACGCCTGACCGCCTGCATTGCGCGCGAGTTGCCTGGTTTACACCGCGAAATGCAACGCCTGAGCCAGACACTAGAAGAGACCGTACCCGAGGCTTGGCAAGTCTTTGCCGCGGAACTCGCCGCGCCCGAGGCTTCAGTGAACACCAGCCTCAGCCTGCTCGAGGCCGCCTGTGCGCTGCCTAGCTTTATCCCGCGCAGCTATCAGGGCGTACTCCGCCCCGACGCCATCATTGCTGCCCGAAACGGACGCATAGAAAAGGAAAAAGCGCGCTTGCGCGTCAAGCTGGCTGAGATGCTGGAAGACCAGCCCAAAAATTCCGCGCCCCTCGTGGCACCCGATGCGCCCCCACGACTTGAGGCCGAAACGCATGACGAAAACGGCCTGCTCGATTTCGACATCACGCTAGACGATGCGCCACTGGCCCCGCCAGAAGGTGTCAAGCAATTGCTCACCTCGATCTATCTCGACTTCGGCGAGATTCCGCCCGAATATCTCACCCCCGCGGGTGAGGGTGAATACGACCCGAATCTGTATCAGGAGCACCCCGAAGACCCCGATGCGGTGTGGCAAGGCGTCTATCACGAACGCGGCGCGACGCTGTTTGACGAATGGGATCATGGCCGCCAGCATTACCGCAAAAATTGGTGCGTGATGCGCGAAAAACCGGTGCAGCCGATTCACGACGACTTTTACCGCAACACGCTCGACAAGCACGCGCCTATCGTCAAGCATTTGCGCAAACGCTTCGAGGCAATGCGCGACGAAAACCGACTCGAAAAACGCCAAGCGGATGGCGATGAAGTCGATATCGACGCGCTGATCGAAGCACTCGCCGATGCGCGCGACGGCCGCGAAATGAGCGACCGTTTGTTTGTGCGTCAACATCGTGCCGAGCGCAATATCGCGGTCGCGTTTCTGGTCGATATGAGCGGCTCGACCAAAGGCTGGATCAACGAAGCCGAACGCGAAGCGCTGATCCTGTTGTGCGAGGCGCTTGAGCTGCTGGGGGACCGCTATGCGATCTATGGGTTTTCCGGCACCACTCGAAAAAGATGCGAGCTGTTTCGGATCAAGACTTTTGACGAGGCCTACACCTCAGAAGTCAAAGCACGCATTTCCGGCATCCGCCCGCAGGATTACACGCGCATGGGATTCGCAATTCGCCACATGACCACGCTACTGAATCAGATTGAAGCGCGCACCAAGGTCATGGTTACCTTGTCAGACGGTCGACCCGACGATTATTTCGATGTCTATCGTGGGCTTTACGGCGTTGAAGATACCCGCATGGCGCTGCTCGAAGCCGGACGTAGCGGCATCCACCCGTTCTGCATCACGCTAGATCACGATGCTCGTGATTACCTTCCGCACATGTACGGCGCGGCGCGCTATATCATTCTGGATGATGTGCGCCAGTTGCCGATCAAGGTAACCGACATATACCGCAAAATCACTACCTGACGATAACCATGACGATTGAAGAACTAAAAACCGGATTGTTTTACAGCAATGGTGCCTACGGCAGAACTTGGGGAGTGCGCCAGCTCGCAGGTATTCACCTGGATGCAGAGAGCGGCGAAACCGTCTATGAATTTAAAGGCGTGGCCGGTATGTGCCGCCGCAAAAAAGGCCATTGCAGCCCGGCTGAATTTGCGCGCTGGGCGAAGTACCAAGTGGCCTTACTGGAGAATGACTGGCGCCGAGTCGCCGATCCTGCCGCTCCCAGTTAGGCGGCTGGCTGTTCTTCGGGAACCGCTCGGGTAGTCGTGCCCAGATACTCCATGATGGCATAGGTGAGCTTCTCGCAACCCAAGCCCGTCAATGCCGATATCGCAAACACCTGCCCCGTCCAAGCGTAGTCTTTCACAAACTGATCCACCACGTTTTGCTGATCCGCATCACTCAGCATATCAATCTTGTTCAAGACCAACCAACGCGGTTTTTCATATAAGGATTCATCGTATTTGCGCAGCTCTTCGACAATGGCACGCGCTTCACGTACAGGATCTGCGTCATCCCAGCGGGGCGAAATGTCGACCAGATGCAACAGCAGATGCGTGCGCTGCAAATGACGCAGGAACTGATGCCCTAACCCCGCACCTTCGGCAGCGCCTTCAATCAGACCGGGAATATCAGCGATTACAAAACTTCGTTCGCTGTCTACACGCACCACGCCCAGATTGGGCGCCAGCGTCGTGAAAGGATAATCAGCCACTTTGGGGCGCGCAGCCGAAACAGCGCGGATGAAAGTAGACTTCCCTGCGTTGGGCATGCCGAGCAAGCCAATATCGGCCAGAATCTTGAGCTCCATCGCGAGCTTTTCCCACTCCTCACCCGGCTCGCCTTCGGTAAACTGACGCGGCGCGCGGTTCAGGCTGGACTTGAAATGCATATTGCCCAAACCACCTTTGCCGCCCTTGGCCAAACAAACCTGTTGCCCGTCCTCAGCAAGATCGGCCACGACTTCGCCGGTCTCAGGATTGCTGAATACTGTACCGACGGGTACCCGCATAATCACATCGTCTGACGCTTTACCGTAACACTGCGCGCCGCGGCCATTCTCACCTTTTTTTGCCTTGAAGATACGCGTGTAGCGAAACTCGATCAGGGTATTGATATTGCGGTCGGCTACCGCAAACACGCTGCCACCACGCCCGCCGTCACCGCCGTCCGGGCCTCCCTTGGGAATGTATTTTTCACGGCGAAACGACGCGCAGCCGTCGCCGCCCTTGCCTGCGTAGACTTCAATTTTTGCTTCGTCGATGAATTTCATCAGCCTGCTCCACAAACAAAAAAGCCCCATCCGACGGACAGGGCTTTTTCGGAATATCGGTAAGACTTAAACAGCGGCCACCGGTTCGATACGAACGGTGCGACGTCTTTGCGCGCCCTTGATCTCAAATTTGACCAGGCCGTCCGCTTTTGCAAACAGTGTGTGATCTTTTCCCATGCCGACGTTGTCACCAGCATGAAATTGGGTGCCGCGCTGACGCACAATAATATTGCCCGCCAACACCAGCTGGTCGCCGTAACGCTTCACGCCCAGACGCTTCGATTCAGAATCGCGCCCGTTACGTGAACTACCGCCTGCTTTTTTATGTGCCATGCTGAGCTCCTTATGCGGTAATGCCGCCGATTTGCACTTCGGTGAAATACTGGCGATGACCCTGGCTCTTGCGATAATGCTTACGACGGCGCATTTTAAAGATATGAATCTTGTCGCCACGCGCCTGATTCAGCACGGTCGCTTTGACCATCGCGCCCGCCAGCATAGGCAAGCCGACCTTGATGTCGTCGCCGTCGCCCACCATTAACACTTGGTCAAACGTGACCTCGCTGCCAATTTCGGCTTCGAGTTTTTCGATTTTTAATTTATCACCAGCGCAAACACGATATTGCTTACCGCCGGTTTTGATGACTGCGTACATTTGGGTGCTCCAACGAAATTCAAACCCAGGGAAGCGCGAGATTCTAACGGGGTTCCCGCCCCAAGTCAAACCGCGATGCGAGCCTGAAAAAAGCGGGAGGGGACTGTTACCATATCGTCCTTTTACACCTCCCACCCCTATTGTGTCTTTGGAAAGCCTGCAAACCTTTCTTGCTGACGACATGCACGCTGTCGATCATGTCATCCGCGAGCGCTTATATTCTGACGTTGCGCTGATTCGTCAGGTTTCCGAGTACATCATCAATAGCGGCGGCAAACGTCTGCGCCCTGCCCTTGTGTTGTTATCGGCCGGCTGTCTGGGTTATCAAGGCGTTGCACACCACGAACTCGCCGCGGTGGTCGAATTTATCCATACCGCTACGCTTTTGCATGACGATGTGGTCGACGAATCGGATTTGCGGCGCGGTCGCGAGACGGCGAATGCTTTGTTTGGCAACGCTGCCAGTGTATTGGTTGGGGATTTCCTGTATTCGCGCGCTTTTCAGATGATGGTTGGCGTGAACAATATGGAAGTGATGCAAATCCTGTCGGATGCGACCAATACAATCGCTGAGGGTGAAGTGCTGCAATTACTCAATTGCCACGATCCCGATATCGACGAAGAAAGTTATTTACGCGTCATCCGTTACAAAACTGCGAAGCTCTTTGAAGCTGCCGGTCGATTGGGCGCGGTGATCGGCGGCGGTACCCAAGCGCAAAAAGAGGCACTGGCTAATTACGGCATGCATCTGGGCACCGCTTTTCAGCTGATTGACGACGTGCTGGATTATTCCGGCGATTTTTTAAAAACCGGTAAGAATATCGGCGACGATTTAGCCGAGGGCAAGCCCACGCTGCCGCTGTTGTATGCGATGAAACACGGCACACCTGAACAGGCCATGAGTATTCGTCATGCGATTGAACATGGCGGGCTCACCGAGTTTCAAAGCGTGCTCGCCGCCATTAAAGATACCCGGGCATTGCAATACACCCGCGTGCAAGCGCAGCAGGAAATTAAAATTGCAAACGCAGCGATTTCTGATTTGCCGGATTCAAAATACAAATCAGCTTTGTTACAATTAGCGGTTTTCGCGATTGACCGTAGCTATTAGTCGCAATGCAATTCCCGCTTTATCCTGAATGTGTCAATCCAAATAGACCATTCTGCATCTGCCTCGGGGTGTAGCTCAGCCTGGTAGAGTACTGCGTTCGGGACGCAGGAGTCGGAGGTTCGAATCCTCTCACCCCGACCATATTTCTAAACTACGCTGCCTGATCTGACCGTCCCGGATCAATGGCGCGTCGCAAATGCTTTCCTCAGCTCACCGGCCGCCAGTTGCTGTGCTTCCTTAGCTTTTGGCACGACGGCTGCCATGCCAAAAAACTCATGCGTCACCGCTGTGTAATTTTTGTACGTTACTTTTACGCCCTCTTTTTTCAAGCGGTCAGCATAAGCCTTGCCTTCTGACATCAACGGGTCAATCTCTGCAGTTATCACCGTAGCTGGAGGCAGGCCTTTCAAAGACGTCGCCTTCAGCGGCGACACATATGGGTTATTGCCGTCTTTCATTTGGGTCAGATAGTGAGTCATGAACCACTGCATCATGGCGCGATTCAAGGGCTTTGCATCTGCATTGGCGATATACGACGGCGTATTGAAATCATCATTAGTAATGGGATACACCAACAACTGATGCACGGGTAACTGCGCTTGCTTATCGCGTGCCATCATTGCCACGACCGTCGCCAAATTGCCCCCTGCGCTTTCTCCTCCCACCGCCACCCTGCTGGGATCGCCATTAAATTCTTTAGCGTGTTGCACCGTCCACAAATACGCGGCGTATGCATCGTTGGCTGCAGCAGGAAATTTATGCTCGGGGGCTTGATGGTAGTCAACCGCAACCATAATGGCCTTTGCCCCATTCGCGAGTGCTCTAGGCGATGCGTCGTAAGTCTTGGTATCGGCTATGACAAATCCACCGCCGTGGTAATACACCATCACCGGGAACGGCCCGGCGCCTTTTGGCGTATAGATATAGACGGGGATATCGCCTATAGGTCCGGGGATAGTCATACTTTTGACGTTGGCGACTGCCTCAGGCTCTGTGCTCTTGCCCTGCTGTTGTAACAACTTCTTCACCGCATCAGCCGGCGTCGGCTGTTTACGCGCTTCGGCGGCAGTAAGCGTTTCCAATGGTTTACCGCCTAAAGTGCCCAGCGTATCCAACACCTTTTGCATATGAGGTTCGGCTTTGGCCGGTTGTTTCATTGCTTGAGCATCGTAAGGCGGGGAAGGCATGTCCGCCCCTTGCACAACACTGCTAGCTGAGACCAACAGACTCAAACCGGTGTGAAGAATTAGTGAATTCATTTTCATGGGTTGCTTTCATCAATGTTGAACCTAAGGAAGTGGAACCCGTTTGTGTATGCCCGGCTCTCGTCTTCCGCATTTCGCTATAGGCAATATATAGTCTACTTACCAGTGTAATGAGGGCAAGCTGATGAAATCAGGTCAAAATGGGTAATATCCGACAGACCTACGGGTGAAGATACCGCGAAAATATTATGGTTCCGGATGCATCCACTTAGTGTCTAGCATGTTTTTTCGCTGATTATCTAGACAGGTTTTTTTATGAAATTCCGCATTTATCGCTATCAACCTGAAGTCGATGCAAAGCCGACGATGCGGGATTACGAACTCGACATCGACCCCACTGGCAAGATGCTGTTGGATGCCTTGCTCGCAATCAAAGCGCAGGACGAAACGCTCTCGCTGCGTCGCTCCTGCCGCGAGGGCGTGTGTGGCTCAGACGCGGTAAACGTAAACGGCAAAAATCGCCTGGCGTGCATCACGCCCCTGTCCGAGCTCAAGCAACCCATCGAAGTACGACCGCTGCCAGGCCTGCCGGTGATCCGCGATTTGATCGTTGATATGGAGCCGTTCTATAAACAATACCGCTTGATCAAGCCCTGGCTGATCAACGACGACCCGGAGCCCGAAGTCGAGCGCCTGCAAACTCCCCCCGAGCGTGCTCAACTCGATGGTTTGTACGAGTGCATCTTGTGCGCGTGCTGCACCACCTCGTGCCCGTCGTTTTGGTGGAATCCGGATACCTTCGTCGGCCCGGCGGGGTTGTTGCAGGCGTATCGATTTATCAATGATTCGCGCGACGAGGCCACCACCGCACGGCTGGATAATCTGGAAGACCCTTACCGGCTCTACCGTTGTCGTGGCGTACTGAACTGTGTTGACGCCTGCCCGAAAGGATTGAATCCCGCTGAGGCCATTGGAAAAATACGGTCGCTGCTGGTCAAGCGGCGTGTCTGATCTGCCTTCCCCCCAATCTTCCCCCGCGAGCGGGCGAGTGTGCAAATGGGATGGTCAAATCGAGCGTCTGGGTTGGCGCTGTCGCCGCGGCTTACTCGAACTTGATCTGTGGCTGGGTGGCTTTCTAGCCGCCAGCCGCGCTACACTTAAGCCGGATGAACGGAAAGCGTTCGAGCGCCTGCTGGCGATGCCGGATATGCAGATCATGGATATGCTGCAAGGGGTGGTGCAAGCAGATAACGCCGAGGTGCACGCCCTCATCCACCGCATACAAACCACCCGACTAGACACGACCGAGATCGATGCAATGAGCAAAACAGTCACCCTTAACTTTAGCGATGGCAGCCCGTCGTTTGAATTGCCCGTGCTTGAAGGTACCTATGGCAAGCCGGTGATCGACCTGTCCACGCTCGGCAGGCACGGCTATTTCACACACGATCCCGGCTTTGTCGCGACCTCTAGCTGCACCTCGGCGATCACCTATATCGACGGTGAAGCGGGCTTGTTATATCACCGCGGCTATCCCATCGAAGAGCTGGCTTACAAATCAGATTTTATGGAAGTGAGCTATCTGCTGCTGCATGGTGAGCTCCCGACTGCGCAACAGAAAGCGGTATTTCAGCAGTCGATCTCGCATCACAGCATGTTGCACGACCAGATGACGAATGTGTTTCGCGGGTTTCGCCGGGATGCACATCCGATGGCGGTGATGATCGGTGTGACCGGCGCGATGTCGGCGTTTTATCACGAAGACATGAATATTTTTGACCCCGGCCAGCGCGAAATTGTCGCGCACCGGCTGCTCGCCAAAACGCCCACCGTGGCGGCGTGGTCGTATAAATACAACGAGGGCCAGCCCTTCACCTATCCGCAAAATCGCTTGAGCTATGCAGAAAATTTTCTGCATATGATGTTCTCCACGCCGTGCGAGGCGTACGAACCCAACCCGGTGCTCGCGCGTGCGCTGGATCGGATTTTTATTCTGCACGCCGACCACGAGCAGAATGCGTCGACGTCTACCGTGCGCCTCGCGGGCTCAAGTGGCGCCAATCCTTATGCCTGCATTGCAGGCGGGATGGCATCGCTGTGGGGCCCCTTACACGGCGGCGCCAACGAGGCGGTACTGCAAATGCTGGGAGACATCGGCGATATTTCGCGCATCCCCGATTTCATCAGGCGCGCCAAAGACAAGTCTGACTCCTTCCGCCTGATGGGCTTTGGACATCGCGTGTACAAGAGCATGGACCCGCGCGCACGCATTATTCGCGAAACCTGCTACGAAGTGCTGGACGAACTCAATTTGCGCGACGACCCGCAATTCAAAATCGCAATGGAACTCGAACGCATCGCGCTCGAAGACGATTACTTCATCGCTAAAAAACTTTACCCCAATGTCGATTTTTATTCCGGCATTATTTTCCGCGCGCTGGGAATCCCGACCAGTATGTTCACCGCGATATTTGCGCTGGCCCGCACCGCAGGGTGGATCGCGCAATGGAACGAAATGCTGTCCGACCCCGCACATAAAATCGGGCGTCCGCGTCAACTTTATATTGGCGCCGAGCGCCGGGAGTTCGTGGCGATGGGGGAGCGTGGCGTTTAGGCGTGGTCATCCATGCCGATCGCTTCCTATGAATAAACAGAATTGGCAGAACACTTCGCCACTCAGTGCGGCGAATGCGGCCTATCTCGAACAGCTGAGTGACAGCAAACTTGCGCCCTGGCTAGCCCAGTCTGTTACCCCGGACCTCGCGATGGCCGACTCCACCTGTAGCGCCGATTCGGCACAAGTCGCGGTGTTGCGCCTGATTAACGCGTATCGATATCTAGGGGTGCGTCGCGCTGATCTCGATCCGCTGAAGCGCTTTGATATTCCAGATACCCCCGAACTTGATCTCCGCTATTACGGATTGACTGATGAGGATCTCTCTCGCAGCTTTGATACTGGCTCACTAGTGGGTTCAAAGCGCGCGCGCCTGGATGAAATTTTGGCGCAATTACAGGCGGCTTATTGCGGCACGCTTGGCGTGGAATACATGCACATCACCGATGTGGCTCGCAAGCGCTGGATACAGGAACGCATCGAAGGCGCGCGCGGACGCTTTGGTGTTTCGCCTGCTAGCAAAATTCAGTTGCTACGTCGCTTGACCGATGCGGAAACGCTGGAAAAATTCTTGCACACCCGTTACGTCGGCCAAAAACGTTTTTCGCTCGAAGGGGGCGAGAGTTTAATTCCGCTACTGGATGACGTGATTGCCCGCTGCGCGCTGCATGGTGCGAAAGAAATTGTGCTGGGGATGGCACATCGTGGGCGCATCAACGTGCTGGTGAATACGCTGGGGCGCTCGCTCGGCAGCTTGTATGAACAAGCGACCAACGGTACAGAAGGTTCGACTATGTCGGGCGACGTGAAATACCACCAGGGGTTTTCCAACGATGTGTCTACGCCAAATGGCTCGGTGCACCTGGCGATGGCATTCAACCCATCGCATCTGGAGATTGTGCACCCGGTGGTGCGCGGCTCGGTGCGCGCGCGCCAAGACCGGCGCGGTGACGTGATGGGCTACGAAGTGGTGCCGGTGATTTTGCACGGCGACGCGGCGCTGTCGGGACAGGGCGTGGTGATGGAGAGCCTGAACATGTCGCAGACTCGAGGTTTTCGCAACGGCGGCGGCATCCATGTGGTGATCAATAACCAGATTGGGTTTACCACCTCCGATCCGCGCGATGTGCGCTCGACCTTGTATTGCACGGACGTGGCAAAGATGGTCGAAGCTCCCGTGTTTCATGTGAACGGTGACGACCCAGAGGCAGTCGCGTTTGCCGTGCAAACCGCAGTCGATTTTCGTTACACCTTCCACAAAAACGCCTTCATCGATCTGGTGTGTTATCGCCGCCATGGCCATAATGAGCAGGACGAACCGCTGGCAACCCAGCCCTTGATGTATCGCCGGATCAACAGCCACCCCACCACCCGTGCGTTATACGCCCAGCGCTTGGTCATTGAAGGCGTCATGAACCAAGACGAGGCCGATGCGCTGGTGATGCAATCGCACGACAAACTCGAGCGCGGCCAATCGCTGAGCCCGCCTCCTGCGGCCAATTTCAAGAAAACCTATACCGTAGATTGGAGCCGCTATCACGGCGGCAGTATTCGCGATCAAACCGATACACGACTGGATGCCGCGCGATTGCATTTTTTGGGTGAGCGCATCACTACCTTGCAACACGATATTGAACTGCATCCGCGCGTGCAAAAAGTGGTCGATGACCGGCGCCGGATGCTGGCAGGCGAATTGCCACTCGATTGGGGCTACGCCGAGAATCTGGCTTATGCGAGCCTGCTAGATGTTGGGGTCAATGTGCGCTTGAGCGGGCAGGATTCGGCGCGCGGCACTTTTTTCCATCGCCATGCGGTGTGGCACGACCAGAAACGAGAGCGGCGTCAAAGCGGCGTGTACGTGCCCCTGGAGCATCTGCATGGCGCACAAGGTAATTTCAGCGTGATCGACTCGCTGCTGTCGGAAGAGGCGGTACTTGCGTTCGAGTACGGCTATTCCACCGCCGACCCGGATACGCTAGTGGTGTGGGAAGCACAATTCGGTGATTTTGCGAACGGGGCGCAAGTGGTGATCGATCAGTTTATCACCAGCGGCGAAGCCAAATGGGGGCGCTTGTGCGGGCTCACGCTGATGCTGCCGCATGGCTTTGAAGGCCAAGGCCCCGAGCACTCCTCGGCGCGCATCGAGCGTTATCTGCAACTCTGTGCGGAAGACAATATCCAGGTGTGCGTGCCGACGCTGCCTTCGCAGATGTTCCATCTGTTGCGCCGGCAAATGCTGCGGCCTTTGCGCAAGCCTTTGGTGATCTTTAGCCCCAAAAGTTTGTTGCGCAATCCGGTCTCAAGCTCATCGCTGGAGGAGTTAAGTGGGGGTAGTTTTCGGGTGGTGATCGACGATCCACGTGCGCCCAAGGATGCAACGCGTGTGGTGGTATGTTCCGGCCGGGTTTGGTTTGACCTCGAAGCGGCGCGGCTTGCACGCGGGCTGGATCAAGTCGCATTGGTGCGCATTGAACAGCTCTACCCCTTCCCCGAGGAAATTCTGCGCGCGGTGTTAGCGAGCTACCCTAAAGTCAGCACCTTAGTATGGGCGCAGGAAGAGCCGATGAATCAAGGCGCGTGGTACCAGGTGTGGCACCACCTGAATCGCTCTGCGCCCAGTGGCCAGCGCTTTCACTACGCCGGTCGTGATGCCGCTGCTGCACCTGCATCGGGTTATACGGCCCGGCATAAGGCCGAGCTCGAAGCGTTGCTGCAGGATGCATTGGAGAGCACATTTTGAAAGTCGAAATCAAAATCCCGTCTTTATCTGAATCGCTGGCTAGCGGCACTTTGCTGGCGTGGCGGAAGCAGGTGGGCGATCAAGTCACACGCGATGAGACACTGGTTGATCTCGAAACCGATAAAGTCATTCTTGAAATCCCCGCGGCTGCCTCAGGGAAGCTAGTGGAAATCCGCCAGGCTGAAGGCGCAGTAGTGCTATCGGATCAAGTCGTCGCAGTCATCGAGACGGCGAGCGATGCGGGGATAGTGGAATCAGCTCCCGCCCCGTCCGTCACACGCACCCCGCCACCCGTAGGCCATGTGAGTGCGCAATCGTCGAGTACGAAACCTGTGCAAGCGGCGAAAGCGCTAGAGCAGGCAAAACCCGCTCCCCTCAAGCTTGCCAACAGCCAACCTGAGAACTCGCCGCCTAGCGTGGTAGAAGGCCCTATCCGCCGCGAGAAAATGTCGCGCCTGCGCAGCCGCGTCGCCGAGCGTTTGGTTGCCGCGCAACACAGCGCGGCGATGCTCACCACTTTTAATGAAGTGAACATGCAAGCGGTGAACGAATTACGCCAGCGCTACAAGGCCGAGTTTGAGGTAAAGCACGGCGTCAAGCTGGGTTATATGTCGTTCTTTGTGCGTGCCGTGTGTGTAGCGATGCAGCAGTTTCCCATCGTCAACGCCGCTATCGACGGTGACGAAATTGTGTGGCACGACGATATCGACATCGGTATTGCAGTTTCCACTCCACGCGGTCTGGTCGTCCCTATCCTGCGCCGAGCTCAAACCCAATCCGCTGCGCAGATTGAAGCGGCGATTGCCGACTTTGCGTTGCGTGCCAAAGAAGTGCGCCTCACATTGGACGATCTCGCGGGCGGCACTTTCAGCCTCACTAATGGCGGCGTGTTCGGCTCGCTGCTCTCCACGCCTATCCTGAATCCACCGCAGTCCGCGATCCTTGGCATGCACAAAATTCAGGAACGCCCGGTCGCGGAAAATGGTCAGGTTGTCATCCGTCCGATGATGTATCTTGCGCTCACCTATGACCATCGTTTGGTAGACGGGCGCGACGCGGTGCAGTTTCTGGTGGCTATCAAAGAAGTGCTGGAGGCACCGGAGAAATTATTGCTGAAAGTGGGATAACTCACTTCCATATTTCTAAACGCGCACTGATATGACCCCGCCTCTTAATCAAACTCCGCAGCAGACTGCAATCAACCCGCATCGGCAATTGGGCCGGGGCATGGCGCTGATAGCCAGTGTGTTGATCCTGGGGCTGCTGACACTCTTTTTTAATAACGATCTAGATCAGCGTAATAACCCCAACCGCCAACTACAAGTAGCAGCCGGGGCGGAGCTAGTTCTTAAACGCAGCAGCAATGGTCACTATATTTTCCCAGGGACAATCAATGGTCAACCAGTGAATTTTTTATTGGATACTGGAGCCACCTTCGTCTCGATACCGGCGTATCTGGGTGAGCGACTGGGTCTCGAAGCTGGCGTGCGGGAGCAAGCGATTACTGCGAATGGCGTGGTAGAAACGCGAGCAACCCGAATCAATGAGCTAGCCTTCGGCCCATTCAAACTACACAACTTTGCAGCGAACCTCAACCCAGGCATGCGAGATGATTTTATTTTGCTGGGGATGAGTGTGTTGCGGCATATCGAGTTTACGCAGCGTGGCGATACGATGGTATTGCGGCCCCTGCCACCCGCGCAGCGATAGCAGTAATTAAGCTTGATCCCCCCGCCGCTCTAGCAGTAGCCGTATGCCAACGGCGACACGCAGCAGAACAATTCCCATGCCCTTATTCGCTCAAGCCTTTTCTCAATAACGCGGCGACCGTTTCATTTAGCCCGACCTCATCCGCAAGCGCCTTGGCCTGAATTTGCTTCACCAATGCGCTATCCAGCTTAACTGCAAACGCGATCAAACCTTGCGCTTGATCAAGTTTGCGCTGTTCGCGGCGATCTTGTACTGCACCGGCAGCGCTGCCAAATCGATCAGGGCTGCCAGAACGTTTGGTAATCCCCCCCTAAATCAGTAGCAGCCAGAAGTGGAATTTTCTCGTAATCTAACCCGAGGAGGTTCCCTTGAAGAAATCGCGTTTTACCGACAGCCAGATCATAGGCGTACTTAAACAGGCCGAAGTAGGCACTCCAG
>JANLZE010000139.1:0-19024 GCA_031366105.1 Thiobacillaceae bacterium | reverse complement strand
GGAGTGCCTACTTCGGCCTGTTTAAGTACGCCTATGATCTGGCTGTCGGTAAAACGCGATTTCTTCAAGGGAACCTCCTCGGGTTAGATTACGAGAAAATTCCACTTCTGGCTGCTACTGATTTAGGGGGGGATTACCGATTGATGCACGATACTAACGAAGAACAATCCCATTCATCGCCCATGTGGACCTTTATATGATTAAGGCATGACTAGAGATTTCTCTAAAGAGTATTGCCACTTGCGGAACTTTGAGGATCTCGCATACGACGCAGTCCATCTGCTATATCTTGCCCACGATGTGAATTCTGAAGAAGATCAATATGGGTATGAGTATATATATGTTCGCTCTTCTATCTTGAATACACTTCTGCTTTTCGAGTGCGGGGCGAATTGTTGCATTGACTCCCTTAATCTTTCTGGGAGCTACGTTAATGACATCGACAAGTTACCTTTTCTGTCGAAATATGAGTTCTTCCTAAGTAATATAAAACCGCATATCAAGTTAGATCGGGGCTGTAAAGAAACGCAGACTGTGGCCGAGCTTAAATCGATTCGAGATAGCTACGGCCACCCTAAAGTAAAAAAACAAAAATACGTTCAGATTGAGCAATTCGCTTGGGAGGCTGATTTTGGGGAAACTAATATTTTGGAAATACCTAGAAGCCCGAAAGAGTGGGGTTGTAGTCATGCAGTTTCCGTATTGAAAGCGACAAACGATTTTTTCAATATCTTCTTTTATCTTGGTGCGAATTCGACACTGATACGGTTTGTGAGATTTTGTTGGGTTCGGAGGAGGCGGCTATACCAGCCAAGTCCAGCATCCACATTGACTACATAGGCGGGTTAGATCGCGCAGTGAAAGATTGGAATATTGATTTCAAGTTTTTGGGCAAAATCGTTTAGCGTCGCATTCCGGCGAACGTGTATTCGTGTGTCCATGGTGGGCGAAGCGTTTAGATTATTGGTATTTTATATAGGGAGAGAAGAGTGCGGCATCGATTAATTTTCATACTGGGTGTGATAGGTACGGTAACCCTTGCCACCGGGTGCGCAAACCCGGGGATCGTGCCACTTTCTCCAGACACATACATGCTGTCTCGCACCGACAGAGGCGGAATATTCGGGAATGCCTCAGCGATGAAAGCTGACGTAATCCGCGAAGCTAACGAGTTCGCGGCAAGCCAAGGGAAGGTTGCTATCCCGCTCTCCATGGAAGTGACGCCGCTGATTGCTGGTGCCCGCTTTGCTTCTGTCGAATATCAGTTTCGCGTGGTCGAAAAAAACGACCCTGAGGCTCGTCGTGTCAATCTTGTGCACAGGCCCGATGTCGTGATCGAGAAGACTGAGAAAACATCGATAGATGTCAAAACTAAAGATCAAACGGATCGCCCAAAGGATATGTATGCCGAATTACTCAAGCTCGATGACCTTCGGAAGCGCGGAATTCTGAGCGAAGCTGAATTTGAATCCCAGAAGAAGAAACTGCTGAGTGGCAATTGAGCGTTCCATTAATACGGTCTAATCGGCTGTTTGAGCCGACCTCCTTTGGCAAGCTTCAGTTTGCACAGTTAGCACACAAGAAAATGCAGTGATCGCGCTATTCGTTCATGGCATGGCCCGTACCCCGCGCTCAGGTTGGCGGCTGTTGCGTCGCCTGCGTCGCGCGGGATTGAAGACGACGACGTTTGGTTATTCAGTCGTATTCGATAATTTCGACACCATCGTGGCGCGTCTGCGAACGCAGATCGCGTTGTTGGCGACCACTGATGATTACATTGTGATAGGCCACTCTTTGGGAGGCGTGCTACTACGCGCCGCGCTTAATTCATTGCCTCCGAGCTCGGCGTTTCCCCGCCACGTATATCTGCTGGGTTCACCGGTGCGGGCATCGCGTATCGCTACACGACTCAAAAACAATTGGCTATTCCGCAGTCTCGCGGGGGATTGCGGCCAGTTGCTGGGTGCGGTGGATCGGATGAATGCGATCGGCCCGCCTGCTGTGCCTGCAACGGGGGTTGTAGGCACGCGCGGCATTTCAGATCGATTTGGGATTTTTGGTGATGAGGTGAACGATGGTCTCGTTTCCCTAACCGAGGTCAATGCGCCCTGGCTAATAAATTGCGTGCAGGTTCCCATTTACCATACGCTGCTGCCTTGGAGTCTATTGGTGGCAAATATCATCCTTCTAGACGTGGCAAAAAATGGGTACGTATCTGTCGGTTGAGTCTCTCGCCAATTCCCTTATGCACAAATCCTCCGCGGGGCTACCCCCCGTTCAATTTCAAATTGCTACGGCAGACATTTTGGGAATATCTGATTATGAAATATCGGAGTTGCTGGAACAAGTCTACGTAGAAGGTGGCTTCACTACTCCCGGCGAAGCGGTTTCGCTACTTGAGCCCTCTGCAGTAAGAGGCCGAGGAGATTTAATCGGCGCTCGCGAAATCGGGCGTTCAAATCTGGCAGGTATGGTTATTGTCGTGCCGCCAGAGTCACCCGCGCGACGTTTAGCGGGTAGCAATGAAGCAGAACTCCATTTGCTAGGTGTGAAGTCAGAGTACCGGCGACATGGGTTAGGCCGAATGCTTGTCGAAGCGGCTATTGAGCGAGCAAATTGCTTGGGTTATGCCAAGCTAGTTTTGTGGACGCAGCTTGCTATGGATGCAGCTCAAAAGTTGTACGAGTCCACGGGTTTTCGTCACATTGGCGACATAGAGAGAAATGGTCGCGATTTCAAAGTGTACGAGCGCATCCTTGATGCCTCACATGGCGATTAAATGAAGGCGCATAGCGGCGCATCCATACAATGACAGGCATATATGAGAGGCAGCTTACGAATGAAATACTGTCCGCAATGCGCCAGAGAATTAATGAACCGCGTGATCGAGGGGGTTGACCGACTAGCCTGCTCATCGCCTGAGTGCGGTTTCGTCCATTGGAATAATCCCACCCCAGTTGTGGCCGGGATTATCCAACATGAAGGCAAATGCATCATCGCCAGAAACGCTAAGTGGCCGTCTGGCATGTTCTCTATGATTACTGGGTTTTTGGAGAAGGATGAAACGCCCGAGCAAGCTATTTTGCGTGAGACCCATGAAGAACTTGGGCTTGATGTTGAGGGCTTAGAATTTATTGGCCATTATGCATTTCCCAAATTTAATCAGCTGGTGATGGCATTCGCAGTTAAAGCGCATGGCAATCTAATTCTCAGCGATGAGATCGCAGAAGTGAAAGTTTTATCAAAAAGCGAACTGGAAACGTATGACTTTGGGCGTCTCAAACTCACCTCAAAAATTGTCGCACAATGGCTGCAAATGATTGACGCTGCATCTGAGAAGGACCCACAAAAAATAGGTGTGTTCCTCCATTCTTAGGTGTGATGAATCATGCGGGTTCGACAATACTACGCTTACGCATGAGCGGTGGCCCATCCTAAAAGACATTAGGGATAGGAAACGCAGTGCTGTTTATTTTTAACGTCCGGAGTAACAAAGATGGATTCTGATCGCTACAAACGGGGCCTAGAAAAGCTAAAGGAGATCGATGGTCATGCGGGAGAGCGTGTAATTGAGGCGCTGAAAGACATTGCCCCCGATCTCGCTCGCTACACGATTGAATTTCCTTTTGGCGATGTGTATTCCCGTGGGGTTCTTTCGCTGAAAGAGCGCGAGATCGCCACGGTGGCAGCGTTAGCTGCACTGGGTAACGCTTTACCGCAACTGAAAGTTCACATTCATGGTGCGCTCAATGTCGGATGCACAAGACAGGAGATCGTTGAAATTATGATTCAGATGGCGGTATACGCCGGCTTTCCTGCTGCGCTCAATGGCATTTTTGCGGCGAAGGAGGTTTTTCTCGAGCGGGATTCAGCAGGCCAGGAAAATTGATTACGCACTTTGTCCGTTGATGTATTGGTAACGTTTACTTTTATGGTATGAAATGAAGGTTCGAATCATCGACTTTCCGGAAACGAAAGTCGCGGTGTTGGAGCACCGCGGGCCCCCAACGCTTGAACATCAAACCATCCAAAAGTTTATTGCATGGCGTCTTGAAAATCATTTAACGACCGACAGACATCGCGTTTATGGGGTTCACTACAATGACCCTCTAACCACACCACCTGCCGAATATCATGTTGATCTTTGCATATCTGTGGAGCATGAGGTGCTGCCGAATCCACATGGCGTAGTAAACAAAGTTATTCCCGCCGGTAGGTGTGCTGTGGTGCGTCATCTGGGTTCGCGCGAGAACGTATCGGCAGCGACCTATCTTTACATGGACTGGCTACCCCGCAGCGGAGAAACGCTACGTGAGTTTCCAATCTTTTTTCATTACGTAAATGTGGGCCCGCAGATACGAGAGCAGGATATGGTTACGGACGTATATCTTCCGATCTTATGATGCCTAAAATGTGAAAATTGACGATGAGTCTAATAGTTCCTACCCAACCACCTGCTTGGACCTTATCGTTTGGTTCGGCTACGGTGATGAGCCATGACAGTTAGAAGAGATTAAAAAATGCCTAGTAAAGAATCCCATAGAACCGGAAGGGCTGGCTGGCTTAGAGCCGCCGTTCTGGGTGCGAATGACGGGACCATTTCAGTTGCCAGCTTGGTTGTTGGCGTAGCCGCTGGTGGAGCCTCGCCTCACAGTGTTTTGCTTACAGCTTTAGCAGGCCTTGTGGGCGGCACCGTAGCCATGGCCGCAGGTGAGTATGTATCGGTACAGTCTCAGGCTGATACAGAAGATGCCGATATCGCGAAAGAAAAGCTTGAGTTGGAGCGACAACCAGACCGCGAACTCGCAGAGCTGGCCGAAATTTATGTGGCCCGCGGACTTACCCCCGAGTTAGCCCGACGCGTTGCTGAGCAACTCATGTCGGCTGATGCCGTGGGAGCTCATTCCCGAGATGAACTCGGGATTACGGAAACCTTGAGGGCTCGGCCGGTTCAAGCCGCTTTTGCCTCCGCAATTTCCTTTGCCACGGGCGCGAGTATTCCTATCGCAACAGTAATATTTTCGCCGGCCCCGTTGGTAGCACATATCACCATTGCAGCAGCATTATTGAGTTTGATCATCTTGGGTGGAGCTGCCGCCTATGCCGGAGGAGCTTCCGTTGTGAAAGGTGCGCTGCGGGTTGCATTTTGGGGAGCATTGGCGATGGGATTAACGGCTGTGGTTGGCAATTTTGTTGGGGGGAAAGTATAAAAATGCGCATGGCAGTGGGCGGGTTAGCATTTAATGCCTAGTGCTTAGCAATTATTCCCTTCCTAGAGGTTGGAACTTAATATTGGAAACTTAGTGACTATCGAAATATTTATCGCACACACCGATCCTGAAATCGACTCTTGTTTCCCCGTCTTCAGTGCGCTTCGTCCTCACGTCAGACAAAACGCTTTTATTCCACAGATCCGTCGCCAACAGGCACAGTCATATCAAATACTCGCTCTAAAACACGAAGGGGTAGTCAAGAGCGCAGCCGGTTTTCGTTTTGCCGAGTTTTTGGCGTGGGGAAAGGTTTTATACATTGACGATTTAACTACTCTCTCCGGAGAAACATCGCAGGGTTTTGCCAGCGCGTTACTGGACTGGTTAATCGACCATGCACGGGCCAATGAATGTCAGGGCGTTCATTTAGATACGGGCTATGCGCGGCACGCTGCGCACCGTTTGTATCTTCGGAAAGGCTTGCAACTTAGCAGCCACCATCTCGCTCTTGAGTTAAAAATAAATTGAGTGAACCCGGGTCAATGGCCTCCCTATATGCGTTGTTGCACGATAAGCCCGGCAGCAGTAATAGCTCTACATGCGCGACTCTTAACCGAGCCATATATGAATAGCATAAACATTCGCCAAGCCGTGCTCACTGATATCGAAACCCTTGTGCCGATGTTTGATGCCTATCGTCAGTTCTATGGCCGGGAGAGCGATCCTCTAGGTGCCCGAGAATTTTTATTAGCTCGCTTTAATCATGGAGAATCCACTTTATTCATAGCGCACGAAGCAGATACTGGCATTGGTTTCGTGCAGTTATATCCTAGTTTTTCTTCTACATCGCTTGCCCGAACATTCATACTCAACGATCTTTTTGTTTATGAGAGCCATCGTGGAAGGGGCGTGGGCAAACTCTCGTAGGAGCTGCGATTGATTTTCCAAAGTCGCTCGGTGCTACCCGAGTTACTTTATCGACGGCTATGAATAATGTGCCCGCACAGGCTTTGTATCGTTCGTGCGGTTGGAAACGTGATGAACAGTTTGTGGTTTATCACCACACCATTTAAGTTCACCCATCAGTAACAAGCACGCTAACCGGAGCGTGCGTAGATAATGCAACGTTTTCGCACAGAAGGCGGTTAGCCATGCTCCATAAACTACATAGAGTTTCCGCTGGGATTATTGGTGTGTATGTTGCGGCTCATCTTGTTAACCATTTGCTGGCGATCAGAAGCATTGAAACGCATATTCAGTTTATGGAGTTGTTCCGTTACGTTTATCGCAATGCTTTTGTTGAAACCTTACTGTTAGCGAGTGTTGCGTTTCAGGTAGTTTCGGGCCTCTATTTGATTAAAAATCGTTGGGGGCAACGGCACGGCTTCTTTGACCGGCTTCAAGCTTTGTCGGGCGGCTATTTGGCTTACTTTTTGGCCGTCCATGTGGGTGCCGTTCTTTTTGGTAGAAACGCACTTAAGCTCGACACTAATTTTTAATATGCCGCTGCGGGCATGCACGTCTCGCCTTTTCAATATTATTTTGTGCCTTATTATTTTTTGGCAGTGGTTGCCATTTTTGGCCATGTTGCCTGCGCTGTTCATTGGCTCACCCGTGATAATTGGAGCCAGGCCACTCGAAATTATGTGGGTTACACGATTCTTGCGATGGGTGTGGTGATGGCAATGCTCATTGTCGCTGCATTTGCAGGGCTGTTTTATGACATTAACGTGCCACAAAAATATAGTGCAACCTACCAGCTATGATGCCTAACCAGACAGCATTAATCCTCTGATTACGCCATGGCTGAAGTTATTGGAATCGATCACATCTACATTACCGTGTCTGATCTTCAGCACTCTGAAACTTTCTACGATCAAGTCTTGCTTGCGGTGCTTGGCTTCCGAAAAAATAAATTTACCTTGGGTGGCGAACCGCACGTTCAATACTTCAATCGTCACTTCGGTTATGTGCTTCGTCCGTCGCGCAGTTCCAACCGGCCCGATTCCTATGCTCCGGGGCTTCATCACTTCTGTTTCCGCGTAGGGTCAATTGCAGATGTTGTAGCAGTGGCCGATCAACTTCGTGCGGCTGGAGTCGAGGCTTCAGAAGCAAAGCTCTACCCCGAGTACGCGCCTGACTATTGGGCCACTTACTTTACTGATCCCGATGGGGTTCACCTTGAAGTCACAAATTACCGTCAAGAACGTCGGGATCGCTATGACAATGGGTAGGATTGCAGCGCTTGACATTCTGTACATCTAACTTTTACGAGGGGAAGCACATATGAATGCAACTGAAAATCCAAGGTCGCCATTTCCACCCTTCGATGCCACAACCGCAGCCCAAAAAGTCCGGATGGCCGAGGATGCTTGGAATAGCCGCGATCCACACAGCGTTTCTCTTGCTTACACGCATGATAGCGTTTGGCGTAATCGCTCCGAATTCTTGTCGGGTCGCGAAGCTATTGTCGAGTTTTTAACTCGAAAGTGGATCAAGGAATTGGATTACCGGCTCATCAAAGAGCTTTGGGCATTTCATGGCAACCGTATCGCAGTACGCTTTGCCTACGAGTGGCACGATCGCGTGGGCCAGTGGTGGCGCTCTTACGGTAACGAAAACTGGGAGTTTGACGAGCATGGCTTCATGCAGCGCCGTATCGCCAGCATCAACGACCTGCCGATTTTAGACACCGAGCGCAAATATCATTGGCCGCTAGGTTCCTCGCCGGATGATCATCCTACGCTTTCCGAGCTCGGTCTTTGACCTGCAGGCACTGCGAATATTCTGCACAGGGCACGCTCTAGCGGCGTTTGGAGCAATCGTAAGCTCAAGTGGTAGCCAGGTGGAGGCCGGATGTCTACTGACCCATTCAGCGACGCCAAAATAGTCGAGTCATGGCGCAAGAATGCCCCGTCGTGGACCGTTGCGGTACGCGAGGGACAGATCGAAAGTCGCAGGCAGGTTACCGACCAAGCGATCATCAATGCAGTACTCAGCCGTTCGCCACATTCTGTCCTTGATATCGGTTGTGGCGAAGGGTGGCTGGGCCGTGAACTCGCTGCCCGAAATATCGAGGTCATTGGCATAGATGTCGTGCCAGGATTGATTGAAGAAGCCCAATGCGCCAGTGGTGGTGATTTTCGTGTGATGTCCTATGACGAAATCGCTACTGGAAAGCTAAACGTCTCGGTTGATGTTGTTATCAGTAATTTTGCGCTGTTCGGAAAAGAATCGGTCGAAGGGGTGTTTAGGGCAGCACCATCGCTGTTAAATTTGCATGGTGCATTTCTCGTGCAAACCCTTCACCCGGTGATAGCGTGCGGTGAACTTCCCTACCAGGATGGATGGCGAGAAGGTTCATGGGCCGGATTTAGCCCCGCTTTCTCTGATCCGGCGCCGTGGTATTTCAGAACCCTGGAAAGTTGGATAAAGTTGTTCGTAGATAACGGATTTCGGCTACGTGAGATACGCGAGCCACTCCACCCAAAAACCCAGAAACCCGCTTCTGTAATACTCATTGGCGAAGCGGCTGAGAAATAGAAGGCGCAACAAATCCCACCCCCTATGCAACTCGTCCGCCCCGCCCTTGAACATCTCCCCAGCTATATCGCAGCACTCGAACGCGGCTGGTCGCCCGACAACGTTCGCGGAGCGATTGCGGCGCGAGAAGAATTGGCCAAGATCGAGACGGATGCCACAGCCTTCCTTGCGAGCTTGGATGATCGCGAGGCGAAAGGGCCGCCCGTGACTCTACTTGATGGGTCCGTCGTTGCCAGACTTCCCGGATATAGGCGCTGGTTATGGAATGGCGAGTTTTCCGGAAGCATTGGTTTCTGGTGGCAGCCAGACACTACCGCGTTGCCGCCGCACTGCCTGGGCCACATCGGCTACGCAGTCGTGCCGTGGAAGCAACGAAGGGGCTACGCCACGCGTGCGCTGCAAGCGCTGCTTATTGAGGCGAAGACGGAAGGTCTACCTTATGTGGAAATCACTGCAGATATCGAGAACATTGCGTCGCAGCGGGTGATCTTGCGCAACGGCGGCACGCTTGTAGAGCAGTTCACCAAGCCGCTTCAGCATGGCGGCACGCAGGGCTTTAGGTATCGCATCATGTTTGCACGAATGCTTTGCCTGACCACACTAAGATAGAACCCTTCTAACTCACATTATTACTGTCATGACAATCGAAATATCAAAGGAAGCGCGCAAGGATGCCATTGAATCTATCCTGCGATACTTTGAACAAAACATGGACGAGAAGATTGGCAATGTTGCCGCCGAGGGCCTGCTTCGTTACTTTTTGGAGGAGCTAGGCCCGGTGGTTTACAACAAGGCCGTTGTTGACGTTCAGGAGCGACTTCAAGCGCGTGTGATGGAAGTGGATATGGATGTTCATGAGGATGAATTTCAGTACTGGCCCAAGATCGACCGTAAAAAAAGCGAGGGCAAGTAATGCGGTCACGCGTCAGATAGCCGGGCTGCAATCCAGATTGCTTTAATCCACCTTCACTCAGCGTCCACGTGTATAAGCACATCGGTGAATTCGTTGGCGTTATAGAGCGTGGTGCTCTCCGTGCTGCGCTTTAATCCGTCGGCATGGCTCCACAAGAATAAGGGCATCTCGCGCACATTGCAGGCAGGCGTTAAGAGCGCCAATAAGCGGGGCTCTGCATGCGTCTCGCAAACCAGCAGCGGAAAGCGCGCTCGAGGAGCGCATTAAAGTCTGTTGTGAAATCGGGCATCTTTGCAAATCAAGTTTAAAAAGCAGGGCGAATTAAAACATCAAGCGGTGAAAATTCAGGAATGATCAGGCTATTGGTTCGTTGATTCTTACGGTCTAGACTCACGCCACCGCTTTAATTAAAGGCTACCCGTGACTGCCAGTGCTGAATATACCGAATATGTTTTAGAGTTGCTGCAACCGCTAGGCCTCGTACACACCGGGCGCTTTTTTGGCGGGGTAGGGCTATCGAATGGTGCAGCCCAGTTTGCGATGATTATGGGCAACAGCCTGTATTTTGTAGTGGATGAGCACACGCGCAAAAAATACGAGCTGGCCGGTATGCAGTCGTTTTCGTATCTGACTAAAAAAGGTCGCGTTCAGGTGCGTAAATATTATGAGCTCCCCGAAGAGGTGCTCACTGATCCTACGCAATTGAGGCTATGGGCGGATGAGGCCATGGGAATTGCACGCACAACGAAAAAGCCGAATAAAACTGCAGACGGTGTGCGCTCAAAGCTCAAAGGCCTGAGCGAGCCAGCCCGCAAACGCTAGTCTTTTTTCTTCGCGCGCGGATGAGCCTCATCGTAAACCTTGGCGAGATGTTGCCAGTCCAAATGCGTGTAAACCTGCGTGGTGCTGATGCTCGCGTGGCCGAGCATTTCCTGCACTGCTCGTAAGTCGCCAGAAGATTGCAGCACATGGCTGGCGAAGGCATGGCGCAGCATGTGCGGATGCACGTGCTGATTCAGACCCACGCGCCGCGCCCAGCGGTCGAGGCGTAGTTCTATGTTGCGCTGACCTAAGCGTCGGCCGGATTGGCCCACAAATAATGCAAGCTCGTCGGCCGCGGCGGTGCGCAGTGTAAGCCAGGTGTGAATCGCGTCACGCGCTTTTTCACCCACCGGCACGAGGCGGGTTTTGTTGCCTTTGCCGATGACGCTGACTTCGCCGGTGGCGAGGTTGAGATCAGCAAGGTCCACGCCGACCAGTTCGGATAGCCGCAAGCCAGACGAATAAAACAGCTCGAACATCGCGCGGTCGCGCACTTCGAGCGTGGAGTCGGCGTTTTTTTCTAGCAACTGTGTGCAGGCGTCCGGCGACAAGGTTTTGGGCAGCGGCTTGGCGGCTTTGGGCGGACGTAGTCCGGTGCACGGATTGCTTTTATAGCCCAAGCGACGACACGCAAAATGATAAAAACCACGCCAGCTCGACAGATGACGCGCTAGGCTGGCAGCCGAGAGCCCTTGGCTGCGCAGGCGCACCACACAGTTGCGAATGTCTACAACTTTCAGCTCAGCAAGATTTTGTTCGCTGACCAGGGCATGCAGCCGCTGCAAATCGAGGCGATAATTTTTAACAGTGTGCGGTGACAGTCGCCGTTCCGAAGCGAGGTGCTGAAGGTAAATATCAATCGCTGCAGGCGGTGTATTTCCTCCCTCTCCGGCAAGAGGGAGAGGGTTGGGAATTCTTAACGACTTGTCCGCTTGCGGGCTGAGTCGATTGGTTAAGGGTTTCATCAGAGGGTTTGCCGCATCGCTCACTGCATTCGTCGCAAGCTGGCAGCCAACACTTGCCCCAAGCGCGTCAAATACAACGTCCCCATGCTGGCATAAAAGCGATTCGGCTCTTCGGACGCGAGCACCAGCAAACCCAGGTTGCCTTGGTAATTTAGCGGTATCGTCGCAAACGAGCGCAAGTGCGGCGCGATCTCGCCAAACCACTCGCGCGCTTCGGGTACAGCTAACGCTCCACAGATAGGAAAGCTTATTGCGGCGACGGCTTCACGCACCATCTGCGGAACAGGTTCTGAGATCGACAGGCCATCAGCAGGCAAATCCCACACGCGTAACGCGTAATGTGGCACTGCAAATCCATCGCGTAAATGCAGATTGAGGTCGGCTACCACCGCTTGAGGGTGAAGCGCGGCGAGCAATGCGAGCGTCAGCGCGTGTAACTTTTCTGAAATGCCGTCGTTTTCTTCGCCAAACTGAATCAGCTCGGCCAGTTTGTTTTCCAGTAAACGCACTTTGTCGCGGATCGAGATCAACTGGCGCTCGCCCATCGAGACCGCGTGCGTGCCATGCGGATGCGGCACGTGAATGTCGGCCAACAGCGCGGGGAAATCATTGAAAAAATTGGGATGACGGGTGAGGTAGTCAGCAACCAGTTCGGGTTGTAGCGGGTTAGGGGTATCCATCACAGTTCGAGTTCTCCTTCAAAGACGGTGGTTGCGGGGCCGCGCATCATCACGGGCTGATGCTCCCCCGCCCATTCAATCGTTAAATCGCCGCCGCGTGTATGGACGGTGACAGGGGTGTGCAGCCAGCCATTGCTGATGCCCGCGACCGCAGCGGCACACGCGCCAGAACCACATGCCAGGGTTTCACCCGCACCCCGCTCATACACGCGCAGTCGAATCTCGTGCACATTAACGATTTGCATAAAGCCGACATTTACCCCTTCAGGAAAACGCGGGTGCGCACCAATCGCCGCACCCAAGGCTGATACCGGGGCGGTATCCAGATCGTTGACGCGTAATACCGCGTGCGGGTTGCCCATCGATAAAGCGGCAATCTGGATTAGATGCTCGCCGACTTGTAACCCATAGCTTGTAGAGGTGGCCTCGGCGACAAAGGGAATTTCTGCCGGAGCAAAAAGTGGCGCGACCATATTAACTATCACGTCATCGTTATCGAGCATGCGCGGCTCAATGATGCCATCCCGCGTTTCGACTCGGAGTGCGGTTTTATCGCTGAGGCCATGCTCTCGCACAAAGCGCACAAAACAGCGGGCACCATTGCCGCACTGGCTAACTTCGCTGCCGTCGGCGTTAAAAATCCGGTAACGAAAGTCCGCATCTTCGCGGGTGGGTTTCTCAACCAACAAAATCTGATCGCAACCAATTCCTAAGTGGCGATCCGTAATATGGCGCAATTGTGTGGAGGTTAAGTTGACAGTCTGATTGATCGCGTCAAAGATAACGAAGTCATTGCCGAGGCCCTGCATTTTGGTGAAGCGTAATTTCATGTTCGTTACACGCAAGCTACTTAAAATTTTCAGACGGGTATCATGCAGTGTAACGCGTGGCAGTCATCGACGATAGCCGCCTGGCAACACTCACAGCGGCATTTCCATCACATAATCGTCCATCACAAATCCGTTGCCAATATCAAACACGCGTGCTTCTCGCATAACGAACCCATAGTGTTGATAGGCCGCCATTGCGCCAGTGTTGTGGCGATTCACCTGTAGCCACAACCGGGTGGTAGCCTTGCCTCTTGCAAAAGCTTTTACCTCATCGATCAGGCTCTTGCCCAAGCCTTGGCGCTGATAGTGGGACAAAATGTAAAGCTTTTCAATTTTGCATGCGGGGCTTTGTATTTGGGCATGGGCAAATCCCGCCATTTCATCCCCGCACCATGCAATACGCCAGGCGTGATCGGCATCCGCCCACTGCGCGCGAATGAGGTTGGGGGCATATCGATCAGCCAGCATGTAATCGATTTGAGCCTGCGAAATCAACGCAGCATACGTAGTCTGCCAAATGGTGCGCGCTACATTGCAGACGAGCGGGATATCGGCTTCAGTCAACGGACGGACGCTTAGATTCAGCATAAAATTTGTATGGGATTCGCCAACTTTGTTTGCTTCAGTTTGAGCTCATTTGCGTGGCAGGCTAATCGCCAGCACGCCGCCCAACACCAACGCTGCTCCGCTCATTTGCGGCACAGACAGCGACTCACCCAACACCCAGTGTGCTAAAAAAATCGTTGCGACCGGTCCGATCGATCCTACAAGCGCAGTGCGCCCCGAACCGATCAGCCGGATGCCGCTTGAGAGCATGAATACGGGCAATACAGTGGAGACAATCGCCATGGTAAAGCCCAACACATAAACGCGAAACGGAAGCGCCAATGCTGAAGCCGGATGCGTGAGCGCAAACTGCAGAAAAGTGGCGACGCTTGCGACCATCATCGCGTAAGCGGTAAAGCGTATTGCACCGATCCGAGCGATGGTATGACCTGCCCCCACCAGATAAATCGAATACGTCAACGTGCTGACCAAAACCAAGGTCGCCCCTAGTACGAGCCCTTGCTGGGGTGTGCGGGCGTCATGCATAAAAACCAGCACAATTCCGGCGTAGCTCAGCGCGAGCGCAAAGATTTCTCTACGACCGATACGGCGCTTGAATAATACCGCTGACAAGAGCACAACCATGGTGGGATACAGAAACAAAATCAGCCGCTCCAGCCCGGCGCTGATGTACTGCAATCCCGAAAAATCCAGCAGACTCGAAAGGTAGTAACCGATAAACCCTAATGCCAGTACCGCGACCCAATCCTGACGCGCGAGCGGCGCGGCGGGTTGGTAGCGACGGCTCCATAACGCGACCAGCAAAAAAAACGGCACCGAAAAGGCCATGCGCAGGGCTAGCAACGTAACGGCATCGACCGGGCTGGCAAAGGCGAGCTTGACCAGAATCGCTTTGGCAGAAAAGCCGATGGCTGCCAGCGCAGCGAAAATCGTGCCGAGGAAAGCTTGTCGATTAAGGAGGGTGTTACTAATGAGATTTGCCATAAAGACCTGTCACGTTAAGTGCGGGTCTTGGGCAATAAAAGCAATCGCGGTCAAACCCGCGGATGCTTCGGTTGATGATTAAATCAACAAAAATTGCCGCAGCGGTGGAGGAGTTTCCACAGCCACAGTCGTTTGCCGGTAACGTCAATGTTAAAAATAGTTTCGTTCGCAATCATGAGCGGACTATAGGGGAACGCGCAGTTGGCTGTCAAACAGGTCGGCTTCATTTTGTGCGTGCATCGTACAGGCTGGCCGCGCCGGGGGGGCGCGTTTTAAAGCGGCGATGTAGCCACAGATATTGCTCGGGCATTTCACGCACGCGGTCTTCGGTAAACGCATTCATGCGTGCGACGTCGGCATGGATATCCGCACTAGGGAAATTGTCCCAGGCGGGATAACAACGCAGTACATAGCCTTGGCCGCCTGGCAGTTGACGCGTGACCACCGGCACGACCTGCGCATTAGTAAGTTTGGCGATGCGTGATAGCGCGGAAACCGTCGCGGTGGGGATGCCAAAGAATGGCGTAAATACCGCATCACGCGGGCCATAGTCCTGGTCGGGCAGATAATAAAAAGGCAGGCCACGCTTGATTTCGCGCAGCACAGGCTTGACGCCGTCGTGGCGCGAAAACATGATCGAATCAGAAAACCGCGTGCGGCCATGCAGCATCAGTTTGCCCATGATCGGGTTGCGCGCGCGCGAATAAATCGACACCAGCGGCGCGTCCATCGTCAGGCGTATGCCGCCCATATCCAGCCCGACAAAATGCGGCGCGAGCCAAATCACCGGGCGCACGCCGTCGCCATGCATAAGTTCCGGATGTTCGAGTCGCACCAGCCGTCGCACGCGCGCGGCGCTGCCCCACCACAAAATGCCATGCTCTAAAGCTGCGCGTGACGCGGCACAAAAAGTTTGACGCATCCAGTCACGGCGGGTAGCTTCAGCAACATCGGGAAAGCACAGTCGGAGATTGGTTTCGACTATTCGGCGACGCTTGCTCGGCACCGATGCGGCGAGTCGACCCAGCGCGGTGCCGATGAGCGCGAGCAGCGACAACGGTAGCCAATGCAACAACCACAGAAACGCCACGCCTAGCCAGGTCGGAATCAGCCGCCATTGCCACAGCGAAGGCGGCTTCATCTGAACGAGTCTTGGGTGGGCGGCGGGGGCGCGCCGCCGGGCTGTTTGTGACGATTGTAGCTCCACAGATATTGCGCCGGAAAACGACGCACCATGTCTTCCACCCCGCGATTTATCAGCACGGCGGCAGCGGTTTTATCTTCCGGAAAAGTTTCGCTCACGGGCGTGACATGCAACACATAACCGCGTCCCCAGCTCAGCCGCTCGGCGGCGACGAAGAATGCCGCCGCATTGGTTTTGCGTTGCAGACTGGCGACCAAGGTCGGGGTATAAGCGGCTCGGCCAAAAAAAGGCGCCCATACGCCATCGCCTGCGGAAGCGACTTGATCGGGCAGAATGCCGATGCCTTCACCTCGTTTTAATGCGCTCAGCAAAGCACGCACGCCGGACATGTCGGTGGGTACTAACTTCGATTGTCCCCGTTGTCTTCCCGCTAGCATGACAGCTTCGAGCCCCGGTTGTCGAGGGGGTTTATACATCGCTGTAAAGGGCTGTTGCGAGGCGTAATACAGATTGATGATCTCAAAGCAGCCGATGTGCGGCGCAATAATAATCACCCCACGCCCAGCGACGCGCGCGGCGTCGATATGCTCCCAGCCATGCGTGGCCTTCACCAGCTTGAGCACGTCGTCAAAAGGCCGCATCCACACCGGCGCGAGTTCCAATAGCGCTTTACCCGATTCACCGATCACCCGGCGCAGCAGTTGACGACAGTGCGAAGACGATGAACAAACGCCGCTGGTAATCACGTTATTACGCAGGCGTGCAGAATGCCGACCGGGCGCCCAGTAGATCAGCCACCCCAAGCCTATGCCTAGCCCATGCAGCAAAGGCAGCGGAAACAACGCAAGAATTCGGAGAAGGAATGTCACAAAGCTAAGGTTGACGGTTGTGCGTAGAGCTTGCCATAATGACGCAGTGGTGCCGCCGGGTTAATGCTGACAACTTGCGGGCGGAATACAAATACAGCTAAAGCGTCTCCGCTCGTTAAGTCCCCTGAGCAGTGCGCTACTCAACACAGGGGCAAGGAGCGCATCATGCAAAAAGATTTTATTTTCACTTCCGAATCCGTATCCGAAGGCCATCCCGACAAGATGGCCGATCAGGTCTCCGACGCAGTACTCGACGCAATTCTAACCCAGGACAAACACGCGCGCGTCGCCTGCGAGACACTCCTCACCACCGGTCTGTGCGTGATTGCCGGGGAGATCACCACGACCGCTGTGATCGACTATAACCAGGTTGCGCGCCAGACCATCAAGCGTATCGGTTACGACTCGTCCGACATCGGCTTTGATTACAACACCTGCTCGGTGCTCGTTACCGTCGGCAAGCAGTCGCCCGACATTGCGCAGGGCGTGGATCGCGCGCATGACGATTACCTCGATCAGGGCGCGGGCGACCAAGGGTTGATGTTCGGCTACGCCTGCAACGAAACCCCGGTGCTGATGCCGATGCCGATTTATCTCGCGCATCGTCTCACCCAGCGCCAGTCCGAATTGCGCAAGGACGGCCGCTTGCCGTGGCTGCGCCCCGATGCCAAATCCCAGGTGTCGATCCGCTACGTTGATGGTGTCCCGCACTCCATCGACACCATCGTGCTATCGACCCAACACCATCCCGAAGTCTCGCACGCGCAACTGAGCGAGGCGGTGATCGAGGAAATCATCAAGCCGGTGCTGCCGAAGGAAATGCTCACCGCCGAGACGCGCTATCTGGTCAACCCCACCGGTCGCTTCGTCGTCGGCGGGCCGATGGGCGACGCAGGCCTCACCGGGCGCAAGATCATCGTCGATACCTACGGCGGCGCATCGCCGCACGGCGGTGGCGCGTTTTCCGGCAAGGATCCGTCCAAGGTCGATCGCTCGGCCGCGTATGCCGGGCGGTATGTGGCGAAGAACATCGTCGCCGCAGGCATCGCCGACAAATGCATGGTGCAAATCAGCTACGCGATCGGCGTCGCCAAACCCACCTCGCTGATGGTCGATACCTTCGGCACCGGCAAAATCCCCGAAGCGAAGATCGTCGAGTTGATCGATGCGCATTTCGATTTACGTCCGCGCGGTATCGTCAACATGCTCGACTTGCTGCGCCCGATTTATACCAGCACCGCAAGCTATGGTCACTTCGGAAGGGACGAGCCGGACTTTACCTGGGAGGTGACGGATAAGGCGGCTGCGTTGAAGGAGGCGGCTGGCGTGTAACCCAAGCCATTCAACGCAAACTAAGAATAAAAAGAGCCGGGATTTCGGCTCTTTTATTCGGTATATGGTTTACGTGCGCTTTCGGCGATACGAGGCAACCAAGCCCACTGATCCAATTGCGAGTAACGCTAACGAGTGTGGCTCAGGTACTGAAAGCAAAGGAATGACGGAGTTGTATCGAATACTTCCCTTGTTCCATCGGCTTTCAAAATTTTCATCAAACTGGGTAAAGTCCGCGGCAAAAGACAATACTTGTCCATTGGGGCTGTAACTCACTTCCTGTACATCAAAATAACCTGAAAGTTGATTGTTGCCCCGTCCATTTCCGGAGAAATCTAATCCAGGATCGTTAAAGTCCTGGAACGGGAAACGGGTTGCATTCGAATAATGCCCAACTTGAAGTAGTTGATCGAATGGCGCAGAAAAGTCCAGATACCACCACCGCGTGCTCCAAAAGTCTGGATTCGTGGAGAAGTCGTTTACTGCGAAGGACACCCCAGAGTCAAAATTGCGATAAGCAATAAAATCAAAATTGTTGGATGGTGTTACTAGCACCGTTGCGCCACCACCTACCCAACTTTGAGGTGAGCTTTCGTAGTACAACCCCGTGATTGGCGTTGCCAACCCTTGACCGCTGGACCCCAAAAAAATCGTTAGTAGAGCCAACAAAGCAATAAAAACTTTCCTCATTTGTTTTTCCTATCGTTGTGGAGAAAAGGTAAGCAGGCTACGGTACAAAAAATGATCTGGCACAGACAGATCGACACCCCTTTACCCGAACTGTTTTGAAATTCGACCGAGCTTGCAGACGTGCGGCTATAGCGACATAAGCAATATGCATTCCCTCCCCACATAATAATTTTTGTGTCAATCCAAACAATTGGTTGCATTTATATAGATGGTTGAGTGCTTTAGGGGGTGTAAATAATTCCGGCGGCGGCATTGTGCTAGTCCGCCTCAACTGAAATCACATTCTTTTAGTTTGCCGCTTCCGGAAGGAATGAAGTTAGACCTGAAGTTTGGCTGGTAATCCCCCCCTAAATCAGTAGCAGCCAGAAGTGGAATTTTCTCGTAATCTAACCCGAGGAGGTTCCCTTGAAGAAATCGCGTTTTACCGACAGCCAGATCATAGGCGTACTTAAACAGGCCGAAGTAGGCACTCCAG
>JANLZE010000003.1:0-2241 GCA_031366105.1 Thiobacillaceae bacterium | reverse complement strand
GCGGCGAAGTTGCCGCGAACGGCATCAAAAGTGCCATGATGGAATTTCTCGATTTCATCAACACCACCAGGAGGGGAAAGTCATGAGTATTATCACCATCGGCATAGATCTCGCCAAGACAATTTTTGCTGTGCATGGCGTGAGTGAAAGCGGCCAGGCAGCACTGGTCAAACCCAAGGTAACCCGCGAGCAAAAGCGGTGCGAAGCGCCACTTTTGCGAGTCGGTGTTGAACGCATTGTTATGCCTCATATTAATTTCGACATATAGATTTCGCTCACGTATTTTCCTTCTACCCGCAAAGCATCACGCTTGATTCCTTCTCGCTCGAAGCCGCATTTTTCATAAAGCGCGACAGCCTGTGTGTTGTGAACCATGACGGTTAACTCCAAGCGGTGCAAATTCTTAGCCTTGGCCCAAACTTCTAAACTTTGCATCAGTTCTCGGCCTATACCTTTGTTCCAGTAACCTCTGAGTACGCCGATTACGATATATGCTGAATGGCGGTTTCGGTTCGCGGAACCACCGATGCCAACAGCAAATCCCAGAATAGTGCCGTCGTTTTCAGCTACGAACATTGCTTCTGTTGAAGAGTCTTCAAATGCCTTGAGTCGATCCGCCTGTTGATCGACGGTAATGGTTCGCTCCCCAGGGCCAAAAAGCATAAAGTTGGTTTCTTCATCGAGCTGTTTGAAAAGCTCAACCAAGCTAGCCGCATCTTCGATTCTCGCCTTCCTTATTTGAGCCATATATTTTTATGAGGCATAACGTAGAAGTGAGGGGCGACCGACCACGGAATATGGCCGGAACCCTGAATGTTTAATTTACCATAGGACATAACAAACGCCGCTTTCGGCCAATCCCGCTCGACTGCCGGGTTATGCTTCATTGTTGCAATGCCGCCAGGAGTTGCTCACCATCCATCACGCGGATGGTTCCACGATCATCGACCTGTATTGTGCCTGTAGGCTGGTGGCATTAGTGACCGGACACCGCCACAGAAGTACTTCGTGTCTCGGCATCTTGAAGCGGCCACTCATTCTGAGCGTCCGAGAGCGAGTAGATCAGGCAACGGTGCTGGGCAAGATCCGCCGGCCTGCGCAGAGGCGGCGCTTGACGCAAGTAGGCGGGGGATGCAACCACCACCCGGTGGACATGGCCTAGCGGCTTGGCGACCAGGGACGAATCCGGCAAGCCTGTCGCTATGCGAATAGCGCAGTCGAAGCCTTGTTCGGTCAGATTGACCTGACGGTCGTCGAGTTCGATGTCGAGCTCGAGCGCAGGGTGATTGCGCTGGAAAGTCGGCAGCCGCGAGGCAAGCCAACGCACCGCGAATGAGCTTGGCACAGACACCCGCAAAGTGCCGCGGGCTATCGCCGTTTCCTGGCGGGCGAGTTCAACGGCACGTTCGAGCTCGTCCAGCAGGTCGGACGTGGAGCGGTAGAACTCCGTTCCTGCCTCCGTGAGTGCGACGCTCCGAGTTGTACGGGTCAACAACTTCGATCCGACCTCGATCTCCAATTGCGACACCAGCTTGCTCACCGCGCTGCCACTGATGCCCAGTAGGCTCCCAGCCTTAGAGAACGAGCGCGTTTGTGCGACGCGACAAAACGCTTGTAAGCAAGCTGTGGATGGCGGTCGCCGATTCGGTCGCATTGCTCACTATTGTTATTCCTAATGGCTAGATTGTCTAGCGAACGCGCATTAATTACAGTGGCTTCCTTTGCGGCGACTTACCAGCGACACACCTACCGGGGCAATCGTCAATCCAAGGAGAACTGAATGATAAAACGCCTACTGAACCACCTGATCGTTTTCGTATCGTCCCTATGCGTACTCTCTGTTGCGCACGCGGCACCGCAACACGCGCCGAACCGCGTGCTGGATCAGCTGACGCCGGAAAACAGCGTGGTGCTTCTGATCGACTATCAGCCCCAGTACGCATTTGCCACCCGCTCCACCGACATCGACTCTCTTGTCAACAATGCGGCGGGCCTTGCCAAGGCGGCGCATGTTTTCAAGGTTCCTATTGTCATCACGACCATTACCGCGCAGGCCTACGCCGGTCCGCTGTTGCAGCAAGTGCAAGTGGCGGCTCCGAACATCGAGCCGATTGACCGTACCGTCATCAATGCATGGCGGGACGATAGGGTAGCGAAAGCGGTTCGAGCAACGGGTCGAAAGAAGATCGTGATGGCGGGCTTGTGGACCGACAACTGCGTGATGCTTCCGGCCTTGAGCGC
>JANLZE010000124.1:0-1802 GCA_031366105.1 Thiobacillaceae bacterium | reverse complement strand
GATTCATCCGCGCAACCACCACAAGGGCTACTACTCGACGATTGCCGATCACATGCCGGCCTCGCATCGGGCGCACGCCGAGTGGTCGCCCGGCAAACTGATGAACTGGGCGGCCTCGGTGGGGCCGGCGACCGGCGAACTGGTCAAGCGGCTGCTGTTGGAGAAACAACATCCTGAGCAGGGATACCGCTCCTGCCTCGGGCTGATGCGATTGGCGCGCAACTTCGGTGGCGAACGTATGGAGGCGGCGTGTATCCGCGCGCTGGCCATTGGCACCTACCGCTATCGCTCGGTGGCCTCGATTCTGGATAAGGGACTGGATCGCCAACCCGTCACGCCACCGGCGCAAGCCGAGCTCGCACTGCCCGAGCACGCCAATGTGCGCGGTCCGCACTATTACCACTAACCCCAAGGAGAAACCCCGATGTTGATGGAACAGACGCTACAAACCCTCAAGGCCCTGCGCTTGCCCGGCATGGCCGCTGCGTTCGAGGAACAGCAACGCATTGCCGCCTCGGCAGATCTGTCGTTCGATGAGCGCTTCTCGATGCTGGTGGATCGCGAGCAGAGCTGGCGCGACAATCGCCGCGTCACCCGGCTCTTACGCGAGGCGAAGCTCAAATCCGCTCAAGCCTGCCTTGAGGATGTACGCTATGGCGGCGGACGCAAACTGGACAAGTCGCTGATTGCGCAGTTGGCCAGTTGCCAGTGGATTCGTGCGCATCAGAATTTAATCCTGACCGGCGCCACCGGCTGCGGCAAAACGTGGTTGGCGTGCGCTTTGGGCAACGCCGCATGCCGGCAGGGCCTTTCAGTGGCGTATGTGCGCACACCACGATTGTTCGAAGAACTGCGCATTGCCCATGGCGATGGCAGCTTTGGCAAGCGGCTCGCGGTGCTGGCCAAAACGGATCTGCTGATCCTCGACGACTGGGGGATGGCGCCTCTGAACCAGGCCGAGCGCAATGATCTGTTGGAGGTGCTTGATGACCGCGTGGGCACGCGCTCAACGCTGATTACCAGCCAACTGCCGGTGGAGCATTGGCATGCGTATCTGAACGATCCGACCTTGGCCGATGCGATCCTCGACCGGGTGCTACACGCGGCGCACAAGTTGCCGCTGGCGGGAGAATCGCAACGTAAACCGGAGAAAACCCCATCGTGACGGCCCGAACTGCGACAACATGCCACCGATTTCACGCCATCGTGACCGCCGTTTCACCAAAGCGTGACCGCGATTTCACCGAAAGCGTGACCGATTAAGGTAAACTAAAACCCTATCCATGTAGCATCCCGGCATCGGTCACGCTATCGCGAAACCACCGGTCACGTTCCGCGAAATGCGCACGAAGCATAATTTGTTCCTGAATGCGCATTGACGACCGCAATGCGTCGGACCGCTATGTTGTTACGCAGTCAGGTCGAGGGAAATGTAATCTGCCAGAAGCCCACGTCCACCCAACGCTCGAACTTGCGTCCCACTTGCGGAAAATGCGCGACCTTGACGAAGCCGCACCGCTCGTGAATGGCAACGCTCGCATCGTTGGGCAGCGCGATGCAGCCGACCGCAGCGTGCACGCTGCGCGCCTGCAGCAAACGCAATAACTCGACATACAGCGGCCGGGCAATGCCGCGGCCGGTGCAGGCTCTGTCGACATAGATAGTGGTTTCCAGCGTTTGATCGTAGGCTGCGCGGCTGCGCCAGCGCGTGGCGTAGGCATAAGCAACCACGCGGCCGCCGACTTCGCTGACCAGCCACGGGAAAAGGGCGCTGTATTCGCGTATGCGTGCGGTCATTTCAG
>JANLZE010000074.1:0-1044 GCA_031366105.1 Thiobacillaceae bacterium | reverse complement strand
CCGTTTTTGTGCTAAATCATGCCGCGTGAACGGTTAACGGGTTGAGGTGAGTATTTCCCAAAACAATTGACGCTGGCCCCTCAAGCGTTGCAAAGGGGTAGCGCCCCCTTTTTGTCAGATACGAGGATCACGGCACTGTTGAACCCACGCGTCACCATCGCGTGAAAAAACGAAGCGCGGATCGTCCCCAAATTTATCGAAGGGCAGTTCCTCTGTTGCTCGAACTCTATATTTGAACCTCGCGTCAGTTGAACAAAGATAAATATAATTGTGTAGCTGTAGTTGGCGCGCATGAAGAGTGTTGATGTCATCGGGTACTTCTAAGCGGAATCTTGCGCATTGTGGGGGCGCAATCTCAGGCGTGCCGTGTTCTGCGGAAAGAAGCTGAAGCCATTCGAAAGTCGATGCCGCCACAATGGCAAAAAGCGCTGTGACGGTATCAGAATCCAACAGAGCTTTACGAATCCTTGACACACTTGCGGATGGATCGATTACGAAAGCGCTCAACTCCACTGATGCTGCACGGGACCGCACACCCGCCAAAAACACTTTTGCAGCCGCTTCAGTGGGTAGGCCAAGTTCAACAAGGAGCCCAACCTTTGCAAGTGCCTCAACACGATTTTCTTCGACTGACTTGTCGAGTTTTTGCGCAATTGAGTGGAAGAGCCACGGCAGTTGGTATCCATAGAGTTCGGTGCAGATGTCAGTAGACGCGGGCCCACAGGTTTCGACGATCTTCCGCAGTGAGCCGCCGCGAAGCCATTGAGGGCGAATTTTGTTCAATTGTTCCTGATCGGGCATTCCCTTGACGATGTTCTTTGCATTCTCGCGGGCCCAAGTCTCGAACTCCAAAACCAAACCACCAAGCGCGTCTTCATTGGTGATGTCATTCAAATAACGGTCCACCATCTCGCGAAAGACATTCAATTGATTAAACGCGGTAATGCCTACTGACAGCGGTAGCCCAGACGCAATTACCGCCCGCCGTGCATTGGGTGAGGGAATTTTGTGCAACACACCAGCCAATCTGGCCTTCAAGAAACC
>JANLZE010000062.1:0-5780 GCA_031366105.1 Thiobacillaceae bacterium | reverse complement strand
CTGTTTGACAGCCGGAAATTCATAACTGAAGCGCAAATAGTACCTCGATTTGTTTTGAAATTGACAATATAAGCGTATCCGTTGGTCCGGAAAGTCTTAACCATCGCTTTCACTACAATCTTCTGACTTGCATTTCAGTGTATTTGCAATTATATTTGCAAATATGCAAATCTTAATTTCTTCCCATCATGTTGCTTGATACTGTCTGCCGGCAGCAGTTAGATGCCCTTATGGTTTCCGTAAGGTCTAGATATATTGGGCTTAAGTCCATCGGCGATGCAACGGGTGTTCATACATCACAGGTCAGCCGGATACTCGCTGGCAAGGTCAAGCGCGTCTCTCCGAATGTCGAGAAGATTTGCAAATTTGCAAAAGTGGTCCAGTTGCAACAGGGGACCCGCGGAAGCGAAGAACTGCTTTGGAAGGCAGTCAAAGATGTCTGGGATGGAACGAACGAACACGCCATGGCGCTTGCGAATCTCCTTCGTGCGATTGACTGCTACCAAGCGGCTACCCAGAAGACCTCAAATAACCTGCCCTTCGGAACTTGACCATGCTACTTGCCCCCATGTTACTACCAGGTGAAATTGATCGAGGTTATCTTGGGTGTGTGATGCGGCTCAATGGAGCGGTCAAGGAGTCTGAGATTGTGCTGATGATGGCGCAGTGGGATGGCGTAAGTGACAAATCAAGGCGAGAGGTATCCTGTCTGGAGTTGCTCAGCAAGATTGCTCAAACCGAGATTTCAACATTTGTTAAGCAACACACGACATTGCCGTTGCGCCGAGGGATTACTTCATACTTTCCCGATCTCCAACATGGCAGCGAAGAGAACCGGAATATGCTTTGGAGTACAGCGATGCGCGTTGCTCGTCCAGGCGCATACTACTGTATAGAATGCGTGAAACAAGATCAAGCGTCGCATGGCATAAGCTATTGGCACCGCGCGCATCAAGTACCAGGATTACTGTGGTGTCCGGAACATAAGGTTCCTCTACTCTATATGGAGAGTGAACAAGCATACCTGGAGGCGCCCGAACAGATTCTGAACAAGAGCCGCTCTGTTTCAGAGTCGTGGGTAAGAAATACTCTCGACAACCCATTTATTAATGCTTTTCTGGCTATTTCATCTGCGTTACTGGTGCGTGATGAGCCGTTCAGCGTTAAACATGTCTCTGCTATCTTGAGAGATAGAGCTGCGGCGCGTGGCTTTCAAACTCACGCTGGAAGGGTTAATGCTCCATTGTTGAGCGATGCCATCGTGGCTGAGTTCGGTAGAGAATGGTTGGCCACGGTCCTGCCTACGCTAGCGGACAAACGCAAAGGTGAGATGCTTATTCAAATGGACGGCGTACTGTTTATGGCGACTGCTTCGTCATCAGTAGCAGCATACATGTTGGCTTTATCACTTCTCTTCGGAACACCAGAAGATGCATTGAATGCATTGATTCGATCCGATGCGGCAGTACCATCAAAACACCCTTGCAAGGCATCTCGGACAATCGAAAACGAGAAACTTAGGTCTGCCTATCTCAAGTCGCATGGCAGTTACTCAAAAACCGCGAATGCTCTCGCAACAAGCTATGCGGCGGTATGTGACCGGCTACGGGGTATGGGATTGCCTAACCTAAATGGTGCTAGCTGGCCGGGGCTGGAAAAAGCCGCCGTGGCGTTTTTCGTTGAGGGAAAGTCGCTCGCTGATAGCGCAACCGTTGGCAACGTTACATATGATGCCTTGGAGAGTTTGGTTCGTTCCACGGGTGCGACCATTATCGGGGTGTTTCAAGAAATGAAAAAGCCAAAAAGTGGACGTGGTAGCGGTGCTCGGCGACCTCGACAATTATCACCACATGAAGTGAATTCAGCTACCGGACGTATGGCAGTTAAATTTAGCCATCGTCTAAGGCGTGAGCAGCGTTACATACTGCAAACTACCGAAAAAGAAAGCCAATTGACCGCTAGCCAAAAGACAAGCCCGATCTGTCACAGTCAAATTATTTGAAGTCTGGCTAAGGGCCGGATTGATAGGTGGCGAATACCTGTAACAGGTTGGCTAGCTCAGAGGTAGTTTCATTTGGACCGACGACATGATTTTAAATGGCTGGTGAAGAATTCCCCCTCTCACTAACTGGCGATCTCAGGAACAACTGAAATGGACCCAGCACCTGATAGTTCTAATGAGATGTTTGCTGCATATCCTGCCTTTCTGCCATTGCTGACGGAGGGAGAGACGTTGTTTAGCTGGGCTGCGCGATATCATCGCCTTAGCGGGAATTCACTTGCCAGGCAATCCAGTATCCAACTCTTCGGAGACTGGCGCGCAGGGCTCAGGTACGATTTTCCGTCCCACCTTGACCAATTTGTTAAGATCACCCAAGGACAGATTGGAGATGCAGAAAAACTGGCATATGAACGCACTCTCCTCGGATTCTTCGCGCCATTCCAGCATGCGGTAGGCGCAGGCAATGTACTCGCATTGATGCGTGGCAGCTCTGTCGAGAAAGTGAAATCTGCGCTTGGTCTTTTGCCAAGTCGGTTGGGAGCCTTCTTTCCTCTGAAATCCTGTCAGGATTGTATAAATGACGATCTGAAGAAATATTTTGTCAGCAGATGGCACATGGAACACCAATGGCCGTCAGTCTGGATATGCCGCAAGCATCGCAGAATACTCCAAGCATTGAAGAGAGAGTACCAGCCTAAAGACCTGCGTCGATGGTGGTTGCCGGAGGATTTGACAGAAGGAAAATGGGCTGGGCCGACAACTAGCTCACCCACCATGAAGATAAAATTGCTTTGGATTGCCGAACTCAGCGCGCACTTTGCGCAACTTGGCAGACAGCATTACGATCACCAGTTGCTTCGCTATGCTTATTTACTGCGCGCTAAGGAACGGGAATGGCTGTTTACAGATGGGTCAGTCAAGCTTGCTCTGGTTCGACGATTGTTCCTGAAATACTATCGCGGGATGGAAAATATCCCGGGTTTCGAGATCACTCAGGATGTTCAAAGTGAGCATGCCGGCATGCTGGGATTGCTGATGCGCCAATTTGATTGGCGACGACATCCGGTGAAGCATATATTGCTTATTGCTTTTCTGTTCGAGACAGTTGTTGAATTTGATACCGCCTATGAACGGGTTCGTCAAGTTCATATCAAAGGCGGAACTGATGCCTTGCAAGAGATGGTGTGCGAAGAGTGGAAGTCGGAGCTTAAGCGTCTTATCGAAGTCGAACGCAGGTCGATCAGTAGTGCAGCTTTGGCTATTGGAATTCCACTATGCGCTGCTATTCGCGTTGGAAAACAGGAAGGGATTGCTTATCAGCGGCGCTCGCGTGTGATCAATACGGAATTTGGGGAAGAAATTCTGGAAATGATCATTCAAGGATTTTCGCGCGATGAAATACTGCGAAAAACCGGAATCAAGAAAACGCTTTTGAAGGATATTATGGCCCGGTTTCCTGCAATACGTGATACGTGGCGAAGAATGGATTTTGAGCGTCGAAGAGATGATTATCGGACAAATTTTCTTGGGCTAATTGATCGATTCAGAGGCGTGCCCATCAAGAAGTTGCGAACAGTACCAGGCAACGGGGTTTCGTGGCTATATCGAAATGATCGTGAGTGGCTAGCCCAGAATTTACCATCCCTTTGAAAATGTATCCCAGCGGACTCGGTCCACTTCCCGACCGATAGCTGTCATCGAAATTCTTGAAAAATTGCCGCACTATGGGTCAGGTCCGTGCCAGTTGCTGACATTGGATAGATTGCCGCATAGAGGACGATTCAGCCTGATGCCAGCTATCCTTGTATGTCTAGGGAGACGCTGAACAATTCACCGCTCCCGAGAAATCTGCGGGATCTTGACGAAGCAAGCCAGCAAGCTGGTTTGCTTTTCGATCAATGCAGTGCGTTTTGAGCGATTTTCTGCTCATATCCCACTTTCAGGACGCAACTTGCCCCTGAGGGTTAAGCAACCATCGACGCGCCAGCATCAGATTCGCCAGGCCAAACAGCGAGAACAACTGCGCCGCGTTTTTGGCCAGTCCCCGATAGCGGGTCTTGCGATGACGAAACAGATTCTTCACTACGTGAAACGGATGCTCGACCTTGGCACGAATGCTGGCCTTGGCCTGTTCGAGCCATTCCTGCTGTTCGCCCTCGGGTGATTTGTCCAGGGCACGACGTTTACCGGGACGCATCGCAACATGCCAGGTAACCGGCGTTTCCAGATGCTCTTCGCGCTTCTCGACACCCTGATACCCCGCATCCCCAAACGCCACGACTTCGTCGCCATGCAGCAGGGCTTGCGCCTGGCTGATGTCACTGACATGGCCCGCTGTGCCAATGACGGTATGCACCAGGCCCGAGTGCGCATCCACACCGATGTGCGCCTTCATGCCGAAGTACCACTGGTTGCCTTTCTTGCTCTGGTGCATGTCGGGGTCGCGTTCGCCCGCTTTATTTTTGGTCGAGGGTGGTGCGGCAATTAGCGTGGCGTCAACAATCGTGCCTTCGCGCAGGAATAAGCCTTTCTCGGCCAGGTGGGCGTTGATGGTGTTGAAGATGGATTCGGTGAGCTGATGGCGTTCGAGCAGGTGGCGGAAATGCAGCAGGGTGGTGGCGTCAGGCACGGCGTCGCGGGCAAGATCAATGCCGATGAAACGGCGGATTGCCTGACTATCGTAGATGGCGTCTTCCGTGCCTTCGTCGGAGAAACCGAAACATTGCTGTGCGATGTACATCCGCAACATCCGGGTCAATCCTTTGGGCGGGCGACCGGGGCCACCGTCGCTCGGGTAGAAAGGGGCGATGCACTGTTCGAGTGCAGTCCAAGGTGTGATGGTTTCGAGTTCGGCAAGAAAACGATCACGCCGGGTCTGTTTCTTCTTGGTGGCGTATTCCAGTTCGGAGAAGCTCGTTTGCATCGCAAAATCACCCGTGAGAAGGACAACTGAATTCTGACAGACACCGCTCAAATTTAGGCACAGCGTGGGGAATAAATCAGTGTTTCCCTAGAGCAACACTATTATCTTCCGGGCAACTCTGATTATGGGCGAAATGTCATGGTCAGCTATGTTGTGCTTCGGGAGTATCTACGCTCCCTAGAGAACCGCAACAAGAGACTGGATCTTCGTAGGCTGTCACTTAGAGCGGACCTGTTGAAAGAGCGGTGTAACGGTACTGGAATCGAATTGCGGTATTTAATGCAGGCAGACTTTATCGCCTTCATGCGAGCCGAGGTTGAAGCCGAGAACCATTACAAGAAGTGGTGGCCAGAAACATTGCTTTGTCTTGGGCATTTTAATGGCGCTTTCGAGGTGTTCGCACGGTCAGTTTCAAAAGCTTATTTCAATAATGCAAAAGGTCTAATCGCAATTGAATCTGTGACAGACCTAGAACCCTTGCTCAAAAGCTACCAAGATGGCACGCGAAAGCTTCCAAGGTGGGAGTTCGAAGGATTTAGCCCTTCTGTACTCCTCGGATATGAGCAATTGGCTACACGACCTTAATGACCACACCAAGATATAACACTACGCTCAACCGGTCCTGCGCAAAAAACCTCGCAGGCCGGTTAGCCCCACGTTATTGTCTGCTTTAGAGTCAGCGGCTGACGTTCATTTGTAATCAGTGAATGTCTGCAACTGGCATAACTGAGACTTTCAGTTCCTAGACGTAAGCGGCTATGCCAACAAAGCGTGGGGTCCGTCACATCGAAAATCGTGTCCAGACACCCCGCCAAAAATTATCAGCCTTAAATCCCGCGCAGCAACTCGTTAATC
>JANLZE010000117.1:0-3252 GCA_031366105.1 Thiobacillaceae bacterium | reverse complement strand
TGCCTTCCATAAACTGGCTGACATGTGCCACATCGGGATCAACTATGCCTGCGAGAAGGGTCACTTGATTGCCTTCATGAATAGCAGGTCCCAGTTTATTTTATCAAGGCACAGCATAATTTTTTCCGTCTATGCAAAACTCAGTCGGTAGGCTGACTGTTTTCCATTGATTATTCAGATTCTCCATTCGCTTGGCCCTCACAGTGAACGTTTTCAGTGATTCACCGTTGAAAAGGAAGCGCAAGTTTTTGTCCACAAAGACCAGTCGTACAGAATAGGTGCCTGCAACGAGGGGAAAGCTGGGCACTATGTATTCAATTTCATGCGAGCCTTGGCTAAATGCCGCGTTTGGCAATACTTCACGTGTGCTGGCGGAACTGATGTAAATGAAATCGGTGCGGTGGGTTCCTGCAACGATTTCAAGGCTCTCAATGTTGTGTAGTAGCGTGAACCTGATCCTGATGCGGAGTTTGCCGCCAGATTCAATTTCGGTTATTACGTTGCCCAGGTCGTCGAGGATTTCGATGCTGTCAACTGTGACCTCACCCGAACCTGTTACCCTGGCGGAAGCAGCGTGCTGTGCCTGAGTCTGAATCTTTGAATTGCTTTGCTCATAAAACAATTCGCAAACTTTTATCGTTAGGCCGTCGGCAGCGATCTTTCCATGGCCCATCAGAATTACACGCTCGCATATCCGCTCGATTTGCCTGATGTTGTGGCTCACGATCAGCACGGTTTTTCCCTGGCGTTTGATCAAATCCTCCATCCGGTCAAAGCACTTGCGCTGAAACGCCAGATCCCCCACGGCCAGCACTTCATCCACAATCAGGATGTCCGATTCCACGCTGGTGGCGATGGAAAACCCCAGCCGCACCTGCATGCCCGAGGAATAGCGTTTGATCGGGGTGTCGATGAATTCTTCCAGTTCGGCGAAGGCGACGATATCGTCGAACTTGCGATTTATTTCTGCTTTGGAGATGCCGAGGATGGCGCCGTTGAGGTAGATGTTTTCGCGCCCGGTGAGGTCGCCGACCAGGCCGGCACCGACTTCGATCAGCGGCGCTACTTTGCCTTTGACGGTGATGCTGCCGCTGGAAGGTTTTGAAATGTTGGCGAGCAGCTTGAGCATGGTGCTCTTGCCGGCGCCGTTGTGGCCGATGATACCGACGACTTCGCCTGCTTCGATGCTGAAGTTGACGTCGTCCAGCGCCTTGAACGGGGCGCGTTCTTCAACCGGCTGGCCGGTGAGCCGCCGCCACTGGTTGAGGGCGGTGGTTTTCAGGCTGTGCAGCTGGCCGAGCTTGTATTCCTTGGTGACGTGGTTGACTTCGATGATGGGCATTTTAGCGATTAGTTGTTAGCGAATAGGGGTTAGTGGGTAATCAATGGGGCTAGGCACCATGGCACTACCTTAAGTAAATTTCCAGTATTGTAGGGCGGAAAAGCGTAGCGTCTTATGCGGGTTGCTGCGCATCAAGCTAATTCGCCCACATCACGCAAAACCGCATCGATCAGGTTTTTACGAATGTAAATTCCATTGTCCTGCAACTGTATGAGATAGGGCTTGATCGCTCCTATCAAGCCGGTTTTTTTGGCTCGGCGCAATATACCTAAAGTGCCAATCCGAATCACGCCGAAACGTTCCGCCACGCGCCGTGCCTGCGCATCATCCAACAGCACCGTACTTCCAGGCATGCTGAGAGCCAAGGCAATAACCTGCGCCTCGCCGCGATCTACCAGAATTTCCAATGGCTGCAACAACTCGGGAGTCGGGGCTTGAATTTCCAGCCAAGCAAGCTGGCTTACCGCTGACGCGCCAGGTAATCCAGCGCCATGAACAGTCACCTCTTCCCATACCATCGTCGGCACCATCACCCGCTGATATAGCTTGGGCAGGAGTTCAAGTTGGCCAATAATCGCCAAGGCTATCAGTGGGCTGCTGTCACCCACTATAGTTTGATTAGTCATCACGCAACTCATCGGCAATTTGATCATCATCCAGATTCATCACCGGTACTTGCAAACGCCCCAGCTCAAACATGAAGCGCAGTTTGCTCATGCGGCAAAACTCAGCCGCCTTGCCCAATGAAAGGCGGTGAACCTCAAACAACTTGGCTGCCAGCAGAAATGCCAGCTCTTCTTCCAAAGCTTGTGGGGCTTTGCCGGATGTCACCAGCAAATCATCAGGGTATGGCAGGGATAAAGTGTGCATGGTCGATCTCCTGGGTTCAAGCGGAACAAACACTGCGTCATTGTGAGGTTGAGCGAATAATATCGTACTTGTTAGGCGAAAGCGTGAAGCTGTTAGAGCCTGCTGCATTCCTTAAGGGGTCGAATTCGACCCCTTTAAAGTCCGGATTGTTGATTCTTTCCCATAAACCAAGAAACTCGATGGTAGAGCGGTTGCGCAGCCAGTTCTTCACCACATCCTTGGGTTCGGTGGGGTTCTTAACGCGGGCGATGTCGGTCAGGGAAATGAAGTCGCTGTCATTGATTCGCGTCAGCGATACAACCATCTCTTGGACGATCAGTTTGTTCTTGCTCACCTCATCTCCCGTGGAATATGGCGAAGTGGTTGGCATGGTAGGGATTAGTCATTAGCGGATATCCTCATACCGATACTCAGGCCACACTTCGTCTTCTAAACCACGCAACGCAGCCGCCACGGATAGCTCAGACCAGCCAGCGTTTTTTTTTGAAGTTTATGCGCCAAGTACTCGACAAAATCGAGCACTTCTCTCTGCACCGTTTCGGGTAAGTCTCTTGTTTCCTCATAAATGCGATCAACCGTTTTCATACCATACCTCCACTATTCTCAATCAATGGGGTCAGCACCAATTCTCGTTTTTCGCGGCTAAAGCCGCTCCTACAAAGCGTTCACGACTGAGTAATGATCTGCCAGCTTTGTTACCAGACATGGTGAGAGATTTTCCTAACGCGATCCAGCACTTCCTGACCCGGAATGGTTTTAACCAGACCATTCCTGACGTCATCACGGCGAGTGCGCGCTTCAGCAACCCACAGTTGCCGTATATAGCCGTCCTCCAAGGGGTCAAGACTTTCAACAAGGCGATCAGCAAGCAAAGCCCGTGCTTCGCTAGGGAGGGCAAGCGCTTCTTCGGCGATTTGTTCAATTGTGAGACTCATCTTCCGGGTTCCTGGAGGTTAGTGGGTAGTGTACAAGGGGATAGCGAATAGGGGTTAGTGGGTAGTCAGCAGCGGTAATGGGCTACGGGCTGGTTTCCAAACGGG
>JANLZE010000039.1:0-480854 GCA_031366105.1 Thiobacillaceae bacterium | reverse complement strand
GGACTTGCGCAGTACCATCAGCAGTAGTCACCGTAATACTGTCGGTGTAATTAGTCCCAGCAATAAACTCGTTATGCGCCGAGTTCATCGTATAGGTCCACGCACCTGCGCTATTGATCGAGAAACTGCCGTAGTTGTTGCTTCCAGCGACACCGGTCTGAGCGACAAAGGCATTGCTGCTATCGACGTCGGTCGCAGACAAGGACCCACCGGTCGACTGCACTGCATTGGTCTCGGTCAGGGCAGCAGTACTGGTCCCGGTGATCACCGCCGCATCGTTAGTCCCCGCAATCGTCACTGTCAGCACCTGCGCAGTACCATCAGCAGTCGTCACCGTAATACTGTCGGTGTAATTCGTCCCCGCGGCGAACTCGTTATGCGCCGAGTTCATCGTATAGGTCCACACGCCTGCGCTATTGATCGAGAAGCTGCCGTAGTTGTTGGAGCCGGCCACCGCAGTTTGCACCACGAACGCATTGCTGCTGTCGACGTCAGTGGCACTTAATGATCCACCGGTCGACTGCACCGCATTGGTCTCGGTGAGCGCTGCAGTATTGGTACCGGTGATCACTGCCGCGTCGTTGGTGCCGGCGATGGTCACGGTAATGGCCTGTGGCGTACCATCAGCCGTAGTCACCGTAATACTGTCGGTGTAATTCGTCCCCGCGACAAACTCGTTGTGCGCCGAGTTCATCGTATAGGTCCACACCCCCGCGGCATTGATCGAGAAACTGCCGTAGTTGTTGGAGCCAGCCACGCCGGTCTGCACCACAAAGGCATTGCTGCTGTCGACGTCGGTCGCAGACAGCGACCCACCGGTCGACTGCACCGCATTGGTCTCGGTCAGGGAGGCGGTACTGGAGCCGGTGATGACTGCTGCGTCGTTGGTCCCCGCAATGGTGACCGTCACCGAAGCACTGCCCCCATCGGTGGTAGCGACGGTAAACACTTCAGTCACCACTTGCCCGGCTTGCAGTGCATCCAATGCGCTGCTGGTCGTATAGCTCCAGACGCCGCTGGCGTTGATACTGAAACCGCCATAAGTGCCGGCAGTGGCGGTTTGCGCGACCACCGTCGCGGGAATGGCGTCCGGATCGGTGAGCACTAGCGTGCCGCCAGTCGACAATACAGCATTGGTTTCGGTCAGGTTGGCGGTGGCGCTGGTGAGTGTGGCTACATTGGAATCTGTAACTGACGTAACTAATGTATTGGGAGGGTTTAATCCAGCCACCGCAGGGGTCTCGTCCTGCAGCGATAGGCCTTCGTGGGATGCCCCTCCACTGAATTGGATCCCCTCTGTGCCGACCCCTTCAACAATCCGTAACAATCGCACAAAACTACTACCTGAGTTTGGACCTCCACCTTCAAGGCCGGCAGCTGTAGGATCGAGCAAATCATCGATGTTTTCGCCGCGGTTCAACGCCTGGATGACGCGATCGGCTTCTCCGGCGGGCAATGAGGCTTCGGCGACTTCTGGGCGTGTATTAGGCGATGTCTCAGCGCTGAACTGAAATGTTTCGTTCGGTAGCAGTGTTAGCAAGTGACCATCAGTGAATGCAAGTTGCACTTGGCCGCCGGGTGGGGTGATGATGGTGTCACCTTCCCGAAGCACATCACCGGGATGGAGTGGCCGCATTTGCCCTGCCGGGTCACGGGCGAAAGCCTGGCCTTCAACCGAGATAACGGTGGCGATTGTTTGGGGGGTGGTAACGCTGGTGTCCATATTGCGGCTCTTTCTAAGTAATGGCCCAATCGGGCGCTTCTACTTAGCTTTACGGCACAAAATCTGACTTCCGTATTGGACCGAAGTACAGTCAGGCGAGAATCTTTTGCCCTGCATGTGTCAAGGCTTCGACACCATTGACAAGAAGGGAGAGCTGCATGCGATCACGCACGCCGAGTTTTTCAAAAGCAGCACCTAAATGTGCTTTGACGGTGCGTTCGGTAATACCCATCGCGCGGGCGATTTCCTTGTTGGTTGAGCCACGCGAAGCAGCTTCAGCGACTTGGCGTTCGCGCTGGGTGAGTCGGTCCAGTGGGGGCTCGAACAAGTCATGGTCACGCGCGGCAAGTCCTTGCATAAAGCGGCGCATAAGCTGGGGCCCTACCCATAACCCCCCGTTGAGCACTACCCCGGAAACCTGACGTAGTATTGCGGGAAGCGATAATGCACTGCAATACCCGGATGCTCCCGCGGCCAGTACCGCCATGCCTTGTGCGTTATCCGGCACATTTGACAAGACTACGATCGGCGTTTGTGCAACAACAGTGCGTACTTTGCTGACCCAAGTCGATCCTGTCACGCCTTCCTCGGCGATATGCAGCCAGATCACAGACGCATTGATTAACTGTGCGGAATCTATCGTATAAACGCTGGGACCGCATATCTGCAAAGCATCCGGAAATGCTTCCACCCAGCGAGGAATTGGGTGTGCACGAGCAGTCAAAAACACAGGGCGCTTCACGCTTTAGCGCTCCGTAAATGCATGCGACTTGGCGCGCAATACCGGTTTGAGCAAATACGAAAGGATGCTTTTCTTACCCGTTAAAATGTCTACTTCAGCCACCATACCCGGCAGGATCGGCATCGATTTGCCTAAAGCGGATTTCAGCGTTCGCACACGGACTAAATAAAAGGCGTTCCCATCTTTATCGGTAATAGTATCGGCCGCAATGTTATCGATGACCGCTTCCAGCCCCCCATAGATAGCAAAATCATAAGCCGTAAAGCGCACCATCGCGGGGAGCCCTGGCCGCAAAAAAGCAATGTCTTTAGGTGAAATGCGCGCTTCAAGTAACAAGGCATCGTCCGACGGGACGATCTCAGCAAGCTCCTTACCAGGCTCCAATACGCCACCCACGGTTGTAATCAACAGGCGATTGATAGTGCCCTTGACCGGAGATTTGATGTTGGCATGCAGAACGCGGTCACTCAGCGCCGTGCTGCCTTCTGAAAGGCCATTTAATTTGGCAACCGTCTCACCTAGGTCGTTGCGCATTTCATTGCGAAAAGTAATTTCCTGTTCCTGCACCTTGCGCTGGGCTTCAGCAATGGCAGATTGCAGGCGAACAATTTGTGCGGAGGCTTGATCCCGCTCACCCCGGTAGCGGCCAACATCGCGTTCTAGCCTTAGCAATTCAACGTCTGAGACCGCGCCAGAAGCTGCCAATGGCTTGGTCATAGCCAGTTCTTTCGAAGTGAGCTCATAGCTTTTCCCCGCCTCGTCGTGGCGGGATCTGATCTCAATCAATTCCTGATTACGCTGCGCCAACTGCTGCCGAGCAATACTTAGCTGGGCATCCAGTTGGCTGCGGCGCGCGTTATACATATTGCGTTCTTCTTCCACCAGCTTAGGGTCTTCTTTGACGATTTCGGGCGGTAACTGAAAAGGCGTATTCTCAGCCAGTGCGCGTAAGCGCGCGGCCTTGGCCAGCAGTGCCAAATATCCGACTCGATTTTCTCGTAAGGACGAAACAAAGCGAGTTTTATCGATTAAAAACAAGGATTGTCCCGCTTCAACATGTTGGCCTTCGTGGACTAATATGGCAGAGATGACGCCGCCATCCACAGCTTGAACTACTTGGATTTGTCGAGTAGGGATGACTTTCCCCGTACCCCGTGTGACTTCATCGACAGTTGCGAATGCCGCCCAGACCACTAAAGCCAGCACAATAATTATGATGGAGCGCAAGAGATAACGGGCGCGCAAAGGCTCCTGATCCAGACGCGCCCAATCCGCATCACTAGTCCAGGTCTTCGACTCTTCGGCTACAGGGGGAATCCATCGCGCAAATGCACGGTTCAGCAATGGATGGGCAAACTGGGTCAAGCGTTTGGAGTCCTCGAAGAAGCGCGCAATAAACGAAAACAGTCGATTACTCATGCTGCTTTACCAATGCGCCCCTGACGCAGCGCTTCAACCACTTGAGCTTTGGGACCATCTGCCACGATCTTACCGGCATCAATCACGATGATTCGGTCAACTAGATCCAGTAATGAAGTGCGGTGGGTCACCACGATCATGGTTTTACCTGCAGCAAAGGTGCTGAGTTGCTGTTTGATTTCTTCTTCGCTGGAATGGTCCATCGAGCCAGTAGGCTCATCCATCAGCAGAATAGGAGGGTCGCTGATAGCCGCGCGCGCGATCGCCACCGCCTGGCGTTGTCCCCCAGAAAGCGATTCCCCGCGCTCGCCCACCGTCATGTCGAAGCCTTTCGGATGGCTATTGACGAAGTCAATAATGCCGCCCACTTGAGCTGCGCGCAGCACGGCCGCATCGTCCACTGTGCTCGACGAAATGGTCAGGTTATCGCGCAAACTGCCATAAAACAGCGTGACATCCTGCGGTACATAGCCAATATTACGACGCAGTTCTGCAGGATCAAGTTGGCGCAGGTCAATGCCATCCACTAACACTGCACCAGAGGTGGGGAGGTAGAGCCCTAGTATCAGTTTTTCCAAGGTGGTTTTGCCCGAACCCACGCGCCCCAGAATCGCGACATGCTCGCCCGCTCTAATTTTGAGCGATACATTGCGTAGCGTAGTATGGTCCTGTGCGGGATAGCTGAAATTGACGTCTTTGAATTCGATGTCGCCGGTAAAATGCTGGCGCGTCACAAAATTGGAATCTTCGGGCCGCTCGACGGGTTGCTGCAAAATGCTATCCAGCGACTTTAGCGCGGTCGCTGCATTGTGATACTGGGTGAGCAAACCTGCCACCTGACCGATCGGTGCCATAGCGCGTGAAGAGAGCATGCTGCAGGCGATCAAGCCGCCCAGAGTCAAGTCCCCCTGGGAGATCAGATACACCCCCACAACAATCACCATTACGTTAACCAGTTGTTGAGCCCATGTCGCCACGTTGATGGTGGATGCGGACAACAGACGGAGTTGCGCGCCAACTCGAGACAGAAAATTGGCGCTCATTTCCCATTTTCGTTGCATTACACTTTCTGCGCCCAGCGCCTTGATTGCTTCGAGTCCGACCAAACTCTCCACCAAAGTAGCGTTGCGCATTGCGCTTGCGCGATAAGTAGTTTCCGATAGCTCGTGCATTTTGCTGTGCACGGTCAATGCGTAAGCTAGTACCAGTACCATGCCAACCACGATGGGTAGCATCAACGGCCATGATATCCAGCCGATTACCACGATAAAAATGAGCGCAAATGGCACGTCGATAAATGCGGTTACCGTGGCCGAGGTGATGAAATCACGGATAGTTTCAAATGAGCGCAGATTTGCTGCAAACGACCCCGCAGATAATGGGCGGTTTTCCAAGCGCAAGCCAAGTACGCGCTCCATGATGTAAGAAGAGAGACGCACGTCGACACGGCTGCTAGCCAAATCCAGAAAATAACCTCGCATCGTGCGCAATGCCAAGTCCGCCACCATCAGTATGGCTACCCCCACGGTCAGCATCCACAGCGTTTCGATTGCATGGTTGGGTACGACACGGTCGTATACGTTCATGCTGAAAAGAGGTAGCGCAAGGGCGAACAGATTGATCATGAACGCGGCCAGCAGCACATCACGGTACACCGGCGCATTGTCCGCCACAGTGCCCCAGAACCAATGGCGATGTTGAACCCGGCCTACTTCTGGTGTGCGTGCATCAAAATGAAATTTTGGGCGGGCAAAAATCGCATAGCCTTCATAGCGCGTCGCTAATTCTGCCCGGGCCAATAAGCCTTCAGCTTCACTTAGTTCGGGAAAAATGAGGCGGGCAGTCTGACCATCGTCTTTCCACCCCAGCAGCACACAGGCTTCCTCACCTTTAAGCAGTAGCACCACCGGGAACAGTGCTGGATTGAGCTTTTCCAACGAAGTTTGCACCACCTTGCTGGTGAGCCCCCCCCTTTTTGCCGCGCGTTGGAACAGCGATGGTGTGAGACGGTTATTGACTAAAGGCAGGCCATCCACTGCACCTGGACGGCTAAGTGTGCCCCCGTGGGCACGTACCACGACCATCAGGCATTCGAGCAAAATGTCAGGCAGCTCTGGAGTTGTGGCAGTGGAATGTGGGCCGTTTTGGGAGGCCACGGCAATACCCGGAGCACTTAAAAGGGCTGATTCATTATTCAAGTTAATCTACGGCAAGATAGGCTTGCAGCACCATAAAGGTTGATTTAATGAGGTGTTTAGCGGTCTCTTGAGTTTAATCTTTAGCCGCCGCAACTCTTCCACTGGCTTAAAAAGCTGATGCCTGACAGCGCAGGAATTCGACCAAATCCTGTAAAAATTGGGTCGATTTAGGCGAACCAGTAGCGAGAGACTCGCCTAAGCCTCGTTGTCGGGTTTTGTCGTACGCATGCGTTTGATGTCCCCACGGCGCTGCTTGGTGTCGAGCCGCCGCTTTTTAGAAGCCAGGGTAGGGCGGGTAGCGCGACGCGGCGGGTCGATTTCGGTCGCTTGCAGAATCAGCGCCACCAGCCGTTGCTGCGCATCTTCACGATTGCGTTTCTGGCTGCGAAAGCGTTCCGCTTCGATAATCAACACGCCTTCATTGGTTAGGCGTCGGCCCGCCAGCGCAATTAAGCGCGCGCGAACCGGCTCGGGCAGCGAGAGGGAAGAAGCCACATCGAAGCGCAATTGGACTGCAGTAGACACTTTGTTGACATTTTGGCCACCGGGACCGGAAGCGCGGACGAAGTCTTCGTGGAGTTCGCGTTCGTCGAGTGTGATGTGGTCGGTGATACGGATCATGGTGGATTAACGGCAAAACAGCTCGACATTTTGGGTCTAATTCTTACGCGAAGTTGACTCCGTCGTGAAAATTCGGAAACTAGCCCGATTCTGAACCAATATTACCGGACCGCACTCATGCCCCAGGACACTCCTTTCGAGAGCGAGATCGCTACAGAAACCAAAAAGCTTCCGGTGCCGCAGTCGCTGCCTACCGAGCTTTACCTGCTGCCCCTCACCGAAAAGCCGTTTTTCCCCGCGCAGTCGTTGCCGCTATTGATGAATGAAGGGCCGTGGCTTTCGACTATCGAGGCCATAGGCGACTCTGCGCATCGTATGGTCGGGTTGGTGGTAGTCAAACCGGATAATACCGACGACGTCCGGCGCAGCGATTTTCGCAACATCGGCACGATGGTGCGCATTCATCATCCGGTCAAATCCGACGGCAAAATGCAGTTCATCGCCGAGGGTATCAAGCGCTTTCGAATTGTTGAATGGATATCTGAAGCTCCGCCGTACCGCGTCCGGGTCGAATACCCCAACGAAACCGGTAAACCCGACTCCGAGGAAATTCGGGCCTATTCCATTGCGATCATTAATACGATCAAGGAACTGCTGCCGCTCAATCCGTTGTACTCCGAGGAGCTGAAGTTCTTCCTGAACCGTTTTGGTCCTAACGAGCCCTCCTTATTGACCGACTTCGCCGCCAGCCTGACGACGGCGTCCAAACAAGAGTTGCAAGACGTGCTGGAAGCGCTGTCGCTCAAAAAGCGTATGGAAAAGGTCTTGGTGCTGCTGAAAAAAGAGCTCGATGTGGCACGACTGCAATCGCAAATTCGCGAAAAAGTCGACGAAAAAATGAGCGAGCAGCAGCGTGAATTTTTCTTGCGCCAGCAGTTAAAAGCCATCCAGAAAGAATTGGGCTTGGCCAAGGACGACAAAACTTCTGAGCTGGACAGCTTTCGTGAGCGCATCGCCAAACTGACTTTGCCTGATCAGGCTTCCAAACGTATTGCGGAGGAAATGCACAAGTTTTCGCTACTTGAATCCGGCTCGCCGGAATACACCGTCACGCGGAATTATCTAGACTGGCTGACGGTTTTGCCATGGGGCGTGCATACGCAGGACAAGATTGATCTGGCAGTGGCGCGCAAAATTCTCGACCGCGACCATGACGGGCTGGCCGATGTAAAAGAACGCATCATTGAGTTTTTGGCGGTGGGCGCGATGAAAGGCGAAATGTCGGGGTCCATTCTGCTGTTGGTTGGGCCGCCTGGCGTGGGTAAAACATCGATCGGTCGATCGATTGCTGAAGCACTCGGGCGCAAATTTTTCCGCTTCTCGGTGGGTGGGATGCGCGACGAGGCCGAAATCAAAGGCCACCGTCGCACCTATATCGGCGCGATGCCGGGCAAATTCGTGCAAGCGTTGAAAGAGGCGGGCACCGCGAACCCGGTCATCATGCTGGACGAAGTCGACAAGATTGGCGCGAGTTTTCAGGGCGACCCGGCCTCCGCGTTACTCGAGGTGCTCGACCCGGAGCAGAACTCTGATTTTCTCGATCATTATCTCGACGTGCGCTTCGATTTGTCCAAAACCTTGTTCATCTGCACCGCCAACGAATTTTCTATCCCCCCGGCGTTGCTCGACCGTATGGAAGTGATCCGGCTGTCGGGTTATATCACCGAAGAAAAACTCAACATTTCCCGCCATCATTTATGGCCACGCGTGCTTGCTAAAGCGGGATTGAAGAAAAACCAGTTGACCATTACGGAATCTGCCACACGACATGTGATAGAAGGGTATGCGCGCGAAGCGGGCGTGCGTAATCTGGAAAAACAATTGGGCCGTGTTGCACGAAAAGCTGTGGTCAAAATACTCGGGGGCGCGGCAACGCCGATCAAAATCGGCGTGAAAGAAATTGAAGCTTATCTGGATAAACCCGTATTCAATCGCGAGAAGCCGATGTCGGGCGTGGGTATCGTCACCGGGCTCGCGTGGACTTCGATGGGTGGCGCGACCTTGCCGGTGGAAGCTTCGCGCATTCATACGCTGAATCGCGGTTTTAAACTCACCGGCAAACTCGGCGAGGTGATGAAGGAGTCAGCCGAAATTGCCTACAGCTTTATAGCGTCGCACCCCAAGGCCTTTGGTACCGACGAAAAGTTTTTTGACACCAGCCTGATTCATTTGCATGTGCCCGAAGGGGCTACCCCTAAAGACGGCCCTAGCGCGGGCGTGACAATGGCCACGGCACTGCTGTCGCTGGCTAAAAACCTGAAGATCAAACGCCAGCTAGCCATGACGGGAGAGCTAACATTAACCGGCCTCGTGCTACCCGTGGGCGGTATCCGCGAAAAAGTCATCGCGGCACGACGCGTCGGCATTTTTGAGCTGATTTTGCCCGACGCCAACCGCCGCGATTTCGATAAATTGCCGGACTATATTCGTGCAGGATTCACCGTGCACTTTGCCAAACGCTATCAAGATGTAGCAGATGTGGTGTTTGCCTAAGCCTTATGAATATCAATAAATATCGCATCAAGCCCCGCGCTCGGTTTGATCTGAGTAAATTTGATCCAGGCGACAAATCGCTGATTAACGGCAACAAAGCCAAAGCCAAAGCGGCACTGGAGGAGCTTCGCCGCAAGCTCGAAGCCTTGCAGAGCGTGTTTTATGCGAATGGATCGCGCAAATTGCTGATCGTTTTGCAAGCGATGGACACTGCCGGCAAAGATTCGACCATCCGCATGGTGTTTGATGGTGTCAATCCGCAAGGCGTTAGCGTCGCCAACTTCAAGGCGCCTACAGGCGAAGAATTAGCCCACGATTTTTTATGGCGCGTGCATGCCCAAGCGCCTGGCAACGGCAAAATTGTGATCTTCAATCGCAGCCATTATGAAGACGTATTGATCACACGCGTTAACGGCTGGGTCGACGCGGACACCTGCCAAGCACGCTATCGCGCCATCAATGCTTTTGAACAATTGCTCGTCGAAAATAACACCACGATTCTGAAATTTTATTTACACATTTCCAAAGATGAACAAAAGCAACGGTTGATAGAGCGTCGCGACGACGTCACCAAACAATGGAAATTCAACCCTGCCGATCTGGCTTCACGTGCGCAGTGGGAAGACTATATGTCGGCCTACAGTCAGGCGATTGCGGCTACGTCTACTCAAGTGGCACCGTGGTATGTCGTGCCGGCGAACTCCAAATTGCAGCGCAATTTGGTTGTCTCGAATGTGATCTGTAACGCGCTAGAGGGGTTGAATCTGGCTTATCCGAAACCGCTCCCGGGGATTGAAAAAATCCAGATTGATTAGAGGTATCTGCCTCAAACACTTTATGTTGCTGTTTGATAGGAGCCTACAACTTCACGACCTCTACATTCTCCAGCGTGCGGCCCAAAAAGCGTTCGCCTATCGCCTGGAATCGAAGTGGCAAATCGGTCACATAGAATTCATAGCGTGGCTTGGCGGAGCCAGTATGCGCGAGGTGTTCACGCGCGAGGGTGGCAGCAACTTGCTCGGCCATGGCTTCGGCAGAATCCACCAATTGCACCTTATTGCCGACGACTTGGTTCAACAGCGGTTTAAGCAAAGGATAGTGCGTGCAGCCTAATACCAGCGTGTCGATATGCTCGGCCATTAAGGGTTTCAAATAGTCTTCAGCGGTCAGCCGCGTCACCGGGTGGTCGAGCCAACCTTCTTCAACCAGCGGCACAAACAATGCGCAGGCTTGGGAGTGGATGCGCGACTCCGGTGCGTATTGATGAATGGCGCGGGCATAGGCATTACTGTTGATGGTAGTAGGCGTGCCAATGACCCCGATTTTTTTGCCGCCGCGCGCCAAAAACGCCCCCGCATCAATCACATCCAACACCGGGACGGGCGACAAATCCTTGACCACCTGGGCCGCGACAGCAGCCATGGTATTGCACGCAACGACTAGCAACTTGACATTTTTGTCCAACAAAAACCGCGTGATTTCGGCGGTGTAATGTGTAATGGTTTCGACCGATTTAACCCCATAAGGCACGCGCGCCGTGTCACCAAAGTACACAATATTTTCAAACGGCAAGCGCTCCATTAACGCTCGGACCACGGTGAGGCCGCCGATGCCCGAGTCGAATACGCCTATGGGTTGGATTGGATTCAGCATGGGCGCCTTACCGCTTGGTAAAGGTTTGGGGTTGCGGGCAACAGGCATTCGCGGTCATAGCGGCTAATCTAGGTGGTGAATATGAATGCATTTTACCTGTTGCCCGCTACGGGCCGCTTATGCGCTTGTAGGTTGAGCTGATAGAAATGAAACCTTGATGACGTAAAGTGCTAACCCAGAAAATGTAGCGCTCGTCTGACGCGCAGGCCGCCACGGTGTTATCCTAAATCACCCGTGAATACGGTGTTCTCAGTCAATTAACTCTGCCATTACTAACTGGTCTCTCCATGATTACCTTGTCTATCTCGCAACGCCTCGTATTGCTATTCAGCCTTTTAATGTCCTCAGTCAGTTGGAGCGTGGACACGATTCCCCCTCCGCCTGCATTGGGTGCCAAGTCGTATGTGCTGATGGATGCCGCCAGTGGCGACGTTCTGGTGAACCACCAGGGCGACCAGCGCCTGCCCCCCGCAAGTCTTACCAAATTGATGACCGCGTACATTGCTACGCTGGAGATTAAAAGCGGACGGCTCAAAGAAGCCGACCTGGTGACGATTAGCGAAAAAGCTTGGCGGGTGGGCGGTTCGAAAATGTTTGTGGGAGTAGGGCAGCAGGTGTCGGTCAACGACCTGTTCCACGGCATCATAATCCAGTCCGGTAACGACGCCAGTGTGGCATTGGCGGAGCGTATCGCTGGTGACGAGGATACGTTTGCATCCATGATGAATACTCAGGCCAAACGCTTGGGTATGAGCAACAGCCAGTTTAAAAATGCCACGGGTTTGCCAGCCGAAGGCCATTACTCGAGTGCGCGTGACATGGCAGTTTTGGCTCATGCCATCATTCTCGAAGACCCCGCCCACTATGCGATCTACGCCCAGAAAGAGTTTTTGTGGAACGGCATCAAGCAACCGAATCGAAATCTGTTGCTATGGCGTAACGATGGCGTTGATGGCCTCAAAACGGGACATACCGATGAAGCCGGCTATTGTTTAGTGGCCTCTGCCAAGCACGGCGATCAGCGTTTGATTGCCGCTGTGTTCGGCACCGATAGCGAGGCTGCGCGCGCCGCGGAGACGGGTAATCTACTTGCGTACGGCTTTCGTTTCTTTGAAAGCAAAACCTTCCATAAACAAGGCGAAGTGCTAGCGAGCGTGCCGGTATGGAAAGGAGCCGCACGCACGGTTAAGGCCGGTTTAACTCATGATCTAGCAGTGAGCCTGCCTCGTGGGGCCGCAGCCACCCTCAGCACGCAGTTAGTGTTGAACCCTCGCCTGATCGCACCTGTGAAGCGCGGCAGCGTGGTAGGAAAAATCGAAATCCGCCAAGGCGCCAAAGTGTTGAAACAGACTGATGTGGTGGCGCTGGAAACTGTGGAGCAAGGCGGTTTCTTTCGCCGTATGTGGGATAGCCTGATGTTGTTCTTTAAAGGATTGTCCAGCTAGAACACCCGTGATTAGCGCAGCCCTGCCACTAAGCTAACTCCTCGACAACGCCCAAGTAACGTGCTCACGCACTAACGCGGAAGGATGGTCTAGGCGGTTGCCAAGCGCGGTTTGAATAGCCGATGCGGGGGGTGCATTCCCCAGCGCTACGGCAATATTGCGCAGCCAGCGTTCATGCCCAATGCGACGGATCGCCGAACCTGCCAGCCGGTCATTGAAGTCAGTTTCACTCCACGCAAATAGCTCGATTAAGCCTGCGCTGTCGAGGCCATTGCGAACGCTGAAATCGGCTAATTCGGCGGTTTGCGCAAAGCGGTTCCACGGGCACGCGAGCTGGCAGTCGTCACACCCATAAATGCGGTTGCCCATCATTGGGCGGAACTCCTCCGGGATAGCACCTTTCAGTTCGATGGTGAGATACGAAATGCAACGCCGCGCATCCAACTGATATGGCGCGACGATAGCCGCGGTGGGGCAGATGTCGATGCACGCATGACAGCTGCCGCAATGGTCTGACTCGGGCGAGTCGACAGGCAGCGGCAGGTCGGTATAGATTTCGCCCAAAAAAAACCACGATCCGTGCTCACGATTTAACAGCAGCGTGTGTTTGCCGCGCCAGCCGAGCCCGGCTTTGGTCGCAAGTTCAACTTCGAGCACCGGCGCGCTGTCGGTGAAGACGCGGTAATGATGCTCACCCACCTCGGCACTAATGTTGTCGGCCAAGTGCTGCAAACGCGCGCGCAGCACCTTGTGATAATCCCGCCCCAGCGCATAACGCGCGATATACGCGGCGCTGGGGTCGTTCAATACCGTCGTGGGATCGACAGACCGCGGCGGAAAATAATCCAGCCGCACGCTGATAATGCGGCGTGTTCCGGGGATCAATTCTGCAGGTCGACTGCGCTTGCTGCCATGCGCCGCCATATAATCCATCTCGCCATGAAACCCTTTATCCAGCCACTGTTGCAACTCGATTTCCGCGCGCGACAGATCACTGTCGGCAATCCCTACGGCGGCAAAGCCGAGTTCCATTCCCCAATGTTTGATTCGTTGTGCGAGCGCGTTTAAATCATGCATGGCGTGGATGATAGCAAGCCTCGTTGCTCCCATTCTCTCTATGGCGATTCGTGCGGGCTCAGCTTGTCGGACGAAGCCGCGACTCTAGCGTTGGGTGCACAAATCGCGCGCCTATTGCGTGCCGGGATGACGGTTTATCTGGAAGGCGATTTAGGTGCGGGCAAGACTACCTTGGTGCGTGGCACGCTGCGTGCGCTAGGTTATAACGGGCGTGTAAAAAGCCCGACGTATACGTTGACCGAAATCTACAGCTTGCCTGGTTTTGAGTTGTATCATTTCGACTTGTATCGCATGCACGATCCGCGCGAATGGCTCGATGCGGGATTTCGTGAAGTCGCTGACGGTCAAACAGTGAGCCTGGTCGAGTGGCCAGAGAAGGCGGCGGGGCTGCTCCCGCCTGCGGATTTGCGCATTCTGTTACGTGTGATGGACGCGGGGCGCGAAGTAAAAGTAGTGGCTGAAACAGCGCTAGGAAAAGAATGTTTAAAAGCATGGTACGACGAGTGAATTTGGTCTGGTTGCTGGCGCTTATTGCCCTGCTGGTTTCGCCCGCTCACGCATTGCTATTGTCCGATGCACGGCTGTGGCCTTCGCCGGACTACACCCGGCTAACGCTCGAGGCGCCGCAAGCCATCGCTTACAAATATTTTCAGCTCGCCAACCCCGAACGTTTAGTGCTGGACATGGAAGGCGTGGAGCGCAACGCCGTGTTAAGCGAGCTGGCAACCAAGGTGGGCGCGAACGACCCCTACGTAACATCAGTGCGCATCGGAATGAATCGCCCGGGCGTAATGCGCTTGGTACTGGAACTCAAAACGCCGATCAAGGCTTCGTTATTCCAATTAAAGCCACTCGGCGAATACGGACACAGATTGGTGCTGGATTTGTATCCCGTGCAGCCGCCGGATGCGCTAGCCCAATTGGGCTTGGGAAAAAAGCCGGATCAAGGGCTTGCCGCGCCTGCTCCCGTTGAAGCGCCGTTACCCAAGTTTTCTCCCGAGGAATCGCCAAAACCTGTCGCCCCTGCACCGGAGACCTCGGCCGAACCTTCGGCAGCAATTGCTTCTCCACCTGACCCTAATAAAACAGCCAATGCGATAAAGCGCATCGCCGCACACATGACTATCGTCGCGATTGATGCGGGCCACGGGGGTGAGGACCCTGGCGCCAGAGGGGCCACGGGGCTGCTAGAAAAACACGTGACGCTGGCGATTGCGAAACGCGTTAAAGCCAAGATCGATATGGAACCCAATATGCGCGGCGTACTAGTGCGCGAGGGCGATTATTTTGTGCCGTTGGCCGGGCGGGTGACCAAAGCACGCGGCTTTCGGGCGGATCTTTTTGTGTCGATTCACGCCGATGCTTTCATTCGCCCCGAAGCGCGGGGGTCATCGGTATTTGCGTTGTCTGAGCACGGCGCGACGTCCGCTGCCGCGCGCTGGCTGGCCAAGAAAGAAAACGAAGCGGATTTAATCGGCGGCATTAATATTGATGTGAAAGATCCCTTCCTAAAACGCACGCTGATTGATCTGTCGCAAACCGCGACGATTAGCGATGGTTTAAAACTTGCGCGTTCGGTGCTGCGTGAAATTGGCTCGATTAATACGCTGCACAAAAACGAGGTCGAGCAAGCTGGATTCGCGGTGTTGAAGGCGCCCGACATCCCTTCCATCCTGGTCGAGACCGCGTTTATTTCCAATCCCGACGAAGAGCGGCGGCTTAACGACGAAGCCTATCAAGACAAACTAGCGGACGCGATTGTGACTGGCATCCGAAATTACTTTGCCAAAGTGCCGCCCAGAGCGCGCATCAAGTTGACCAATAATTGAAAAACGCCAGCTTGATGGGAGCTGCCGCCCCCGGTTTTGATCAGCCGCTGGACGCATTGTTGGCGTGCCACGGCCGCTTTGAAAAGCAGTGCGCAACCCTGGAAAGGCTGCTGGCGCATCTGCCTGAACACGGCAGCGACGCTGAGGCGCAACAGGCCGCGCGTAATATCCTCACTTACTTTGATACAGCGGCCGTGCACCATCACGCCGACGAAGAGCGCAACCTCTTCCCTTTGTTGGAGCGCGTGGGGCACGGCGAGTGGTGTGAGATAGTCGAGTTGCTCACTGGCGAGCACGACGATTTAGCGCAGCTGTGGCGTGCGTTGCGCCCGGCCTTACATGCTATCGCGCAAGCGGAGGCGGTGGCGTTGAACACCCCCCATGCCCAACGCTTTATCGCACTGAATCGTAGCCATATCGCGTTTGAAAACGAACGCGTGTTGCCCCTGGCGCGCCAGATTTTGAGCGCGGCTGACTTGCAAAGCCTGGGCCGTGCTATGGCGGCGCGCCGCGGCGTGGATTACCCCTGCCCATGAGCATTCGCATCCTGCCCGACTTGCTGATCTCGCAAATCGCCGCCGGCGAAGTGGTCGAGCGCCCGGCAGCGGCATTGAAAGAATTATTGGAAAACAGCCTGGATGCCGGTGCGACCGAGATTCGCGTTGATCTTGAACAAGGCGGCATCAAACGCATCCGCATTACCGACGATGGTTGCGGCATTCCGCGCGACGAGTTATTGCTGGCGTTGGCGCGCCACGCCACCAGCAAAATCGGCAGCCTCGAAGAGCTCGAACGCGTGGCGAGCTTGGGTTTTAGAGGCGAGGCGTTGGCGTCGATTGCCTCCGTGTCGCGCTTAATACTCACGAGTCGCGCGCGCGATTGCAGCCATGCCTGGAGCGTGAATGCCGAAGGCGGCCGATTGAGCGAACCCGGCCCTGCTGCGCTGTCCACCGGCACGGTGATTGACGCGAGTGATTTGTTTTTTAACACGCCGGCGCGGCGCAAATTTCTGAAGACCGAAGCCACCGAATACGCACACTGCGCCGAAGCGATGCGTCGACTCGCGCTCGCCCGCCCCGATGTCGCGTGGACGCTCACGCACAATGGCCGCGTATCGGCGCGCTACAGCAGCGAATCGGTCGCTGCGCGCTGTCGCAATGTGCTGGGTGAGGCTTTCGAGCAGGCGTCCATCCAGGTCGACGCCGCCGCGGCAGACCTGCGCGTATCGGGTTGGGTGATCCGCCCGTCGGCGGCCACCGGCAGTCGCGACAACCAGCACTGCTTCGTCAATGGCCGCTACGTGCGAGACAAGCTCATCACGCATGCGCTGAAAGCTGCTTACGGCGACGTGCTGCATCACCAGTTGCAGCCGGGCTATTGCCTCTTTATCACACTGGCGCCCGAGAGTGTTGACGTGAACGTGCATCCCGCTAAAACCGAGATTCGCTTCCGCGATGGTCGAGGCGTGCATCAGTTTTTGTTACATGCGGTCGAGCGGGTGTTGGGGCAGAAGACGGAAGACGGGAGTCAGAGGACAGAAGACACAGGACAGAAGACAGAGGCGGGGTTAACGCCGTTTTTTCAGGCTTATCCAAGACAAACGGCGATGCCGCTGTATGTATCCGAAGCGATGGCATTTTATGCGCCGCTTGGCGCGCCTATGTCCCAAGTATCCGGGGCCGCGGATCAGCAGGATATAGCGGCTGAACTGCAGGTGGCGGGCACAGATGCCCCGCCTCTAGGCTACGCGCTCGCGCAACTGCATGGCGTATATGTGTTGGCGCAAAACACTAAGGGGCTGGTGCTGGTAGACATGCACGCCGCGCACGAGCGGGTGGTGTACGAGAAGCTCAAGTCCGCGTTGGATGCGCGCGCGGTGCCTGCACAAACCCTGCTAATCCCGGTGAGCCTCACCGTCGATGCGCGCGACGTTGGTGAAATTGAGCCGTATCTCGATCAACTCGCCGCGATCGGATTCGAGTTAACGATCAGCTCGCCCACCTCGGTCGCAGTGCGCTCGGTGCCGTGGTTGCTGAAAGACGCCGATCCGGTAGAACTCACCCGGACGCTATTGCGCGAAGTCGCCGAATACGGCGTCGCGCGCTTGCTCGACGAGCGTCGCAATGAGCTCCTGGCAACGCTGGCCTGCCACGGCGCAGTGCGCGCCAGTCGCCGCCTGACCATCCCCGAAATGAACGCGCTATTGCGCGAAATGGAAGCCACCGAGCGCGCCGGGCAATGCAACCACGGCCGCCCCACCTGGTTTCAGATGGGCATGCACGAGCTGGATACGCTGTTCATGCGCGGGCGCTGAATGCGTATCAGTAGACCGCATCATGGTCGCCCACATTCACCGGGATGATTTGTTGATCCTGAATCAACAGTTCCAGCGTGATGCGATACGACAGATTAATCGAAGCCGAATGCAAACCCGCATGCTTGCCCTGCAAAGCATGCAAGCGTAACGACGGATGGGTAGGGTTGGCTTCCAGCAACTGCAAGGTTTTCAAATAGTGCTGACGCAAATTGGGGTGGCGCTTGAGAAACCGCGCCGTGCGGCGCGTGTATTGCTCGGTAAAAACCAATACATACGACACGCTAAGCAGTCCTTTTAAAGCGTATCAATGCGCGCCAGATGGTCGGCGGGCGACTCGTGAACCGCACGCCCAGCCGCCAAGTCAGCCCGGGTCTCAGCCAACGCAGCGTCGAGTTCGCATTCGCGCAGGTAGTGGTAATGGGCCAACTCCATCACCACGAATTTATCCTTGCCGCGAACCGAAACAATGGCTTCAGGCGCAGTACTTAAGGCCAGTTCAATGGCCGAGATACCTTTGATCTTTAAGTCGTTGGCGCTGATGTGCGACATATCACCTCCCGAGAATTAATAATCGTGTCTTGGAGCATATTATTAACCGCACGGTTATGCAAGCGATTAACCATGCGTTGGCCTAAGCATTGGTCGGGGTAAGAAGCCCGGATTCTCTGAGACAATTATTGCGATAAATCGAGTACATGTGTCGCTCAGCTCGGTTTAAGGATGGGCAGCGGAACCGCCATCGGCGCGCCCACGTTGCCGATGCGGCCTTGATTGCGGACGGAAATTATATCGATGCCGCGCTGCATGTCTTCCATGCTCTGGTTAAGCAAGGTGCCACGATCAACTCCCGTATTGCTGACGCCTTTGCGAATTAGCATACGGATTAACAGCACAATCAACACGAGCCACACGAACAGCATCGCTTGCTGCATCGGGATGTTGTCGGGGAAAGCCAGTTGATACCACTTGAAGGTTTCGGTGACCAAAGTGGCTTGCTGGAAATCGATATGCGCCTTTTCATACAGGGTGTAGGGCAGGTAGCCGACAGCGAAGCCGGTCAACCCGACCCAGGTATTGAGATAGCCCAGGCCAATCCGCATGTATGAGCGTATCTCGCAGCCGATCAGTAGCACCGCGCCCATGCCGAGTAGAAAGCCGCCTAGCAGGCTGCCCGCGGTGAATTGTTCTTTCAGTCCATCCTCAAAGCCCGGCTTGATGCCAAAAAACACCCACGCCCCCAGCATAAAGCCCAGCATCACCACCCAAGAGGCGGCGACGCCGATCATCGGAATATAGCCACGCATCAGCGTGCGGGTAATTCGGGGCACGCCGAGCTTGGCGAAGTAGGGGTCCTTCTTGGTCATCGACTGCGCAGTTTCGGCGGCAACCAGCGCGCATTCGGTGCCGAACCCGCTCTTAGCCATGCCGATGCCGGCGACAAGGCCGGCCGCCAGCGTACCGATCACATAAAGCCACCCGCTTGCGTCGATGGACTTGCCGAAGGCCGTCATCTCGCCTTTCTTCAGGTGTTGCAGACTTTCCGGATTGACCAGGCCGCCCCAGATTGCGACGCCAAAAAAGATCACCACGAAAGCCAGCGAAATCCAGAAGATCGGTCGCCGCGTGGGTTTATAGTTGGGGTCGTACAAAGTGGCTTCGCCGGGGTCGTTGTTGCAGGCGTAAGACTTGGTTTCCTGGTGCTTGAAGTTGGAGGCGACGTTGAGTTTGCTCATCACCAGAAAGGCCAGCGCGCCGCCGATGCCCATCGTCAACACTGTGAAAGTAGAGCCGATGCTCATCATCGGCAAACCGCCCAATAGGTGATTGAGCGTGCAACCGCCCGCCAGACGCGTGCCGTAGCTGAATAGAATGCCACCGAAAAAAGAAATAACCAGAATGCGTGGCGAATATTTCACCCACGTGCGGCTTTCCCGCTCCAGCTTGGCGACGATGTAGCCGCCGATCATCATCCCAACAATCGGCCAGCCCACGCCGGGCACGAAGGCCCCGCCGTTCGCGATGCCGTCCACGCTAGTGCCGTAAAGCTGAAAATCCGGCAGACGAAAGAGATCGTATAGCCACATCTCCACGCCCCGGAACATCCTGCCCAGATCGGTCGTGACCGTAATGGGTGTGGACACCGCGTCCTTGTCTTTCTTCCAGGCGTCCATCCACAAAGTCACAATGTAGATGATCTGGGCAACACCAAACACGACACCCGCCCAAAAGAAAGACCACTGCTTGCGTACGATGCGGCTCAATAAAGATTGCTGCTCCATGATGGCTCTTCCCGGAGAGGTGTAATGGGACATTACTGCAGATGACTATACGCGCATGGCTGATCAACGCTTGTGCTTAAACTATTAAATCATTTGACTATGGGAGAACTGGCAGACCGAGCACTTTGGTCGCGGGGTTGGGGATAAATCAGTGTTGTCTTTAGCGTTATTTATAGGGCAAACGCGCTTCGACTAAGCCCGGCAGATTCTCGAACTCCGGGTCTTTATGCAGCAGCGTCGCGCCCAGTTCCAGCGCCGATGCCGCAATCCATGCATCGGCTAGCGAAAGTGGATGCGTGGCCTTGATGCTCGCCGCGCGTTCCAACAGTGCCGGGGATTCGTGTACCCATTCCACGGGCAATGCAAGACAGCGCTGGTAAGCTTCTTTTCCCGCCTCGGCGCCTTCGTCTTTCCACACCCGGTAATACACTTCCATCAGCGACATAAAACAGCCGTAGCAGCGCTGCTCGCCCACCACCGCAGCCTTCAGTAGCGTCGCAACCCGATCCGCCCCAGGCTCGTTGTCGCGCAATGCCAGCAAGGCCGAAGTATCCAGCAGCCACGCACTCATCCTTCTTTAGTCGCATCGGCCTTGCGATCAGCCAACAACCGCGCAGTGCCCCCACCCTCGCCTTGCCCGCGAAAGGCCTCGATAGCATTAAGGTAAGCCCCCATCTTCTCGGTATGCGTAGCCACCCCCCCAGCCAGTGTGCCATACGCCTCACTGGACACGATAAAGGCCACAGGACGGCCACGCCGGGTAATCGAAATCGGCTCACGCTGGGCGTTATCTAGCAATTCGCCAAAATGGTTCTGGGCTTCAGCGGACGAGACGGTTTTCATGGAGACTCCTTATATTGATATATTGTACATAATAGCTATTAGTGGTTCCAGATACATAAATTTATTTTGAGCTTATATCGAGCCTAATTTGTAGTGAATTGCCCCGACTCGACGAAGTGGAACTAATAGGGTCGAAGCTGAATTCATAAATATAACGCGTCATATTTGTCATCTTATTAATATTACCCATCTCTCACTTTTCGTTTAAGCTGGTCAGAATTGAAAGGAAAGGAGTTACCAACGATGTCCGAATTTTTGCCAATAATTCAAAAAAACACCATTAACGAGAAATGGGGAGAAGCACTGACCGGGGGTTTTGTTTCCATTCCTTCGGCACTACTTCGTAATCAGTACAAGCTAGATTTGGATAGCGCAGAAGTAGTTGTATTAATGAATTTGTTTATGCATTGGTGGCGAGTTGACAAATACCCTTTTCCACGGACATCAACGCTTGCAAAAAGAATGGGTGTTTCAACGCGCACAGCGCAACGAAACATTGAAAGCTTGGAACAGAAAAAAATGATAAGAAGAATTTGGAAAAAAGGGAATGAAACTGATGTGCGCTCAGGGGCAAGTTACGACCTCACAGGGATCGTGATAGCTCTTAAACACCTTGGAAGCTTGCCTAATTAGTGCAGACCAGCATTGATAATTATATAAATTATGCAAACAGACCGATCCGTGTGTTTATACGCGCAGCATATTGTTATCCACAAGCTTATCTCTTGCGATGTCGCACAAACTGAGTAACATCGAGATGAGGAATCCCAGACAAAGGGGTGTACATATGAATACAAGATGATCAGCTTCCCGAGCAGCATGGCCCTTCGGCTTGGGAAGCGGACATAGAAAAGCCCACATTCAGTTTTCCCCCGGAAAGGTTTGGCTGAATATGGGCTGGTAGGGGTCAATACCCTTATGGAAAGCATTAATAGCTATCCATCATTAAAAAATTGACATCCAAATCCTGAAGGGTTCTCGTCTCTGAGTCAATAACCCTTTGGAATACGGAATCAAAAATTCAGGATATTTTTAACAATGAGCACAAAAAAAGATTCCCATCAAATTGGCCGAGATGCTGGTACTGGACAATTTATTCCTGTGAGAGAGGCACAACGTCGCCCAACTACCACGGTTGTTGAGACGATTAAAGCCCCCTCATCCCGGCCTGCACCGAAGAAAAAATAAGGTCAAAAGCTTTACTAAAAGGGCCTCAGATATTGAGGTCCTTTTTTTTGTGTAAATTAGAAATTCAGCTCAACCTGAATTAAATTAGGGTTAGTTTACTTTCAACGTTCATATAGCCCATTCGCGGCCGCTGCCTCAAAGACTGGCTCCCGCTCTTTGAAACACGCACTTCACGGGTAATGCCGGTGCCTTTCAACTAGCGGTTTATTTTGCCCAGTTACGTTTTTGTATATAAGCTTTGCCTAATCAAACGAGTGAGACTGCCATGAACGAACGAACCGAACGAAAAACCATCCCCATCCAGGACATTAACGAAGTCAGCAGTTGCGCGAGCGCGGAGCCGTATGCGCTGATGGTGCTGGGGGATTCGATGCTGCCGGAGTTTGAGGAGGGCGAGATTATCGTGGTCGAGCCGTCCGGCCTCGTCAAAAGCGGCTCGTATGTGGTGGCGTTTGTGAACGACGAATATATCTTTCGCCAGGTGGTGCAGCAGGAGGATGGCTGGATGTTGAAGCCACTTAATCCCATTTATCCCAATCTGCCGATTGATGACCTGGAGCCTTGCAAGGGCGTGGTGATCATGAAAAAACGGCCGGGCAAACGCAGTGATCAGAAGCGCTATATATAATACGTTTTTATTTATGCACGGATAAGTTATTTGAATCTTTTACTTGACTAATTTGCTGGGGCATATAAAGTTACTTTATTAGCATTTTCTAATGTTTATAAGGAGACGGTAATGAGTGGACTCATCCCAAACTTTGCCTTAGAAGGCGTTGTTACGTTGAATCGAGTGATTTTAAAGCCCGAATATTCGGTAGACGATTTGCAGGAGCGCGTGGCGTTTTTATGCGAAAACGTTAAAACCTATCATTCGGATACTGGTTTTGTGGGCGGATTTGTCGCGCTGAATTCGGGCAAAGTCTCGAACGAAGGCTCGACCATCGGCCAGCCGGTAGAAAGCGAATTGAAGGGCAAAGAAGCGTTGATCGTGACCTTCTGGAACAGTTTTGAAGAGCACGAAGCGTCGCATCGCTCGGAAACTTTCCAGCCTTTGTTCCAAAAAGTGCTGGATTTGTGCGAGAACGGCAACGAAGAAATTGCTTATGAAATGCTCTGGTCCGGCAAGGCTTATGGCCCCGCCGAGATTGTAGCGGCTCGGGCAGCCAAAGAGCAATATGCACACGCAGCTTGATTGATGATCGATGCGCGACTCTAAAACGGCGGGGGTAACCTCGCCGTTTTTTATTGCGGCTTGATCCATGTACGCGTTACGGCATGCGGCATAATCCTGCGCCATGCCTCTTATACCTCCGGTTATACCTCCGGCTGTTTTTTTGATGGGCCCCACCGCTTCGGGCAAGACCAGCCTAGCGGTGAGCCTGGTGCAGCGCTTGCCATTGGAGATCATCAGCGTCGATTCTGCGCTGGTGTATCGCGGCATGGACATCGGCACCGGCAAGCCCGACGCCGCAACGCTCGCGGTAGCGCCCCACCATTTACTCGATATTCGCGACCCAACCGAGGCGTATTCCGCAGCGGCGTTTCGCAGCGACGCACTCGAATTGATGCAGCAGATTACGCAGCGCGGTCGCGTGCCATTGCTGGTGGGCGGCACGATGTTGTACTTTCGCGCGCTGCTGCGCGGGCTGGACGATTTGCCGCAGGCCGATCCCGCACTGCGCGCACAGATTGAAGCAGAGGCGGCCGTGCAGGGCTGGCCCGCGCTGCATGCTGAATTGGCGCAGTGCGACCCGGTCACTGCCGCGCGACTCGAGCCCACCGATGCGCAACGGATTCAGCGCGCGCTGGAAGTTTTTCGGTTAAGTGGGCAAGCATTGTCCTCACAGCTCACGGCCACGCACCCCGAATTGCCGTACCGCGTATTACAGCTAGCGTTGATTCCAGCCGACCGCGCCGTGCTGCACAAGCGCATCGCCGCACGCTTCGACGCGATGCTGGCCCAAGGTTTAGTTGAAGAGCTGCGTACGCTGCGCCGCACTTTGACGCTGAATGCGCAAATGCCCGCTATGCGTTGCGTGGGTTATCGCCAGGCTTGGGCTTATCTGGACGGCGAGATCGATCTCACCACGCTTCGCGAACAAGGCCTCGCCGCCACACGGCAACTCGCTAAACGCCAACATACCTGGCTGCGTTCGTGGCCCGGCGTGGTGGAACTGGATTGCTTATCCGCTGACTTGGAAGCGCAAGCTTTGGCGCAGGTGCAAGCTCATTTACGCTAACCGTCTTGGGTATCGACCAGAGCCTGTTAAATTTTTGGCCACTAGCTCCGTAAATACCCGGTGGGGTAACGCCTCTAGTCAGGCACAGTTAGGTAATACCCACATAAAAATAATGAAGCTAATCGGCAGCCCTTAATCGGGCAGATGCATATCCAATCACTCAGGGAGAGACAAAATGGGCACCGCTAATCCATATCAAGTTCCGCAATCCAATGTAGATCATCACGCGCAGGGCGAGTATTCCGAGGTAAACGTGTTCTCAATAAAGGGCCGCATCGGGCGCTTGCGATATCTGGGTTATTCGATGGGCTATAGCATGCTCATTTATCTGGTATTTGGAGTGTTAGCCGCAGTGATGGCTGGCATGGGATTTCCGAAGGCGATGTGGGGAGTCTTCGGCATCGCTTACCTGGGAGTTATTGTTTTGGGCATTATGCTGACCATCCAGCGTGCCCACGATTTCAATACCACCGGTTGGATAACGCTGCTGGCTTTAGTGCCGCTTCTTAACCTGATGTTTCTGTTTATTCCCGGTACCGATGGCGAAAATCGTTTCGGTAAAAAAACACCGCCTAATCGTGGAGGGATGATCTGGTGGATACTTATTCCCGTCTTTATTGCGCTCGTAGGCATCATTGCAGCCATTGCAATTCCGGCTTACAAAACGTATGTGGATAAAGCACGCGCCGCAAATCATTCAGTAGTTGCCCCGACCCCCCAGCCTGAGTAATCAGGTTTGCTCGATACCTATCGCGCGATAGAAACGCCGGAAGGCGTGGACTTACGGCTGTGCGTGGCGGGCCCCGTGGTGCGCAGTCTGGCGTGGGGAATCGATTTGTTAATCCGCAGCGGTATTTATATCGCGCTGGCGACCGCACTTTCGCAACTGGGTAAATTCGGTTTGGGATTGATGCTGGTCAGCTTGTTTTTGATCGAATGGTTTTACCCCGTATTGTTTGAAGTCTATCGGCATGGCGCGACCCCGGGTAAACGCAGGATGGGTTTGTGCGTGACCCACGATGATGGCACCCCTGTGGGCTGGTCCGCCTCGATGATCCGCAATCTGTTGCGCTATGTGGATTTTTTACCGTTTCTGTATGGATTTGGTCTGGTATCGATGCTGCTCCATCCCGATTTCAAGCGCCTCGGAGACATCGCCGCGGGCACACGCGTGGTTTATCGGGAGACTAAAAAAAATGCTGTCTCTATCCCCGCTGTCCCCGCCCAGCCTCCGCCGTTTTCACTGGCACTGGATGAGCAGCGCGCGGTGATCAATTTCGCCGAACGCTCGAATACCTTATCGCCCGAGCGGATGGAAGAACTCGCAAGCATCGTTTTCTCGCATACGCGCAAACAACCTAATCGCACAGTGAATCAGCTTCACGCGACCGCCAGTTGGTTAATGGGAAAAAAGAGTTAACTGCGATGAAGCAGCAGGATTTCGAAATGCAGCACGAGGCCTTATGGCAGCGGATGGAGAATCTGCTGCTGATCCTCAACAAGCAGCGCAAAGCTTCCGCTTCGTTGCCCGCTGGGGATGCAGCGGATTTTCCGCAAAACTATCGCCAGATTTGCCACCACCTGGCGTTGGCGCGTGAACGCCAATATGCCACTTATCTGATTGATCGCCTGGACAAGCTGGTGCTGGATGGCCATCAGCACTTATACCGCGCACGCGGTTTTTTACTGTCGCAAGTGCTGCATTTTTTTGCGGCAGGATTTCCTGCGTTGGTGCGGGCTGAGGCGCGGCTGTTCTGGCTGGCGTTCGCATTGCTGTATCTGCCTACGTTAGTGATGGGCGTCGCGCAACAATATGCGCCGCAAATGGTTTACACGATGCTGGATCACGCCACGCTGGTGTCCGTCGAGACGATGTATGACCCCAAAGGCGCGCATATCGGACGGGAACGGCAATCGGACAGCAATTTTTTAATGTTCGGCCATTACATTAAAAACAACATCGGCATCAGCTTCCAGACATTTGCCGGCGGTTTGTTGTATGGCCTGGGCAGCATTTTTTACCTGGTCTATAACGGCCTTTTTTTCGGCGCGATTGCCGGGCATTTAACCCGCATCGGCTATGGCACAACCTTCTTCCCGTTCGTCGTAGGCCACGGTGCGTTTGAGCTGACGGCGATTGTGCTGTCAGGCGTTGCAGGATTAAAAATGGGGCTGGCGTTATTGTTGCCCGGGGATCAAACCCGACTGGCAGCGTTGCGCGACGCTTCGCAGATCAGTATCCGTATCGTCTATGGCGTGATCGTCATGCTATTGATTGCCGCCTTTATTGAGGCATTCTGGTCATCTTCACAGGCCATTCCGCCTGCAGTGAAATATGCGGTTGGGGGTCTACTCTGGCTAGGGGTGGCTGCGTATCTGCTCCGCATGGGGCGCGCGCGTGCAGCTTGATTCGATTGCTGTAGCCCTTCGCCCGCGCAATCCCTGGGAAGCGATCGATCTCGGCTTCGACCTGGTGCGCACCTGGTGGAAACCAATAATGGGCGCATGGCTCGCGGTGGTGCTACCGGTCAGCGTAATCATTTATCTCTTGTGCTGGAAGGCGCCGTGGTTGGCCTCCCTGCTGATCTGGTGGCTAAAACCTGCCTTCGATCGCGTTCCCTTGTTTATCCTGAGTCGTGCCGCCTTCGGCGATACGCCAGACATCAGGCAAACGCTTAAAGGCGTGCTGCCGCTGTGGCGTAAAAGTTTGCTGTGGGATTTGACGCTGGGTCGCGTGAATATGGCCCGCTCGTTCAATATGCCGGTGCGGGATCTGGAAGGTCTGCGCGGCAAAGCACGACGCCAGCGATTAAAAGTATTGCAAAAGCAGACTCGCAGCGGTGCGGTGTGGCTCACGCTGGTGTGCATCAATTTCGAAATGGTGCTGAACTTTGCATTGCTGGCGCTGTTGCTGCTATTGCTGCCGCAAACCCTGCAAGGTGATTTTTTTACCCGGCTTTTTGCCCCAGATCAGAGCCTATGGCTTCAGATGATGACCTATGGCATTTATCTGCTGGTGCTCACCACGATGGAGCCTTTTTACGTGGGCGCCGGTTTCGCCCTTTATCTCAATCGCCGCACTTTGCTGGAGGGTTGGGACATCGAAATTGCGTTTCGGCGTATTGCCGAACGCCAGCAAGCGTTGAATAAAGTCACCCCCGCCGCGGCGTTGCTGATGATGGGTTTGATAATAGGCGGCATGCTGGGGGGGGCCGAACCTTCGCTTGCTGCAGAAACGGCTGTCCTGCCAGCGACGATCAAGACGCCTGTGATGCCAGAGTCGCCGGAGCGCCTTAAAAAGCAAATCACTCAGGTATTGCAACAGCCCGAATTTCAGACTGACAAAATCGAAAAGCAGTGGAAATACATCGGCAAAAAATCGCAAAAAAACCAGCCAAAAGCGGATTCGGACTGGGTGAAATTTCTGGCCGGGATTGTGCCAGGGTTGGCGCGCTTTACGGAAGGCTTGCTGTGGCTGCTATTGGCGAGCGTAATTGTTTGGCTGTATTTAAAACGCGAACACTGGCTGGGTTGGTTTGCGCCCAAAGGCACCGCCACGCCTTTTACGCCTGCGCAGTCGTTGTTCGGCCTGGATTTGATGCCAGAGTCGCTGCCCAAAAACCTTTCGGAAGAAGCCTGGAAGTTATGGCAGGCAAACCAGCCCCGCGCCGCGTTAAGCCTGCTTTACCGTGGCGCGCTTGCGCGCTGGATGATGCGTGACAAGATCGTGCTGGGGGCCAACGCGACAGAAGGCGATTGCATACGCTTGTTCCGTGCCACCGCGCCGTCAGAGACAGGCGACTATTTCTATCAACTCACGCAAGCCTGGCTTACCACCGCGTACGCGCAGCGCCCGCCAGGCACCGAAGTCATGCAGCAATTGTGTCGCGGCTGGGATATCCATTTCGCCCTCCCGCCATGAAGACTATTTTTACCCGGCTAGTGTGGCTGTTGCTCGTGATCCTGATGGGCTGGATCGGCTTTTGGTTTTATCAAAATTTCGCACTCGTTGCCGAGAAAACTAATGTCGGCTATCAGGGCGAAGCGCGCTACAACTCGCTGCTGGCAGCCCAGCGTTTCTTAAATACGAAGACCAGTCCAACGAAAGGTATGACAGGCCTGGTCGGCTTGCCCTCCACCCGTGGCACCTTGGTGATGCCCACTCAGCGCTATGACCAGGGGCCGCAGCAAGCTCATGCACTCTTAGCCTGGGTGCGTGCAGGGGGCAATTTGATCGTGGTGCCGAACGCGCCGTCGGAAAGCAAAACCCCAGACTGGTTATTGCAGGGCTTGGGCGTAAGCAGGGTGGATAACTCGGCCCCTATTGAAGCCTATGTGCCCATCAACGTCGATATTGCCGCCGTCAGCGATTTTATGCAGGTGGATTTCAACCCCAGCACAACACTCGCATACCGGGGCCTCGAGCCACAAGTCGTAATACGCGGGGATCGCGGGGTGCATATGTTGCGCTATCAATTGGGGGCAGGCGTATTGTCGGTGCTGAGCGATGCGAATTTTATGCAGAATGGGCGCATCGGCCGCTACGACAATGCCGCGTTGCTGTGGTATCTCACGCATTATCAGCGCCAGGGCGACATCTGGTTAATCTACAGCGGCGATATGCCTCCGCTTTGGAAATGGCTGGGCATGCATGCCTGGACGGTGCTGATCAGCGCCGGCGTGCTGCTGGCCGCATGGTTGTGGTCATCCAGTCGCCGCCTGGGGCCAATACGCCTCGCGCCGCCCCTGGCGCGGCGGCGCCTGATGGATCATATCGAAGCGAGTGGCGAATTTCTGTGGCAAAAGGGCCAACGCGTCAAACTCTTGAACGCAGTACGGACGGCCTTGTTACGCCGCCTGGAATCCCGACACCCGGCGCTCGCCGCGTTGTCACCCACGCTCATGGCGACACGCCTGGCGGCAATGATAAAAATCCCCCCAGCAGCTGTGGAAAAAGCGCTGTTCGATCCTTTTGCGCCGGATGAGTACGAATTTACCAATGCAGTCAATTTGCTGGAGACGATGAGGAAAGCCCTATGAATGATACGACCCCCACTGAAGTGGACACTCCCCCAGCCACCAGCAAAATCGCTCAGGCCAGCGCAATTGCGCAGCGCATGCGCGCAGAAATTGGCAAAGCGCTGATCGGCCAGACGCACACCGTCGACCAGGTGTTGATCGCGTTGTTTGCGGGCGGCCATGTATTGATAGAAGGCGTGCCCGGCCTTGGCAAAACCTTGCTGGTGCGGGCGCTGGCAAAAACCTTCAACGGCGCGTTCACGCGTATCCAGTTCACGCCCGACTTGATGCCGTCGGATGTCACCGGCCACGCGCTGTACGACCTGAAAAGCGAACAGTTCAGCATCCGCAAAGGACCGATCTTTACCAATCTGTTATTAGCCGACGAAATCAACCGTGCCCCGGCCAAAACGCAGGCTGCGTTGCTCGAAGTGATGCAGGAATGCCAAGTCACCATTGAGGGTCAGTCGATGGCGTTGGCGCCGCCGTTCATGACGCTGGCGACGCAAAATCCGATTGAACAGGAAGGCACTTATCCGTTGCCCGAAGCGCAGCTCGACCGTTTCTTGCTGAAGATTCTGATCGGCTATCCCAGCGAAGACGAAGAAAAATCCATGGTGAGCAGCGTGACGACCGGGCAGGTGGGCGATGCGCTGAATGTCGACCGCGTGGCGACCGTCGTGCGACCGCAGACGGTGCTGGAAATGCAGAAAGTGGTCGCGAGTTTGCGCGTGGACTCGCAAGTCAGCGACTACGCGGTACAGATTGTGCGCCAAACCCGGGAGTGGTCGGGGATTGCACTCGGCGCGGGGCCGCGCGGCGGGATCGCGTTGATACGAGCAGCGCGTGCGCAGGCGCTATTGGCGGGACGCGACTTCGTCACGCCGGATGACGTAAAAACCATTTCGATCGCCGCCCTGCGCCACCGCATCACTTTAAGCCCCGAGTTGGAGATTGAAGGCCAAAGTGCGGACGATGTACTGGCCGCGATGCTTGAGAAAGTGAAAGCGCCACGCGCGTGATCGCTGCGAACCGGCTGTTTTATCTGTTGTGGGGATGGCTGGGCGTCGGCGTGGTGGCGGCGTTCTGGCCGGAGCTGGTACTCGTCTGGGCGGGCATAAGTGCAGTGCTGTTGGTGGTCGCCGCGATCGATTTATTCAACGTCTCGCGACGCGCTGACATTTCGGTGGTGCGTACTGTCTCGGGTTCACTTGCACTGGGCGTGTGGAGCGAGGTGCGCTTACGCATCCAGCAAGCTACAGGCTCGCCTGTCGCGGTGGAAATATTCGATCATTTTCCACCGCACACCGAAGTCCGCGGCATGCCCATGCAAGCGCTCATTCCGGCAGGTGGTTGGGTCGAAATCAGCTATGCAATCCGCCCAACCGCGCGCGGCGAATTGTGTTTTTCGGCCACGCGCTTGCTAGTTCAGTCTTCGTGGGGTTTATGGCGTCGTATCCGTAAAGCGGGCGCGGGCCAATGCGTGAAGGTGTATCCGAACTTTGCTGCGGTCACGCGCTATGCGCTGCTGGCGACGGACCACCGGCTTAGCCGGATCGGCATCCGTTTGCGCCAGCGCCGCGGCGAAGGCCTGGAGTTTCACCAGCTACGGGAATATCGCACCGGCGATATGTTGCGCCAAATCGATTGGAAGGCGACTTCGCGCTTGAAAAAACTCATTTCACGCGAATACCAGGACGAACGCGACCAACAAGTGGTATTCATGATCGACTGCGGGCGGCGTATGCACGCGAAGGATGGCGAGCTGAGCCATTTCGATCACGCATTGAACGCGGTGTTGTTGCTGGCGTATGTGGCACTACGCCAAGGCGATACGGTGGGCCTGATCGCATTCGGCGGGCGGCCCTGTTATTTGCCGCCGCGCAAAGGCACCAACGTGATTAATAGCCTGTTGGACACGGTCTACGATTTGCAGGCGAGCACGCGCAGCCCGGATTTTTTGCAGGCGGCAACCGATTTGATGAAGCGCCTGAAAAAGCGCTCGCTGGTCGTGCTCGTGACCAATCTGCGCGATGAGGACAATGCCGAGCTGCCGCCCGCGCTGCATTTAATGCGGCAGCGTCATCTGGTACTGCTGGCCAGCCTGCAGGAACGCGTGATCAATGAGGCGCTGGCCGAGCCGGTGAAGGATTTCAAAGACGCGCTACGAAACAGCGCGACGCATATTTATCTGGCCGACCGACGCCGAGCGCATGAAGCGATTAGAGCGAATGGCGTGCTTACCGTCGATGTCGAGCCGGAGCAGCTGCCGGTCGCGCTGGTGAATCGTTACCTGGATATCAAACGTAGCGGGCGCTTGTAGAAGCGAATTGGATCATTCAGCCTTGTCGGTCGAAATCGATTTAACCGCCGTCAACGCACTGCCGCGATAAAAATACACCGTTAAGGTTTGGTCGGCTTTCAATGCGGAGGCATCCCTCACGATCTTGTGCTGCTCATCCTTCACCAGGCTGTAGCCCCGCGCCAACACATTTTCTGGATTCAGATGGTTCAGATTGCTGGCGAGCCGGTCTAGCCGATGGCAACGCTGTATCAGATTTTCTCGCGGTGCCCGTCCCAGTTTGGTTTGCAGTATGGCTAGCTGTTGCTGCTGTTCGCAGATTCGCGCCGAGAGCGGGGGCAAGCGTGCGCCAAGCAACTGAATACGCGCGTGGCGTCGTTCGAGCAAAGTGTGCATCACACGGTCCAGCCGGGCGGATTGTTGCGTGATAAAAGCATGTTGGCGGCGCAGCTGGTCAGCGGGATGGACTAATACGCGCGCCAAATGATCGAGACGCTGCATCTGCGCATTTCGGCTACGCGCCATCGTGCGTGTGAGAAGCGTGTACTGTTGTTGCAAATGTTGCAGTAAATCGCGGCGATGCGGGCTCGCCAGTTCAGCGGCTGCGGTGGGCGTGGGGGCCCGCACATCGGCCACAAAATCGGTCAGCGTGAAATCGGTTTCGTGACCCACGCCGCTCACCACGGGAAGGGTGCTGGCGCCGATGGCCCGCACCACGGCTTCGTCGTTGAACGCCCATAAGTCTTCCAACGCGCCGCCTCCCCGGCATACCAGTAGCACATCACATTCTGCGCGTACATTGGCCAACCGAATCGCCGCAGCAATCTGCGCACCGGCACCGTGACCTTGTACGGGCGTCGGATAAAGAATCACGGGCAAGCCCGGCATGCGCCGAGCCAGCGCGGTAATAACATCGTGCAAAGCTGCGGCGTGCGGCGAGGTAATAATCCCCAAACAACGCGGAAAACGGGGCAACGTACGTTTTTTGCCAGCATCAAATAGTCCTTCCACTTCCAAGCGGGCTTTGAGCTTTAAAAAAGCCTCATATAAACGTCCTGCTCCGGCGCGTCGAATAGCCTCGACCCCTAACTGAAATTCGCCACGGGCTTCGTATAACGATGGGAGGGCGCGGATTTCAACGTGTTCACCATTGGCAGGCGTGTAATCCCCAGCTTGGTTGCGGCTGCGAAACATCACACAGCGCACCTGGGCGTGGGTATCTTTTAACGAAAAGTACCAGTGTCCTGAGGCTGCAGCGATAAAGTTGGAGATTTCTCCGCCAACCCACAGCAACGGGAGTTGGGATTCCAATGCTCGCCGCGCGATACGATTGAGTTCGCTGACGGTAATAACAGGAGGCTCAAACTGAATTTGGCTTTGGAGCGGAATGGACAAAACCGGTGGTGAAGCAGGGTCTTTCAAGGCTTGCGCTCTATTGGAATAAGGGTTTTTCTGTGTGTAAAAAACGGTATAGCGCGCTCAGCATAACGGTTTTCATACACAGTCAATATATATTTATTATGACAACGGTCGATTACTACTTGACGGCGGTGTGTATTTATAACTCATTGATTTATATAAAAAACATAAAACGGTCATTTATTAAGCCTATAAACTTTTCCTTTATCTACGGCAGCTTAGCAGGGTGCAACCGGCGATCCTCACAGATTTATCCACAGCTTCTGTGGAGAACTCATCGTATCGCGGTGTGACTCGACACCCAACAGTTTAAAAAGAAATGATGCTTGCAGAAAAGGGCAAGAGGGGGCTACATTTCGGCTCTCGTTAAATCATTTGGAGTTGCACTGTGCTTGCCATTATTGAGGCTGCTGGCTGGCCGATCTGGCCACTAATTCTGGCGTCCATCCTAGCTGTTGCGATCATCATCGAACGTGCATACTCACTCCGAAGCGCTGAAGTCGCGCCGCCCAATTTACTGCTAGACACGGTCAAAGACTTTAAAAGTCAGGGCGTGACTACGGAATTAGTCACCCGGCTTAACGAAAATTCTTTGCTAGGCCGCATCTTCGCTACGGGGCTCAAGAACGCACATAACACGCGCGAAGTCATGAAAGAATCGATTGAAGAATCCGGGCGGGCCGTCACGCATGATCTGGAGCGTTTTCTAACGTCGCTAGGCACTATCGCCAGTATTGCTCCGTTGCTGGGGTTATTGGGTACGGTCATCGGCATGGTCGAAATTTTTGGCGCACAAACGCCTAATGGCGGCAACCCGTCAGTGCTGGCGCACGGTATTTCGGTCGCGCTCTACAACACCGCTTTTGGTTTGATCGTAGCGATTCCTTCGATGATTTTTTATCGTTTTTATCGCGCCAAAGTCGATACTCTGGTGGTCGAAATGGAGCAGCAGGCGATTAAGCTGGTTGAGATCGTTCACGGCGACCGCAAATAGGAAACACAAATGAATTTCCAGCGTGGTAAAAAGCGGGACGACCCTGAAATTAATCTGATTCCGCTGATTGATGTGTTGCTTGTCATCCTGATTTTTTTAATGGTCACCACGACCTACGCCCGCTTTTCCGAATTAAAAATTAATCTGCCTACGAGTGGGGGAGAGCAGTCACCCGTCAAACCCAAACAGATTGAAGTCACGGTCGATGCAAGCGGGAATTATCAAATTGATGACAAGCCACTGGCTCAAGCTTCACTCAATGTATTAGCGCAAACGCTCAAACAGGTAGCTGGCAACGATACTCAATCGGTGCTGGTGATTAATGCCGATGCGAAGGCCACACATCAGTCTGTGATCAATGTGATGGAAGCGGCACGTCAGGTAGGTTTAAGCCGCATTACCTTCGCCACGCAAACCCCCCAATAAACCCCCAATAAACCCCCTTGACCGCATTACAAACGCATTGGACGCGGTTAACTCCAGTCAGCATAGCGTTGTTACCTTTGGCGGGTTTATTCGCCGGGGTAGTCTGGTTGCGCCGCCTGGCTTACTCGTGGGGGTGGAAATCCGCGTTAACAGTGGGGGTGCCGGTGTGGGTGGTGGGCAATATCACTGCGGGAGGGAGCGGTAAAACACCGATGGTGATTTGGTTGGTGAATTGGCTGGTCGCGCAGGGTTTGCGCCCCGGGGTGATCAGTCGAGGCTATCGCGGCAGTGCCAAAGGATGTGTGGAAGTATTCGTGGACAGCGATCCGGCGCAGGTCGGCGATGAGCCGCTGTTGATTCACTTTAAAACTCAGGTGCCTGTGGTGGTTGGGCGAGACCGTCTGGCGGCGGCGCGCACACTGTTGCAGCGACATCCTCAGGTCAACATTCTGGTCTCGGATGATGGCCTGCAACATTACCGATTGCAGCGCCAACTCGAGATCGCGGTGGTAGATGCCAGCACCGGTTTAGGCAATGGTTTGCCCCTGCCAGCGGGCCCGCTGCGCGAACCCGTGTCACGCCTGAAAACAGTGGACGCGGTGATTAGGGTGAATCGTAATGAGGCTTCCCCGCGCAGCCTGCCGCTGCTTTCATATCAGGCGGCTTTCACATTAGGCAAGGCTTACGCGCTTTGTGCTCCGCTGCGCAAAATCGATGCTCATAGTTTGCCGTCGGGTCCGTGGCTCGCGATCACCGGAATCGGCTATCCCCAAGGATTTTTTTCGATGCTAGCCCAACTGGGCTGGTCGTTTAAAACCCGAATTTTTACGGATCACCATCAATTTGTGGCCAGCGACATTCCCGACGATGTGCCAGTCGTGATGACCGAGAAAGACGCGGTAAAATGCTCCGCGTTTGCTCGCGCAGAGTGGTGGGCACTGGAGCTTGAGGTGCAGCCCGAACCCGCCTTTATCGAATATTTGCTGACACGCTTAAAAACAATGTCGTCAGACGCCGCGAACCACCCCGGTTCCCGTAGCGCATTGAAGGAAGCCCGATGAATAACAAACTTCTCGAAATTCTGGTTTGCCCCGTATGCAAAAGCGGTTTGACCTACCGCAAAGAGCAGCAGGAATTGCTGTGCGCTGCCTGCCGGATTGCGTACCCCATCACCGATGACATCCCGGTAATGCTGCCCGAAGACGCCCGCCCGTTGGAGACTGACGAACACGTCAGGTGAAGTGGAGTTTCGGGTTGTAATTCCTGCACGCTATGCGTCGAGCCGCCTGCCGGGGAAGCCGCTGGCAGACATTGGCGGCAAGGTTATGGTGCTGCATGTGCTGGAGCGCGCGTTGGCATCAGGCGCGCAAAGTGTCGTGGTTGCTACCGATGATGAGCGTGTACAGCGCGCGGTATTAGCCGCCGGGCAACACGCCATCATGACTTCGCCGCACCACGCTTCGGGGACTGAACGCCTAGTAGAAGTGGTCGAAACCCTGGGTTGGCATGACGACACGTTGATCGTAAACGTGCAAGGTGACGAGCCGCTGATTGATCCTCAATTGATCATCAACGCTGCTCAGCAACTCGCGCATCACCCCGACGCGGTGATGGCGACGCTAGCGCATCCGATCAGCGACCGCGCCAACTTCATGAATCCCAATGTAGTGAAGGTAATCGCGGATAAACAGGGATATGCGCTCTACTTCAGCCGTGCCCCCATCCCGTGGCCACGCGATGCGTTTGCGGCTAATCAGCCCATGCCACTTGGGTTACAACCGCTGCGCCATATCGGGCTTTATGCTTACCGGGCGGGATTTTTGCGTACCTACGCGAAGCTAACACCCTCACCGCTGGAACATTACGAAATGCTGGAACAATTGCGCGTGCTGTGGCACGGTTACCGCATCAGTTTGGGTATCGCTACTGATGCGCCCGCGCCAGGGGTCGATACGCCCGAGGATTTAGAGCGAGTGAGAAGCTTATTTGCTGGCTAATCTAAGGGTTGATTTGCATTGGGTTGTGTCCCGAACTTTATGTTCCAACGAATCAGCTCAACAAATCAGCCTCAATTCCAGAACTTATACCAAGCTTTATCGCGCAAACTGATGCCTTGTGCATATTTGCTGTTGGGGAAATTGAGTTTCAGCACGCGGCGGGCGTCGTCCCGTAAATCGGTGAGTTTGAGCTTGTCATAAGCGAAGGCCATCACCGCTAACGCCTCTTCGGTCGCGGGGGCTTCGGGATAGGTTTTCACTACTTCCTTGGCGCGGTTCGCCGCGGCGACATAGGCTTGACGCTTCAAATAATACTTGGCGACGTGCACTTCATTATTGGCGAGCGCATTGATCAGGTATTTCATGCGCGCCGAGGCGTCCGGCGCATATTTGCTATCAGGAAAACGGGTGACTAATTCTTTCAACGCCTGAAAAGCTTCGCGCGCCGCCTTGGGATCGCGCTCGCTTAAATCCTGATCGACGAACTTACCGAGCATGCCTAGATCTTCATTAAAATTGGCCAAACCCTTCAAGTAATACGCGTAATCGACGTTAGGGTGATTGGGGTGCAACTTGATGAAACGATCACAGGCGGCTATGGCTGAGATAGGCTCATTATCTTTATAGTAGGCATAAGCGACTTCGAGTTGAGCTTGCTGGGCATAGCGGCCAAACGGGTAGCGCGATTCCAACGTTTCAAACATTTTGATGGCGCGTTCATAATTGCCGTCGTTCAGGTTTTCCTTCGCATCGCTATACAGTTTTTGCGCCGACCAACCAGCGGTTTCATCCTGGGTTTTGGGAAACAACCCGCAACCGGTTATAAACATCGAGGTGATCAGCGCGAATGTGCCGAGCACCTTTGCGACGGCACGAAACTGCAAAATAGAAGAGAGTATCGACATGGGAAAAGACAAGAAAAGTTTGCCCGATTATAAGGTAAATCCTGACTCCGACACCCGCGAGGTAATGATCCCCGGGGAACAGGCTGGACTGCGACTCGACCAGGCTTTGTCCAAATTATTACCCGAATTTTCGCGCAACCGGATCCAGAACTGGATACGCGCACGCAAAATTGCGGTAGACGGTGAATTCGCCACCACGCGCATGAAAGTGTTTGGCGGCGAAAGCGTGATGGTCAAACCCGCCCTCGACCCGGGCGCCACCCCGGATACGCCCGAGGCCATTCCGCTCAATATTGTGTTTGAAGATGAGCATCTACTAATAGTCGATAAACCCGTTGGCTTAGTGGTGCATCCGGGTAGCGGCAATCCACGCGGTACCTTGCTTAATGCGCTACTGTATCGCGTGCCGCAAGTCGCAGACCTGCCACGTGCAGGCATCGTGCATAGGCTGGACAAAGACACCTCAGGCTTGCTGGTGGTCGCTAAAACTTTGATCGCGCAAACCGATCTGACGCGGCAACTGCAGGCGCGTACAGTCAAACGTGAGTATTTAGCATTGGTATATGGCGAAATGGATCGAGCCGGTACGGTTGACGCCGCGTTGGCCCGTGATCCGCATAACCGCACTAAACGAACCGTGCATTCCATGGGAAAGCCGGCGATTACACATTACGATGTGATGGAACGTTACCCGGGTCTGGCGTTGTTGCGCTGTCGGTTGGAAACTGGCCGCACACATCAGATTCGGGTGCACATGCAGCATATAGGGCATCCTCTGGTGGGCGATTCTGTTTATGCATCGAGCCGTCGCGGCAGCGCCAAAATTCCGTTCCCGCGTCAGGCCCTGCATGCTGAGCGGCTCGGCCTCACGCATCCCGCGACTAAAAAAGAGATGAGTTGGAATTCGCCACTGCCGTCAGATTTCGCCTCACTCTTGCAAGCGTTACGGGATGATGTGTCGTGGGTTCCATAGTCGTTCCGAATTGGCCCGCTCCCGCTTGCGTTAAAAGCTTCATGACAACGCGTATAGGCGGTGTGAGTGCCGAGCCGTACGCCAGTATGAATTTGGGTGAGCATGTGCTTGATGACCCGATTGCGGTCGCAACCAATCGCACTAATCTCAGAGAGAGTTTGCCCGCTGACCCCGTATGGCTAAACCAAATCCATAGCAGCGTGGTCGTGCAGGCCGACACCCAGAGCGGCGTGCCCGACGCCGACGCGAGCTTTACTTGTGAACCGGGCACCGTGTGTGCGATTCTCACTGCTGATTGTTTACCCGTGCTGTTGTGTGCCCGGGATGGCAGTGTGGTGGCTGCGGCGCATGCCGGGTGGCGTGGTTTGGCAGCGGGCGTGCTGGAAGCCACGGTGGCGGCTATGCAAGTCTCGCCCGGCGAGGTGATGGCCTGGTTAGGTGCTGCTATAGGGCCTGATGCCTTTGAAGTAGGAGAGGAAGTGCGCACCGCGTTCATCCAAACGCATCCCGAAGCAATCCACGTGTTCGTGCCTACTCCGCAGGCTGGCATTTCGTTAACCACATCTGCTCCGACTAAATGGCTGGCCGACTTATACGCGCTGGCCCGCATCCGCTTAAATAGCTACGGCGTTACGGCGGTGTACGGTGGAGACCTATGCACCTATACCGACGCCACACGCTTTTACTCGTACAGGCGCGATGGCAGGACCGGGCGCATGGCCTCGCTGATTTGGCTCGAGTAAAGCCCCCACGCGTATAATCGCGGACTTTCCGGGTCCGCTATGTCCACACTTACCGCCATCTTGATCACGACGACTGCAGGCAGCTTGTTGAGCTTGTTGCTGGCCGCCGCGATCTCGTTTTCTGCACGCGCTGCCTGGATTCCTTTATGGGTGAGCTATGCCATCGGCGCGTTGCTGGGTGCCGTCTTTCTGGAAATATTGCCAGAGGCGGTGCATATGGGCGGCGATATCGAGACTGTGGCGCAGGCCTTGCTCGGCGGCATCCTGCTATTTTTTCTGCTGGAAAAATTAGTGCTGTGGCGGCATTGCCATAATGAGGTGTGCGAAGTTCATAGCGCGCCTGCGCATGATCATGGCCGCTCGGGCCTGATGATTACTATAGGCGACACCTTTCATAATTTTGTCGACGGCTTGATTATCGCTGGTGCATTTTTGACTGATTTTCGATTAGGCATCGTCACGTCGCTGGCGATAGTCGCGCACGAAATCCCGCAAGAGATTGGTGACTTTTTAATCCTGCTGCATTCTGGCTACACTCGCGTCCAGGCTTTATTGCTGAACTTATTGACAGCTTTCGCCACCGTTATAGGGGCGCTATTGGGATATTACCTATTGTCGATGGCACAAGGATGGGCACCTATTTTATTAGGTATGGCCGGTGCCAGCATGATTTATGTTGCGTTGTCTGACCTGATTCCTGGGCTGCACAAACGGCCCGAATTGCGCGCTACACTGCAGCAACTAGTCATGATCAGCCTCGGCATTTTCACGGTGTGGGGGGTCGGCCGATTGGTCGGCCATTGAACGGCGACGCGAAGCATCCGCCACGTAAATGAACAGCCCAATTGGTAACACGCCCAGAAGAAATACCACCATTAGCCCTTTGATTAGGCTATTGGAGGTGATGGCCATCATCAAAATCACGTAGGCCCAGCCGATTGCAACGATATACATGACCCTATGGTAACTAAAGCGCTAGCCACCCGTATCCCCACCGTCGGATTTGTTTCGCTGGGCTGCCCCAAAGCCACCGTCGATTCCGAACGCATCCTCACGCAGTTACGCGCCGAGGGATATGGCATCGTCGGGACTTATCACGATGCGGATGTGGTGGTCGTTAACACCTGCGGCTTCATCGATACGGCGGTCGCGGAATCCCTTGAAGCCATCGGCGAAGCGCTCGCAGAAAACGGCAAGGTCATCGTCACAGGCTGCCTCGGGGCAAAGGGTGATGTGATTCGCGCCGCGCATCCCAAAGTATTGGCGGTATCCGGTCCGCACGCGCTAGATGAAGTGATGCTCGCGGTTCATACCGCGCTGCCCAAGCCGCACGATCCGTTTGCAGACTTGGTCCCTCCCGGCGGCATCAAACTCACGCCGCGCCACTACGCGTATCTGAAAATTTCCGAAGGCTGTAACCATCGCTGCACCTTCTGCATCATTCCGTCGATGCGCGGGGATTTAGTCTCGCGGCCTATCGGTGAGGTGATGAACGAGGCCGAGGCGCTGGTCAGCGCGGGTGTGAAAGAATTGCTGGTGGTGTCGCAAGACACCAGCGCGTACGGCGTCGACGTGAAATATCGCCCCGGCTTCTGGAATGGTCGCCCGCTCAAAACCCGCATGACTGATCTCGCCGCTGTGCTTGGGAGTCTGGGCGTTTGGGTACGACTTCATTATGTGTATCCATACCCGAGCGTGGATGACGTGATCCCGCTGATGAGCGATGGCATTATTTTGCCGTATCTGGATATCCCGTTTCAGCATGCAAGCCCGCGCATTCTTAAGCTAATGAAGCGCCCCGGCGCGGTCGAAAAAACGCTGGATCGTATTCAGTCGTGGCGCGCCGCGTGTCCCGATCTGACTTTGCGCTCGACCTTCATAGTCGGTTTTCCCGGCGAAACCGAAGCCGAGTTCGAAGAATTGTTGGCGTTTCTGGACGTGGCGCAATTGGATCGTGTCGGTTGTTTCAAATACTCGCCGGTAGACGGCGCGGTGGCAAATGGCTTGCCAGACGCAGTGCCTGAAGCGCTGAAAGAAGAACGCCTGGAGCGCTTTATGCAAGTTCAGGCCGGTATTTCCGCGCGCCGACTCCAAGCCAAAATCGGCCGCGAAATCGAAGTGATCATCGACGAAACCGACGAAGACGGCGCCGTCGCGCGCAGCCACGCCGATGCGCCAGAAATCGACGGCGTGGTGTATCTGGATGGCGCCTTCGATCTCGTACCGGGTACGCGTGTCAAAGTAGTGGTGGAAGACGCAGACGAGCACGACTTGTGGGCGCGTCCGGCCTAATTCGAAACCCGCACTAGCCAAACAAATTTCGTATGGGCGTGATACCAAAAGGTTATTTCTATGGAGCGGTGGGCATGCTCGGCTTCAGCCTGACCTTGCCCGCTACTCGTGTAGCAGTGATGGATATCGATCCATTGCTGGTCGGCCTAGGGCGGGCATTGGTCGCCGCAACTTTGGCGTTGATCGTACTCATGCTGCGGCGGCAGCCGCTTCCCACCCACAAACGGTGGTGGCCGCTCGCGGTCGTAGCGCTTGGAGTGGTCGTGGGATTCCCGATGCTCACGTCGCTTGCGATGCGAGCGCTACTGCTAGGTGAGCACGTGTCACCCCCAATGGTATTGGTCGCGTTGCTGGTGGCGGTGTCGGTAGTGATGGGTCAGCGCGCTCGGTTTATTGCATCAAAGCGCCAAGTCATGTAGCCAAGGTAGGTAAGTAACGGGAGTTGTTAATTGCGAAATGCCACGCCGGTCACAATGTGACGTGAGCCTCATGTGTGGAGGTCAAGAGTGCTAAAAAAGCTATGCTAGACTCCCGCAGACTCTAGTCCTCACAACCCTCAACCCCATGTCTGGCAACACTCTTGGCAAGCTCTTTAGTCTTCGATCTTTTGGCGAATCCCATGGCCCCGCAATCGGCTGCGTGGTGGATGGTTGCCCACCCGGCTTAGTCATCACCGAAGCTGACATTCAGCTTGAACTCGACCGGCGCAAACCTGGCACCTCGCGCCACGTCACCCAGCGCCGCGAGTCCGATACGGTGGAAATTCTTTCTGGCGTATTTGAAGGCAAAACCACAGGGACGCCAATAGCGCTGCTTATCCGCAACGAAGATCAGCGCAGCAAGGATTACGGCGACATCGCCGATACATTCCGCCCCGGCCACGCCGACTACACCTACTGGCACAAATACGGCGTCCGCGATCCCCGCGGCGGCGGGCGTTCCAGCGCGCGCGAAACTGCTGTGCGCGTAGCGGCAGGCGCGATTGCGAAGAAGTGGTTGCACGAGACTTATGGCACGCTGATACGCGGCTACATGGCGCAATTGGGGCCGATCGAGATTCCGTTTGTCAGCTGGGATCACGTTAGTAACAACGCATTTTTCTCGCCCGACGCAAGCAAGGTCGCCGAGCTGGAAAGCTATATGGACGCCTTGCGCAAATCCGGCGATTCGGTCGGTGCGCGAATTACGGTCGTCGCTGAAAATATTCCGGTAGGGCTGGGCGAGCCGGTGTATGACCGCCTCGACGCTGATCTAGCGCATGCGTTGATGAGTATTAACGCGGTGAAGGGTGTGGAAATCGGCGATGGCTTTGCGGTCGTCGCGCAAAAGGGCACCGAGCATCGCGACGAGCTGACGCCGGAAGGGTTTTTATCCAATCATGCCGGGGGCGTTTTGGGTGGTATTTCCACTGGCCAGGACATCGTCGCGTCGATTGCGATAAAACCCACTTCCAGCATTCGGCTACCGGGGCGATCAATCAACAAACAGGGCGAGCCGATCGAAGTGGTAACCCACGGCCGTCACGATCCCTGCGTCGGTATCCGCGCCACGCCGATTGCGGAAGCGATGCTGGCGATTGTGTTGATGGATCATGCACTGCGGCACCGAGCGCAATGTGGCGATGTGCGTGTGGCAACGCCAAAGATTCCTGGCAAATTGCCCCGCTAAATCGCACGCCTTAACCGAATTGCGTCGTCTCCGGATGGGTGACAACTTGTTGACCACCACTCACCCAGCCATCAAATCCGCCGCTCAATGAGCGCACTTGCTGATAGCCCATGCGTTGCAAATTGACCGCGGCGAGTGCGGCACGACCGCCCGTTTTGCAATACAGCACGATGGGCAGGTCTTTATTCGCAAGCGTGGCGTTGTCGCCGATTTTAAATTCCAGCACCCCGCGGGGAATATTCACCGCGTTAGGTAGGTGACCGGCTTGGTATTCACCGGGCTCGCGCACGTCGATCACCGCGCCACCTGAAGCCAAATAAGTGCTGGTAGTGAGAATATCGATTTGCTGGATTTGCGCCATGGCTTCGGCAACGAGTTGGGGTGGGGTCATGCTCATAAATTTCCTCGCGTGAAAGTGATCAAAATTATTTGCCGCCGCTGGCTTCCAGCCTCAAATACTGGTTGTAGGCGTTGGCGCGATTGGCTTCGTTGAAGGCCGGCATTTTGCTGTATTTGTTCCAGTTCGTTTTTGCATAAGCTTCTTCAAACGGCACTAGTTCGGTGGCAGCCTTACTCATGCTGCTCAGTAGATATTTCAAATAGTCGCGTGTAAACACCAGGTCAACGCTGGGTCGGGTGGAGAGTGCGCCATGGCCGGGCACCAACACTTTTGATTTCATCGCGAGTAATTTATCGAGTGCGGCGATCCATGCGCGAGCGTCGGCGTCGCCGACAAAAGGCACGCGGCCACGAAAAACCAGATCACCGGCATACAACACGCCATCTTCTTTCACCAGCATCACCAAGTCTTCATTAGAGTGCGCGGGCCCCACATACCGCAACACGAAATGCATGCCACCCATGACAAAATCAGTGTTGTCATCCAGATAACGATCAGGATCGAGCAGTTTGGTATCGTCATCCACCCACGGAAAAAGCGCTTCTTTGCGCTGCGCGAAGCGTTGCGCCGCACCTTCACCTGTGGTCACGCCTTGCGCATTTTTGTGAGCCCAAATTTCTGCGCCCAAGGCTTTGAACACCTGTAAACCGTAGTAGTGGTCGGCGTGGTAGTGGCTTACGATGACGCGCTTGATCGGTTGTTTGGTGGTTTTTTGGATCAAGCTCACCAGTTTTCTTGCCAGTGGGGGGCTGCCCAATGCATCGAACACGACTACTCCGTCGGGCGTGACGACAAAGCCGGCATTGGACATAAACCCTTGATTGTCGCTGGACGCTACACCCGGCATCCCCTGCACAAAATAACTATGTGCGCTGACACGAATGGCTTCCATCGGCACGGTCGCGATGCTGTCGTCGGCGTATGCAGAACCCAGCGAGAGTGAAAACGAAAACACGATGGTCAAGATGCGGATCAACATGGGGACTCCAAGGGCGTGCGTGACAGTCATTATAGAACGCGTCGCAAGCGTGTTTAGTCAATTTTTATGTACGCGAGTCTGTGCTATCTTCGTGGCTGCATTTGCGAGGATGACAAGTGTTCAAAAAACAGTGGCTAGCATTTTTGCTGGCGTTTGTAGTGCCTATTCTGCTGGTATACGGATGGTGGGGCGGGTTCCGCTCGGCAAGCATCACGCAAGCAGAAGCGGGGCCTTACCGTTACGCCTACCTGGATTACGAAGGCCCGATCAGTGCGATGCGCAAGACGCAAAAGCAAGTACTACAGGCTTTCGTGCAATCGCGCGTGCTAGAAGGCGATACCTTGACCGTATTGCTCAGCGATCCTCGCCAGGGACACGGCAAAATCCGCGCACAAGTGGGCTATACGCTTGCCCCAGGCGCGTCCGTTCCGCAGGGTCTCAAACAAGGCGTGATCGCGCGCCGGCCGGTGTTGTTGGTGAACGTGCATGCTGCCATATTGCTGGCGCCGTCTAAAGCTTATCAAGCGCTCTATGACTATCTGCAATTGCAGGCGCACGACATCAATATGCCCACGGTCGAAATTTATCGCCCGGGCACGAAGGTCAGTGAAATAGGGGTATTTACACTGGAGATGAACCGCTGATGGCTTTTTTCTCGGTGCTGGCCGCGGTCGCCCTCGAACACGTTCGCCCGTTGCGACAACCTCTGCCGCATTACCGAGCTTACGCGCGCGCAATTAGAGAGCTGGAGTCCAAGCTCGATGGTGGCGAATACAGTCACGGCGCACTGGCGTGGAGCCTTGCGCTGGTTCCACTACTGCTGGGCGTGTGGTTGATTGCCTGGGTACTCGCGGGTATCCATCCGATTCTGGAATGGGCATGGAATATGGGCGTGTTGTATTTCACCTTGGGTTTTAAATATTACAGCGATGATGCAGTCGCCATCGCCCGGCTGATACGTGCTGGGGACCTCACCGCGGCGCGCAGCCGTTTGGCGCTATGGCTGGGCGGACGTCGGGACGCTGACGCTGAGATGTCGTCCGACGACATGATCCGCGTCACGATCGAACAGATATTTTCTGCGAGTTTGCGGCAAATGTTTGGCGTGCTGTTCTGGTTCGTGGTGTTATCCGGTGCGGGGCCGGTGGGTGCGGTGCTTTATCGCGCCAGTTCAATACTCGCCCGCCGTTGGAGTGAGGGTAGCTTTGGGCAGTTCGCGCGCGCCGCATTTCATTTGATCAACTGGCTACCTGCGCGACTCACGGCCTTAACCTACGCGATAGCCGGAGATTTCGAAGACGCGATGTATTGCTGGCGCACACAAGCACACTCGTGGCCGGATCAGGAGGCAGGCATCGTGTTGGCGGCAGGCGCAGGCGCGATGGGCGTGCGACTCGGCATGCCACTGAGTGTAGGCAGCCAATTGCGCGACCGACCCGAGCTTGGGCTTAACCAGACACCTGAACCTGATCATATCGATAGCGCCGTCAGCATGGTGTGGCGCGGGCTTTCCATCTGGTTAGTGGTAGGGGTATTGCAAGTGATCGCGGGCTGGGCGGCAGCCTGATGCTGAACGTATTGTGGGTGGGTTTTTTTGTTGTCGCGTTCGTGATTGCATTGTTCAAACTGGTGGTGCTGGGCGATGCAGAAATTTTTTCACGCATCGTCAAAGCGCTATTCGACAGCAGCAAATCGGCATTCGAAATCGCGCTAGGTTTAACCGGCGTCATGACGCTGTGGCTCGGGGTCATGAAAATCGGCGAGCGTGCCGGCATGCTGGATTTACTCACGCGCGGTCTCGCGCCCTTGTTCAAACAGCTGTTTCCCGATGTGCCTGCGCATCATCCCGCACTCGGCGCGATGACCATGAACATGGCGGCCAATATGCTGGGGCTGGATAACGCAGCCACCCCGTTGGGCATCAAGGCAATGAAGGAATTGCAGACGCTAAACCCTCATCCAGATACCGCTAGTGACGCGCAGATTTTGTTTCTGGTAATCAATACCGCGTCGGTTACGCTGCTTCCCGTCACCATCTTTACTTTCCGTGCTCAGCTGGGCGCGGCCGACCCCACCGATGTGTTTGTGCCCTTATTGATCACGACTTATATCGGCACCTTGGTAGGCTTATTTGCGACCAGTTTTTATCAACGCATCAATTTATGGAACCGCGTCACGCTGGCTTATCTGGGCGGCGCAACCGCGTTGATTGTTGCACTGGTCGCGTATTTCAGCAGCCTCGATGCGGCGACCATGACGCGCCAATCGGCCATTGTCAGCAATGTGATATTGCTAGGGCTAATCATCAGTTTTTTAATCGCGAGCATAGTGCGGCGGATCAATGCGTACGAAGCTTTTATTGAGGGCGCAAAGGAGGGATTTCAGACCGCTGTCACGATCATCCCGTATTTAGTGGCCATGCTGGTAGCGATAGGCGTATTCCGCGCCAGTGGCGCATTGGAGGCCATTATGGATGGCCTGCGCAGTAGCGTGCTCGCGTTGGGTTTGGACGCGCGCTGGGTAGACGGTGTACCCACGGCGTTAATGAAACCTTTTTCCGGCAGTGGCGCGCGCGCAATGATGATAGACACGATGCAAACCCACGGCGCCGATTCGTTTGCTGGGCGGCTCGCCTCAATCGTTCAGGGCAGTACCGAAACCACCTTTTATGTGCTCGCGGTGTACTTCGGCGCGGTGGGCGTCAAGCGCGTGCGTCACGCGGTGGCGTGCGGCTTGATTGCCGATGTGGCTGGCATATTGGCCGCGATTGGCATGGCTTATCTGTTCTTTGGTCACGTCGCATGAGCACTTACGACACGCTCGCCGCGGTGGATATGGGGTCCAATTCTTTTCGCCTGGAGGTCGCACGTGTTTCTGGTGATCAGCTTTATCCACTGGATGCGCTGAAAGAAACCGTGCGCCTGGCGGGCGGCCTGACCGAAGATAAGTTCCTCGATGAGCCGACGCAGAAGCGCGCGCTTGCTTGTCTGCAACGCTTTGGCGAACGCTTACGCGGATTGCCACCCGGTGCGGTGCGTTGTGTTGGCACCTCGGCCTTACGCATCGCCCGCAACGCGCCGGCTTTTTTACAAGCGGCCGAAGCCGCACTCGGGCACAGCATCGAAGTCGTCGCCGGGCGCGAAGAAGCACGTTTGATTTATCTCGGCGTGGCGCACAGCTTGCCCAATAACCGCTTGCCGCGACTGGTAGTGGATATTGGGGGGGGGTCGACTGAGTTTATCGTGGGCAAAGGCTTAACTCCGCTGCAGTGCGAAAGTCTGCACATGGGCTGTGTCAACTTTTCGCAGCGTTTTTTTGCCGACGGGGTGATTACCAAGGGCGCGATAAAAGCGGCAGAGCTAGCCGCCCGGGTTGAAGTCGAACGTATTACCAGCGAATTCAGCGCACGCAATTGGAGCCAAGCCGTGGGCTCCAGTGGCACCGCTCGGGCATTGCGCGATTTGCTTGAGCAAAACGGGTTTAGCGAGCAGGGTATCACTGCGGAGGGATTGGCAAAATTGCGAAGTGAGCTGATCAAGGCGGGGCACGTCGATCGACTGAATTTGGCAGGTCTGCGTACCGATCGCCGCCCCGTGGTAGCGGGCGGCTTCGCCATTATGGCGGGCGTGTTCGCCGAACTGGACATAGCCGAGATGCAAGTCGTCGAAACCGCGATGCGCGAAGGCCTGTTGTATGACTTGCTGGGTCGTTACCACAAACAAGATATGCGCGAAGTTACCGTGGACGAGTTTATACGCCGCTACCACGTGGACACGGCGCAAGCTTCGCGGGTCGCGCGCGTGGCGCAAAAATTGTTGCGCTCATCGGGTGAGGGCGCGAACAGCGCAGAAAATACCGAAGTGGCCAGCCGTTATCTGGATTGGGCCGCGCGTTTGCATGAGATCGGGCTCTCGATTTCGCACAGTGGTTACCACCGGCACTCCGGCTACATCCTGGAAAACGCCGATATGCCGGGTTTTTCGCGTTCGAACCAGGCGAGTCTAGCCTTATTGGTGCGGGCCCAACGTGGGGCGTTGAGCAAAATCCCGTCTTTTAGTGCCGACCAACTCGCGTCCGGTGCTTTACGCGAAACCTATTTAATCTGGCTGCTGCGACAGGCGGTAATTTTATGTCGCAGCCGCGCTGAGCCTCGCCTGATCGGCATCAAGGTTGAACAGACGGAGAAACACTACCGCCTGCAATTCCCCGAAGGGTGGTTGTCACGCCGTCCCTTGACGCAAAAAGCGCTAGAGGAAGAAGCGGCCCATTGGCAGGGTGTCGGGGTGGCATATAGCTTCTTGTAAACCCACTGGTGAAACCCGTGGTTGCAGGTTTTGGGAAATTATCCGCGTTAATTGTGATGCGTCACAAAAGCCGCTTCCACACTAAAGTTGCCTACACCTTTATGGTTGGTCATGGTCCAGCCGTTTTCTTTTAGATAACGCGTCATCTGGCGATTCATATCGGGATTACCGCAGATCAGAATGCGGTCATGTTCAGGATCTGCGGGCGGTAGATTGAGTTCATCGCTGAGCGCACCGGAGATGAATAAATCTGAACAGCGCTGACTATGGGGAAAGGCCTCGCGTGTGACAGTCGGCATGTAACGCAACGCATCGCCCACACGCGACTCGATTTCATCGCGATAAACGAGTTCAGACACGGTACGCACGGTGTGGACCAGGATGACTTTTTGATGCGCCTGAAACGTAGCGGGATCACGTATCAAACAGATAAAGGGTGCGAGTCCGGTGCCGGTAGCTAATAGATAAAGATTGCGCCCGGGTAGCACATGCGCCAGCGTCAACGACCCGGTGGCCTTACTATTCACCCAAACAGAATCCCCCGGTTTGACCTTGGCCAACTGGCTGGTAAGCGGGCCATCGGGCACGTGGATACTCAAAAATTCTAGATGATCGTCATCTTGCGTGGACACTATGGAATACGCACGCGCAATGAGTTTTCCTTCTGACTTAAGGCCAATCGTGACAAATTCGCCGTTCGCAAAGCTGAAATCCGCAGGACGTGTCAGCGTTAGACTAAAGGTTCTGTCAGACCATGGGCGCATAGCGGTGACGGTTTGTTCTGAATAGGGCATGGTTTCACCAAAAGAAATTTAGCTACAAATTATAGAGGGTAATGCGAGACCGCCAAGAGCCGCAGGGGTTCACACGGTGTAATGTGCGAAGGGTCGGCAAAGGCGATACTAATGTCACAGGAACTTCTATATATGCCACGTGCCTTAAATTTCAAGTCTATTTGTTGGGAGAATGAGCATGAATAAATCTATGTTAGTAGGACTGGTAACCGGCGCGGTAGCCGTCACTGCAGTCGGCGGCGTGGCGGGCTATAAAGCAATCAAAGGCCCGGATTATGCCGAAGTCTTAAGTGCTAAAAAGGTCACCGAAAAAATCCGAACGCCGCGTGAGGTCTGCCGAGAGGTCGCAGAAACCCATCAAGCGCCGGTAAAAGACCAGCACCGCATTGCTGGCACCGCCATAGGCGCGGTGTTGGGCGGCGTACTGGGTAACCAGGTGGGCGGCGGCAAGGGCAAAACGCTGGCAACGGTGGCGGGGGCGGCAGGAGGTGGATATGCAGGCAATAAAGTGCAGCAGAACATGCAGACTTCAGACCGCGTTACCACGATGAAGACGCATTGCAAAACGGTATACGATTCTCACACCAAAAACTTGGGATACGACGTAACGTATTTGCTGGGCGACAGGCAGGGCAAACTGCGCCTGGATTACGATCCCGGTCCGCGTATCCCGGTTGAACATGGCCAGCTCGTAATCAGCCACGAAAATAACGACCACCCCTCCTGATTTTTGCGTTTCGCGGGGAAAAGGGATGAGGCTCACGGCGTAGGTAAGCCTTGAAGCGGCGCCCGCAAAACGGCTATAATGGCGCATTCAAATTCAGGCGGGTCGCGTAAGTGACTCGCCTGAATTTTGTCCCTAGTCTGGAGTGCATCCCTTGTCTGCGTCTAGCCCCGCCATCCTTGTTCTTGCTGACGGTTCGGTGTTTCACGGACGCTCCATCGGCGCTAATGGCACGGCTGCGGGTGAGGTCGTGTTCAATACTGCGATGAGCGGTTATCAGGAGATTCTGACCGACCCGTCTTATGCGCGCCAACTGGTCACGCTGACTTATCCGCACATAGGCAACTACGGCGTCAATCCCGAAGACATCGAGGCCGCGCGCATCCATGCCGGTGGGTTGGTGGTGCGCGACGTACCGCGTTTGCATTCAAATTTTCGCGCGAGTATTTCGTTGCCCGAGTATTTGAAATCCCAAAACGTGGTCGGGATTTCTGATATCGATACGCGACGTCTCACGCGTATTCTCCGTACAACCGGCGCGCAAAGCGGTTGCATCATGGCCGGCAAGGTTGACGAAGCCGTCGCACTTAAGGATGCCCGCGCGTTTCCCGGTTTGGCCGGCATGGATTTGGCGCAGGTCGTGTCGTGCACTACCGCCTACGACTGGACCGAAACCGTGTGGAAGCTAGGCCGCGGCTACGGTCAGCAAGCTGAGCCGCGTTTTCATGTGGTGGCGTTTGACTACGGTATCAAACGCAACATCCTGCGCATGCTCGCCGAACGCAGCTGTCGGCTAACAGTGCTACCCGCCACCGCAACGTCAGCCGAGGCGCTGGCGCTAAAACCCGATGGCATTTTTCTGTCAAACGGGCCCGGTGATCCTGAGCCTTGCGATTACGCGATCCGTGCGATTGCTGAACTGGTGGCGACAGGCGTGCCGACTTTTGGGATTTGCCTGGGCCACCAATTGCTCGCACTCGCCTCCGGTGCGAAGACGGTCAAAATGAAATTTGGCCATCACGGCGCCAACCATCCCGTCAAAGATTTGGACAGCGGGCGGGTCGCCATCACCAGCCAGAATCATGGGTTTGCAGTGGACCCCACATCGCTGCCCGCCCATATCCGTACCACGCACGTGTCGCTATTTGATGGTTCGCTGCAAGGCATCGCGCGTACCGATGTGCCCGCATTCAGCTTTCAGGGGCATCCTGAAGCGAGTCCCGGTCCGCACGATGTGGGTTATCTGTTTGACCGTTTCATCAAGCTGATGGCCGGGCGCTCGCCCTCTGCGCCGCCCGACTCTGTAAAGCCCTAACCATGCCCAAGCGCACCGATCTCAAAAGCATTCTCATCATAGGCGCGGGCCCTATTGTCATCGGACAGGCCTGCGAGTTCGACTACTCGGGCGCGCAGGCGTGCAAGGCGCTGCGCGAAGAAGGCTATCGCGTCATCCTGGTCAACAGCAATCCCGCGACGATCATGACTGACCCGGACATGGCAGACGCCACGTACATTGAGCCTATCACCTGGCAAGTGGTCGAAAAGATTATCGAAAAAGAACGTCCCGACGCACTGTTACCGACCATGGGCGGACAAACTGCACTTAACTGCGCACTCGATCTAGCCAAACACGGCGTGCTCGAAAAATACGGCGTCGAGATGATAGGCGCGTCAAAAGAAGCTATCGACAAAGCTGAGGATCGCGAAAAATTCAAGGTCGCGATGACGAAAATTGGGCTTGGTTCAGCGCGTTCGTCCATCGCACACAGCATGGAAGAAGCGCTTCAAGTGCAAGCCGCGCTGGGTTTTCCGTCGATCATCCGGCCGTCGTTCACGATGGGCGGCAGTGGCGGTGGCATTGCATATAACCGCGAAGAATTTATCGCGATCTGTGAGCGCGGACTGGAAGCCTCGCCGACCAAAGAACTGCTGATTGAAGAATCGCTACTCGGTTGGAAAGAATACGAAATGGAAGTGGTGCGTGACCGCAAGGACAACTGCATCATCATCTGCTCAATCGAGAACTTCGACCCGATGGGCGTGCATACCGGCGACTCGATCACCGTTGCGCCCGCGCAAACGTTAACTGACAAGGAATATCAGATCATGCGCAATGCGAGTCTCGCGGTGTTGCGCGAGATCGGCGTGGATACGGGTGGCTCGAACGTGCAGTTCTCCGTCAACCCAGAAGACGGGCGGATGGTAGTAATCGAAATGAACCCACGGGTGTCGCGTTCCAGCGCACTGGCCTCAAAAGCCACGGGATTCCCTATTGCTAAAGTTGCAGCGAAACTTGCCATTGGCTACACCTTGGACGAGTTGCAAAATGATATTACCGGAGGTGCTACGCCCGCTTCGTTCGAGCCATCGATCGATTATGTCGTCACCAAAATCCCGCGTTTCGCGTTTGAAAAATTCCCGCAAGCCGATGACCGTCTGACCACGCAAATGAAGTCGGTGGGTGAGGTGATGGCCATCGGCCGCACCTTCCAGGAGTCGTTGCAAAAAGCGCTGCGCGGACTCGAAGTCGGCGCCGATGGCCTCGACCCTAAAACCACCGACGAGGACGAAATCGAAGCTGAGCTGATGTCTCCGGGCCCGGAGCGCATCTGGTATGTGGGTGACGCATTCCGCATCGGCATGACGCTAGCCGAAATTTTTGCGGCCTCAAAAATCGATCCCTGGTTTCTCGACCAGATCGCGCAATTAATTGAGGCCGAGCAGGCGCTCGCCGGGCGCGCATTAGCTGATCTCAACCGCGACGAAATCTGGCGACTTAAACGCGCGGGATTTTCGGACCGGCGACTGGCGAAGTTGTTGGGTACCGATCAACACGCCGTGCGTGCCCGCCGTCATGCGCTGAACATTCACCCGGTCTACAAACGCGTAGATACTTGCGCGGCTGAATTCGCTACTCAGACTGCATACCTGTATTCCACGTACGAAGAAGAGTGCGAGGCAGCGCCTACCGATGCTAAAAAAATTATGGTGCTGGGCGGCGGACCGAACCGCATCGGGCAGGGCATCGAGTTCGATTACTGCTGCGTGCATGCCGCGCTGGCGCTGCGTGAAGACGGCTTCGAGACCATCATGGTCAACTGCAATCCCGAAACCGTGTCGACTGATTACGATACCTCGGATCGACTCTACTTCGAACCGCTCACGTTAGAAGACGTGCTAGAAATCGTGCGCATCGAAAAGCCTGTGGGCGTGATCGTGCAATACGGCGGCCAAACGCCATTGAAACTCGCGCGCGATTTGGAAGCCAACGGCGTGCCTATCATCGGCACCAGCCCCGACATGATCGACGCCGCTGAAGACCGCGAACGCTTCCAGCAAATGCTGCATAAACTCGGCCTAAAGCAACCGCCTAATCGCACCGCGCGCACTAATGAAGCCGCGCTCAAGGCTGCCAATGAAATCGGCTATCCGCTTGTGGTGCGCCCAAGTTATGTGCTGGGTGGACGCGCGATGGAAATCGTGCGCGAAGAAGCCGATCTGCGCCGCTATATGACTGAAGCGGTGAAGGTTTCGAACAAGTCGCCGGTGTTGCTGGATCGCTTTTTGAACGACGCGATTGAAGTCGATGTGGATGCGTTATCAGATGGCGATCAAGTCGTGATCGGCGGCATCATGCAACACATTGAGCAGGCGGGCGTGCATTCCGGCGACTCGGCGTGCTCGTTGCCGCCTTATAACTTATCTGTCGAAATCCAAGATGAGATGCGCCGCCAGACGATAGCGATGGCGCGTGCGTTAAAGGTCATCGGGCTGATGAATGTGCAGTTCGCGATTCAAGGCGAGACTGTGTACGTGTTGGAGGTTAACCCGCGCGCGTCGCGGACGGTGCCTTATGTGTCCAAAGCGATTGGGGCCCCACTTGCCAAGATTGCGGCGCGCGCGATGGCGGGGTTTTCGCTGCAATCCCAAGGCTTCGTAAAAGAAATTATTCCGCCTTATTATTCGGTTAAAGAGGCGGTCTTTCCGTTCCATAAATTCCCCGGTGTCGACACCATTTTGGGCCCGGAAATGAAATCGACCGGCGAAGTGATGGGCGTGGGCGTCACGTTTGGCGAGGCTTACGTCAAAGCGCAACTAGCAGCGAGTTGCGAATTGCCAACCAAGGGCGGACGTGCGTTTGTCAGCGTGCGCACAGCAGATCGCGGCGCCGTTGTTGAACTCGCGCGAAGCTTGCGCGACCTTGGCTTTACGCTGGTCGCCACACGCGGTACCGCACAGGCGATTGAGACTGCAGGCATACCGGTGGCGGTTGTGAACAAGGTCAAAGAAGGCCGCCCGCACATAGTCGACATGATTAAAAATGGCGATATAGACTTCATCGTCAACGTCGTCGAAGACAAAAAAGCCGTCAAGGACTCGTATGCCATACGCGCTGAAGCGCTCGCCCGCCGAGTGGTGTATTTCACCACTCTGGCCGGTGCGCAGGCAGCGTGCATGGGTATGCAACATGACCAGGAGCTAGCCGTTTATTCGCTCCAGGAACTCCATCAGCAACTGAATTAAAGGCAACGGCATGGCTAGCTTTCCCCTAACTGTGAAAGGCGCCGAAAAACTTCGCGCTGAACTGCACAAACTCAAAACCATCGAGCGCCCCTCGGTAATTTTGGCCATTGCCGAAGCGCGCGCGCACGGCGATTTATCTGAGAACGCCGAATATGACGCGGCCAAAGAAAAGCAGGGTTTTGTCGAAGGCCGCATAGCCGACCTCGAAGGCAAACTCAGCAACGCCCAATTGATTGACCCCACCGCCCTCGATGCAGGCGGCCGCGTCGTATTTGGCGCCACCGTCGAGCTGGAAGACATCGGCTCGGGCGATACCGTCACCTATCAAGTAGTGGGCGATGACGAAGCCGATATCAAACTCGGCCAGATTTCGGTGTCTTCCCCCATCGCACGCGCATTGATTGGTAAATACGCAGGCGACACGGTGGATGTGCAAGCACCAGGTGGGGTGCGGCAGTATGAAGTGTTGGATGTGCTTTATAAATAAGTGAAGTGCCCATCTTGGGTTTGGCAGGCAGAGTGGGACAGCATCAGGACGCCCGGCGACAAGGACTTCATCGACCGCAGCCTGCTGGTCTACGGGCTACCCTTTACTCTCGCTATCTACGGCTTGGCACAGAATGATTGCGAATGGAGGCTTGCTACATGAACCGAATAGTCTTAGCGATACTGATTGCAGCATCAATAACAGCCTGCGGAAAACAATCAGGCAACGAACCGCAATTGCAGGATAACACCGAGGAATACTTTAAGGCGCACGGCATTGTGCAAGGTCAGTCTAATGAATTGCGCATCGGGGGCACGTTGTTCCGGTTTCCGGCGGAGGTGGGTTTGAATCCGTATACCGCACAGGAAGCAATCAGAACCATCGACGGCTCGCCGATGACGCTGTCGCAGAAAGAATGTTTGGAACAGGGGAAGTGCGAGAAGATGGCGATGCCGATTGTGAAGGGACAGGCGGATAAGGTGACGTTTTATCTGCAACCGGAGCGAGACTATGCGCCAAACCCTAGCCCGTTTGGCGGAGGGGTTCGGGTGGAAATTTACAATAACGAACCTCATACATGGGACGGCGTTAATATAAACCTTGATGGATATTTGAAGGAAACTATAGGGCGCGTGATTCTTGATCATCCTGCGTCTGGATTAAGGGAATATGTAGCCCCTCGTGCTGGTTTTTCGGGACTTTTTGAGGATATTAGGCCAGGAGAAAAAAGTACATCTGGTCACGGGCATCTATTTAGTTGCCAGTCCGGATCAACAGGATTTTGCTTCATAAGCTACTGGAATGAGGCAGGGCGTTATCGGTATGAAATTGTCGTAGAGCAATTATTTGTTCTCAAACACTGGCCGGAGCTGCACCCCGCCGTCCTTCGCTTCATTGATTCCGTAGTTGCTAAATAATTCAGGAGACGCACATGGTTATTACTCTCACCCAGGCCCAAATCGACCTCATCACAACCGAGCGAAATAAAGGGCTGAACGCTTAAGGCAACTACAGTCACATCTACAAGCTCATTGGCGACATGCTGCAATCAAGCGATGAAAAGAACTGGTTTTGGGCGGGGAGCAGACCAACGCTGGAAACGGTGCATATTCCGCCATGATTCGTGGTTAATTACCGAGTGCCATCCCTACTTATGTATGGGATGAAAAGGGGCGCAAATCGGCTTGCACCGCTATATCCGAGTCGTCCGCTGAATTCCGAAACAGAAAATTGAAAGGTCGGAGAGAAGTTTAATTGTCCATCGCTATCCGCCAGACTAATAACATTGGCTCCCAGCCCGAATAAACTGTGCTTCAGTTCCAGTTGACTTCGAAGTTATCCAGTTGACCCATCCTAGCAACCTTGCCCGCATCGGAGCCATCTCTTTTTGCTCACCTGAGCGACATGAATTTACAGATAGGTTACTCAGCCAAACGCAGTATTTCTAAATAGCCCATTCGTACCATGGCTTGTGCATCGGTATGCAGGCGCCCCTCGGCTTCGCTGGGGGTGGGTACCAGGGCTGACTCCGTATTTACGCTTGCGCGATCCAGTACTTGCAACAACTGTGTCCAAAACTTGCATTGATTGGCCACACCTTTAGGAGCGATATGGCCTCCGCGGCGAAGTTCAGAGACTCGGCTCACCAGCCGAAACTTGGCTGCATCGAGTTGCGGCGGCAAAGGTAAGGCCAAGTCAAACGCAATATCCAACCGATAGGTCTCCTGGATTTCGCTGGCAGGTTTAGCGGGCAGTGTGCGCCAACTCAATTCGTCGGGGGCTGGAGGCAGCGCCCGGTCTGGGTCGAGCGGAAACTTGTGAAAGCCCCACTTCGCACCCATCCAGCATTCCAGTAATACTCGCTCATCTTCGCCAATGCAAAGATCGTCAGGCACGACATCAGCGAACTTTCCCAAGTCGGAATTTGGCAATGGCCCATAAGCGCGAGGGTCCTGTTTCCAACGCTGGAAGTCGCGGTGCGGCGGCGCGCCGTATTCCGCTTCGAGCGCATTCCAGAGGGCGATGAACTGCCGATAGTCTGCGCGATACGCTGGGTTGCGTCGCATAAATTCCCAGGCCCACTGGTCGCGGCTTAGGGTTGCGCAATAAGCGTAAGGGTCTGTCATTGCAAGCGTGCCTAAATGGGCAGGAAGATCATCGTCGCTGCATTCACCACGCCAAATCTTATCGCGCGGTTGGTTTTGTCTTCGATGATTTTAGCCAGCGTGTCCTGACTGCCGATGAGCTTGCCAAATTCGCGCTCAAAGCTGAGGTTAATAACGTTCTGACCATCGATAGCATTCGATTGCAAAAAAAGCTCGCCATTGGTGCGTCGCGCATTGGCGAGCTTCCAGGCGACCGCTTCCAGATTGCGGGCGCTGTTATAGAGTTTTTGGGCATCGACTTCAGACAGCAGATAAAACTCGGTGCGATGGTTATAGGCCGCCATATTCATCACCAGTAAACCCTGCATTAATGTTTGCACGCGGTCGCCCGCAAAGTCTTCGCGCCATGTATTTAAAAGATCGGTTTGCCAATCTAATTTCTGGGCGAGTTGCCAATGGGCGAGCGGTTTGAACAAGGCCTCAACTGCATTTTCTGCGTTGGTAAAACCGCTTTTTCGCCACTCTTGTGGATTGCGGCGATAGAGCTTCAGCGTCAGCGTTTTAAGGCTGGCGATCACGGCTTGCTGATGCGTTTCAACGACATTATCGATATCACTTTTGGCGAGTTCCTTCAGGCTAAAACCGCGCAGGGTATTGCTGCCGTCTTTGCGTTGTATAGCTTGTCCACCGCACGCACTCAGCAACGCGCACATACAGACACTAGCCAGAATGGACGCAGGGTTCACGACGAGCAGCTCACCTCGATTTGCTTCGCCCAGTCCGGTGGTTCTTGTGCGTATGACTCAAACTCGGGTTGCTCGTCATAAGGCGTGGCGAGCAACTGGTGCAGACGTTCGATTTCGCTGTAATCGTGTTTATCGGCGGCGCTACGAATCGCGACTTCGGCAAGATGATTTCGCAGGATGTATTTCGGGTTTAACCCGCGCATAGCCTGGCTGCGCGCGGCGTCTGGCAACGCGTGGGCGCGTAAAGCCGCAGCGTATTGCATGGCCCATGCATCGAAAGCTTCACGGTCGATAAATTGATCGCGTAGGGAGGCATTGCCTGCGCCCTCTGTACTGTCAAAGTTGCACAGACTACGCATGAAACGCGTGTAATCGATATGGTTTTTGGCGAGCAGCTGCATCGCGCTCAATACCAGATTGGCCGCATCGGCGCCCGGTGGCAATCCAAACTTGGCGGCCATGCGCTCAAGATAGCTTGTGCCAAAGGCTTTTGGATATTCCGCAATGGCGGCAGAAGCGGCCTCTACAGACATCAGCGGCACCAGTGCCTGCGCGAGTTTGGTTAAATTCCAGGCAGCCACATCGGGCTGCTGGTCGAACGCATAACGCCCGCCGGTATCGGAGTGGTTGCAGATGTAACCCGGGTCGAACGCGTCGAGAAAACCGAAGGGGCCATAGTCAAGCGTGAGGCCGAGTATCGACATGTTGTCGGTGTTCATCACGCCATGCGAAAACCCCACCGCTTGCCACTGCGCCATCAGGTCTGCGGTGCGCAGCGTGACCTGGCGTAAAAACTCAGGATAGGGATCGGTGAGCGCCGCAAGTTCGGGGTAATAACGCGCGATCACGTAATCGGCGAGCTGGCGAATCGGCTCGACCTGGTTGCGGTAATAAAACACTTCGAAGGAACCGAAGCGGACAAAACTCGGTGCAAGACGCGTGACAATTGCGGCGGTTTCCTCGTCCTCGCGATACACCGGCTTATCGCTGCCGATAATCGCCAGCGCGCGCGTGGTGGGAATGCCCAGCGCGTGCATCGCTTCCGAGCACAGATACTCGCGGATGCTCGAACGTAACACTGCGCGCCCGTCACCACCGCGGGAGTAGGGCGTACGACCTCCACCTTTGATCTGAACTTCCCAACCGGTCCCGCCTGTCGTTTTAATCTCACCGAGCAAAATCGCGCGTCCGTCGCCGAGTTGCGGCACAAAATGGCCAAATTGATGGCCTGCGTACAAGGCTGCCACCGGATCCATTCCGGGCAGCAGCCGATTACCCGCCAGCGTGTCGATCCACTCCGGGCGCGTCATCTGGTCGGCATCCAGTTCCAGCAGTTTTAAGGCTGCGGGGCTATACGTTACCAAGTAGGGCGCAGGCACGGGCGTGGCGTTTACGCGCGTGTGGAAAGCAGCGGGCAACGCGGCAAAGCGATTGTCAAAGTGCAGTGATTCAAGTGTCTTCATACGGCAATTTTACTTGTTGTGCGTTCCAGCTTTATGGGGCGCGCAATCTTTAATATAGGATAGAAGAGATGACCTCATCTCGCGGAGAGGGTGTTAGACCCTGCGGTGCCAGAATTTAAGTGCAAAGCGTGGATGTATTCAGGCTTAATCAGCGGCCTGAGTATGTGCCTTGGATGTGCTACAGGTGGGTGACTTTATTGCCCCAGCTGTTTCAAGCGCTGTTCCACAAACGCCTGCAGCACGGGGCTGAGCGTGTTGGAAGTGCGAGCGCGACTGAAGGCCTCGCGTGCCTCGGGCAAACGATTTTCCGCCTGCAGCGAAATGCCGAGACCCATCAGCCACACACCCGTCTGCGGGGCATTTCGTAGCGCAAGCAAATAATGCTCGATCGCTTCTCGGTGACGTGCATCGCGCTGTAGCAACGCCGCCAGAAAGGCTTGATAGGGAGCGTTATCCGAAGCATAGGGCAGCGCGCGCTCAAGGCTTGCAAGACCCCCGCGAATATCGCCGCGTTCGACTTGCAGACGCGCCAGGATCATCACCAGCTCGGGTTGGCCAGGGGCAATAGCTAAACCCTCTTGCAACTTGCGTTCCGCATCGCCATAACGGTTGGCTTCCAGCAAAAGGCCCACCAGCGTTTGCCTCGCTGCGGTATGGCGAGGGTCAAGCTGAAGCGCATGCGTGAGTTCGTCGGCGGCCTCTTTCTCCCGCCCCTGCTGCACGAATGCCACCGCTTTACGATAGGCATTTTCGGCCTGCTGCTGAGGCGTAAACTCTTTGACCTGCTTGGTGACAGCACCCGTCGAGGCGGCTTGTTTTTCTTGTGAAAGAACAGAGATTTTGGGCAAGGGTTTAGACACGCCGATAGGCGGCTTTGTTTTTGTTTGATCAACACTTACGTGAGTTAACGCCAAGTCTGCCGGCACTCCTTCAGGTTCGTGCAGCTCGGTCAACGCGACACCCCCCGGTTTTTCTCGCTGAGGGGGTGCTTGGGCCTTTTCGGGTAATACGGCCGGGGCAGGGGGCGCCACCACCGCGATGTTTTTTACGGGCAGGGATACCGCAGTAACTTGCGCAGGTCCGTTATTGTGAGACAAGCTGTCTATAGGAGCTTGATGCGGCGACTGGATGGGCTGGAATGGAATCGCGACCTTCTTTGCTATGGGAGAATTTGCTATGGGAGAAGTGGTCACCACAACGGGTTTCGAAGCTGACCGAAACACAACTAGCCACACAAATGCCCCAGCCAAGATGAGTACCAATGGAACTGCCCACCAGGCAGGATGTATTCTGCGGGTGGCGGGTACAGCTACGAGCGTGGGCGGCGCGGTGCTAGTCAATGCGCCGGGTTGGCGTTTTTCCAGATCCTGCAGCATTTGGTTGATCAGGCTCATCGTAGGCTCATCCAGCTTATTCCGGCCCCCGCAATGAGCAATGCCGAACCCGCCATGGCCCACCATTGCCACCGATCTTTTCTCGCGGCCTCAGTGTCTTTTGCTGCGGCGCGAATGTGGCGGCTCTCGACCTGTTGCCGACCTTCACCATAAGCCAGCATCAAGGACTTGTGCGCCACAATATTCACCAGGCGGGGGATGCCGCCACTGGCTGCGTATAAACGCCGAATGGCGGAGGGGCTGAATAGTTTTCCCCCCGGAAATTGTGCGACATTGAGCCGATGCGCGAGGTAATAACCCATGTCCGACTTGCCTAGCGGGCTCAGGTGATAATGGAAAGCGATGCGCTGGTTGAGCTGCCGGATCGACTTCTGTTGCAGTCGCTGATTAAGCTCTGGTTGACCAAATAGCACGATCTGCAGCAGCTTGCGTTTTTCCGTTTCGAGGTTGGTCAGCAAACGGATCACTTCCAGACTTTCCATTGGAATCGCCTGTGCTTCGTCCAGACACAGCACAACCCGCTTTTCCGCGCGGGCATAATTTAGCAGCGCAAACGTCAAAGACTTGAGCAGATGGTGCTGATCCGTATCTTTATCCAGCACTACGCCAAGCTCTTCGGCCAGGGCCAACAGCAAGGTGCGAGGTTCGAGATATGGATTGGGCAGATAGGCCGTGATAAAACGCTGTGCGCCGTTTGCGTCAGCATCCTTGTTCACACTCGCCAAAAACTGACGGCAAAGTAGCGTTTTACCGGTGCCTACCTCACCTGTGATTTTTATGAAGCCTTCGCCATTGCGGACAGCAATCAACAGGGTGTTGAGTGCTTGCTGATAGTCCGAGCAGGCGAAAAAAAAGCTGGTGTCAGGCGTAATGCTGAACGGCGCTTCACGCAGGCCGAAATGGGCTAAGTACATAAGCTTGTGCTAGCCAATTTCACTGGGTCTCGGCCCCGCCATTCATGCCACGCTGCATGGCCTGGATGCGGTCGCGGCTTTGTGAAATATCATCGCCCCAATTGCCGCCACGTACGATAGTGGGCTTTAACAGAATGACCAATTCTTTTTTCACACTGCCGCGATTGGTCTGCTTGAACGCATTCCCTATCACGGGTATGTCGCCCGCCACTGGAATTTGTGATCTGTCGGAGGTAGACGCCGATTTCATCAAGCCGCCAATCGCCACCACCTGACCATCCTGCGCGCGCACCATGCTGTCGGTTTCGCTCACGGTGCTGGATGCAAGCGGCAAATTAAGCGCACCGGAAGCGCCACCCAAATTGATGACGGTGTCTTTAGTAATGACATTGCTGACCGAAGGATGGATATGCAAAGTGATGTTGTCGTTTTCGTCAATCTGCGGCGTTACGTCCAGCACGATACCGGAGAAGAAAGGCTGCAGGGTCACGTTCGGTGTGGTGGTCGTGGCGGTTCCTGTAGTCGTGGTGCTGCTAACGTTGGTGACGAAAAAATCATCCGTCCCCACTTTGAGCACTGCCTTCTGATTGTTGAGGGTGGCGATGCGCGGGCTAGACAACACTTGCACGCCACCCTGTGTTTCCAAAAAAGAAATCAGTGCGGCGAAATTGCTGGCCTGGAAGGCCAAGCCAAACAGGCCACCTATGAGTGCCGGATCCGTGAGCAGATCCTGTCCGGGCAAGGAATTAAGCTTGGAGCCACGATAAGTGCGCGCAGCGTAATCGATCGATGAAACGCCCGTGGCGAGTGTTCCGCCTGTTTGCAAGACGGTGCCGGGTGCAGCGGAGCCGACAGACAGATGATGGTTTCTGCCATTGGCGAATGCGGCCCAATTCACCCCCGCTTGATAATTGTCGTTCAGTTCCACTTCAATGATCTTCGCTTCAATAATCACTTGGCGGTCTACCGATAACTGCGTCGCCCGAAGATACTGCTCGACGGTACGTAGTTCATTGGGCAGCGCGCGTACCACCAACACACCCGATTGCGGGCTGATCACCACGCTGCGACCTTCTTCAGTGCCGACGATTGTCCGGACTGCTGCTGCCAGCTCGCCCCAGAAATTGGCATCTGATGAGGTCGAGATACGCGTGCTCTGGATCGATTCGGAAGCACCGGGCGATGTCGTGGTGGGGCTACCTACGGCACCGGGTGTCGCGGTACGCGGGGCATCGCTCACCGATCCGGACACCACGCGCATATCGGATGAGCCTTTACGGATGGCGCTCAGGTAATTCACCTGAAACACTCTGGATTGCATCGTCAGCGGCTGAATAAAAATGCGTGTGCCGTCGACCTGATAATTAAAACCGTACAACTCGCGAAGCGCTTCCAGTGCCTCTAACACCGTGACATTTTTGAGGTTGACCGAAACATTGCCCCGCACCTCGGGATGCACCAGCATGCTATAGCGCGTACCGGACACTATGCCCAAATACACTTGGCTAGCGGGGGCGTTATTGATCGACAAATCGAATCTGTCCTCCAGCACTTTTTTTGCCCTGGGTATTTCTATCCGCAAGGGGGGCAAAAGCGCGGCATCCACTGCAATGGGCTGCGTCAATTTAGGTTTGCTTTCGACAGCCTTGGTGAGTTCGGTATTGATCTGATCGTAAGCTGTTGTGTCTTTCTTGGGTTTGATCTCTGCACAGCCAGCCAGAATTATCACAACAAGAGCCAAAATTCCGGGCCAGGCTGTTGTCCGTAATGCGTGACGATTATTTTGTGTGCACATAACTCAGTCTTCCGTTTTTCGTCGTGATCAATGCTGATGACGCCGGATTTTCACAACGCTGTGTTTTTCCACATCGGGGAAAAGCTTCAAGATTTGCAAGCTGTTTCCAGTTTTTAACACCACTTCAGTTTCGTTAATACTGGTAACCCGCGCTTCTCCCATTTTGCTGCCTGTCGTAACGCGCTGGCCACTGATGATGGCTGACCGGCGCCCTGATGCCAGCGATACAGACTGCAACACCGGGCCCACATTGATGGGTTCCCGTTCTTGCGGCGAAAACAGGACTGTCGGCGGACGCGTGGGGTCATGCAAAACTTCATCGGCGGTTGCCAATGGGTGAGCCACAAAGCCAAATACGGCTAATAGAAAACAATAATTGAAATCCAACTTAAGCTGGCCGTGGCGCGTTTTGGGTATTGGGTGCTTCATAGGGTTAACCATGCCTTGTCCAGGCTCAAGGTATGCAAGCTTAAAGTAAGCGTCGCCTTGGGATAAGTATCCACGCTCAATACCGCTTTGCCCCAAAACATTCTCCATGGCGAGGATTCCATGGTGGTTAGATACTGCAGCAAATCCGAATAGCTACCTTCTACCGTGATCTCCACCCCGTGCTTGAAGACCGCCAGTTCAGGTGCGGGAGCCGTATAGCTGGCGAGCTTGGGCCCGGCCACATCCAGGCTCGTCGCCAGATTTTCCATCGGCAGGGTTCGCAATGTCACCAAGCGTAGACCATGGTTGCGCCGCATAATATCTTCCAGCAGCACGGACATTTGTTGTGGCGCCACCAGGCCACTTTGAATAACTTGTAAAGCTTGTGCAGTTACAGCGGAGTCTGTTTCCAGTTTTGCCATGCGCGCACGCAACGGTGCATCCGGGTCCGCGCTACGCGCCATCATCAGCGCCTGTGTCTGTATTTGCAACGCACTTGTCTTTGCTTGTGTGTCCACAATCTGGTGCGACAATTTCTCTTGCCGCGTAGACAGCGGTTCGATCAGCAAGGCGTTAATGGTGGCGACGAGGACCAGCGCGGTAGCGAGAAATATCATCGCCCGCTCGCGCAGCGTCATCGCATCGACACGCACAGCCAGTTGTTGCCATTTCTGGGTCAGTTGACTCATTTGGATGGCACCGCTACTGAATGATGCAAGCTGAATTCGATATAGGCAGGCAGCACCGTTTTGCCGCTTGGACCGGTGGATGCCGGGCGGCGCATTTCAAGGCTGGCAAAGGTTTTGCCCGCGAGTACCGGCTCCTGTTTCAATTGGTTGATAAAGGCGGGTACCAGTTCGGGCTTCAGCGCGCGACCCCCAATCGCTACTTCGCCCGCCCCGGAAACTTGAAAATCGGTGAGCCACAAGCCTTCCATCGTCTGCCGCGAGAGCGCGCGAAAATACCCGGAAAACCCCTGCCTATTGCCCAATGCCCCTTGGTCCAGCAAGCCGATAATGCGGCGGCGTGTTGTTAATTGCGCTTCTGCGCGCGCCACCTGATCTGCCAGCAGCGCACTAGGCGCACGCGGGCCAAATTCGGCTTTCGTTCGTTCAAACCGCGCGAGCGTGGTGTTATACAGCAGCGTGGTTTGTTTGGCCTGTTTCTGCAGATTGGCGGTGCGATAGCTCGCATAGCCATAAAACAAAAAGTTGCCAAGCAGGATCAGAGCCAGCGCCTGCGTCATCGTCCGCAGCGAAAAAAGCTTTTGTTGCTTTAGTAGCAGCGGGTTGTACAGGTTGATTTGCTGACTCATAACACCTTCTCCTGATGGCGCAACGCAGCGCCCAAAGTCAGGAAGTAATGCTGCTGCTGTACTGGGTGCTTCAGTTCCGGTGTATGAGTGAAATCGAAGACGCTTTCCAGATCAAGGATTTCCACTGCGAGTTGTAAATTCTCTGCAAGATAGGCGCGCAAGTCGGTGTTGTCGATCCCAGTAGGGGCCAGCACCAATTTGGCAAGCGTTACGTAATGATATTGGCGGTCAAAGTGGTCGAGCGAGCGCTGCAATTCCAGCGTGACTCTGTCGTGGAATGCACGCTTCTGCACCGCGTCACCGTGCGTCAGCTGCGCAAGCGTCACGTCGATGCGACGCGACAGATACAGTTCACCGGACGCGGTAAATGTCAGCAGCCCGCCTTCCGTATCGAACGAAAGCAGTGCGATGCCACGGCCTTGGGGTTCCAGCATCGCGGCAATATTGCGTTGCGCCATTTCTGGAATATCGATCACGCTCAATGGAATTTTGGCCTGCCGAAACATCGTTTGGCATTGCTCAACGGAAATCGTGCGCGCCGCGATCGCATACATCGCGCGATTTCGCACCGGCGCATTTTGATTTGGTGGAATGTCCAGCACGTCGATCATCGCGTCGTCGACATGAAAATCCAGCATATCCTTAAGGCGCCAGCGGATAGCGGTTTTGAGTTCTTCGGGCGGCACGGTGGGCGCGTCCACCGACAAAATCTGATACTCGGCAGGCATTAACAGCGTCGTGCATGAGTAACGATCCGCGTGACATTCCTTCGCGAGTTTCTCCAGTACCACTTCGCGCGTGATGCCCGAGTAGGCAACTGCGAGGGTTACCTCAGCCCGCGACGAAGGCGCACGCCGAACATGAGCAGCGTAAATGTTGTCCTCAGCCAAACGGATAGCCATCCAGCCATCGGTTTGTTTGGTTTTTGACGATAAACCCAAGCGCATAGAAATAGATTTTTTCCAAAGCCAATCAGTAACATCCGCTGCCAATCAATGGGTCATCTAATGGCAAATTCCGGGCCAACCAGTGTTTCTTCCTATCCAATAACGTCTATTACCGGGGAAACCTGACCGAAAGGCCAAAATTTTTTACGGAGGGCACTGGGATGGAAGAGGAAGCCATTCCAAAAATTATTTTTGCCTACTGGGCTAACGCGCCTTTTTTGTTTTTAAGCTTTCACTTTGCCGCAATAAATGCCCAAGCTTGAGTTCATACAATCAAAATATCTCCCGCAGATAGATAAACTCATTGGCGTTTTTGTACACACCAAAAAGCGCGCGCGCTTTGGGGTCATTATTCCAGGCGGTCCCGGGTGCCCACTTCCCTTGTAGATAGGTCTTGCCGGCAAGAGTGGCCGAGCACACCGTGCCGCCCACCGGATCGCTTCCCAAATCCACGCACAGATCGACGCTGCCGGTCACCAAAGGCTTGATGAGTTTCATACTGCCGATCCCCGAGACAAAGCTTAGGGTGACGGGTGCGATCGAGGTAGGCAAGGTTAAAGGCGATTTGGTCAAACTGACATTCGCGCTGGTGAGCGTGGTGCAGCTGTCCAGTGTATGCGTGGCGAACAAGGTGCCGTTCCAGTATTGCACCTGGATGGGGATCGGCAGGTCGAGCTTTTCCGAGCCGTGGGCGTTGGATAGACGCAGGCGACCAAAGCGAACTTGCGTTTGGCCCACTTGGATGTGTTCATTGCCCACCGGCGCGGTCACGTCCATGTCAAATACGCTAAGGGCGACGCCATCGGTATCCACCGGGGCGATGCCCACTTTCATGGTGCTGTAGGGTCCGTCGGGCGATGGCGCGCGGTTAAAACCCAGCGAGGCGGTTGCAGTTAACACCCCGCTAGTCCAGGTGCCGGTAATGCCGAGGCTGCTATCCACTCGGCTGGTGAGATTGGTGACGCCATCCAAATAGGCTAAGCCGAATTCTGCGGGAGTCGGCGTGGCCGTCGCCAGCTTCGCAAGGTTGGTGGCCGCCGTTCCCGTACTGACATAATTCAGCAAGGTGACATTGCCCGGCGAGGGGCCTTTAGCGGTGAGCGTAAATCCAGCCTGAAACGGCTCGCCCATATAGGTGAAGGCGGAAACGGGCGAGCAGGCAGGCGAGATGTCGGTGCGTGTCGTGATCGAGCCCGACGAAAATGCAAAGTGATCGGGATAAAACCGCCCGACATTGCCGGTGGTCGTGCCCGTGACATTGCCTGCGCCGAGATAGCTTGCATCAGCGACGCTCGGGGTGAGCGTGATGATGCCCACCTCGTTCCACGACAACGTCGTAGGCGTGGCCACGCCGCTGGTAAAACTGCCGCCCGTAATCGTGCCGTTGGTGAGCGCCGGATTGTTGCCTGCGACCGGGAGTACGATGTTCGACGTCAGCAGCACGCCCTCGGGGGCACTCTCGCGCCCATAATTGGGTGCGGCTGCGCCGCCATTGGCAGTCGCCGTAACGGTAGCGGTAAAGCTGCTGCCCGCTTTAATGAATGCTGTGCCGGTAGCATCCGCTGCTGCCGGGTTGGCGAAGCTGTCCGACGTGCGCTTAATCCCGGTCACGGTGAACCCGAACGGTTTGACTACAAAAGTGTTGCTAATGCCCGTCATGTAGGTACTGCCACCCAGCAGATAGCGGGCAGAAAGATTCACCGCACCTACATCGGGATAATTGAGCGTAAAACTTGCTGTGGAGCTGGCGCCAAAGTTCAGCGTCACTGGGGTATAGCTCGCAATCCCGGAAGCGGGATTATTGGCGATAGCGGTGGCATTAATCGTTACCTGTTTGCCGGCGCAGGTAATAGGGTCAATGCATTGCGAAGCCATATCGATAGCGACGTTGCCGGTAAATACCCCTGTGCACGCGGCAGAGCTGTCGGATTTTTTCACCGCTTGAAGCGTGACGCTGCTAGAAGTGGTGCCGGCGACCTGAGCGGGAATACTCGAGAAAATAAATCCCGTGTCGGCAAAGGTGTGGCTGCAAGTGGCCGTCGCGCCCACGTAACACTGCGGGCTGGTGCCGGAAGGCGTGGGTGACACCGCGCTGGTACCCAAAGTTACAGTGGACGGCGTAATAACCGACAGGCTGGTTGTGGTGCTGCCGGTGAAGCTAATCGGATTGGTCACCCAGCCTGAGGCCGGGGCTAGCGTGACCGTCGTTGTGCCGCCGGTATACAGTGTTGTGCAGGCGGCGTTGGCACACGCTTTCACGGTGACCGACGATGGCGTGCACGTCAATCCCGCACCGCTGTGTTCCAGGCGTATATGGTCTAAGAGGGTAGGTGCCTTGAGGGCGAGGGAAGTAGCTATCCATGCGGCGCTGACCGAGGCGGTCGAAGTGCGCGTGCCGGTGGCGCCCGTGGTTGGAAGCAATTCGTAATCTGCGGAAAAGCTTATGCCATTTGGGCCGGCGCCGTCACTCAGATCAACAATTTCAGTCATTCCGGCCGGTTGTGAAAAGGGCGAACCGGCGCTGGCGGCGGACGAAAAAAATGCCACCAGCATTGCGTTATCTGCTGTCGTGGTTACGGAGGGGGCGATCAAACTGGTGCTGGAACCATTGGCCGCGCTACTCACCATAATGGGCGCTGCAGGATCCACCCCCCGAAACACAGAAAGCGATGCCCCCGCGCGATAAGTAGCGTTGAAGCCCCAAGTGTAGGAAGCGGGTTCTACTGCGCCGGCCAACTTGTAATAAATAGCCTGCGACAAAGTGCCATTGGTTTGGCACTGGTTAAGTGACCACCCCGCTGGCACTGCGTTGATGGAGGCGCAGGTATTGCTGCGTATCCCGATCCGGGTGAGCATCAGATCATTGGCAACAACGCCAGCCGGAGGACTGATCGTGACGCTGGAAATCCCGCCACCACCCAGTCCGCCTGTGCTGCCGCCTAGATAGGTGATGGCCGCCCCTGCCGGCTCCCAAACGAGCAGGAAAAAAGCCGCCAGCAGTAGGTGCATTGGGTACAAATTTATTTTTCCACTCCCGATGGAGATAATATTTTGCAGTGTATTTCTGGAAATTTTCCGCATGTCATTTGCCCACCGTCGCTTGCAACTGGCGCTCCACATAACCCACGCTGCCGAGCGTACCCTGGTTTGCCGTGGCGGTAAGGAGATAGATACTCACATTGCTGTTGCCTTCCGGATAGGGGCCGTTCGGCGCGCAGGTGACCGCGACGGTGAACCCGGACAAGGTCAGCGTGGTGGTCGCACAGGCGCCGTCTTGTAGCACCCGGTAGGCGCCCCATTCCAGACCTGAGCGGGCGGCCCAATAGGCGCGTGAACCTTGGATGTCCTGCGCTTGGGTCACGTTTGAGCTCATCGAGAAAGTCAGCATGAATGCTGCCAGCGCCGCCAGCAGCACCAGCATGAAAATCGCCGAAATAATCGACAGCCCAGACTGCCTGGCCCGGGAGGATGATGCACCGCTAAGCATTCGGCTACGGCACATTGCTGATATGTACCTCGTGATAGAGCGTCACGCTCTCGCCTTGTTTAGTGAGCGTCAGGCTGATGCTCACCAGCCCGCTGCGCTGCTGGACGCCGGGTTGATAACTCATGGTGCAGGCCGCCACATTGGACGCGAGAATGGCCGACGTAACACCGGGCGGGGTGGGTTGCGCAGACTGAATCGCATAACCCGAATAGCGGCGCAAAACGCCACTCGCCGGGCTCGCGGCATTCGCGGCGCATTCGTAGCTCACTGCGCCACCTGAGACGTGGAATCGATTCGCAGGCGAGGCAAACGGAAACTGTGTAGCGCCCACGGTGTAGACCACATTGCTGCCGCCGCTTACAGCGTCACGCCTGCTGGTGCCTTCATACACATCCGAGCCCGGAATGCCGAGGTTATAAATGATGATGCTGTCGCCCGCGGCAACGGTCACAGCCGGACCCAGCACATCGAATGAGCTGTCGGTGGACGAGGTGAAATCGAGGATGTCTTCTGTGCCGGTGCCTAATTCCGCTCGGTAGCGCCCCGCCGTCTTGATCGGCACAAATTCCAGATAGTTTCCACTTTGCCGGATGCTGTTAGGGACGGCTGAATGGATGTCCCGCGTCATGCGTCGCAGCGCGGTGTCGGCGATATCGGTCAATTCGGCGCGGCGCGCCATGTCAAAATAACTCTCAATCGGTTGCCGCACGAACATCGCTGACAAGGCCACCACAATACCCATCACCACGATCACGACCACAGCTTCGATCAGCGTGAAACCTCGCTGGAATTTTACGATTTGTCTCATGATTTATGCACGGTGATCACACGTTGGTACGGTAAGCCGACATGCTGATTGCTTCGCCGCCGGGCGCGGTTACCGTCACCGTGATCAGCTTGGCATCGGTGCTGGCGATGTTGCCTAGCGCCGCGTTAACCACCGTTACCGATGAAATGTTGTAGCCGCTTAAACCGCTGATCGCGGTGCCGCTGATGTCCACAATCCCCGTTGTCGTGTAGCCGGCATAATCACTCACATCATCGAACTGCGTCCGGTCGGTGCCGGTATACCCTCCTGTCGGATTGGCGAAATCTTTCAGCACAATTTCTTCCAATAGCGATTCAGCAATGGCAATCGCTTGTTTGCGTACCATCGGGTCGGCGCTATTTTTAACCAGCGTATTCATCGCCGACAAAATACCCAGCACGCCAATGCTGATTAGCAGCATCGCCACGATCAGTTCGATAAGCGAAAAGCCGCTATGAAAGGAGTGTTTGCGCGGTTTAATGCACATAGCCGGTCTCAGCTTCTACCGTGATGGCAGGGGAGAATCCATTCACCACTATCGTTGCACCCGCGCTGGGTTTGCCTAAGGGATCAAAACTCAATGCAGCAGGGACAGGCGAGAATTTCACATCCACGCTGCCGTATTTGGTGATATTGCTGGCATTGATCGTATAAGGCGCGGTGCCATCAGGGCCACTCAGGTTGGTATTGCAAGCGACGGCGGGGTTGGCAGAAGCGATTGTCAGCGTCACGGTTTTGGCAGCAAAGGCCACGCACACCAACCGCCGTTGCGCAATCGCGGCCTTTTGCGCATAGCGCAATGCCGACAGCGTCTCGTCATAAAAGCCGCGGGTCTCGAGGCCGTGACCGCCGAGAAAGCGCGGCATGGCTACCGCGGCCAGAATGCCAATGATAAGTATCGTGACGGTCAATTCGATTAGCGTGAAGCCGGTGGAATCATTCTTCATGGTTGATCATCGCCGATAAACAAAAAGGGCGGGCAAACCTTCGTTTGTCCGCCCTGCGTTTGCTTTAATTCTGACGTGGCATTGCTAAACCGCATCAGGGGGGTTACCCGCTAGCTACAATCTTAGAAACAAATAAGTTTCGCAGTAGCCGTCTGGGTGTTACAAGTCACTACACACGAATTGGTACCCGTCGCGCCGCAAGCCCCTGGCGCAACCGCCGAGCAACCCGCGGGGAATCCTCCCTGAAGTTCGGTAGCATCACAGGCGGCCGTATAGCTTGCAAGCCCCGTTGCCCTGGCTCTAGCAAAGCCTATAGCCGAAGCTCCGGCAAACGAGCCTGCTACGCCTTGCGCAACCGCCTTGTTGGCATCATCTTCCAAGCTCACATATTTAGGTAGCGCCACGGCCGCCAGAATGCCGAGAATCACAATCACGACCACCAATTCGATCAAAGTAAAACCTTTTTGGATGTTATGCATTGTTATTCTCCAATAAAGATATTGTTAATTGCACGGGCCATCTCGGGAGTTACAGACCAACCTATAACAGCTCATCTCAAGCCTAAAAGTTTAATAACAAATAAGGTTTGCCGTTGCCGTCTGACCGCCACAAGTCACCACACACGAAGTGGCACTGCTGGCGCATGCGGCAGGCACAGTCGCCGTACAGCCGGTGGGGAGGCCACCCTGAAGGTCGGTAGCGGCACAGGTGGGAGTATAAGTTGCTGCAGCAGTCGCTTTGGCCTTGGCAAAGCCCATTGCCGACGCACTAGCAAACGAGCCTGCAACGCCCTGGGCGACCGCCCCGTTTGCCTGGTTTTCCAGACCAACATATTTAGGTAGGGCCACCGCCGCCAGAATGCCGAGAATCACAATCACGACCACTAATTCGATCAATGTAAAACCCTTTTGGATGTTATTCATAGTTATTCTCCAGACAGCTCATAGCCGCTTAACATTTAGTAACAAATAAGATTCGCCGTTGCCGTCTGGCCGCCACAAGTAACGACGCAGGTGTTGGCACCGCTGGTGCAGGCACCAGCGGCAGCTGCCGAACAGCCGGTGGGAAATCCCCCTTGGAGTTCAGTCGCGACGCAGCCGGCAGAATAACTTGCAGCAGCGGTCGCCCTGGCCTTGGCAAAGCCCATCGCGGAAGCCCCAGCAAAAGAACCTGCCACCCCTTGGGCCACGGCTTTGTTGGCATCATTGTCCAAGGCAACATATTTAGGCAGCGCCACGGCCGCCAAAATGCCGAGAATCACAATTACCACCACCAGTTCGATCAGGGTGAAACCTTGTTGTACGTTACGCATTGTGGTTCTCCAATAAGAATTCGTTTTCCGGCATCAGACCTATGGTCATGAATGCTTTGAACTCTTATCGACATCCAAGGGCGTAATCTTTAGATGCGCACTAATGTGGGAGTGATTAACAACCGCTAGTAATTACAGTGACAACAGGCGCGACCGGTCCCGCTATGCCTGCGGTATAAGAAATCTGACAATTCGGGGAGGTGCCGCCATTGATGTCAATCAGCAGGGGGTTGCCCGCGGTGATTGTCACGGCATCGGTCGTTGCGTTGATCTGTGCAGCGGACAAAATACCTGCCGCGGTCGCTGCGGGGTATTGATTAACCATATCCACCGCAATGCCCTCCATGCTGACCGTTCCCGCCGTGGTGGTGCAGGTGCTGGGCGTCACCAATCCTGCGAGGTCCACTATGCAACCGGCATGCGCCAGCGTAGAAGCGGATTTGATTGACCCGCCTAACGCCTGTGTCTTGGCCGCACGCGCTTGCGATTGCAGATTGATATAACGAGGCAATGCCACCGCTGCCAGAATGCCAATAATGGCGATGACGATCACAAGTTCGATTAAGGTAAAGCCGGACTGGTGTTGGGGTGTGTTCATTTAAGACTCCTTCGGTGCAACGTAAAGATTGCCCATTAAAAAACGACCCAATCATAGGACCCGACCGGGGCCAAACTGATACCTTCTACGCGAGCGCTCGTGTTTGCCGCTTGTTTTGGTGTTGATGTGATGACACGAAAACGGATCATTTTTTGCTCATCCGGGCCTGGTTTGAAATATCGGCTGTGTTGCAGCAGATAAATGAGTTCGTGCTGCCGCTGGTCGAAATACCAGCTACCCGGGGGGATGCTCTCATCCTGTACGGACGCAAGTTGTCCGAGATAATTCGACGGCGGCGCTTTCAGCCATGACATCGGGTTTTCCCGACTTAAGCTGCTCATTTCGTTCATTCGTCCGTTCATCATCAATTCCGCAACCCGATAGCGCAGGCCACTACGCATATTCGCGAGAGTGGCTTCTACAACGGTTTTCTCGGCGAGTTCTTGATAGCGCTGCATTCGACTCAAGAAAACGATCACCAAAACGCTGAGGATCAAAATGACAATCGCCAATTCCACCAGCGAAAAACCAGTTTGTTTTTTGAGGGGATTCACTTATGCAGTGCGACCTTGCCCAAGTCCCACATGGGTAGGAATACCCCGAGCGCGAGGATCAACACCAGGATGCCGAGGCTAACAATCAGAATAGGTTCGATATTGGCGGACAAGTTTTTGAGTTCGTAGTCCATCTCGCGCTCGTACATGTCGGCGATTTCTTCCATCAGGTTGTCCATCTCGCCGGTTTCTTCGCCGACGGCAATCATCTGCAGCACCACTGGGGTGAATACGCCGGTCGTCGTGGCCGTGCGCAATATGCTTTCGCCACGCTCCACGCCGTCGCGAATTTGCTCGACGCGGCTTTCGATATATTTATTGTCGACCGTTTGGCCGACCCCATTTAGCGCCTGAATAATGGGAACGCCGCTTTTGGTCGCAAGTGCGAAGCTGCGAGCGAAACGAGACATCGCGCCTTTTTGCATAATCCTGCCCGCAAGCGGAATGCGCAGTTTGGATTTGTCCCAACGGTATCGGCCATTCGGTGTAGCGATATACGATCTGAATCCGATCACGGCGGCGACAATTAACGCGAGCAGGAGCGGCCAGAACTTAACGGTGAAGCTGGAAGTGTGGATGAGGACTTTTGTCATCATCGGCAATTCGGCATTAAAACCTGCGTACACCTTAGCGAAAGCGGGGATCACAAACAGATTGATCACCACGACGGCCAGCGAAATCGCAATCACCACAAACATCGGATAACGCAATGCGCTGCGGATGCGCTCGTGCATGGTGCGATCGAATTCGAGATAGTTGAACAGACGCAAAAATATTTCATCCATCCGCCCGGTCATTTCGCCGACGCGCACCATGCTGACGTAAAAGGGATTGAACACTTGGGGGTGACGGCGCATCGCAGCGGAAAGCTCGCGGCCAGAATCCAGCGATTCGCGGATATCCTTCAGAATCACCGCAAAGGATTTGTTGATTGCGGATTCCTGCAAGCCCGCCAAACTGCGCATGATAGGCACGCCGGCTTTGAGCAGCGTATAGATTTGGCGACTGAAAAGTTGCACATCCATGGGACGCACTTTCTCTTCCCTCAACCTGCTCCACCAATCGTTTTTGCTTTCCAGCACGGGTTTACCCGTGGGGGCAATTTCAACAGGGGTAATGCCGACGTTGGTCAGGTGATCCGCCACCGCGCCGCTGTCCGTACTTTCGAGCACACCCTGCATCAATTGGCCGCGGGAATCGCGTGCTTTATAAGCAAAAAAAGGCATCAAATGACCTAAACAAAACGATTAAACACGGGCACGACTTATCGCGCAGACACGGCTCTGCCGGATACCTGAGTATTCGGTCACTGCCATGCTTAACGACGCGCTTGTATCCTGGCTGTAGTTTTTTAGTGATTTAGACGGTTTCGGCGTCTAAAAGCTCGGCTTAATCCGCATGCGCCTTGGCACTGCAAGAGCGATAGAGCGGGTGTGGAGAGTCAGTTCTAATCGTGCGGTCAAATAATTGCCGACGCGAGTCGTTCAGTCGTCGAACTGATTACTGATGCGCATGGCCTCGGCCACGGTAGTTCTACCGGCCACGACCAACGCCACAACATGGCGGCGCAACGTGTTTCCGGCCATCTGAACATGAGCCGCTTTGATGAAATAAGCGGGGTCGGGGTGGTTGGCAGCTTCCATCACGGATTCGGTCATTTCAAGCATTTCATACACGCCGGTGCGACCCCGATACCCGGTGCCATTGCAATGCGTGCAGCCGCGCCCATGCAGATAGCGATGCGTGTTGACCGTATCCTGGAGTTCAGCCTTCAGCCATAGCTGCTCGCCGGGGCTTAATGCATAGTCCGCAATGCAGCTTTCGCAAATCACCCGCACCAGGCGTTGAGCCAGCACGACTTGCAGCGAGGTGGCCACCATGTAGCGCGGTACACCCATGTCGAGCAAGCGCACTGGCGTGCTGGCGGCATCGTTGGTGTGCAGTGTGGACAACACCAGGTGACCGGTCATGGCTGCACGCATACCAATCTGGGCTGTTTCCTGATCGCGCATTTCGCCGACCAGCACCACGTCCGGATCCTGGCGCAACGCGGAACGCAATACGCGCGAAAAACTCAGCTCGATCTTGTCGTTAATCTGCACCTGGTTGATGCCGGGAAGACGGTATTCGATCGGGTCTTCAACCGTAATGACTTTTCTTGTCATCGAATTGAGTTCGGCGAGCGCACCATACAGCGTGGTGGTTTTGCCGCTGCCGGTCGGGCCGGTGACTAGCACCAGACCATTAGGACGATGGAGAATAGCGCGGAACTTTTCCAACATAGCGGTGGGCATGCCGATGATATCCAGACTCAGCGCGCCATCGCTTTGATTGAGCAAACGCATCACTACCGATTCGCCATACTGGGTGGGCATGGTTGAAATCCGCACGTCGATCTGTTGCTGGCGCACCTTGATCGCGAAGCGGCCGTCCTGAGGCAGGCGTTTTTCGGAGATGTCGAGGTTAGACATCAACTTGAGGCGCAACGCCAACGCCGGCGCGATTTTCATATCCGCCTCGGTTTGCAGATGCAGCACGCCATCGATGCGGAAGCGGATTTGCAGGCGTGCTTCTTGTGGCTCGATATGGATATCCGAGGCATGGACTTGCACAGCATCATCGAACACCGACTGCAATAGTTTGACGACCGGCGCCTCTTCCAGGCCTGGCGCGACCCCCATCGCGCCAAAATCTACGACGGTATCGCCCAGTTCCTGTTCGAGCTCACGGGCAAAGTCGGTGATTTCTTCCGTTCTGCGGTACAGCCGGTCAATGGCCTGCAGCAGCGCCCCCTCGTTGACGACTGCGAGGTCGATCTCTTTTTTTAGCAGCCGGGCAATTTCATCGTAGGCGAACAAGTCTGCCGGATCGGCCATGCCCACCAGCAAGCTTCCGTTGCCGCGTTGTTCCAGCACCAATGCGCGAAAACGGCGCGCCTGACTTTCGGGCAGTAGTCGGGGCGCCAGGGGGTCAATGTTGTAGTGTTTAAGGTCAATATAAGGAATAGAAAACTGCCGGGCCAAAGCCCCGGCAATAGCGTCTTCGGTGACAAAGCCGTTTTCCACAAAGACACGCCCCAGCTTGCGCCCGGAGCGTTTTTGTTCTTCCAGCGAAAAAGTGAGCTGCTCCTGGGAAAGCAGTTTTTGCAGCACCAGGATTTCACCCAGTCGGATTTTTTCCGGCCGTGGCATAAGCACTCCTGTCAGAGTAATGCGATTGAAGTGATAGAACTACGGTCGTATTGCCTGTTTATTGAATTAGGTCAGAAAAGAGACCAGCCAGTCTGGATGCACGCGCCAGCCTAAAAATCCGGCGAGGCCAAACAGAATGCCAAACGCGCCAGAGCCCCATGCGAAGAGTAACAAGGCCCATTTGTCTGTCAGTGCAGCCACCGCAGCCACCGCAATCGCAATCGATAATGCTGCATCGCTCATGTCGAATTGATCGTCGTGAAAATTGAGCGTGTCGTATAACTTTTCCAAAGTTTTAGCTTTGGTTTCAATCGCCAGACTCTGCGTGCGGTAGCGTTCAAGTTCGTCTGTCAACGCGCGTTGCTCGGCCTTTACCTGCTCAGCTTTAATCAAACCTGTCGTCGAAAGCAGATTGGTTTGACGCAGTGTATTTTCGGCGAGATGCGATTTGATTTTTTTGGCCTGGTATTCCGACCAACTATCCACCGCGTCCGCCTTGGCTTGCTGCATCGCCTGAACGATGTTGTCATCCTTGATTTTGCACAAGGCCATGAAAACCGAAAGTATCACCACGGTGATCGCTACCCAGTTGTTCAGGTGTTTATCCTTGGCTTCGGCGCTGATTTCTACTTCCATTTCGATCTCCGAACGATAAAAATTCACAAAAAAAACGAATCAAATTTAACCCACCATGCCTTCAAACTTTAGCGCAATAACGCGACTGATTTGATTTGCGCCCACACCGGCATGCCGGGTTGCAGCCCGAGAATATCTGCCGAACGACGCGTGATGCGTGCACACAGCAGTGGGCCGCCTGCCTCCAGCCAGACCAGAGCTTGGGCGGGATTCGTGTCGGGGTTGATGCGCACAATGCGCGCGGGCAGGATGTTGAGAATGCTGGTGCCGGTTTGCGGCGCCAGCGTCAAACTCACGTCGCGCGCCAGAATGCGCACGCGCACAGTCTTACCTATCGGATCGCCGCTCGTGCGTACCCACAACGCGCCACCGGCAAAATCCAGCCGGCTCAGGTGATACGCCGAGTCATGCTGCGCGATCGCCGCGTCCAGCACCACGCTGGCTTCGTCGCTTTGCGCCAGCGGCAGATCGGCGCGGGCAAAGACATCGCTCAAGGCGCCGTCCGCGATGACGCGCCCTGCGTCCAGCACCACCATATGGTCGGCCAGCCGGGCGACTTCGTCCGGCGAATGGCTGACGTACAGTACCGGAATATCCAGTTCGTCGTGCAGACGCTCCAGATACGGCAGGATGTCGTTTTTGCGTGCGTGGTCGAGCGCGGCGAGCGGCTCGTCCATCAGCAGCAGTTGCGGGCTGGTGGCGAGCGCGCGCGCAATCGCGACGCGTTGACGCTCGCCGCCGGAGAGCGTGGCGGGCATGCGCGCCAGCAGCGCGCCGATACCGAGCCATTCGATCGCCTGGTCGAGCGCAAACCGGCGTTGCGCGCGCGGCACCCGTCTCAGCCCGAAATCCACGTTTTGCCGCACGTCCAGATGCGCGAACAAGCTGGCTTCCTGAAACACATACGCCAGCGGTCGCCGATGGGTGGGCAGGAAATGACTGGCGTGCTGCCAGACTTCGCCCTTGACCGAGAGCCTGCCGCCAGGCGCGCGCTCAAGCCCGGCGATGCAGCGCAGCAGCGTGGTTTTACCCGAACCCGACGGGCCGAACAGCGCGGTGATGCCGCGTGCGGGCAGGCTCAGATCCACGTCGAGCGTGAACGCGGCAAGCGTGAGTTGGAGGCGGGCGTCGATGCCGTTGTGCGTCATCTTCACCGGCGTTTGCCGCTGGCGTTGAAGGTGTAGAGCGCGAGCAACACCACAAACGAGAACGCCAGCATGCCGCCCGCCAACCAGTGTGCCTGGGTATATTCGAGTGCTTCGACGTGCTCATAAATGCGCACCGAAATCACCTGGGTCTTGCCCGGAATGTTGCCGCCTATCATCAGCACCACGCCAAATTCGCCCACGGTGTGCGCGAAGCCGAGGATGGAAGCGGTGATAAAACCCGGGCGGGCGAGCGGGACGACAACGCTGAAAAAAGTATCGAGCGGGCTCGCGCGCAAGGTCGCGGCGACTTCCAGTGGACGCTCGCCGATGGCGTCGAACGCATTTTGCAAAGGCTGCACGACGAAGGGCAGCGAATAGACGACCGATCCCACGACCAGCCCCCAGAACGTGAAAGCCAAGCTGCCGAGCCCCAGCGCCTGGGTGAACTGGCCGATTGCGCCGTTGGGGCCGAGGGTGACGAGCAGATAAAAGCCGATCACGGTGGGCGGCAGCACTAGCGGTAGCGCGACGATTGCCGCCACTGGTCCTTTCCACGCGGAGCGCGTACGCGCCAGCCACCAGGCGAGCGGCGTGCCAATCAGCAACAACAATAGCGTGGTCATGCTGGCCAGACGCAGCGTCAGCCAGATGGCTGCGAGGTCGGCGTCAGTCAACATGAAAGCGCTTAAATACCGTACCCAAAACTTTGAATCACCGCGCGCGCGGCGGGCGATTTCAGATAGGTCAGCAGTGCGATTGCCGCTGCATTGTGGTGAGCTTTATCGAGCAGCACAGCGTCCTGTTTGATCGGCGCGTGCAGCGTGGCGGGAACCATCCAGCTCGAGCCCGACGTGAGCTTGCCGTCCTTCCACACCTGCGACAGCGCCACAAAGCCGAGTTCGGCGTTGCCGCTTGCGATGAACTGGAAGGTTTGGGCAATGTTTTCGCCGGTGACGATTTTGTTCGGTGGCACGTCGAGTTTTAGTGCAGCGAGCGTCTCCGCCGCCGCGCGACCATAGGGGGCGAGTTTGGGGTTGGCGAGGGCGAGATGCGCGAAGCTGGCGGTTTTTAGCGCTGTCGCCTGGGCGTCGATGAAACCGGGTTTAGCTGACCACAACACCAGCTTGCCGGTGGCGTAGGTAAACGCGCTGTCGGCAACGGCGGACTTTTCCGCGATCAGCTTGGTCGGCGTTTCATCGTCGGCGGCAAGCAGCACGTCGAACGGCGCCCCGTTTTTGATCTGCGCATAAAACTTGCCGGTCGCACCCAGCGACAGCAGCGCCTTGTGGCCGGTAGCGCGCTCGAAATCGGCAGCAATGATCTGCATGGGTGCGGCGAAGTTGGAGGCGACGGCGACATTAACTCCAGCCGCGTAGACCTGAAATGCATTGAGCATCAATGCTGCCAATATGGCAATAAACCCAGAGCGGAAGGGGAGATGCATTCGTCTGCTTTTCAGGGAATTCAAAGATAAATTAAATCTTAACCACCTGTCATCGACATATAGCGCAGGATTTTTTGCGGCGCGTGCAGAAAGTCGTGGCGTTCCGGTTTCAAATTAATCGCATGCACAATCGCGGCTTCCAATTCGGAATCACTGCATCCGCCACGCAGCAACGGGCGGAATTCGAATTTCTCATCCTGCCCCAAACACATGTACGCGGTGCCGTCGACCGCAATGCGCACGCGGTTGCAGGTCGCGCAAAAGTGCTGCGATATCGGCGTGATGAAGCCAACGTTGAAACGCCCGTCGGGAGTGCCCAGATAGCGTGCGGGGCCACCGCCGGGCAGTGCGGTGTCGATCAGACCGAACTGTTTACGCAGCCGCTCCTTCACCGGCTGCAAGTCCAAGTATTCGGCATTGCGACCGGTGTCGCCCATCGGCATCGCTTCGATCAGGCGCAGCACAAAACCGCGTGCCATGCAGAATGCGACCATGCTGTCGATCTCGTCGTCGTTGGTGCCACGTAGCGCGACCATATTAAGTTTGATCGGCGCAAAACCTGCGTCTTGCGCTGCTGCCAGACCGGTCATCACCTTGGCTAGCACATCGCGGCCGTTGATGTTTTCCACGCGCGCTTGCTGCAACGAATCGAGACTGATATTGAGCCGCGTCACACCCGCAGATTTGAGTGCATGCGCGTGTTTGTCCAGCTGAGTGGCGTTGGTCGACAACGATAAGTCTTCCACGCCCGGCAAGGCGGCTATGCGCCCGGCAAGTTCGGATATCCCACGCCGCAATAATGGTTCGCCACCTGTCAGCCGGATGCGCTTGACGCCAAGCCGCGCAAACGCGCCGACCAGACGTTCGATCTCTTCGAAGGTGAGCCAGTGCGCGGGTTCCTCAAACCCCTGAAAGCCCTCTGGCATGCAATAGCTACAGCGTAGATCGCAGCGATCCGTGACCGACAGCCGCACGTATTCGATGTGACGGCCATAGTGATCGACGAGGGTTTGGGGCATGGCGGGTTTGCAAAGTAGGTTATATATGAAAAAATATAACACATGCCGTCCATAAGCATCAATTGATATACCTTCCCTGAGCCTGAAGTTATGGACTCAACCCTCATTTTCGGTGGGTGCGATGCTAAATGCCTAGACGGCCCATGGCGCCGATTGATTACGAAATGATCTGAAAGAAACACGATGCTAAGTGCTGCCAATTTGCTAGAAGAACTGCTCGCGCGCGCGCGCCCGGTGGCTGAAACGACTACGCTTTCACTCGCCGACTCGCTGGGGCGCGTGGTGGCGCAGGGGCAGAAATCCGCGATCACCGTGCCGCCACTGGATAACAGCGCAATGGATGGTTATGCGGTGCGGGTGGCCGATATCGCTACGCGCGGTATTCGTTTGCCAATCTCGCAGCGCATTGCGGCAGGTCAAGTAGGCACGTCTTTACAGCCCGGTACTGCCGCGCGGATATTTACCGGCGCGCCGATTCCGCAGGGGGCAGACGCGGTGTTGATGCAGGAAGACTGCACCGCCGACGGGCAAACCGTCATCGTTAACCAGCAGCCGCGTGATGGTGAAAACATCCGCAAAGCCGGGGAAGACATCGTGATCGGCGCAGAAATTTTGGCCGCAGGCACACGCGTAGGCGCAGCAGAAATGGGACTCGCTGCGTCAGTCGGCCTAGCGGAATTGCCGGTTTTGCGGCGTTTGAAAGTCGCGTGCTTTTTTACCGGAGACGAACTGGTAACGCCTGGCCAGCCCCTCGCGCCCGGCCAGATTTACAACTCCAATCGCTACACGCTCACTGGCCTGGTGAGCGGGCTAGGTTGCGAGCTGATCGACCTGGGTATCGTGCCGGATACGCTCGAAGCCACCACCGAGGCCGTGCGCCACGCTGCGAGCGTCGCCGATGTCGTCGTCACCAGCGGCGGCGTCTCGGTTGGCGAGGCGGATTATGTGAAAGCCGCGGTCGAAGCGTTGGGCAAAGTCGAGATGTGGAAAGTCGCCATGAAGCCCGGCAAACCCATCGTCTACGGCCGGGTCAACGAGGCCGATTTCATCGGCCTGCCGGGCAATCCGGTGTCGGCCTTCGTGACCTTTTGCCTGTTCGTGCGGCCCTTCCTGCTAAAGCGTATGGGTGCGGCGAACGTGTTGTACAAAGCCTTTCCGGTCAAGGCCGGATTTACGTGGACCCGCCCCGGCGTGCGGCGTGAATTTTTGCGCGCCCGTCTGGAAGCCGATGTCCACGGCGCAGTCGCCCGCCTGTTCCCCAACCAGAGTTCCGGCGTGCTGACCTCGTGCACCTGGGCCGACGGCCTGATTGATATTGAAATCGGCCAGACCGTGCAGCCCGGCGACTGGGTACGCTGCATTCCGTTTTCGGAACTGCTCGGATGAACTGCCGCGTGCTGTATTTCGCCCGCCTGCGCGAGCGTTTCGATCTGGCGGAAGAGTCAGTGGAACTAGCGGGCACGCCGAGCGTGGCGGATTTACTCGCGCATCTGCAAGCACGCGGCGGCGTGTGGGTCGAGGAACTGGGCGCAACGAAAAGCTTTCGCGTGGCGGTGAATCAGCAACTGGTCAAAACCGATGCGCACATTCCCGACCATGCCGAAGTCGCCATCTTTCCGCCCGTGACCGGAGGCTGAATGAAAATCTCCGTTCAAACCGAGCCCTTCGACATCGGCATCGAGACTGCAGCGATGAGCAATGGCCGCACCGATATCGGCGCCATCGCCAGCTTCATCGGCCTTGCACGCGACCGCAATAGCGGCAGCGAGGTCAGCGCGATGACGCTGGAACACTACCCAGCGATGACCGAAAAAGCCCTCGCTGCGATCATCGACGAAGCGCTACAACGCTGGACCTTGCTGGATGTCACGCTAATCCACCGCGTCGGTCGCCTGCTACCAGGCGACCCCATCGTGCTGGTCATCGTCGCAAGCAGCCATCGCGCAGAAGCCTTTGCCGCGTGCGAGTTTTTAATGGACGCGCTGAAAACCCGCGCGCCGTTCTGGAAGAAAGAAGAAACGTTTGAAGGCGAACGCTGGGTGGAAGCGCGTGAGAGCGACAACGCCGCAGCGGACCGCTGGCGCACTAATGAAAATAATAGGAATACTTAAACCTCGCGGTCTTTCTGATTCAAGTCCACGGCCTCATTGGTGAGTGATAAGCCTTGCGAGGCAGCAAGGGAACAGACAGGGAACGCCATGCGTAGAAAGCTTGCCAATTCCTCAACCCAGCGCAGTTTCTCCTCCGTCGTCAGCGCGCGAAAAGCACGCAGGCGCTCGTCGCTGACATAGTAGGTGCGGTTGGCGCGGTCAAAAGGTATTGTCATATTTGTCCCAGACATTAGGTCATCTTGTATACGCCAAAGACTTTACTCTCCGCCTGTCAATGAAGATAAGTAATTGCGCCCTCTAAAAGCCTGTTTTAGACTCAATTAGATTACTGCAGAGGTGACTTACTATGGAATCCGCTACATTCGAAAGAATCATCGTCACGCCTGATCAATGCGGGGGGCGTCCGCGCATTCGAGGCTTGCGCATGCGGATAAGCGACATTCTGGAACTGCTCGCGGTAGGAGAAAGCCGGGAAGAGATTCTGGCGGAGTATCCCTATCTCGAAGCGGAAGTCATCACCGCCTCGCTGTTGTATGCCGCGTGCCAATTCCATCCTGTTTTAAAAGCCACCTGACGTGCTGCGTTTTTTTGTCGATGCACAATTCCACCGGCCTTGGCCAGAAAACTAAGCACAGCAGGACACGAGGCTACCCATGTGCTCGATGGCGGTCTGCTTAATGCGAGCAACAGCAGGATTTGGATGATCCCTTAAATAGTCGCTTTAAGTAACCCATTGTCTGTGGCAGTGAGGGTCTGGAGTCAGACTGGTGCAGACCTTCGAGGTGTAACCGGCAAAGCAGCCCGTCAGGTAGTTGTACGATCCCTAAAGGTGTCTACACTTTCTTGGCGATTCATTGCAGCAATCCAATGCTGCCGCAATGGTTGCCACTTGACCGCCTCGAAGGCTCCCACAGACCATACATAGGCTCGTTGAGGGGCCACGGGGGGATAGTGTGACGCCGCCGCGATCGGGATAGGCCAGACAAATTTGTGGTGAAATTCTCGGATGGCGACGACGGAGGGTAGATGAAGCACTACCAAGATACAGAAACGGGACTGATCCATGCGTTTGAGGATGGCATTGATCCGCGAACTCTGAACAACCGGAACATCCCCGCCACGCTGTCTGAAGACATTAAACCAAAGCCCGACGATTCATACGTTTGGCATCAGGGTGACTGGATTAAACAGGAAGAGGCCCCTCCGGGTTACATGCAACCTGTCTCCAGTGTTCCATCGTATAACTCCGCATGGATGGCCTATCTGCTCCCATATACGGCAGTCCATCGTGATGGAGCCGCTGGATTGAATATCTCCCTCGACCAGATTAATGCGAACTCTTACGCTGGCAATAAGCTGGCAGAAGTTGTTGCAGTCCTCCCGTTAGGGACTCCGAGTGGATTGCCTGCACTTATCAGCTATGACGGGGCAATAGCGATTCCCCAATGTGAAAACTTCCCAAGCAATGTTGATGGCGTTAGCAAGCTCAACGAGATTCTCTGTAGTCTTTTGCTAGGCGGAGTCCATACGGAGGTGCTTCACTCGAATGCTCTTGTCGTCGGTTCTTTGCAGGACGGGATAAGGCTTTTTGCCTACACGCCATCCCTTCATACCCAACTGCGGTTGAACTGGGCCGCCACTACTGACCGACTACAGCCTTTGATATCACCAAGGGTATTGATAGTGGCAGAGATAGAAGAGGCTTACAGTCAAGGGCAACAAGTCGTTAAGGCTATCCACAACTTCTCTCCGTTTTTTCTCTTGAACGGCTACACAGCGATGGTGTATCGGTATAACAGTGATGCACTCAATAACCTTTGGATAGCCGTGGAGCAGCTTACGGACTACTTATGGACAGAGCACTACGTTAAAAACAAGAGCACTTTCCCCGCTCGTGTTGCTAAGTGTCATGACCATCTTAAGCGGGAAAAGCAGCTTAAGAATATTTGGGCAAAACATCAGCTTCTACGACTCTCGAAGATCATCAGTAAGGAATGTCACAAGGCGCTTTTTCAGGCTCGTAGCAAGCGTAATGACCTAGTGCATGATGGCATCGTGCCGGACTTACAAATTGTTGAAGCGCTCTGGAAGGCTCTGCCCGAGTTGATCGAAGTGGCATCAGGGATTCGAGCACTAGGCGTGAGAAGGCTTTGGGGCGGTGGCGCAAACAATTGGGCTATACCCCCGAGGACTAACTTCGATGAGTGGGCGGAGCTTGCTACCAAGGTATAGCGTTGCAGTCTTTCCGAGCTCAAAAAGCTATTTGAATCATTTTGCATCAACAGGTTAGGTTATGAGTGGAGCGGGCGAAGGGAATCGAACCCTCCTCTTGAGCATGGGAAGCTCAGGTAATACCACTATACGACGCCCGCTTGGATGGATGCATTGGCTAGACTGCATTTGCGTACAGTGTGCCAAGCTCAATTACAATGCCGCATTCTACTGAAATTTTTCCCGGATTGACGTTTTGATTGGTCTGATTATCAACGGCGAATCTCGCTCGTTTCCCCCTCCGCTGTCGCTTGCTCAGCTGGTGGACACGCTGTCGCTGGTGGGTAAACGCATTGCGATAGAAAAGAACGGCGAGATCGTGCCGCGCAGTCTGTATGCGGAAACGCAGCTCGTCGACAACGACCGTCTGGAAATCGTGGTCGCCGTTGGCGGCGGTTAACTTATTCTCTGAGAATCTATGGAACCCTTTGTGATCGCTGGGCGCACGTATGCGTCGCGTCTGCTGGTTGGCACCGGTAAATATAAAGACTTTGAACAAACCCGGCTCGCGGTCGAAGCGTCGGGCGCGCAAATTGTGACGGTCGCGATTCGCCGCACCAATATTGGCCAGGATGCTTCGCAACCCAGTTTGCTCGACGCATTGCCGCCGTCTAAATATACCTATCTGCCCAACACCGCGGGCTGCTACACGGCCGACGATGCGATCCGCACTTTGCGTCTGGCGCGCGAGCTGCTGGATGGACATACGCTGGTCAAGCTCGAAGTATTGGGTGATGCAGAGTCGCTTTACCCGAATGTGGTCGAGACGGTAAAGGCTGCCGAGGTGCTTGTGAAGGACGGTTTTCAGGTGATGGTGTACACGTCCGACGATCCGATTGTCGCCAAACAGCTCGAGGACATCGGCTGCGTGGCGGTGATGCCGCTGGCGAGTTTGATCGGTTCGGGCATGGGTATTTTGAATCCGTGGAATCTGCAAATCATTATCGACCGGCTGAGCGTTCCGGTGATTGTCGACGCAGGCGTGGGCACGGCCAGCGACGCGGCGATTGCGATGGAGTTGGGCTGCGACGCGGTGCTGATGAATACCGCGATTGCGAGTGCACGCGATCCGGTGCTGATGGCGTCGGCGATGAACAAAGCGGTGCAAGCTGGGCGCGAGGCGTTTCTGGCCGGGCGCATGCCGAAGAAGGTGTACCAGGCTAGCCCAAGCTCGCCGTCGGCTGGTTTGATCACCGGCAAATAAGATGACGCAGCCCGACGGCGGAAAACCGCGCATCCGTTCGTTCGTGCTGCGCGCGGGGCGGGTGGGGCCGGGCCAGGCGCGGGCTTTGGCTGAGTTGGGGCCGCAGTTTTTGTTGCCGTATCAGCCTCAACCTCTCGATCTAAATCTTCTCTTTGGCCGTGCCGCGCCGAAAATACTTGAAATTGGTTTTGGCATGGGCGAGGGCATGGCGGATATCGCTCAAGCGCATCCCGAGAACGACTACCTCGGCGTGGAGGTGCACACGCCGGGTGTGGGTGCGCTGCTCAAGCAATTAGGCGAGCGCAGCTTGAGCAACGTCCGCATCATTCAGCACGACGCTGTCGAGGTGCTGAGCCAAATGCTTGCGCCTGCGAGCCTTGACGGCGCACATGTGTTTTTCCCCGATCCGTGGCACAAGACCCGCCACCACAAACGCCGCCTGATTCAGTCGCCGCTGGTGCAACTGCTCGCTAGTCGTCTTGTACCGGGCGGTTACCTGCATTTGGCAACTGATTGGGAAGACTACGCGGTGCAGATGCTGGAAGTTCTGCGTGCAGAGTCGACGCTGGTGAATACCGCGACCGACTATGCAACCCGCCCTGAGTCCCGGCCGCTGACCAAGTTTGAGGCGCGCGGTTTGCGCCTCGGTCATGGTGTATGGGATGTGTTGTTTAAGCGCATATAGCGCACCCACCGCGCGCAGATTTGCATAGTCAGCGGCTATGATAAACACATGGATTTTCTTGTTTTAGCCAAAGCGGCGCTCGCGCTTTTTGCGATCGTCGATCCGGTCGGTGTCATTCCGATTTTTTTGTCCGCCACGATGGGGTACAGCGACACCCAACGCCGCATCGCAGCCCGGCTCGCTGCGATCACGGTGATCGCGGTATTGGCGGTATTTACGTTTATCGGCGATCCGTTACTGGCTTTTTTCAATATTCGCATCGCGGCATTTTCGGTGGCCGGCGGTTTGCTGCTGCTGCTGCTGGCATTGTCGATGGTGCAAGCGCATGTCAGCCCGCAGCGCCAAACGCGTGAAGAAGCAGAAGAAGCGATCGAAAAAGACGCAGTGGGCGTAGTGCCGCTTGGCGTGCCCCTGCTGGCCGGCCCCGGTGCGATTACGCATGTGATCGTGGCCTCCGGTGCCGCACCCGGCGATCTGCTGCATCAAGCAGCGTTATTAATCCCTATTGTGTTGGTCGGCCTATCGGTATGGTTGTCATTTCGGCTGGGGCCGATCATTGCACACAGAATGGGCGCGACCGGCATTCATGTTGTTACGCGCTTGATGGGTTTAATCATCGCTGCTATCTCTATTGAAATGATTGCGAGGGGCTTGGGGCAGCTATTTCCGGGCTTGCTCGGCTGATGTTAGTGCAATGCGTAAGATGAATGGACCTTATTAGTGCGCGATTAGTGCGCGCTCAATTCGGAGAATGCACTGCAATCAGCAATATCATGCTGGCACGATAGCTGCGGCGGCTTTTGCAAAATCCTTAATCACAGGAGTAAAAAATGGAGTTTGGCATTGTGGGACTGGGTCGTATGGGCGGCAATATGGCGCGACGGCTGGCACGTCAGGGATCAAAAATTGCGCTACTGAATCGCAGTTTTGATGTAACGCAAGAGCTGGCAAAAGAAACCGGCCACCTCGCCTGCGAGACTTTGCAGCAACTGGTCGACGCGCTCGCTACGCCACGCATTATTTGGTTGATGCTCCCAGCAGGCGACGTGACTGAGGCCACCTTGCAAGCGCTGGGGCCGATTCTCGGGCCGGGCGATTTGGTCGTCGATGGCGGCAACTCGTTTTACAAAGACGTGCAACGCCGCACCGCATGGCTCGCCGAACACAAGGTGGAATTCTGCGACGTGGGCGTGTCGGGCGGCGTGTGGGGATTGGAAAAAGGCTATTGTTTGATGTTCGGTGCGAGCCTCGAGGCCGCAGCGCGTTTAAAACCGTATATGGAAAAACTCGCGCCTGCGCCGGATCGTGGCTGGCTGCACTGCGGCATGGTGGGCTCCGGGCATTTCACCAAGATGGTTCACAACGGCATCGAGTACGGCATGATGCAGGCGCTGGCCGAAGGCTTTGCGCTGATGAAAAACAAGCCCGGCTTCGAGCTGAATGTGGCCGATATCGCCGAACTGTGGCGTCACAGCAGCGTGGTGCAATCGTGGCTATTAGATTTATCTGCAGATTTTCTGGCGCAAGATCAAACGCTCGATAACATCATCCCTTTTGTTGGAGATTCGGGCGAAGGTCGCTGGACCGCGCTGGAAGGAATTGAGCAGGGCATACCCACGCCAGTGATGTCGCTGGCATTGATGATGCGTTTTGCGAGCCAAGGTAAGGGCGATTACGCCAGCAAAATGCTCGCCAAAATGCGGCAGGGCTTCGGCGGGCATCCCGTTCAAGAGGAAGCGAAATGAGCACGGGTATGCTGCCGTGCACCTTCGTGATTTTTGGCGCGACCGGCAATCTCGCCACCAACAAACTTCTACCTGCGCTCTATCATCTGGAGGCAGCCGGGCGTTTGCCCGAATCACTTAATATCATCGCGTTTTCACGTCGCCCATGGGACGACGCAGCTTGGCATGCGTACATGCGCGAGACCTTAACCCAGCGACTCGGTGCACGCATCAAAACGGATATATTTGAACGCTTTATCAAACGCTTTGAATACCAGGCGGGAGATTTGAACGACGGCGCTGCTTACCGTGCGTTGGTCGAACGCCTGTCGCGTCCACGCGAAGGCAGCTGCTCCAGTATTGTGTTTTATCTTGCAGTCAAACCCGCGGAGTTTCCAGCGGTGATCCACAACCTCGAAGCCGTTGGCCTCAACAAGCCGCGTGGCATGAATCGCGTTGTGCTCGAAAAACCTTTTGGCGAAGACATCGAGTCCGCGTTGATGCTGAATCAATTGCTGCACCAGCATTTTGACGAAGAGCAGATTTTTCGCATCGATCATTTTCTGGGTAAAGAAACGGTGCAGAACCTGCTGGTATTCCGCTTTGCCAATACGCTGATCGAGCCTTTGTGGAATCGCAACTTTATCGACCACGTGCAGATCACCGTTGCCGAATCGATCGGCATTGAAAAGCGCGCCGATTATTACGACCAGGCAGGCGCGCTGCGCGACATGCTGCAAAATCATTTGATGCAATTGTTGACCGTGGTGGCAATGGAGCCGCCCGCGGTGCTCGAAGCCGACACGCTGCGCGACGAAAAAGTGAAAGTGTTGCGCTCTATTCGTCCCATCTCCAAACGCGCGGTGCATGCGCATGCGATTCGCGCGCAGTACGCGCTTGGCTCGGTGGACGGCAAAACCGTTCCTGGCTATCAGCAAGAAGAAGCCGTTGAACAGAATTCGATCACCGAAACCTTCGTCGCGGCCAAGTTTTACATCGATAACTGGCGCTGGCGCGGCGTGCCATTTTATCTGCGCACCGGCAAGCGCATGCCGCGGCAAACGTCGATGATCGCGATCCGCTTCCGTCATCCCCCCCAACAATTGTTCCGCGAAACGCCGCTGGAATCGATCGATCCCAACTGGGTATTGCTCAGCATCCAGCCCGAAGAATCGATGCGCATGGAAATTCACGTCAAGCAACCCGGCCTCGACATGGACACGCGCGTGATGCAGTTGAACGCGAGCTATAACCAGCCGGACGTGCAGTCGCTTGACGCTTATGAAACACTGTTGCTGGACGTGATGGAAGGCGACCGTTCGCTGTTTTTACGTTTCGACGAAGTTGAGTGGGCGTGGCGCGTGGTCGATCCGATTCTGAAAAACTGGGCGGTCGAGCGCGAGTATATTCCCACCTATCCCGCCGGTACCTGGGGCCCACCCGATGCCAATCGGCTATTTGACAGCGACAACCAAACCTGGCGCAACGAGTTGTGAATTTGCCGGAATGGCGGGTTTTTACGGATGCGCAAACGCTCGTTACACAGTTGGCGGATGCGCTGTGTGATTTAGCCGAAGACGCCATCCGCGCCCGCGGCGCATTTCATTTGGTGCTGGCAGGCGGACGCACACCGCAGGCGCTGTATCGCGAGCTGGCAAAGCGCCAAGCGGGGGATGCGTACTGGCACATTTGGTATGGCGACGAACGATGCCTGCCGCCTCATGATCCCGCGCGCAATAGTCAAATGGCCGAGATGGCATGGCTGGCGGACTCTACAATTCCTCCGTCGCAACGCCATGCTGTTCCTGCAGAACTCGGTGCCGTGACAGCAGCCGCACAATATCGCGATTGGCTCGCCGGCGTGGGTGTCTTCGATTTAAGCTTGCTGGGAATGGGTGAAGACGGTCATACCGCGAGTCTCTTTCCCGGCCGGCGTTGGGAAGGCGACGATGTGATCGCAGTACACGACGCGCCCAAACCGCCCGCCGCGCGCGTGAGCTTGAGTGCGACGCGCTTATCCAACAGTCGGCGTGTTTGGTTCATCGTGACGGGAGCAGATAAACGAAATGCCATCGCCCGATGGAAGCGCAACGAGCAGCTGCCCGTCACTAGCGTTAGCGGCGTGGTGGAAACAGTCGTTTGGTTAGATAAAGCGGCGACCGGGTAAATCAGTTTCAGCGCACTGAAAGCATTCCAGATGGCGCTTACCCTCGATGAATATGCCTACGTCGTATTCATCTACTCCTCGCGTTAGTTCGCGCTCAAACGCATCGGGGTCGAGCACGCCTTCATACGCCTCCATCCACAACCGAGGCTCACCGCGTTTTTTCAGCAACTGCGTCGACACCGTGCATTGGCAAGCCAGCCGTGCCATCAACGCCCGTATCGGCTTTTCGGCGTCGTCCGCGTGGCGCGGATCAAGCCGGTAATACACGTACACGTTAAACATTACTCGGGCAGGCTGTAGGGCAGCGGTTTGATGATGAGCGGGGCGCCATCCAGTGCCTTCAAATGTATCTGGCTGGATTTTGCACTTTCGACCTGCATCACCGCCAGCAGGTCAAAGCCACCTTCGGCTGCCGGCGCAACGTTGACCACCATGCCGGTCGCTTGGCCATCCATGTCCGCGCTGTAAAGACTATCGCCGGGCGTGGGCCGCGCATCGGTATGCGCGAGGAACATTCGGCGCTTGAGTTTGCCCAGGTATTGACTGCGCGCGACGATTTCCTGCCCGGTGTAGCAGCCCTTTTGAAAACTTACGCCACCGATTACTTCCAGATTCACCATCTGCGGTACGAACTGGTCTTGCGTGGCGGCGGTAATCATCGGGATGCCAGCATTTAGGCGAAGGCCGTCCCAAACCGGCGCGCCGACTGGAGTAGCAGATTGGGTAAGACCTTGCCATACGCGCTCGGCCGAGGAGGGTGAAATGCTCAACACGAATTTGTCTTCACTCACCCGAATGACTGTGCCAGATTCGGTTCGGATCGATGTCATCGGTGCATCGGGAAGCGCGCCAAACTCCGTCGTCACCGCATCTGCTGCATGTGGCCCGGCAATCACCAAACGCACACTTTCATCGCTCGCATCGCGCGCTTTTGTTTTGGAACGCATGATGAACATCGCAAGTTTTTTCTGCACCGATTCGCGAATGTCTCCGGACATTTGCAACACATAATCGTCACCCTGACGCCACATCAGGAAGTTGCCGAGCAGCCGTCCTTTTGGGCTACAGTAGCCGTTCCATTGCGTAGTGTCGGGGTGCAGCTGACGCACATCGTTAGTGAGTTGGCCTTGCAAAAACGCGACTGTTTCTTCGCCGCTAAATGCGGTGAGGCCAAGCTGCGACAAATCAGCGGCGATGGTGCCGTTTTTCGATGCGGCAAGCTCAGCGGCGGGGTTGCCGAAATGTTGCACAGTCTCGTTTTCTATCAGCGCGCCTTGGGTTTGTAGATAGGTTTTCCAGAATTCGATCATGGCTTGTCAGATGGGTTTAAGTAAGGAGCAGTTTACATGGTGCTAACGCAGATTGAACTCAAGCATTCTGTGTGCTTATGGGTAGCGATAGGCGCAATGGTTTTTTTCGCGATGATGTCGATTGCGATGGCGAGCCTGAAAATTATTTGGCAAGTGCTATTCGTGGTGTTGGTGCTAATAGGGAGCGGGTGGCGTGTTTGGAAAGTGCGTAGACCGCTACCGAATTTGCGAGTGAAATCCAACGGGCAAATTCAACTAAGCGTAGCGGGCGCAGACTGGAGTCAGGCCGAGGTATTGCCCGGATGTTATGTGTCGCCCTTATTGACAGTGGTGCGATTACGCACCGCAAAGTCAAAAATCTATCGCCTGACGCTGTTCCCCGATAGCGCCCCGGCACAGCATTTACGGCGACTTAGGGTGTCGCTGCGCTGGGCATCCCACACACACTTGGACACAGCGTTCCAGGACGCGGGTTGAGTACGGTGTTGCCCGTCACCGGCAAGAGCTCGGGATGGTCGCGGCTGAAATGCAGGCCGCGGCTTTCTTGTCGCAGCTGGGCCGAACGCACGATTAATTCGGCGCTTAACACCAAGTTTCTCAGTTCGATTAAATCGTTGCTGACGCGAAAGTTGCGATAAAACTCGTCGATCTCGTCGTGCAGCAAACGAATCCGGTGCGCGGCGCGGGTTAGGCGCTTGTTAGTACGCACGATGCCCACGTAGTCCCACATAAACCGCCGCAATTCATCCCAGTTATGCGAGATAACAATGGCCTCGTCGGCGTCGGTCACGCGCGACTCATCCCAATTGGGTAGCGGCAGCGCCGGGGCGGGCGGCGTTGCGAGAATGTCGCGCGCGGCGGCGCGGCCAAACACCATGCACTCCAACAGTGAATTCGACGCCAGGCGATTCGCGCCATGCAGACCGGTGAACGTGACCTCACCCACCGCATGCAGATTGCATAAATCGGTCCGCGCGTCGATGTCGGTAACCACGCCGCCGCAGGTGTAATGCGCGGCGGGCACGACCGGAATCGGCTGGCGCGTGATGTCGATATTGAGCTCGAGGCAACGGCGATAAATCGTGGGGAAATGTTCAATAATGAATTCGGCGGACTTGTGCGTGATATCCAGATACACGCAGTCGATGCCGCGTTTTTTCATTTCAAAGTCAATCGCGCGCGCGACCACATCGCGTGGGGCCAGCTCGGCGCGCGAGTCGTGAAATTGCATAAAGCGCGAGCCATCCGGCAATTTTAATAACCCGCCTTCGCCGCGCACTGCTTCGGTGATTAAAAAGGATTTGGCGTGGGGGTGATACAGGCAAGTCGGGTGAAACTGCACAAATTCCAGATTCGCCACCCGGCATCCCGCGCGCCAGGCCATCGCCACGCCATCACCAGTCGAAGTATCAGGATTGGTGGTGTAGAGGTAGACTTTTCCCGCCCCGCCAGTGGCCAACACAGTATGTCCGGCCGAAAAGGTTTCGACTTGGTCCGTGGCTTTATTTAACGCATATGCGCCGTGAATCTGCCGCTCCTGTCCACCCGCGTGGCGACCCGTAATCAGGTCAATGGCGACATGCTGCTCAAATAGGATGATGTTGGCGTGCGCGCGGACTTGAGTGACCAGTGTAGATTGCACCGCGTGGCCTGTGGCGTCGGCCGTGTGAACGACTCGCCGCTGCGAATGGCCGCCTTCGCGGGTGAGGTGGAGCGCGCCGGGGGTCTCGGCATCTGCAGTGAACGCGACGCCGTTGGCGAGGAGCCAATCCACCATTTCGCGGCTTTGGCTCACCACAAAACGCGTGATAGCTTCATCGCACAAGCCCGCGCCCGCGCTCAGGGTGTCGTTGACGTGGGCTTCGATAGAATCGCTATTGTCAAAAACCGCTGCAATTCCACCTTGCGCCCAATCACTGGCGCTATCCATTAGCGTGCGTTTAGTGATAATGCCGACGCGGCGTGAATCGGCTAGATGGAGGGCCGTGGTTAAGGCGGCTAAGCCGCTGCCGATGATGAGAACGTCAAAATTGTGCATGAGGCGAGATAATAGCAGCGTGAAGGGTTAGGGAAGTAAGAAGCAAGTGATCGTGAACTTTTCTGCTAGGCCAAGCTCTTAGCAGGCACAAAGTGGAAGCCGCGGTCACGTATACTTTCACAATAATAAGTAATGAGCAGGGAGTTATGTCAGACCGTGAATTAGATCAGGCTTTGGTCGAACGCGCCCAAAAGGGCGACAAGCGTGCCTTCGAGTTGTTGGTAATTAAATATCAGCGCAAGTTGGGGCGACTCTTGTCACGCATGGTGCGCGATGCGGCAGAGGTGGAAGATATCACTCAGGAGACATTCATCAAGGCCTATCGCGCGTTGCCCGGGTTCCGTGGCGAAAGTGCGTTTTATACTTGGTTGTATCGTATTGGCGTGAACACGGCCAAAAATTATCTGGTCGCGCGTAAGCGTCAACCGGCTTCGAGTGACGTATTAGCCGAGGATGCGGAAAATTACGAAGAAGGCGATTTATTACGTGATGTTGCCACCCCTGATGCGGAACTTCAGACCAAGCAAATCGCCCAAGCAGTGAATAGCGCTGTAGATATATTGCCCGAAGAACTCCGCGTTGCCATTACCTTGCGCGAAATCGAAGGCATGAGTTATGAAGAAATTGCACAAATGATGGATTGTCCAATTGGTACAGTGCGTTCACGGATTTTTCGCGCACGCGAAGCCATCGCAGAACGAATTCGCCCTATGTTGGGCACCAACAAAGACACGAGGTGGTAATCATGTCAGCACTTAAATCCCCTGAGTTAGAGACCCAATATGACGGCGTGTGGTTGAACCTGTCGACCATGGTTGATGATGAAGCCAGCCACAGTGAAATCGCAGCTTGTTTGGTTTCCATGAAGCAGCATCCGGACATTAGCCAACGATGGTCGGAATACCACTTGATAGGCGACGCGATGCGCGGAATCGAGCCAGACCAAAGTGATTTTTGTGCCCGTTTTGCTGCGCGTCTGGCAGATGAGCCTACGATATTGGCTCCCCGCCGAAACTGGATTCCGCGTGTGGCCGTTGCGTCATTTGCCACGCTCGCGGTGGTGGGGATGGCGAGTTTGACCAGCCGAGAACGTCAGACTGATGTTAATTTAGCCGCTCGCCCGGTCTCAACAGGCTTTATTAATGCTTCTACGGAAGAGTCCCGTTTTGCCCCCTACCTGATTGCGCATCAAGAGTTTTCACCGATGGCGGTCGCGTCTCCTTATCAACGGGCTGTCGTAGTGTTGTCGGAGGGGCAGCCTTGATGCGAGAGCGACTGATGGAATTGAGTAGTCTTCGGGCTACTTTATTTCGGATTGTAGTTTTCTGGATAGGCGGCTTGGTACTCCTTAACTCCCAAAGTAGCTGGGCGGATGAGGCGACGGAGTGGTTGAACCGCGCTGCTAATGCTGCCCAACAGCTTAATTACAGCGGGGTGTATGTTTATCACCATGGCGAGCATGTTGAAGTCATGCGAGTTTCGCATCGCAAGGATGCCTCGGGTGAGCAAGAAAAAATTGAAGTGCTAGACGATTTGCCGCGCCAGTTTCTGCGCGTTAACAAAGATGTGTACTGCCAGTTGGCCGATGGCAAAACGGTGCGCATGGAAAAAAATACGCCGCGCCGCTTCTTCCCGGCGTTATTACCTGAAAATCCAGAAGAGCTCCAGCGCTACTACAACATTAAAGTAGCCGGTACAGAACGAGTAGCGGGCTTGAGTTGTCAGGTGGTCTCGCTTGAACCCCGCGACAGTTATCGGCACGGCTATCAGCTATGGCTGGACAAGCGTACCGGGCTTCCCCTCAAGTCGCGTATCGTGAATAGCAACGGCGGCGTAGTGTCGATGTTCGTATTCTCGGAAGTCCAAATTGGTCGAGCACCCGACGCCCAGCTTTTCCGCCAAGATCTAGTGGGTAAAAAAATTGTCATGGCGAGTCTCGAACAGCCACCCTCTGTCGCGTGGGATGTGACCGCGCCGCCAGGTTATGCGTTGGTGCTGGAGGCTACCCGGCCTATGCCAGGCAAGAAATTACCCGTGACACATTGGGTGTTCTCAGATGGTTTGAGTGTGCTGTCTCTCTTTATTGAGCCTGACAGTGCCCCGTCCGGCAGTCTGCAGGGACTGTCAGCAGAGGGAGCAATGGGCGTTTACACCCGCCAGCTTGACGGTCATAAAATCACCACATTGGGTGAAGTGCCCAACAGCGCTTTGATCCAGACTGGTAATTCTGTTCGCAAAAAATAAGCCATGCTGTAATGCGATACACGACGTGATGGATTGCGACGTGAGGAGTGATTGTGCAATCTACAACTAGAGGAAACGGAACATGAAAAGATTTCTGATGGCGACGAGTATGGTGCTGGCACTGGCAACACCGATATCCGCCCAAGTGGCTTTGGCCAAAGATGTGGTGGACGTAGCAGATCTTGTAGAGCAACACGGCGCCGCCGTGGTGAATGTCAGTACCACTAAGATGGTCAAGCGCGGAGGTGCGGAAGGCAGCCCATTCGGGATGCCGGGTGACGAGCAAATGCAGGAATTTTTTCGCCGCTTTTTCCCGCCCAATGGTCCTGGTGGGCAGCGCGGAGCACCTATGCAGGAAGTCCCTACTCGAGGGGAAGGCTCCGGTTTTATTGTGAGTCCAGATGGTTATATTCTTACCAACGCGCATGTGGTGAGCGGCGCGGATGAAGTGATCGTCAAGCTGATCGATAAACGCAAATTCACCGCTAAGGTCATTGGGGCCGATGCGCGTACCGATGTCGCGGTGCTAAAAATCACTTCTCCCAGTAGACTTCCCATCGCCAAATTGGGCGATCCAGCCAAATTGCGAGTAGGCGAAGCTGTGGCGGCTATTGGTTCGCCATTTGGTTTTGAGAACTCTGTAACCGCGGGGATCGTGTCCGCCAAGGGGCGCACTTTGCCCACCGAAAGCTATGTGCCTTTTATACAGACCGATGTGCCGATTAACCCAGGTAACTCTGGCGGGCCACTCTTTAATATGCGCGGTGAAGTCGTCGGCATTAATTCTCAGATATATAGCCGAAGTGGAGGCTATCAGGGTGTCTCGTTCGCGATTCCCATCGACGTGGCGATGGAAGTCGTCAACCAGCTGAAAGCCGGCGGAAAAATCTCGCGCGGCTGGCTGGGAGTAATGATTCAGGAAGTGTCATCCGATTTGGCCGAGTCTTTTGGTCTTGATCGTCCACGCGGCGCATTGGTGGCGCAGGTCACCGACGGCAGTCCGGCCGAAAAATCCGGGCTCCTTCCCAGCGACGTGATATTAAAATTTGGCGGTAAAGCAGTGGAAGATTCGAGTGATCTGCCACGCATGGTGGGCATGACTAAACCTGGCATCAAAGTCCCCGTCCAGATTTGGCGCAAGGGCGGAGCCCGCGAAATCAATGTCGTGCTCGGCGAGTTGCCCGCAGACGATATGATGGCTGAAGGCAAAGGTAAAAGCAGCAAAGTCTATACGCGCGGTGGCGTGGTGCTGTCTGAACTGACCGCCGATCAACGTCGCGAACTTAAACTCAATCATGGCCTGCTAGTGGAGGAAACTACAGGTGACGCCGCCCGCGCAGGCATACGCACAGGCGATGTTATTTTGGCAGTTAACAATACCACCATGCGCACCGTAGAAGAATTCCGAAAAATCATCGCTGGAGTGCCTAAAGGCAAGAGTGCGGCGATTTTGGTTCGGCGAGGCGATGGATCGTTGTATGTCCCGCTTAAAATCTCAGGTGATTAAACGTGTGTTAACCCTGTATGGGCGGCGGGGTTGCCATCTGTGCGAGGAGATGGCTGAGGTAGTGAAACATAGCCTGGTAGGCCGTAACGTAGTGTTACAACAGGTTGATGTCGATAGCGACTTGGTATTGAAAAGGCGATTTGATCGGGACGTGCCTTTACTATTTGAGGGCGAGAGAGAAGTTTGTCGACATGAATTGAATCAGATGGCTTTGGAGGCTTGGTTAAATACTGATTTATGTTCCAAGGACTCCGTTACATCTGGTTGAGCCCGATGCAACGTTCGCATTTGCACGCAAACTAGCCATAAAAAAAGCCGGAATTATCCGGCTTTTTTTATCAGACATTATTTTCAGAATACCCAGGCGAGGCCTGCAGAAAAGAAGTCAATGTTATCGCCACCAAAATCGTAACGTTCCCACTCGGCACGCAGGTTAAGGTTAGGAGTCAGGCTGTATCCTGCACCAACGCCATATACTGCGTTCGTCCCATTGTCTTTGCTGGACACCGAAGTCGTACCCGAACCAGTGCCGGATGCAGAGACATCCATATTCCAGACATTCAGCCCTAAGCGCGCGAAAAGCGAGAATTTATCGTTAAGCGGCAGAATGCCCACAGCCGATATTGTCCAGGCTTCATTCTCAATCTTGGTATTTGCAGTACCTGCCACCGGGGCGGTAGCAATGGTCTTCGCTGTAATTTCACCCAAATTGGTATAAGCGCCCTCTACAGCCAGGTATTTCATGATGCGATAGCCAGCGAAGGCTTTCCAGCCTGTGTCAGTGTCGTCCGTAGTGGTACGTGCAGTGATTCCCAACGAACTTAATGCAGCGTCAATGTCAGACCCATTAAAATCAGCCGCTTTGGATTGCCCGAAACTGCCTCCCACGTAGAACCCGGTATCGGCGGCCTGTGCCGACGTCATTCCCAACACTGCGGACAGTGCGATGAACAATACTTTTTTATTCATAATAATCCCTTAATAAATGAAAGTTCGCGGATCATGAGATTTCCGCTTGCGCATAGTAGCTGCACGTTTTGAACGCGCGCAATCCAAGTAGGTGACGCAACTAGAAAAAAATAACAACATGTAGTTAATGCACAACAGTTGTGACGTCAGCCAGCGAAGAAGCTTGTGCGATATTGATGCAGCCCTGGCGTTGCATAGATGATTGAATCCCCTTCAAGCCGGTCTGCTTCTTAGTTGGGCAGTGAGCGGTACGCTCTTATGACAATGCGGCCGAGTCTAATCTCTCCCAACCTAAGCTTAAATCCGTTAAAATCCTACGGTTATCTCTCCCTGACCGGGCACCAATGTGCCCGTTTTTTGTGTCGCAAAATCTGATTCGCAATTTCTCCATCATCGCCCATATTGACCATGGTAAATCCACGCTGGCGGACCGCTTAATTCAGTTTTGCGGTGGCCTGTCTGAACGCGAGATGGAGGCGCAGGTGTTGGATTCGATGGATCTGGAAAAAGAGCGCGGCATCACCATCAAGGCGCAAACCGCCGCGCTTAGCTATAAGGCGCAGGACGGGCAGACGTATCGCTTGAATCTGATTGATACCCCCGGGCACGTGGATTTTTCGTATGAGGTTTCGCGCTCACTGTCGGCTTGCGAGGGTGCACTGCTGGTGGTCGATGCGTCGCAAGGGGTGGAGGCGCAAACCGTTGCGAACTGCTATACGGCGATTGATCTCGGAGTCGAGGTGATTCCCGTGCTGAATAAGATAGATCTGCCGGCCGCTGACGCAGATCGGGTGGCGATCGAAATCGAAGATATTGTTGGATTGGATGCCTCGCAAGCAGTGCGCGCGTCGGCCAAGACCGGGATTGGTATTGCCGAGATTCTTGAGGTTGTGGTCAAGCAAGTGCCGCAACCGCGCGGCGATGAATCTGCACCTTTGAAAGCGTTGATTATAGATTCCTGGTTCGACAATTATGTCGGGGTGGTGATGCTGGTGCGCGTAGTAGACGGTATTTTGCGGCCTAAAGACAAGATTCGTTTTATGGCTTCTGGCGCGCAACATCTGACCGAACATGTGGGAGTATTTACGCCAAAATCAGTAGACAAACCCAGCTTATCAGCCGGGGAGGTCGGGTTTGTGATTGCGGGAATCAAAGAACTGAAAGCAGCTCAAGTTGGCGATACGATTACTTTGCTGGACAAGCCTGCTAGCCAAGCGCTGCCCGGATTTAAAAAGGTCCAGTCGCAAGTTTTCGCCGGGCTGTATCCCATTGAATCGCACGACTTTGAGTCGCTACGCGATGCGCTGACTAAATTACAATTGAATGACGCGGCGTTGCAGTTTGAGCCGGAAGTTTCACAGGCGTTGGGCTTCGGGTTTCGCTGCGGGTTTCTCGGTCTGCTACATATGGACATCGTGCAAGAGCGGCTGGAACGCGAATACAACATGGACTTGATCACCACCGCCCCCACGGTGATCTACGAAGTGCTGCTCCGCGATGGCACGTTGTTGAATGTGGAAAACCCCTCCAAGCTACCTGATCTATCCAAGATCGAAGAAATCCGCGAGCCGGTTATTTCAGCGACCATTTTTGTGCCGGAAGAATACGTCGGCAACGTAATCACGCTCTGCAATCAAAAACGCGGCATGCAACGCAACATGCAATATCACGGGCGCCAGGTGATGCTGGCCTATGACATTCCGATGAACGAAGTGGTGATGGATTTTTTTGACAAGCTTAAATCGACTAGTCGTGGCTACGCGTCACTGGATTACGAGTTTAAGGAATTCCGTGCCTCGGACCTTGTGAAGCTCGACATTTTGGTGAACAGTGAAAAAGTCGATGCCTTATCGCTGATTGTGCACCGCGCCACCAGCCTGTATCGCGGACGCGAACTGGCGTCCAAAATGCGAGAATTGATCCCGCGCCAGATGTTCGATGTCGCAGTGCAGGCGGCGATCGGGGCCAACATTATTGCGCGAGAAAATGTTAAGGCACTACGCAAGAATGTGTTGGCCAAATGCTATGGCGGGGACATTTCGCGCAAACGCAAGTTGCTGGAAAAACAAAAGGCCGGTAAACGGCGCATGAAGCAGGTTGGCAATGTGGAAATCCCGCAAGAGGCCTTTCTTGCAATTCTTCAAGTCTCGGATAAATAAACATGAATTTTGCTCTGATCCTTTTTGTTGCGCTGGCCGCCACTGGTGCTATCTGGCTACTCGATTTGTTGGTACTGAAAAAGCAGCGTGCGCCTGGCGCCAAAGAGCCGATGCTGGTCGAATATGCGCGTAGCTTCTTCCCCGTGATTCTGATTGTGTTCGCGTTGCGCTCATTTCTGGTCGAGCCGTTCAAGATTCCTTCTGGCTCGATGCTGCCGACCTTGTTGGTGGGTGATTTCATTCTGGTGAACAAGTTTACTTACGGCATTCGTGTTCCGGTTCTGAATAAAAAAGTCGTTCCGTTGAATGATCCTCAGCGTGGTGATGTGATGGTATTTCGTTACCCCCAGGATCCTTCACTAGACTATATTAAGCGCGTCATTGGCGTGCCGGGAGACACGGTCGAGTATCGCGACAAACAGTTGATTATCAATGGTAAGGAAGTGCCGCAACGGCCTGCAGGCACCTATGGATATACGGGGAGCGGGCTGAATTTTGTCACCGCCATGGTACGTGATGAGCGACTTGGCAGCAGGGAGCATAAAGCCATGGTGCAGCCGGAGTCTCCTTCGGTAATGCCAAGCCAGGTACTGGATAACTTCCCGTACCGTCAAAACTGTAGCTACGATCCTCAAGGGACGGGCTTTGTATGTAAAGTGCCAGCGGGGTATTATTTCATGATGGGCGACAACCGTGATGCCAGTAACGACAGTCGCTATTGGGGCTTTGTGCCAGATGCGAATATCGTCGGCAAAGCTTTTTTTGTCTGGATGAATTTTGACGATTTTAGGCGCATTGGCACGACCATACAATGAAAGGAACAAAAATGCACAAGCAGCGCGGCGTATCCATGCTCGGTTTCATGTTCGTGGCTGTGATTGTGATTGTGATTGCGATGCTGGCCATGAAGCTGGTGCCGGCATACATTGAGTATTTTTCAGTCAAGAAAATTCTGAACTCAATGGGGCAGGATAGTGAAACCAAATCCATGAGCAATGCCGACATTCGCAATTCATTTTCCAAGCGTGCCAACGTCGGTTACGTTACGGTGGTCAAACCTGAAGCGCTGGATATTGATCGCACAGGTGGCAAATTAGTGATCTCTACAGAATACGAATATCGTGCGCCTCTATTCGCAAATATAAGTTTGGTGGTTGATTTTAAAGCCACCTCTGACCCCTCACGCATTGAATAAACTATCAAACAAGACGTCGATCGAGGCCGCCCTCAATTACGTCTTTCAACGTCGCGATTTGTTAGCGCAAGCCCTGACTCATCGCAGTTTTGGATCGCCAAATAACGAGCGTCTTGAATTTTTGGGCGATTCGGTGCTGAATTGCGCGGTTGCCCGTGCGTTATACGAAAGCTTTCCAGATTTACCCGAAGGCAGCCTCTCACGTTTGCGCGCCAATCTGGTTCGGCAAGAGACTTTGGCCGAAATTGCGAGTGCGTTAAAACTTGGCGAGGCTTTGCGCTTAGGTGAAGGTGAACTCAAAAGTGGCGGCTTTCGTCGCCCTTCAATACTGGCGGATGCGCTGGAGTCTATTTTTGGTGCGGTGTTTCTGGATAGCGGGTTTGATGTGGCGCAGGCTGTCGTGCGGGGTTTATTAGATCCATTGATTGTTGCCATCGACCCTTTGGCCTCCGGCAAAGACCCTAAAACCGAATTGCAGGAAATCCTTCAGGCAAAGCGTTTGCCGCTGCCAGAGTATAAGCTGGTGGATACAGCAGGTTCCGCACATGAGCAAGTTTTCAGCGTTGATTGTGTGGTCGAAAATTTAAAAATGAGTACGCGCGGATGCGGGAAAAGCCGCCGTGCGGCCGAACAAGAGGCGGCGCGTTTAGCGTGTGCGCTGTTGCAAAAGTGACTGATACATGACGCATCCTTATCGCACTGGTTTAATCGCCATTGTCGGCCGTCCCAATGTGGGCAAGTCCACGCTGCTTAACCGTATTGTCGGGCAAAAAATCAGCATTACCTCGCGCAAGGCGCAAACCACGCGTCATCGCGTGACGGGCATCCACACCACAGACGAAGCGCAATTTGTGTTCATCGATACCCCAGGCTTTCAGACTCGATACGCCGGAGCCTTGAACAAATCGATGAACAAACGCGTCCGCGAAACGTTGGGCGACACTGATGTGGTGATGATGTTGATCGAGGCCGGTCGACTTACGCCGGAGGACAAGCAGGTGATGCAGCTGCTGCCGGACAACCGCCCGGTATTGCTGGTGGTCAACAAGATTGATCATGCCCGTGACCGCGCCGAACTGATGGCGTTTGTGCAGCAAGTGTCACTTGAGCGTAGTTTTACCGAAATTATTCCGGTCTCCGCCAAGCAGGGTAAAAATCTGGATGAGTTACTGAAAACTATTCAATCGCATCTGCCTGAAGGCGCGCCGATGTATGGCGAAGACGATGTCACCGACCAAACCGAGCGCCAACTCGCCGCCGAGTTGATCCGCGAAAAAGTGTTTCGTTTGTGTGGGGATGAGATTCCCTACGCAGTGGCGGTCAGCATTGATAAGTTTGAAGAGGAAGGCAATCTTCGGCGCATTTTCGCCACCATTATGGTCGACCGTGACGGCCACAAAGCGATCGTGATTGGCAAAGGCGGCGAAAAGCTGAAGGAGATTTCAACCCAGGCCCGCCTTGATATGGAGCGTGCATTCGAGAGCAAGGTTTATCTTGAGGTGTGGGTGAAAGTGAAGGGCGGTTGGGCCGATGATATTCGAATGTTGCGGTCATTAGGCTACGAATAAAGCCCCAGGTATGTCCACCGAACACCGCATCAATAATGAGCCTGGCTTTATTCTTCACACTTACCCGTTTAAGGAAACGAGTGTAGTGGCAGAAGTCTTCACCCGCGCGTATGGCCGGGTCGCGTTAATTGCGCGTGGAGCGCGCCGCCCGGCTTCGGCTCAGCGCGGCTTGATCCAGCCTTTCACGCCTCTGTTGCTGTCCTGGTTTGGCAAGGCCGAACTTAAAACCCTGCATGGAGCGGAGTGGCAGGGTGGCATAGTCGTCCCGCAAGGGCGCGCGTTAATGTGTGGCTTTTATTTGAATGAGCTGATGCTGCGTTTATTGGCGCGTGGAGATGCGCATGAAGCGTTGTACGACGCGTATGTGCTCACGCTGATTCAACTTGGCGAGGCCCCTCCCGAGATATTCGAACAAATTCTGCGCCGTTTCGAAAAAACCCTGCTGAGTGAAACAGGTTATGCCGCTACCTTCGACAAGGAAGCGGACAACGGTGAGACGGTGCGCGCCGAGTGGCTATATGCCTATCAACCCGAGCGCGGGCCGTTGCGAGCCGAGCAGGGTTGTGTTGAGGGCGTCCATGTATCCGGCAAAACGCTACTTAATCTAGCTGCGGATAAGCTTGATGATCCGGCGACGCTGGCCGAGGCTAAACCGCTGATGCGTGTGCTGATCAACTATTATTTGGGCGCAAAGCCGCTTTATACTCGTCAGCTATTGCGCGAACTGACCGAGCTAAATTAACCCTGAACTAGCCGACCTAAGCCCCCACATGAGCATTTATCTAGGCGTTAATATTGACCACATTGCGACCTTGCGCCAAGCGCGCAGGACGCGCTATCCGAGCCCCGTAGAAGCCGCATTGCAGGCTGAAACCGCAGGCGCCGACTCGATTACGCTGCACCTGCGGGAAGACCGGCGTCATATTCAGGATGCAGACGTGGAAGTTTTCCGCCAGGTGCTCAAAACGCGCATGAATCTGGAAATGGCGATTACCGAAGAAATGCTGGCGATAGCCGCAAGAATTCGCCCGCAGGATGTTTGCCTGGTCCCTGAAAAACGCGAAGAGCTCACCACCGAAGGCGGGCTGGATGTCGCAGCGCAGTTGTCAAAAGTGACCGATGCTTGTGTTCGACTGCGCGAAGTGGGTAGTCGCGTGTCGCTATTTATTAACGCCGAGTTTGGGCAACTCGATGCGGCTAAATCGGCCGGTGCGCCGGCCGTCGAAATCCATACCGGCCATTATGCTGATGCCGAAACCTCCGCCGAACGCGGTGCAGAACTTGAACGCATTCGTAAAGCTGTCGCTTATGGCCGCAGCCTGGGTATGATCGTCAACGCAGGCCATGGCTTGACGTATCACAACGTGCAGGCGATTGCGGCCTTACCTGGTATCAATGAGCTGAATATCGGCCATGCGATCGTCGCGCAGGCGTTGTTTGTGGGCTGGCAGCCAGCGGTATCCGAGATGAAGCGCTTGATGGTAGAGGCCGCGCGCGATCGATAATTTCAGGTGCTAGAGCGGTTTACGGTTCTCAAACCGGAAAAAGCATCGCGTCGATGCGGTAAATAAAAATTGCGAAAACCGGGGCGCTTCAATTGCGGATCGGTGACAGGCCCGCCGCCACGCAATTCCCAATGCGTGTGAAACCAAGGCTCGGCATAGTCCTTATACGGGTCGGGCGCAAACCCCGGATAGGGCACGAAAGGTTCTTTTAGCCATTCCCACGCTTGACCCCATTGGAACTCGGATGATTGCGTGGCGCGTAGCCACTGCGCGGCGGTCGGCAGTTGTCGCCCAAGCCAGGCCGCGTAGGCTTCGGCTTCAAATTGATTTATATGCAGCATGGGGAGGGGGGAGCTGATCGTCTGCCACTGGTTAAAACAGCGCACCTGCCAGAGACCCTGCTCTTTTCTCCAGTACACCGGATGCACACTATCATTGGCGGTGCGCCATGCCCATCCCGCGTCCGACCAGTCCGCCCGACGTTGGTATCCGCCAGAGTCTATAAATCCTGCAAAATCGCCTTCGGTCACCGGCGTGGCGTCTATGTCGAAAGCAGACACATGTACGGTGTGCTGCCATTTCTCGTTGTCAAAAATGAATCCCTGATCAGGTGTGCTGCCCAATGCCACCTCAGTCTCTGTAAAAGCAAGGCGTTGCGGGGACGGGAGCTTAACTAACACCGGTCGGGTGGGCGGCGCGTAGCCTAAGTCCTGAAATGCCATCCACCAGGCTTCTACGTGCATCAACTCGTGATACAGGCAGAGCTCGGCGTAATAGGCCAACTCATTATTCCAATCATTGTGCAAACGCATCGCAATAGCCTCGGTCACCCGGGCAGCGTAGTCGTCCACGGCTGCTGGTTCCAGTAGGGGCAATTGCCAGCGCGTAGCGTGCGGCACTGTGGACGAGTTGTACAACGCATCGGCGTTTGGCAGCAGGCTTTCAGCCAGGGTGCCATCGGCTTGCGCGCGCAAACACCAACGTTCTTGAAACCAGACGATATGGCCGTATTCCCACAACGGTGGATTCAGGTGCGCGGCATTCGGCCCCAGCCAGCCGAGGTCTGGCAGGCAAGTGATCAGCGCCCGCAAGTTGCTTCGGGCGTGCGCCAGTTTGTCGATCAGCTGCGCTGCGGTGTAAGCACTGGTGGGTCGGATTATCGGCATCATGTTATAAATGCAAGTCAGGACTTGGCATTCTAATCGCCGCTTCTTCTAATTTCATTCATGCGTATTGCGCTCATCACCCCTTATCCAACGTCCGCACGTAATGGCAACGCACACACCGCTTTGCGCTGGGCGCGTTTTCTGCACATGGCCGGTCATCAGGTGGAGATAGCCGTGGAGTGGGACGGCCAGCCGGCCGATCTGATGATTGCGCTACATGCCCGTCGTAGCTACCCTGCGCTCGCCGCTTTTTCTAAGGCTCATCCGCATCAGCCCTTGATTGTAGTGCTGACGGGAACGGATCTATATCGCGATATTCAGACAGACCCCAACGCGCAGCATGCGTTGCACCTTGCCACGCGTTTGGTGGTGTTGCAACCGTGTGGGTTGAATGAACTCAGCGCGCCGCTGCAAGCGAAAGCGCGGGTGATCTTTCAATCGGCGCCTGCGTTGAAGGCCAGGCCAAAGCGCACACGCACCTTCGATATCTGCGTAGTGGCGCATTTGCGCGACGAGAAGGACCCCTTACGCGCGGCGCATGCAGCGGCATTACTGCCCCCTGAATCCCATGTACGGGTATTGCATGTTGGCGCGGCATTGACACCTGAGATGGAACAGCAAGCGAAACACTGTCAACAGCACCCGCGTTGGAAATGGTTGGGGGCACGTACGCACGCTGATGCCCGGCGTCTAATTGCGGGTTGTCGCTTGCTGGTCCAAAGCTCGCGCATGGAAGGAGGCGCGAATACAATAGTGGAGGCCGTGAGCGTGGGTGTGCCAGTACTCGCATCCAATATTTCAGGCAATATCGGCATGTTGGGCGAGGATTATTCGGGGTACTATCCGCTGGCCGACAGCGAGGCGTTAGCCGAGTTAATGAACCGCGCTGAAACCGAACCCGATTTTTATGCTGAACTGGCCGCGCAATGCGCCGTGCGCGCGTCTTTATTTGAACCTTATCGCGAACGCGCCGCAGTCCAAAATTTGATCAAGGAATTCCAACCATGAACGCACCCATGAACGCTCCCGAACCTATCCGCTTGACCCAGTTTTCGCATGGAGGCGGTTGCGGCTGCAAAATCGCGCCCGCAGTCCTGCGCGAAATCCTGGCCGATACACCGTTCACCTCGCACATCTCGGCAGCGTTTCCTGATTTACTAGTGGGCATTGAGCATAGCGATGATGCTGCGGTGTACCTGCTTAACGACGATCAAGCCATTGTTGCCACCACCGATTTTTTCATGCCGATTGTGGATGACCCTTACGAATTTGGCCGCATTGCCGCCACCAACGCGCTATCCGATGTGTATGCGATGGGCGGGACACCGCTGTTTGCGTTGGCTATCGTTGGCATGCCCATCGGTAAGCTGCCTAATAGTGTGATTCGGCAAATTCTGGCGGGGGGCGAAGCCGTCTGCAAACAAGCGGGCATTCCTATCGCGGGCGGCCATTCAATTGATGCGCCTGAGCCGATCTACGGTCTGGTGGGGATAGGCGTTGTCGATCCTAAAAAACTGAAAAAGAACTCCGGCGGTCAGACAGGCGATGTGTTGATTCTGGGCAAGCCGCTAGGGGTGGGTATCTACAGTGCCGCCCTAAAAAAAGGCGCATTGAGCGACGCATATTATGCTGAGATGATAGCCACTACTACCCAACTGAATACAGCGGGCAGTGCGCTTTCCGCACTCAGTGGCGTCCATGCACTGACTGACGTCACCGGTTTTGGCCTCGCCGGGCATCTCCTTGAAATTACTCGCGCGTCTAAATTGGGTGCCCGCCTCGAATGGGCACGCCTACCGCTATTTCCAGGTGTGAGCGATCTGGCGCAAAACGGCCACATCACCGGTGCCAGTCTGCGCAACTGGGAGAGTTACGGCAGCGAAATTAATTTGCCCTCAAGCATGAGCAACTGGCAGCAAGCAGTGTTAAGTGATCCGCAAACCAGCGGCGGCTTGCTGGTGAGTTGCACCGCCGAGTCACGTGCTGCAGTGTTAGAGATATTCCATCAGCACGGATTTGCTAACGCCGCTGAAATCGGCACATTAGAGGTAGGCAGCAATATTGCAGTGACGCTTTAGTTAGTTTTTTAAAAATGCCGTTTCGGTTTATCGATTTCCCTTCCCCGCGGGATGATTTTAGGGCGGATGTACTGGCGGGTTTAGCCGCTAGTCCAAAATCCATCCCGCCCAAATATTTCTACGACGAAGCAGGTTGTCGTCTGTTTGAAGAGATCTGCCGGCAACCCGAATACGTGCTGACTCGCACTGAGCTGAGTTTGATGCACAGCCAACTCCCGCAAATTGCCGAGGCGATTGGTGAAGTCGATTGCATCATTGAGCCCGGCGCGGGAGATTGCGCTAAGGTCCAACTCCTGATTGATGCCCTGCACCCAACGCACCTGATCGTGTTGGACATTGCGGGACCCGCGTTAGCGGCTGCGGCTGAACCGCTTGCGCAGCATTACTCGGCGCTTGACGTCACCGCGCTCGGCATGGATTTCATACACGAACTGGATGCGGCCACGCCCTATCTGCCAAAAGGGCGCCGGTTGGTCTATTACCCCGGTTCGAGTATCGGCAATTTTTCACCGAGTGAAGCAACGGATTTGCTCACCCGATTTAGACAATTGGCAGGTCCTAATGGCCAATTGCTGATAGGTTTTGATTTAAAGAAAGACCCCGTTTTGTTACACCGCGCTTATAACGACGGGGCAGGAATCACCGCAGCTTTCAATCTGAATTTGCTAGCACGGATGAATCGGGAGTTATCCGCAGACTTTGAGCTAAGCCAATTTCGTCATTATGCGTTTTACAATCCGAGTCTAGGCCGAATTGAAATGCATCTCGCGAGCTTGAGTGCACAGCGCGTCAAGGTAGCGGGGCAGGCGTTTATGTTCGCGTTGGGCGAAACGCTGCATACCGAGAATTCCTATAAATATCGAAGTGATGAATTCAGTGTAATCGCCGTAGAAGCCGGGTGGCGGTTAACGCGGGAATGGGAGCAGGATGGTTTAGCGATGCAGTTATATGGTGACCGAAGATCAGAAAGTGCTATGCGAGGTTAACTACCCACTTAATAGCCGACACAGGCACGATGAGTGCCTTCCAAAACCCCACCAAAATCTAATTTAAAAGCTAAAAAAAGGGGCACCCGAAGGTGCCCCTTTTTAAGTTCCAACCAAGCTTAAGCCAGATTAGAAGCTATGACGCATACCCAAAGAAATACCTTTGGGATCTTGTCCCACGTCAGCAGGTGTTACGCCTGCAATACCTGTAGCGCCGCCAGCCAAGCTGTATACAGCGTTGCTATCGTTACGCACTTGGGTATACAAAGCATATACAGCGGTACGCTTGGAGAGGTTGTAATCCGCGCCCAAAGTCCACTGTTGAGCCCCGGTATTGTCACCCGTTCCACCACCAAATGCGGAGCCTTTGAAGTCGCCTGCACGTGAATAAGCCGCTTTTAATACGGTATTACCCAACGTGAATGCCCCGGACGCGTACCATGCATTACGTTTAGCTTCTTCAGTGTAATCATTGGCACTGTTAACATCATTCACAGCCAACTTGCTCTTGGAACGCTCGTAGCCCAGACCCAGCTTGAACACGCCAAAGTTATAGCCAAAGCCAACCCGCGACGTTTTTAACTTGGAATCATAGGTAATGCTGCTGGGAGTAGCGGTGTTGAGTATCACGTCGCCGTTAAAAGCATCCATGAAATTGACGCCGCTACCATATAAGCCCACAAAAGGCGTCACTGGATTGCCGTTGACAGCCGTGCCGCCCACTGTATCCTGCAGCGCGCCGGTAGCGCGACTCTCTTCATGCGCAACAGCGGCATAAATCGGGCCATTATCGTACACGCCGGACACAGACCAGATACGTGGGTTTGTACCACCGTTGTTCAATGCTACGTTGCTACCAGCTTCGTTACCTGCACCATACAAAGCTTTGATGGTAAATCCGCCCATGGACGGGCTGGTATACAGCACTGAGTTTTGAGCCCGTACGGAACCGCCCATAGCACCTATGATAGTGCGATAGTCACCCAGGGTATCTTTGAACACATCCAATTTGCCAGTAGAGGTTTTGACTGGGGTGTCTTGCACGCCCAGAGTCAAAGCACCCAAAGTCTTGCTCTTCAAACCAACGAAGGTATTACGCTTACTCTGGCTGCCCTGCGAATCGTTAACCGCCAGATCGCCACTGTTTTGCAGGTCGAAAGCAACGGCGAATTCCCATTGCCAAATAGCAGAAAGGCCATTTCCTAAGTCTTCTGAGCCTTTGAAGCCAACATAACTATTGTTACTGCTAATACGACCGCGACGCTCTGCACTGTTAGCGAAGGATTGAGCGAAACTACGGCCTAAACGCTGATCAGCTAACGCTTGGGTGGTGCCAGCAGCAACCGCGCTGTCAGCTAACGTCTGAGTGGCGGCTGAAGTGGTGCCACCATCGACGTAGTCCATCGACACACCAAGATTACCGTAAATCACAACGTTGCCGTCGGCGGCCATAGCGGCCGGGGCTGCGAAGGCGCTGGCGAGAGCCAGGGCGATCAATTTTTTGTTCATATCAAATCTCCTTAGATTGAAAGTGTGTATCGCACGGGTTTCATCCACGCTACGAACCCCTCTTAACGAGAAGCTGGATGCATTATGCTAAGGCTTGTGTGACGCCGCAATCTTTAACGTCAATTTGCGTGGCTTTTATGGATATATGTTGCCATCTTGCAACAGGAGCGGTCTGCAAGCTCATGATTTAGCCCAAGCAGCATCTCTAGCCCAATTAATTCAAAGCTCTGATCGATTGCATCGGCGGCACACGGGTGATGTGGCGAGTGGTCAACCAACCGCTGGTTCCAATGATGATCGCACCGACTCCCGGCAACGCTGCCGAAAGCCAGGGATGCAGGTGTAGGGGTAAATCAAACAGGCGTTTAGCGATGATTGCCATTGCCACTTCGGCGCATACGCTGGCGAGCAGGCCAGACAACAGCCCTAATGCAATAAATTCGCTCCATAGACTTTTAGCCAGATAGGCGCGTTGGGCGCCTAACGTGCGCAATAGCACTGCTTCTTGTAGGCGGGCATCGAGACTGGCGAAGAGCGTCGCCAAAACCACCGCGAGGCCCGCGGCAAGCAAAAATCCGAGCAGCAATTGAATAGCGCTAATGACCTGGTTGAATACGCTTTCGATATTAGCGATGATTTTATCTAGCGCAATAATTGTGACGCTGGGAAAAGCTTTAACGAACTCGGGCAGCACGCCCGAAAGGTTTTTTGGGATATATACGCTGGCGATGTAATTGGCAGGCAAAGCGTCCAGCTGTCCGGGCGCAAAGATCACGAAAAAGTTGGGTTGCATCGATTCCCATTTCACGCTGCGGATGCTGGTGATGCGCGCATTGATCGACTGGTCACCCATAGTGAAGCCGAGTGTATCGCCGAGTTTGAGTTGGAGTTTTTCGGCCATGCCGGATTCCACCGAGATTTCGGCGCCTGGGTGGGCACCGTGCCAACGCCCTGCCAGAATGTGGTTGTTCGCGGCCAGTGTCGAAGTCCAAGTCAGATTGAGCTCACGACGTAGACTATTAGTGTCGCGCTTTTCCGGCGGCAGCGTAGATTCTATGGCCACGCCGTTTTTAGTGGTGATACGTCCGCGCACCATCGGGTATAGCTCCGAAGGTTTGAGTTCACGCTGGGCGAGAAAACGCCGGACTGCATCGGTTTGCTCGGGCGCGATATTGACCAGAAAATGGTTGGGCGCGTGGGGCGGCAACTGCTGACGCCAATTGTCGATCAGATCGGTACGAACCAGCGCGAGCAGCGCAACCAAGAAGAGCGCCAGCGTAAATGCGCCCAGTTGTAAGGTGCTGTCTAGGCGGTGACGTAGTAGTTGAGCCAGACCGAAGCGCACTGGGCCGTGGGCCATTTTTTGCACGCTGTGCCCCAATAGCAGCGCGAGTTGGGCGAGCAGCGCCAATACCCCCCCCCAAACGATTAAGCCACCGACGAATAACGCCACCAGCTTCGCATCCTGTGCGTACCAAGCTGTTAGCGCTAGCAAGACCGAGCCACTGACGATTAAGCTAAGCCAGGCTGCAAGTGGCAGCGGCGGCAAATCGCGTCGCAGCACGCGTAGCGGCGACACGCGTATCAGCCGCATCAACGCGGGAAAGCTCGCAGCGGCCAACGCGAGCAGGCCGCTGGCGACCGCGACGATGACTGGCGTTAGCCCGAGTGCAGAGAGACGGGTAACGTGATCAGGCAAGATCAGTAAAGCCAGCCCGTGTTGTATCAGCGCCCCGAGTGCCACACCTAATCCGCTTCCCAACCCGCCCAAGACACCCAGTTGCACGCCGTACAACAAACGGAGCTGTGAAGTGGTGGCGCCCATGCAGCGCATCAGCGCGGCCTGGTCGTAGTGGCGCAATGCATGGCGATGCGCGGCGATAGCAATCGCCACAACCGATAGCAATAGGCTAATCAATCCAGCGAGTTGAATATAGTGGTCGGCATTATCGAATGCGCTGCGTAGCGTTTCGCCATCACGCGGGCCTACTACACGTTGCGAACGGTTGAGTTGGAGTTTCAGTTCGGTAGTGAATGCCGCGATTTCCGGTGCACCTCCTGCAAACTGATATAAATAAGTCACGCGACTACCGGGCTGCAGAATACGGGTGGCTGCAACGTCGTCCATATGCATAAACACCCGCGGCGCAAGGCCGAACACACCGCCGAGCTGACCCGGCTCTTCGATCACGACGCCTGCGATACGAAAAGCGACTTCACCAATGTGCACGCTGTCGCCGACTCGCGCATTCAATAGCGGTAACAGCGCTTGATCCACATAGATCGAGCCTAATGGTGGTTGAGCGGGGCGAGGCACTCCCGCGCCGAACGCACGGTCGGCGATACGCACCTGGCTTTTAAGCGGATAGGCAGCGTCGACCGCGCGCAACGTAGCCAGTTGAAACATCTCGCCATGCGCGACCATGCTGGTGAACTCCAGCGCACGACTGCTGCTAAGTTGGTTGTGAGGAAAGGACGCAACGGGATTGGGGCTGGTGACCAGTAAATCCGCCCCGAGTAAATTTGCCCCCTGCTCGCCCATTGCGCGCGTCAACCGGTCACCTAAGAAACCAGTAGTGCTGACGCTGCCTACTCCGATTACCAATGCCAGCAATAAGATGCGCCACTCTCCCTGCGCGCGTTCGCGGCGCAGCAACCACAAGCCGAGTCGCATAAATCTCATGCGGTTGCTGGTGCTTGCACGCGGCCTGCAATCAGATGTAGACGGCGTTGGCAGCGTGAGGCGAGTGCGGCGTCGTGAGTCACGAGCAGCAATGTGGTGTGCGCCGTGGCGTTGAGTTCAAACAATAAATCGATAATGCGCGCGCCAGTGTCGGCATCCAGATTGCCGGTGGGCTCGTCGGCGAACACTATTTGCGGGTCGGTTGCGAATGCGCGCGCGATGGCGATACGCTGCTGTTCGCCCCCCGATAGTTGGCGTGGATAGTGGCTCGCACGGGCGGTGAGGCCTACCAGAGCCAGCCAGTGGAGTGCGCGTTCGCGCTCATTGGTAGCCGCGGCGAGCTCCAGCGGCAGCAAAATATTTTCCAGCGCAGTCAGCGCAGGCAATAGTTGAAAGGACTGGAACACGAAACCGACGCGACCTGCACGCAACCCGGCGCGCGCATCTTCGTCCAGATCGTTGAGCCGTTGGCCGAGCAGTTCTACTTCGCCGCTACTCGATTGATCGAGCCCTGCCAGCAACCCAAGCAGCGTGGATTTACCCGATCCGGAAGCGCCGGTAATCGCCAGCGTATCGCCGCTTGTTACCTCAAAGCTGACATCGTCAAGAATATCCAGTGTGCCTTCGCTGGTGACGACTCGCTGGGATAGTTTATGGGCGGTTACAATGGATACAGGGTGCGTTTGGGTATTGGGAGATAAAGAAAACATCAAGCCTCGATTTGTAGATGGGGGAAACCCTCAACCGACAAATTTTACAGGCGCGCGTTCAATCATCAACTTTTGTGCCGCCGCTATCTCAGACAAAGGTTGCGGGTACCCCAACAGGTAACCTTGCACGTGCGCAAACCCCAGCTCCCGCACGCGCGTCATTACCACCTCGTTTTCCACGCCCTCGGCCACCAGGTCGTAACCTGCATCGGCCATCATGCGCGCGAAATCGGCTACTACGCGTCCGGCGCGATCATTTTCTCGCAGCTTTTTCACCAGTGAAATGTCAAACTTGATGATATCCACCGGCAAATCGACCAGATACCGTAGCGGCGAATAGCCTGTTCCAAAGTCATCCATCGCAATCCTGAAATTTGCGGCGCGTAACAAATCAAGATGGGTACGCGCTTCGGATATCTGCGTAATCAACGAAGTTTCGGTGATCTCCAGAATCAAAAAATGCTGTTCGCTGTAACGTGATAATTCCATCAGTTGCGACACTATTTCAGGCCGCAACAGGCTTTGCGCGGATAAGTTAATCGAAACACCGCAGCCGATGGGCAGTTGGTTGGAAGCAAGATCGGCGTCGACTTGCATCAGTACAGCGAGATCAAGTTCAGCTTCAAGGCGACGACTGCTGACCACCGGCAGAAACGCTTCAGGCATGATCAGCTCACCTTGCCAGCGAATTCGCGCCAAGGCTTCGTAATAATCCACCTTACACAAGGGCAGTGCATGCACCGGCTGGTAGTGCATTTCGATCATCCCGGGATTGGTTAATGCCTGATAAACCGCACTCGATTCACGGCTAGCGAACATGGTGTCGGCCGCAACATCTGTGTCTTTGTTGTACAGCGCAATTTTGTTATGGCCGGGTTGCTTGGCGGAATACATCGCAATGTCCGCCTGTTTGGGCAGCAGTGAGACTTGCTCGCGTTTTTCTGCAGCGCAATACGCTATACCGATACTTACGCTGACAGGTTCGGCCACACCCAACTGCGCAAAGCTCGCGGCTTCGATCAGCATCTGGCAGCGCTGCGCCACTTGTCTGGCCTGTGCAGGCGTGGTCTGGGCGAGCAGCGTAGCAAACTCATCTCCTCCCAAGCGATACAAACGATCATTCGCGCGCAAGGCCATCACCAATGCATCGGCGATCGTCACCAACACCCGATCACCGGTGGCGTGACCGTAGGTGTCGTTGATGGTTTTGAAGCGATCGCAATCAAAAATCAAATACGCAACATTGCGTGGATTCGCTTGCAGGCTTTGTTTGAGGCTCGCCCAGTCTTCTTCGTAGGCGCGGCGGTTGTGACAACGCGTCAGTACATCTTGGCGTGCCTGGCTGTGAAATTCGCGATTCTGAGTTTCGAGCGTGCCGTGCAATTCGCGCAACTGCAATTGATAGTGATGCAATGAGCGCCGCACTTTCTCCAGTTCTTCCACCCGCATTGGTTGCGTAATTTCAGATTCTTTAAGGGGGCTGCCGTTGCGCATCAGATCAATTTGGCGGGATAGCCTACGCAAGGGTTTGACCAGGAGTTGATCGTTGGTAACAAAGACCACAATCGCCGCCAGTATCTGCAACCCAAATAAGCCGACCAGCGTCAGCGTAAACGTGCGCTGATACAGTTGCTGGAGAAACGCTTGGACGGCTCCCTGCGAGTTTGCATATACAAACCAACCCATTAAGGCTGTGAACGCAAACAGGCTCAACACAAAAGCTAAGGTCAGGTGACGGATAGAGAAGACGGATTTTTTTCGCATGGACTTATAATACGGCTGCTTAACTTCCATAGTCACATAACGGTCAACGGTTGCCTAAATTGAAGCGTGAATGCTGACTTATGGCCGATTTTGATGAAAAATCATTCGTCATCTCGCCCCGTCCCCCCTCCCCATGCATGATTTGAAAGCGGTCTTCTCTCCCGTGGGCGCGCTGTCGTTTGAGCTGCCCGGGTGGCGGGCGCGACCGCAGCAGCTTGCAATGGCCGAAGCGGTCACCGAGGCAATACGTGCGAATAGCGTGCTGCTGGCCGAGGCCGGCACCGGCACGGGCAAAACGCTGGCGTATCTGATCCCCGCGTTGCTGTCCGGCGGTAAAGTGGTGATCTCGACCGGTACCAAAGCCTTGCAGGATCAGCTATTCCACCGCGATTTGCCTACCGCGCGACGTGCGTTGAAATCGCCCGTGAGCATCGCATTGCTAAAAGGCCGCGCGAATTACGTGTGCCACCATCATCTCGAACAAAATCTGGCGGATGGTCGTTTTGCGAACCGCGACGATGCCGCCTGGCTCACCAAAATCGCGCACTTTGCGCAAACCACTACCAGTGGCGACCGCGCCGAAGCCGAAGGCATTCCAGAGGATGCGACGGCATGGCATTACGCGGTATCGAGTCGCGATAATTGTCTGGGCAGTGATTGCAATTACTACAAAGAGTGCTTCGTGATGGCGGCACGAAAAGCTGCGCTGGATGCCGAGGTCGTGGTGGTGAACCATCACCTGTTTTTTGCGGATTTATGGCTAAAAGATGAAGGCGTCGCCGAACTGCTGCCCGCTTGCAACACCGTGATCCTCGACGAAGCGCATCAATTGGCCGAAACCGCCGCGCTGTTTTTTGGTGAAACTATTTCGACCGCGCAATTGTTGGAACTGTCGGGTGATACCAAGCGCATCGCTGCGGTTAAAACCGGGGACTTTCCGGTATTGCGCCGCGCCGCTGAGGACCTGGGCAAAGCCACTCGCGATGCACGCCTTGCCTTCCCGCAAAGTCCGTTGAAAGCGCCGACTAAAGATCTAGCGCGTTTTGATAAATGGCCCGATGGTTTAAAAGCACTGACCGCCGCGCTGGACGAATTGTCCAAACTGTTGGAGACACAAGCTGAGCGTGACGCCGATTTAAAAAACTGCTTCGAGCGTGCGCAAGCCTTGCAGCAAACTTTACGCCGCTGGCAAGGCGAAGACGACCCCAGCCATCCCCGCGTACGCTGGCTCGAAACCACGATGAGCTCGCTGTTATTGCACGCCACCCCCTTGTCTATCGGCGCGCTATTTGGACCCAAACTGACCGAGCGAGCACAAGCCTGGATCATGACCTCAGCGACCCTGTCGGTAGGCGGCGATTTCAGTCATCTTAAAACGCGTCTGGGCATTGAAGAGGCGGCGACTTTATGCGTGGATAGTCCCTTCGATTACCCGCGCCAGGGTGTGCTCTACGTGCCGACAGGCTTGCCTGCGCCGAACACGCCTGACTATACCGAAGCTGTCGTGGCAGCCGCATTGCCGGTACTCGAAGCCAGCCGGGGGCGCGCGTTTATTTTGTTTACCAGCCTGCGCGCGTTGGAAAAAGCCCGCGGGCTGTTGATCGAAGCATTCACGCAGCGTCGTTGGGAATACCCGCTGCTCGTGCAGGGCGACGCGCCCAAAAACGAACTGCTCGCACGCTTTCAAAAAGCCGGGAATGCGGTGCTTTTGGGCAGCCAAAGTTTTTGGGAGGGCGTGGATATGCCGGGCGACGCGCTGTCGGTGGTGATTATCGACAAACTGCCTTTCCAGCCGCCCGACGATCCTGTGGTTGCCGCGCGCATCGCACATTTGGAACGTGCTGGCGGCAAACCCTTCATGGATTATCAGCTCCCCCACGCAGCGATCAATCTGAAGCAGGGCGCTGGGCGGCTGATTCGTACCGAAACCGACCGCGGCGTATTGATGCTATGCGATACCCGTATTGCCGACAAACCCTACGGCAAGCTACTGTTAAATGCACTGCCGGCGATGACGCGCACGCGAAAAATCGAAGTGGTGCAGCGTTTTTTTGAGGCTCAGCTCGTCAAGTTAGCCGAAGCCGAAGAGTGATTTACGCCTTGCAATAACTTGTTTAATGTTTCGCGTGTGGACTTGTAGTCGATGGCGAGTGGCGTGGGCAGCGCGTCCACATTAATACTCCGGGGGATTCTCATGCGTTTTAGGCTGCTTTTTGTATTGCTCATGGTAGCGGCAACTGCGTCGGCTACCGAGAACAGTGCTCAACTCATCCTGCAAGATTCGCCGCTGGCGGGCTTTCAGTTTCATGCGGGGAAAAAATTGTGGCCTCAGATGCAGGTGGGCGATGCGCTGGCACTGGTGCGTGAACCCGATAACCGGCACGACCCTTTAGCGATACGCGTGGAATGGCAAGGCCATCACATCGGCTATGTGCCTCGCCGCGAGAATAGGGATGTCGCGCGTTTGCTGGACCAGGGAGCAAAAATCTCTGCCCGCATTTCACGACTGGCACAATCGCGTGATCCCTGGGCGCGAGTGCGTTTCGAAATTGTTGCGCCCCAAAACGAGGGGCAATGATGATTCGAAACTGGCTATCTTGCTTACTCATCACGCTGGCAAGTACTCCGGCGTTTGCCGCAAATGGGTTGCCCTTATCCAATATCAAGCTGCCGCCAGGATTCGAGATTAGCTTGTTTGCAACTGTGCCGAATGCGCGCGAAATGGCTTTGGGCAAACGCACGCTATTTGTCGGCAGCCGAGAAGCGGGAAAAGTCTACGCGATACCGTTGGATGGCCTACGTGCCGCTACCCCGCGCGTCATTGCCGAAGGTCTGGAAATGCCAGTAGGTATCGCCTTCCATCAGGGTGACCTGTACGTGTCGGCCGTTAGCCGCATTCTGCGGCTAAGCGGCATTGAAGCGAGGCTGGATCGACCGCCGCGCCCCGAAGTCGTCAGCGCCCAATATCCTACTAAAACGCATCACGGCTGGAAATTCATCGCGTTTGGTCCAGACAATAAACTCTACTTGCCTGTGGGCGCACCGTGCAATATTTGCGAACCCGATTCAGCGCGTTACGCCAATATCACCCGGCTCGATATCCGTACTGGCAAGACCGAAGTCGTTGCGCGCGGCGTGCGTAATAGCGTGGGATTTGATTGGCATCCGCTAACGGGTGAGCTCTGGTTTACCGACAATGGACGCGACATGCTGGGCGAGGATGCGCCGCCAGATGAACTCAACAGACTTGATCAAATCGGGCAGCATTTTGGTTACCCGTATTGCCATGGCGGCACGATCTCGGACCCGGAATTTGGTCAAGCTCACCCGTGCAAGAACTTCACGCCACCTGCACACAATCTCGGTGCTCACGTCGCGGCCTTAGGTATGCGCTTTTATACCGGGCAACAATTTCCAGCGAGCTATAAGAACGCCATATTTATCGCTGAACATGGTTCGTGGAATCGCGAACACAAAAGCGGCTATCGCATTACGCTGGTGCGCATACAGCAAAACCGGGTGATTGCTTATGAGCCGTTCGCTACCGGCTGGTTGCAGGGAGAGACCGCGTGGGGGCGGCCCGCCGATGTGTTGGTGTTGCCGGACGGAAGCTTGTTGGTATCGGACGATCTGGTGGGCGCGATATACCGAATATCGTATCGCGGCAAATAAGCACGCAGCCGTTATAGCGGCAGCATTAGCTGTGCTTCTAATCCCCCTGCGACTCGATTCTGTAATGTCAGACTACCGCCATGCAGGTGGGCGATACGTTCAACAATCGCCAGCCCCAGTCCCGTTCCCTGCGCGCCAGTGCGGGCGCGTTCGCCGCGCTGAAATGGCTGTTTGGCAGACTCTAATTCGTCGGGCGAGAGTCCCGACCCATGATCGATTACGCTGATGATTAGCGTATGCGATTCACGATTTATCCGCACCTGAACCGGGGGTTGCCCGTAGCGATGCGCGTTTTCCAGCAGATTAACTAGCGCGCGGCGTAGTGCCTGCGGGCGGGCAGGAAGCGTGTGCCTCGTGTTATTGAAGGAGAAGATTTTGCCGCGTTGCGCGAAACTGTTGTAAAGGTCATGGAATAAGGCATCCAGCTCAATCAACTGCACCGGCTCCTCGGTGTCTTGCCGTGCAAAGTCCATGAACTGACGGGTCAATGTTTCCATGTCGTCCATGTCCTGAATCATTGCATCGCGTTCGGAGGGGTTATCGACATTCATTTCTGTCGCAAGACGCAAACGCGTGAGCGGGGTGCGCAGATCGTGCGAAATGCCTGCGAGCATCAAGCTGCGGTTGCTTTCCAGCGTTCTGATGTCGTCGGCCATTTGGTTGAAGGCGTGCGCCAGCGTGGCGATTTCATGCGGGCCGTGTTCGGTCAGGCGTGGGGGCGTTTCGCCGCGCCCCAGCATCGCGGCGGCGTGTGCTGCTTTTACCAGAGGTCGATTGATGTGTCGCAACATCACCCAAGCGCCCAAAATCGAAAGGATTCCCACCCCGGCGCCCCAGCCTGCCCAAAACCAGGGGAGGGCGGGGGCTAACTGTAAACGCGGCATGATGACCCAGTATTCGTCCGTGCCCACCGCGAAGCTGACCCATAAATCTTCGACATTTTTGTTGCTAAAGCTCACCAGCGTATCCGGCCCCAATTCACGCTGGATTTCCGTTGCTACCAAGCTGGCCATCACGCTGGAGGGCGCGGGCACATCGGCCTCTTCAGGTGCTAACGGCAGCACCTGTATGCCCTCGCGTTGCGATAATTCTAGTAGCAGATTGCGGCGTTTTTCAGGTTGTGCGGCCAAGAGCGCAGCGCGGGTAAGGTTCACAATGGCGGCAGCGCGATGGGCAATTTGTCGGGCGCGCGGTTCGCGTTCGTAGAGGCCGAACAACACCAGCCATGCGATCTGGCTAATCAGCAACAACAGCGCGATGAGCCAGACAGTGCGCGCGAGTAGACTTTGCGGCCACCAGCGATTCATGCGTCCGGTACGAACACATACCCATGTCCGCGTACTGTTTGAATGTAACGCGGCTGCGACGGATCGTCTTCGATCAATTTGCGCACTCGGGAAATTTGCACATCAATGGCGCGATCAAAGGCTTCGTGTTCGCGACCGCGTGCCATTTCCATAATTTGCTCTCGAGTCAGCGCCCGCCGTGGATGGGTGAGCAATACTTTGAGTATTGCGAACTCCCCCCCGGTGAGCGGCAGGCGTTCGTCGCCGCGTAGTAATTCACGGCTGCCCAACTTAAGGCTGAATGCACCGAACACCAATGTTTGATCGTCCAGCGTCGGCGCATTGGGGGGCGCCGTAACACGCCGCCGCAATACAGCATGCAGGCGCGCGACCAGTTCGCGCGGATTGAAAGGCTTGGGCAGATAATCATCCGCGCCCATTTCAAGGCCGACAATGCGGTCGATTTCATCGGCTTTGGCGGTGAGCATGATGATAGGCAAATCAGGATGCGAGGTTTGCAATCGGCGACACACACTCAGGCCGTCTTCTCCTGGCAACATCAAATCGAGTACCAGCGCATCAAAATGATGGGAGAGCAGCTCGTGATCCATCGCGGCGGCATCGGCGGCGCTGCGTACGCTATAGCCTTGCTCACTCAGATAGCGCTGCAACAACTCGCGCAGGCGTACATCGTCGTCAACTACAAGAATGCGAGGGTCCATGCCAATATGATAGGGCTGATTAAGGCTGGGTGCTTTCGGTGAGAAGCACGGAAACAAAAATTTACACAATAATGTGGACCAGACAAGCTGCGCTTACATAGCCCCTCCAGAATGCAAAGCGTGAACACAAAAAGTTCACTCCCACTTCACCAAGGAGCACATTATGAATAAGCGTTTAATTCTCAGTCTTGCCGCCTTAAGTACCCTCTCAATGACGGCATTGCCCGCATTTGCGGAGTACTCGTCGCATCATGTCTACACTAATACGCAAACGCGCGACCCCGGCATCAACCACCGCCAGGAACAGCAGGGTGACGGAATACGTCAAGGGGTACGCTCAGGAGAACTGACGCGTGTGGAAGCACGCAATCTTCGCGAAGAACGCCAAAGAATTGCGGCCAAGGAACGTCAATACAAATCCGACGGCCATTTGAGCCGTGCCGAGCGTCAGGATTTGCAGCATGACCTGGATGCACTCTCGCGGGATATCAAGCATGAGAAACATGATAATCAGGAACGTTATCGGGGCGGGTTAAGCTCACGATAATGTGATCCTTCGTCATGAGCCGCATACGCTCGCTGCTGATGTTATATCCGATAGCTTTTTTGCTGGCCTTCGGCTGCGCCGGACAAGTCTCGGCCCAGTCGAGTGAAGTTTATCCGCAGGAATATCGGCTATCAGATAGCGAGCGTGAGCGCATGCATGGTGATCTCGAACGGTTTTCGCAGCAGCAACCTCAGTACGAAGAAATCAAAAAGCATCGCAAGGAATTACGCGAAAGAGCAAGGCAGCGATTTCGCGCGGCTGACACCGATGGCAATGGATTCTTAAGTCGGGAGGAATTTGCGCGCATGCGACCGAATGCCGCGGATCATTTTGACGAGATTGATCAGGACCACGACGGTGAACTGAGCGAGCAGGAGGTCGCGCGATTCTTTCGTCAACGTATGCGGCAACAACATCAGCGTGCCAGGCAAATGGGCTCTCAAATGCCTATGCGATAGACAACTTTGCGAACCGATGCAATTCGAGCAGCAAGAGTTTTGCGAGTGAATACTGGCCAAAGCTCGCGTCCGAACACTTTATAATGGCGCGCATGAAGTTGCTGGCCATAGATACCTCCACCGAATATTGCTCTGCCGCACTCTGGCTTGAGGGCGAAATTCACGCCCGCCGCACGCGCGCCGGCCAGTCGCATAGCGCCTTATTACTGCCCATGGTGGATGAACTGTTGCGCGAGGCAGGTTTATCCTTGCGCCAGCTTGATGGTATTGCCTATGGCGCCGGGCCAGGATCGTTTACCGGGCTGCGGATCGCGTGTGCAGTTACCCAGGGTTTGGCATTGGGTGCGGATTTGCCTGTGCTAGGCGTATCCACACTGGAATCCATCGCGCAGCAGAGCGAGGCCGACCGAGTATTGACTGTATTGGATGCACGAATGGCCGAAGTGTATTGGGCCGCGTATGAACGCACGGCGACGGGCTGGACGAGTGTGCTGCCGCCCATCCTCAGTGCGCCTGAATCGGTGATCGTCCCGGACGGTCGTGAATGGGTGGGCGCGGGCAATGGGTTTATCGCACTGCAAGCTGTATTACTGCCCCGCTTGCAATCGCAACTCGTGCGTATTCAACCCGACTTGATGCCCGACGCTGCCGCGATGGCCACCTTGGCAGCACCTGCGTTTGCCCGCGGGGAGGGCGTTGACGCCGCCTGCGCCGCTCCCATTTATCTACGTGACAAAGTGGCCATGACCACAATCGAGCGCCGCTTAAGGCAGCCGGCGTGAGCGCGACCGGGGAACAAAATTGTTATGTGGTTCAGCACATGGTTCGCCCGATGCTGGAATCCGATCTGCCGCGCATCCATAGGATTGAACTCGCAAGTTATGAGTACCCCTGGAGCTTGGGCAATTTTCGTGATTCGCTGAACGCGGGCTACAGCGTGTGGGTGCGCGAAGCCGAGGGTGAAGTGATTGGCTATTACGTGATGATGGCGGCGACAGGCGAAGCGCATTTATTGAACATGACCATTGCGCCTCTTTGGCGACGGCATGGTTTGGGGCGCGAGTTATTGGAGCATTGCCTGGGATTGGCGCGGACCCACCGTGCTGAAAGTCTATTTCTGGAAGTGCGCTTATCCAATACCGCGGCGTTAGCGCTCTATCACAGCAGTGGCTTTGTCGACCTTGCTGTGCGGCGACAATATTATCCGGGCCGCAACGGCCGGGAAGACGCGCTCGTCATGAAGCGGGTTATCTAATGACAATACTCAAACCCTTAACGCGCGAAGATGTATTTAAAGAACTTGATCTAAGCCCCGTGTGGCGCTTGCGTACAAAGAACGCAGTCAGTCCCGAGGCAGTTGAGAGTCAAACGAGTCAGCCAATTCAGCGCGATGAATCCGCCTTGAAGTCATCCGTTGCAAAAGGTGATCAAAGCAACGACCTCAGCATGATCACCACTTGGGACGCTCTGCGTGAGGCCGTCAATACCTGCACCCGATGCAAGCTGCACACCACGCGCACGCAGGGAGTGGTCGGCGTGGGCGATCACCATGCCGACTGGTTAATCATCGGTGAAGCGCCGGGTGCTGACGAAGACGCGCAGGGCGAACCTTTTGTTGGACAAGCAGGGCGGTTATTGGATGCAATGCTGGCCGCAATCAATTTGCAGCGCGGTAATAATGTTTATATTGCCAACGTGCTGAAATCACGCCCCCCCGGCAATCGCAACCCCGAGCCGGATGAAGTCGCTGCCTGCATGCCGTATCTGTTAAAGCAGATTGAATTACTACAGCCCAAAATTATTCTTGCGCTGGGGCGCTTCGCCGCGCAGAGCTTGCTGAATACAAAAAACTCCATCGCGAGCTTACGTGGCCAGGTGCATCAATTCCAGAGTGTGCCGCTCATTGTGAGCTACCACCCGGCTTATTTATTACGCACGCTCACAGACAAGGCAAAAGCCTGGGAAGACTTGTGTCTGGCGCGTAAAACTTTTTTATCCCTGTAGGCCATCTGGCACCCCTATGAAACTGCTGCATCAAGCCATACGTTTTCGCGTCAATTATTTTTCTGATTTAGGACGGCATCAGGTCGTGATCTGGGCGCCAGGCGACACGCCGCCGGTCGATGCGCAAGCGGATATGGGCGAAAAAATAGAGCATACGATTCCGCTAGAAGTATTTCGCAGCGACATCGCGCCGTTGCGGGTAGGGCGGTTTTACCCCGCGCAATTGCTCGATGCCGAAGACTCGCCCGCGCCGATGTTCCGCGTGATGAAGATCGACGCTGAGACCTTCACCGCCAACTTCAGCCATCCGCTGCGCGACCGCATTTTTAGCATCGATAGCGGCAAAAGCGATGTCTCTACCGAGCCGGTCGGCAAAGTCAATATGTTGCTGGAATGGAGCGGCATGGAAACGCAATTGCTGACCCCCACCGACTTTAGCGCGCCCGATATGTATAAGCGCGAAGACGAAACGCCGGATAGCGAGTTCTACGCCCAGCCGCGCAAAGTCATCCACATCGATGCCGTATGCGCCCGACGGATTCAAGCACTGTATCGCACCGTGCTGCCCGAAAACGCGCATGTACTCGACTTGATGGCAGGCTGGCGTTCGCACCTGCCGGATACCGTGAAATCCGCCGTAGGCCTGGGATTGAATGCCGAGGAGATGAGTGATAACCCGCAATTGAGTGAGTACGTGGTGCAGGATTTAAATCTGAATTCCACATTGCCGTTCGCTGATGCCACTTTCGACGCCGTCGTGTGCACGGTGTCGATCGAGTACCTTACCCAGCCGCAAGCTGTCCTCCAGGAAGCCAAACGTGTATTAAAGCCCGGCGGTATGTTGGTGGTGACCATGTCAAACCGCTATTTCCCGCCCAAAGTCATCAAGCTATGGACCCAACTGCATCCGATGGAACGCATGGGTTGGGTAGGCATGATGATCAAGCGAACTGGCTGCAAAAAAATGGAAACTTACCTCGAGCGCGGGCTAAAACGTCCCAAAAATGATCGCTATGTGGATCGTTTACAGGAATCCGATCCGTTGTTCGCGACTTGGGGCCAGATATAGCTTCGGTAAGCCATAGGGTTTCTTCTTTATCACCGCTTGCAAGTACCGCGAGATAGGCTTCTTAAACCTTTTCCTACGAATTATTTTCCAATCCGCCGTCACCCACAGACGTGTTTTGAGAAGTGCATTGAACATGGCGTGGCGTCTAATGTGCTTATCTAAAATCGCCTCTAATCCATAGACATTAGTCGCTCCGTCATGCAGCTCCTGCATCCCTGGCATTGACCATTGTTTGTCGTTCAAAAGAAAGCATCAATCCAAAACTCAGGAGCTAACAATGACAAAGTTTGATCCAAACAGAAGGAACTTGCTGAAAGCCACGGCGGTTGTCGCAGGTGGTGCCGTCGCGGCAGGACGGCTGACACCCGAGGCGGAGGCGGCTGCCGTGTTGCAGCCAGCCCAGTCCACCGAACCGGCCACCGTAAATGTTCTGCTACGTGTCAATGACACCGACCACCAGGTGATGATCGATCCGCGCACGACGCTCCTCGACGCATTACGTGAACGGTTACATCTCACAGGCGCCAAAAAGGGATGCGACCAGGGCCAGTGTGGCGCCTGTACTGTGATCGTCGATGGGCGCCGGATCACGTCGTGTCTGACGCTCGCCGTGATGCAGGTAGGCCACGACATCACGACGATCGAGGGTCTGGGCACGCCAAAGAATTTGCATCCCATGCAGGCCGCCTTTGTGAAACACGACGGTTACCAATGCGGCTTCTGCACGCCGGGCCAGATTTGCTCGGCGGTGGCGATGCTGGAGGAGGTCAAGGCGGGCATTCCAAGTCATGTCACCGCCGATCTGAATCGGCCACCGCAGCTCACCAACGCAGAATTTCGTGAGCGCATGAGTGGCAACCTCTGCCGCTGCGGCGCGTACTCCAACATCCAGGATGCCATTGCCGAAGTTGCGGGAGTGAAATCATGAAACCTTTCACGTATGAGCGGGCGAGTTCGCCCGCGGAAGCGGCCGCCGCAGCGATCCAAACACCGGGGGCCAAGTTCATCGCGGGGGGCACCAACCTGCTTGACCTGATGAAGTTGCAGATCGAGACACCGACACATTTGATTGACGTGAATGATCTCGCACTCGACAAGATCGAGCCCACCTCCGACGGCGGCTTGCGGATAGGCGCGCTGGTGCGTAACACCGATCTTGCAGCTGACGCCCGCGTACGTCGCGATTACGGTGTGCTTGCACGCGCGCTACTCGCCGGCGCTTCGGCTCAGCTGCGCAATCAGGCGACGACGGCCGGCAACTTGTTGCAGCGTACGCGTTGCCCGTATTTCTACGACACCAACATGCCATGCAACAAACGCTATCCCGGCAGCGGCTGTAGCGCGATTGGCGGTTATACCAGGCATCACGCCATTGTTGGGGTGAGCAATGACTGCATCGCGACCCACCCCAGCGACATGGCGGTCGCGATGCGCGTGCTTGATGCGACGGTCGAGACCGTCCGTCCCAACGGTTCGTTGCGCACCATTCCGATTGCTGATTTCCATCGTCTGCCCGGAAACACCCCGCATATCGAAAACGCGCTCGAGCCCGGCGAGTTGATTACCGCAGTGACGTTGCCAAAGCCGGTGGGAGGAAGCCATCTTTATCGAAAGGTGCGTGATCGTGCTTCCTACGCGTTCGCGCTGGTCTCGGTCGCCGCGATTGTGCAGCGCGATGGGACGGGGCGGTTCGCCTTGGGCGGTGTAGCGCACAAGCCTTGGCGTAGTGAGACTGCCGAGCGGGAAATGCCTCGCGGCGCTAATGCCGTCGCCGCCAGGCTTATCGCCGGCGCGAGGACAACGCACGACAACGCATTCAAGGTCACACTTGTCGAGCGCACGCTCGCCTCGGTGCTCGCTGAAGCGAAAGGATAAGCATGAAATTCGACAAGCCCGCCAGTACGAATCCGATCGATCAGCTCCAAGTCGTGGGGCAACCGGTCAACCGCATCGACGGCCCGCTCAAAACTACCGGCACCGCGCCCTACGCCTATGATCGGCATGACGTCATAGCCAATCAGGCCTATGGTTACATCGTCGGTTCGGCCATTGCCAAGGGCCGCATTGTTTCCATGGACCTCGCCGCGGCGAAGGCCGCGCCCGGCGTGATCGCTATCGTCACCGCGCAGAATGCCGGAAAGCTTGGCAAGGGCAAATTCAACACCGCGCGGCTGCTGGGCGGGCCCGAAATCCAGCACTATCATCAGGCTATCGCGCTCATCGTGGCCGAGAGTTTCGAGCAGGCGCGCGCCGCGTCCCATCTGGTGCGCTTGAAGTATTCACGGGACAAAGGCGCGTTCGACCTCAACGCTGTCAAGGACAAAGCGAGTGCGGCCGCTAGCTTCGGCGCCGCGGCCGAAACCGCGGTCGGCGACTTCGCCGGTGCCTTTGCGTCAGCGCCCGTTCAGTTTGACGCGACCTATACCACTCCGAACGAGTCGCACGCGATGATGGAGCCGCACGCCACCCTCGCCGCGTGGGATGGCGACCGGCTTACGCTCTGGACCTCCAATCAGATGATTGCGTGGACCGCCGACGATGTGGCAAAGACTCTCGGCATGCCGAAAGAGAAGGTGCGCATCGTGTCTCCCTACATCGGCGGCGGCTTCGGCGCGAAGCTATGGTTGCGGGCGGACGCGTTGTTAGCCGCACTCGGCGCGCGTGCCGCTCGCCGACCTGTCAAGGTTGCGCTGCAACGCGCCCTCATCCCAAACAACACGGTGCATCGGTCGGCTACGATCCAGCGCATCCGGATCGGCGCGACGAAGGACGGAAAGATCGCCTCAATCGCGCATGAGAGCTGGTCGGGTGACCTGCCGGGCGGCAAGCCGGAGTCTGCCGCGATCCAGACCCGATCACTCTATGCCGGGGCCCACCGCATGACTGCGAACCGGCTGGCCGTGCTCGATCTACCCGAAGCCAACGCAATGCGCGCGCCCAACGAAGCGCCCGGTCTGGCGGCGCTCGAAATCGCAATGGACGAGACGGCGGAAAAACTCGGCATGGATCCGATTCAATTCCGCATCGTCAACGATACCCAGGTCGTCCCGGATTTTCCGATTAAACCTGCGTCGGGCGATTCGCAGTCAAAAGCGCCTCAGCAGAAACCGAATCCTCATCCGCCGTTCTCGCAGCGTCAGTTGGTCGAGTGCTTCGAGGTCGGCGCGAAGCGCTTCGGCTGGGACAAGCGCAACCCGCAGCCCGGCCGCGTTCGCGATGGACGTTGGCTCGTCGGCATGGGAGTAGCGGCGGCAATACGCGACAACCTGGTCATGAAGTCAGCCGCGCGCGTGCGCCTTGATCGGCGCGGGATTGTGACCGTCGAAACCGATATGACCGACATCGGCACCGGCAGCTACACGGTGATTGCGCAAACGGCAGCCGAGATGATGGGCGTGCCGCTGGACAAGGTCCTGGTGCGTCTTGGAGACTCGAGCTTTCCGGTTTCGTGCGGCTCGGGTGGGCAGTGGGGCGGCAACAGCTCGACTTCGGGCGTTTACGCCGCATGTGTGAAGCTGCGCGAAGCCGTCGCGCAGAAGGCGGGATTCAATGCAGCCGACGCGACCTTCGCAAATGGGCAGGTCCGCTCGGGCTCGCGCAGCATCACGCTCGCCGAAGCGGCCGGTGACCGAGGCCTGATCGCGGAGGACGTGATCGAATTCGGCGACTTTCAGAAGGGTTTTCAGCAAGCGACCTTTGGCGCACATTTCGTCGAGGTCGGCGTCGATGCGGCAACAGCCGAGATCCGCCTGCGGCGCATGCTGGCGGTATGCGCCGCCGGTCGCATCCTCAACCCAAAGACCGCGCGCAGTCAGGTCATCGGCGGGATGACGATGGGCGTGGGCGCGGCGCTGATGGAAGAGCTCGCGGTGGACAAGCGATTCGGCTTCTTCGTGAATCACGATCTCGCGGGCTACGAAATCCCCGTGCACGCCGACATCCCCCACCAGGAGGTGATCTTCCTCGACGAAACCGATCCCATATCGTCGCCGATGAAGGCGAAGGGCGTAGGCGAACTCGGCATCTGCGGTGCCGCGGCCGCAGTGGCCAATGCGGTATATAACGCCACCGGCGTGCGCGTGCGCGATTACCCGATCACGCTCGACAAGCTGATTGCACACATGCCGCTGGCAGTTTGAGTTGTCATACTCGGCAAATGCATAGCACTGACCGACAAGTACTCGATGCTGCACATCTCTGGGCGGAGATGGGCCACCGCTTCGCGCTTGTCACGGTTGCCCGTACTTTGGGCTCGGCGCCGCGTCCTCCCGGTTCCTGGATGGCGTTGCGCGACGATGGCCAGGTGCAAGGCTCCGTTTCCGGGGGCTGTATTGAAGCCGACCTTATCGATCGGATACGGAATGGCGGATTCGATTCGACGACGCCTTTTTTGCTGAAGTACGGCGTTACGCAGGATGAAGCGCGCCGCTTCGGTCTGCCTTGCGGGGGTACGATGGAACTCGTTGTCGAACCAATGCCGGATGTCGCCGCCCTTGCTGACCTCGGCGCGCAGATTGCTCGCGGTCAGTTAGTCAGACGTAAAGTCACGCTGGACCGGGCGGGTACGGTAATCACTCCGGGTTCTGCGGGAGAGGTCTTGAGCTGGGATGGTCACGCGTTGACCACAGTGCATGGTCCATCGTGGCGCTTGCTGATCGTGGGCGCAGGACAAATCTCCACCTACCTGGCGCAAATGGCACAGGCGCTTGACTATCAAGTTTTCATCTGCGATCCGCGTCGCGAATATGCCGCGGCCTGGGATGTGCCGGGCACGAAGTTGATATCTTGCATGCCTGACGATGCGGTGATCGATTTGCAGCTCGATCCGCACAGCGCCGTGGTTGCGCTGACCCACGACCCGAAACTGGACGACATGATGTTGATCGAAGCGCTGAAGTCACCGGCTTTCTATGTCGGCGCCTTAGGCTCAGTGGTCAACAGCCAGCGACGGCGCGCACGTCTGCAACAATATTTTGACCTCACACAAGCCGAAGTCGCGCGGCTGCATGCGCCGATTGGCTTACCCATCGGCAGTCACACGCCGCCGGAGATTGCGGTGTCCGTGTTGGCTGAGATGACTGCGGTGCGAAATAGGGTGTGGGTAGAGCAAAGCTGCCTCCAAGACACTCCACTTGCTCAGGCTGACTGCAGCGTCGCATAAGTGGAGCCGGTACCACGAGGGATAGTAGGTGTCCTCCTTGCCGCCGGTATTGGCAGTCGGTTTGGGGGTGACAAGCTACTCTATCGGCTGCCCGATGGTACGCCCATGGCCGTGGCTGCGGCCGTGAGTCTTCGATCCGCTTGTTCCGACACTATTGCGGTGCTGCGGCCCCACCATAATGAGCTGGCCAGTCTGTTGACCGCGGTTGGCTGCAAAATTGTTTTCTGCACTGACGCAAGCGCGGGCATGGGCCACAGTCTGGCCGCTGGTGTGCGAGCCGCATCCGATTCATCCGGATGGGTTGTGGCGTTGGCCGATATGCCTTTCATTGCCTCCGCCAGCCATCGAGCGGTAGTGTCGGGTTTACGCCTGGGCGCGAGCTTGGTGGCGACTGAATATCAGCGGAAGCGGGGTCATCCTGTTGGGTTCTCTAGAATTTGGTTGGACCCATTGACAGCGATGACCGGCGATCAAGGTGGCAAGACCATTCTAGAGAAGCACCAAAAGGATTTGGTGCTATGCCCCGTTGAGGACCCTGGTGTACTTCGCGACATAGACAAGCGGGAGGATTTCGATCAAATTTTTTTGAAATATCTAAAAAGCTAAACCACGTCGACAGAAAGCTAACGACTCAATAATCTGAATTTAGAATATGCTTGAACGTAATTTTTAAGGAGATAGAAATGTTCAAATGGTTATTCGCGACTTTCTTGGCGCTAACTTTATCAGGCTGTGGTTATAACAAGTTGCAATCCACCGACGAAAATATCAAGGCCTCGTGGGCAGAGGTGTTGAATCAATATCAACGCCGCGCTGATCTGGTGCCGAATTTGGTGAACGTGGTGAAAGGCTATGCAGCACATGAGAAAGATGTGTTGACCCAAGTGACTGAGGCTCGAGCGCGAGTCGGTGCGATTCAGGCCACGCCTGAGCTGGTCAACGACGAAGCTGCGTTTCAAAAATTTATTGCCGCGCAAGCCCAGATGACCGGGGCGATTTCAAGGCTGTTGCTAGTCGCAGAAAATTATCCGCAGCTAAAGGCAGATGGTTTGTTCCGCGATCTACAGGCGCAGCTCGAAGGCACCGAAAACCGTATTACTGTCGCGCGTAATCGCTACATCGATACCGTAAAGGAATACAACGTGATTGTGCGTTCGTTCCCCACCAATCTGACCGCGATGATGTTTGGGCATAAGGTCAAGCCTAGCTTTACTGTCGAAAACGAGCGCGCGATTGCGATCCCACCCAAGGTTGATTTTGGCGCGCCCGCTACCCAACGCATCCCTGCGGGCAATAGTGGGCCGGCTACGCCTGCTCCGGCTCAGTGATCTTCGTTTGTTACGCGTATAAGCTTATGGGTCGATTTCGCCTCAGCGTATTGGGTTTCAGCGGATGGCGCTGGATAAGTGCTCTGCTATTGATATTGCTGGGGGGCGCGGTGTTGGCACAAGTAGCGGTGCCGGAGCTATCGCGACGCGTCACCGACCTTACCGCCACATTAAGCGCGGAACAAGTTGCCAACTTGGAAAATAAACTGGCTGCGTTTGAAACCCGCAAGGGAAGTCAAATCGCGATACTCATCGTGCCCACCATTGAGCCTGAAGACATTGCCCAGTTTGGGATTCGCGTAGCGGACAAGTGGAAAATCGGTCGTAAAAAAGTGGACGACGGGGTGATACTGATAGTCGCTAAAAATGACCACAAGCTGAGAATAGAAGTGGGTTATGGACTCGAAGGGGTAATCCCGGATGCCATCGCGAAACGCGTGATTAGCGAAACCATTTCCCCTTTATTTAAAGCTGGAGATTTTTATGGCGGTTTGGATGCGGGTATCACTCAACTGATGAGCTTGATCGAAGGCGAGTCACTGCCACCGCCCCAAGCAACGCAGTCCAACCAAGGCCAAGGCGACAATATGGGCGCTTTTTTGCCCCTTTTAATCGGCGGCGTGGTGGTTGGTTTTGTGTTGTCGATGTTTCTGGGGAGGCCGCTGGCAGGGGCAGTAGCGGCGGCGGGCACGGGCGCAGTCGGCTGGTTGCTCATGGGTGCTGGAATTATTTCGCTGATTGTGGGGGCCTTCGTTTTTTTTGGTGTGATAGCCGGTAACCGCGGCGGCGGTTGGATGGGAGGCGGAGGCTTTGGGGGCGGGGGAGGCTTCGGTCGTGGCGGTGGATTTGGCGGTGGCGGCGGTGGCTTCGGCGGCGGAGGCGCATCGGGATCATGGTGAATATCAAACGCTTATTCGATCACGTTTTCTTTTTGCCGGGAGCCCGTGATCGTGCGTTTCCCCCCGCTGTGTTGAAGGCCATCGAAGACGAAATTCGCGCATCAGAAACTTTGCATAATGGCGAACTTCGGTTCGCCATAGAAGGCAGCCTAAGTCTCAGCGCGCTTTGGAATGGCATAAATGAACGGGCTCAAGCCATTGAGGTTTTTTCACAATTACGCGTATGGGATACCGAACACAATAGCGGCGTGCTGATATACCTGTTGCTGGCAGACAATGCTATCGAGATTGTGGCTGACCGTGGCATTTCGGCACGAGTAGATCAGCGCGAATGGGAGCAGATCACACGCAATATGGAGCAGGCATTCCGGGCCGAGCAATTCGAGCAGGGCGCACTCACGGGCATCCGCGCGATCACCACCTTGTTGGCGCATCATTTTCCTCCGCAAGGGGATAACCCCGATGAACTTTCCAATCGTCCCGTGCTGCTGAGGAGATAACGTGCAAGCGTGGGTTTGGTGGTGGATTGCGGCAGCGATACTGGTTGGGGTTGAGCTAACCAGCGGTACGTTTTACTTGCTGGTTTATGGACTCGCCGCGGCAGTGGCCGGCTTGTCCGCATGGCTCGGGGCAGATTTAGTGGTGCAGTTGCTGATCGCCGCACTGATTGCGGCGGCGGGCACTTATGCGTTGCGTCGCTGGAAGCGCAGCAATAGTGATCATCCCGATTCGTCCATGCAAGGTATGGATATTGGCCAACTTGTAAAGGTGGAGTCGTGGTCCAACGGGCACGGCCAAGTGCAATATCGCGGCGCAGTATGGGATGCCAAAGCGGAATCAGCCGATGTGGATAGCGCGGCGCCGTTGGCGATTCGCGGTGTGCAAGGTAACACTTTGATTGTGGGAAATTAACTGATGGATATTGTCGCACTCGTCATTTTATTGGTCGTTGCCATTATCGTGGCCAAAGGCGTGCGCGTAGTGCCGCAGCAAAACGCATGGGTGGTCGAACGCCTGGGCAAATACCACGGCACGCTGTTGCCCGGCCTTAATCTGGTCATTCCGTTTATCGACAATATTGCGTACAAGCATTCGCTTAAAGAATTTCCGCTCGACGTGCCCAGCCAGGTATGTATTACTAAAGACAATACCCAGCTCGCGGTCGACGGCGTGCTGTATTTTCAGGTGACCGACGCGAAGATGGCGTCGTATGGATCAAGCGATTATGTCGCCGCCATTTCGCAACTGGCACAAACCACACTGCGCTCGATGATCGGGCGCATGGAAATGGACAAGACTTTTGAAGAGCGCGATCTGATCAACCGTGGCGTGGTGATGGCGCTGAATGAAGCCTCGACCAACTGGGGCGTTAAAGTACTGCGCTACGAGATCAAAGACCTTACCCCGCCGAAAGATATTCTGCATGCGATGCAACGGCAGATCACTGCCGAGCGTGAAAAACGCGCGCTGATTGCGTCATCCGAAGGCCGCATGCAGGAGCAAATTAATCTGGCCACCGGCGAGCGCGAAGCGGCGATCCAGCAATCTGAAGGCCAGCGGCAGGCGTCTATCAACCGCGCGCAAGGCGAGGCCGAAGCAATCAAAGCCATCGCGGATGCGAATGCGCAAGCCATTGCGCGGGTGGCCCAGGCCGTGGAATTACCCGGCGGCACGCAAGCCGTGAATTTGAAAGTTGCTGAGAAATATGTGGATGCCTTTGCGGGTTTGGCCAAGGTAGGCAATACCTTGATCGTGCCCTCGAATATGGCCGACCTCAGTTCACTCATCGCGGGCGCTATGAGCGTGGTGAAGTCGCAAAAATAATTCCGCAACAATGATGCGGAAGATAGGCTAGCCGCCAGCCAGACTCGCTTTACCTGCGACATAAACCAAACCACTCAATGAGCCCATCAGCAATACCAGATGGAACACACTCCACATTTTGTAGTGCCGCGTTAGCGCTTCCACTTTTCGATTGGCGATCAGAAAGGGGCGCTGGTGTTCGGGTTTACGCATCAGGTGTATGCCCTCTTTGAGGCTGAGCTCAAGATGAATACGGTCGATTTCATCAGACGCCATTTGCCGCGCGGTCTCCCATTCAGCCATGTCTACTTCACCATCCCGATTTTTGTCGAATTTTGCGAGCAGCGTAGCACGGTCTTTCTTCCATTCCGCTAGCAATTCGGCGACATCCGTGCGTTTATCCAGCACCCCGTTGGCACCGCCCAAAGTAACATGCTCGCCAATCACAAAAATGGTTTCGCCTGCGATTAGGGTCCATTCTGTATGAGTATATTCACCTTCATTGGTCACCCGCTTATGCGAGGTCAAAATCTCCGCTCCATCGGGATCAACCAGCATCAGGCCGCTACCGTCATCCACACCAAAGGTGTCATGCGAGACCTCAGATTGAACAGTTTCCCAACGATCATCGTCTTTGCGCTCGACGCGGTAGCGGTACCACAAGCAGGGCCGTCCACTCAGTGGACTAACCAACGCATCGCCCGGAGGCTGCTTGCCGCGCCCTACTATTTCGATATACCCCTGGGGTGCGGAAGCAATGCGAGCAACCGGCGTATCGGCCACCGTGCGATAGCGTTTCAGATTCGCGTACCAGGCCCAAAAGCTGGCTACCCCCATCAAGCCTAGTGCGACGCTCCAACCCAGCTGAGTGTGAAGATTAAAACCAATGAGTAACAGCAGTAAATTGCCACCGCCCAGCGCCAGATTGGCGTAGTCGTGACGCCATGCGTCACGCACAGCGAGTCTCTGAATCAAGCATTGAATAACTGGGCCATGTCGACGTCTTTCTTCTCTTCCTCAGCAAAGCGCAGGAGTTCGAATTGCTTGAAATCAAACATGCGCGCGATCACGGTATCGGGAAATTGTTCGACGCGAACGTTATTGACATTGACCGAGTCGTTGTAGAACTCGCGCCGATCAGCGATAGCGTTTTCAAGTCCACTGATGCGGCCCTGCAGATGCGTGAAGGTCTCGTCGGTTTTGAGTTCGGGATAGGCTTCCGCTACTGCAAAAAGATTGCCCAGTCCCGCCCGTAACGCCCCTTCCGCTTGGCCAAGCGCGCCGATGTTTTGAGATTGACGTGCAGTTGCCACTTGATTGCGCGCCTGCATCACGCGCTCTAGCGTTTCTTGTTCAAACTTCATGTATTGCTTGCAGGTTTCGACCAGCTTAGGCAATTCATCGTGGCGTTGTTTCAACAAAATATCGATGTTCGACCAGGCTTTGCCAACGTTATGCTTGAGAGACACTAGCTGGTTGAATAGGAACACGCCATATACGACCAGCACCAAAATCAGCACCGGTACAACCAAACTTCCCCACATATTATTTCCCCTCGATAACTCGAATGCTAATAGCGGCGCGGGTCTTGCTGAACTTGAAACTGCGCCAGCACGTTTCGCTTGACAGACATAACTATATAACTAATAATGTAGTTATGAAATCCGACTACTTACTTGGTATCCCCGAAGCCTGGCGCGGCAATGCCCGCGTATTCACGGCTTTGGGAGACGAGCATCGGCAGCGCATTGTGCTGCTGTTTGAGCCAGGCGAACGCTTGTCTATTTCGCAAATTGTCGCGGTGTCGCCGTTGTCGCGCACCGCGGTATCGCATCATCTGGGCGTATTACGCGACGCGGGGGTGTTACAGAGTGAGAAGGTCGGAAAAGAGGTGATGGTTTGGCTGGACAAGCAATATTTATTGGAGACATTTGAAACGATACACACGTTCATTAAAAAAAATATTTAATGGGGAGGCCGATGAAAAAAATCTTGAGAGTGCCGGTTCGTTTGGTGTTGCGGGTGTTGTTGCGCATCCTGTTCAGGGTGCAGGTACGTGGCAGCGAAACTATCCATTGGCAGGGTAAGCAATTAATCGTCGCCAATCATGTTTCCTTTCTGGATGGTTTGGTGGTCGGACTGTTTTTACCTGTTGATCCAGTGTTTGTAGTGCATACCGGCGTGATGCAAAACCGCTGGTTTCGGTTGGGGTTGATGCTGGTCGACACCATCGCGGTCGATCCGATGCGCCCCATCGGCATGAAGACGGTGTTAAAAACGCTGGAGGCCGGTCGCCCCGTGGTGATATTCCCCGAGGGCCGGATCACCAATACCGGTGGGTTGATGAAGGTCTATGACGGCCCGGCCATGCTGGCGGCGCGCAGCGGCGCAGAGATTATTCCGGTGCGACTCGATGGTTTGAAAGGCTCGTATTTCAGCCGAATGTCGGCGCTACATCAAAAGACCTGGCTGCCACGTGTGAGCCTGACGATTTTGCCGCCTACTCATATCGCGATGTCGACCGAACCCAGCGCTAAACTGCGTCGTAAAAAAGCGGGCGAGGCAATGCGTGGGGTGATGCAACACATGCTGTTTTCAGCACGCCCGCCGCAGACTTTATGGCAAGCCTATCTTTCGACGATGGAAAATTGCGGCCGTAATACGCCACTGATGGAAGACGTGAAAGCGTCGAACTATAGCTACGGCAAAATAGCGTCGATGGCGCTGGCATTAGGCCGCATGAGCGCGAAGCACAGTCGCGAAGGCGACGCGATTGGGCTGCTATTGCCCAATCTTGCCGCGACCGTAGCGATGCTGCTCGGCGTGGGTGCGCATCGACGCGTGCCCGCGATGTTAAATTACAGTGCCGGATCTGACGGCATCGCCGCCGCCTGCCACGCTGCGCAAATCAAAACCGTGATCACCTCGCGCGCTTTTATCGAGCAGGCCAAGCTGGAGCCACTGATCGCCGGATTATCGCAACAGAAAGTGCTGTATCTGGAAGACCTGCGCGCAGAGTTTGGTTGGACGGATAAATTCTGGCTGCTGACAGTAGCGCGCTGGTTGCCGCATCGGGCGTTCCCAGCCGGCGCTAGTCCTGAAGACGCTGCGGTGATCCTGTTTACCTCCGGTTCCGAGGGCAAGCCGAAGGGCGTTGTGCTATCGCACCGCGCGCTACTCGCCAACGTGGCTCAAATCCAATCTGTGTTCGATCTGACCGCCGCCGATAAAATTTTGAACGTGCTACCGGTGTTCCACGCCTTCGGTCTGACTGGCGGCGTACTGCTGCCGATGTTGACTGGCGCGCAGGTGTTTCTGCACGTCTCGCCGCTGCATTACAAACTGGTGCCCGAGATTGCCTACGACCGCAATTGCACCATGCTATTTGGCACTAGCACCTTTCTCGCCAACTACGGCAAATTCGCCCATCCTTATGATTTTCACAAAATGCGCTATGTGATCGCCGGGGCTGAAAAGCTGGCTGAACTGGTGCGGGTGTTGTGGTACGAAAAGTTTGGCATTCGCATTTTCGAAGGCTACGGTGCGACCGAAACCGCGCCGGTCTTGGCAGTCAATACACCCATGGCGTACCGCACCGGCAGCGTCGGGCAATTGCTGCCCGATATCGAAGCGCGGTTGATCGCGGTGCCGGGCGTCGAGCGTGGTGGGTTACTGCACGTACGCGGGCCGAATCTGATGTCCGGCTATCTGCGATTCGACGCGCCGGGCGTGATGGAGCCGCCCACCGCCGACGGACTCGGCGCGGGCTGGTACAACACCGGCGACATCGTCGATATCGATAGCGATGGCTTCGTCACCATCCTCGGGCGCCTGAAGCGGTTCGCTAAAGTCGCCGGAGAGATGGTGTCGCTGGAAACGGTCGAGGCCATCGCGCGCGCGGCTTCGCCCTCGCACATGCACGCGGCGACCAGCCTGCCCGATGCGCAACGCGGCGAACAGATTGTGTTACTCACCACCAATAGCGCGATTACGCGCGAAGCGCTGCAGACCGCAGCCAAATCATCCGGCTTCCCCGATTTGGCGGTACCGCGTCGTTTAATTCGGGTCGACGCTATTCCGCTATTAGGCACCGGCAAGACCGATTATGTCGGTGTGAAAAAAGTGGCGGAGGCCGCATGAAGCGCCGCCTGTTTTTACAAGCTTTAGGCATCGCGGGGCTGAGTGCGTTAGGCGCTGCCGGGTATCGGTATTGGCCCGAGACGGGATGGAAAAACCCCTGCTATTCGCCGACGCTGCCCACGGCATTACGCAATCATCCGCTGATCCAGCGGGCCTTTGCGGGATTGGACTTCAGCAAAGTCTGGGACATGCACGTGCATCTAGTTGGCGTGGGCGACAGCGGGACGGGTATATGGATTAACCCCGAGATGAATTCGCTCCTCAGTCCGATGCAATACGTGCAACGCGAGTTTTTCCTAAATGCCGCGTGTGCGACCGAGGTGGGCGGCACGGTGGACGACAGCTATACCGCGCGGCTGCGCATGCTGGCGGACGGTTTTCCCGCAGGGTTCAAACTGATGCTATATGCATTCGACCGCTTTTACGACGAAGCGGGCACCCCGCACCCGGCGCTGAGTCAGTTTTATGTGCCCAATCGCACCACCGCTGACGTCGCCCGACTTGCGCCCCAGCAGTTTGAATGGGTGGCCTCCGTCCATCCCAACCGGCGCGACTGGAAGGACGCGCTGGACCGGAGCAAAGCCGAGGGTGCGCGCGCGGTGAAATGGCTCCCGCCGTCAATGGGAATGGACCCAGCCAACGCGCGTTACGACGCGTTTTATCAACACATGGCGGCGTTGGGTTTGCCGTTGATCAGCCACGCGGGCGACGAACACGCGACCAAAGGAGCAGGCTTACAAGACTTGGGCAATCCGTTACGGCTGCGACGCGCGCTTGATCAGGGCGTCACCGTCGTGGTGGCGCATTGTGCCACCCAAGGCGCGGGCATTGATCTGGACCGGGGTCAGCATGCCAGCCCCGTAGAGAACTACCAACTCTTCGCCAGAATGATGGCGAAGCCGCAATATGCCAACAATTTATACGGCGATATTTCTGCACTCACCCAAATCAACCGCATGCATTATCTAAAACCCATACTGGAACACACCGATTGGCACGCGCGTTTGCTGAACGGTTCGGACTATCCGCTACCGGGGGTGATGCCGCTGTTTTCTGTCAAACGCATTGCCGCAAGTGGATTAATTACTGAAGACGCGGTGGCGCCGTTGAACCTACTTCGGCACCATAACCCCTTGCTGTTTGACTTCGTATTGAAACGCACGCTGGCGTGGCAGGGTAAGCGCTTTCCCGCCCCTATGTTCGAGACCAAAAGCGTATTTATGCGATAGCGTAAATCCAATAATCGCTACGCCCCCTTTGTTAACTTTCGCAACTGGATCCGGATGAACATGCCTATCCCCAATAATCAATTGATGTCGCGCGGCATGGTGGCTTTGCTGATCGCGCAATTCTTGTCCGCGATGGCTGACAACGTGCTCTTTGTCGCCGCCATTGCGATGCTGAAAGCGGCTTCTGGCGGTGATAGCTTGCTGCCTTTAGTACAGGTGACATTTGTGCTCGCGTTTATTTTGTTTGCGCCTTACGTCGGCCCGTTTGCCGATGCGTGGCCGAAAGGCCGAGTGATGTTCCGCGCCAACCTCATCAAGCTCACCGGCGCAGCGCTGATTCTGGGCGGTCTACACCCGTTGATTGGCTATGCCATCGTCGGTTTGGGCGCGGCGGCGTATTCGCCCGCCAAATACGGCATCCTCACGCAGCTGGTGGGCGAGAGCAAACTGATCAAGGCGAATGGCTTACTTGAAGGCTCGACCATCGCCGCGATTCTGCTCGGCGTGATGCTTGGTGGCTGGCTCGCGGATCAGTCAACCCTGCTTGCGGTGCAGGTAGTGGCCGGGCTTTATCTAACAGCCGCTGGTGCCAATTTATTGATCCCCAGACTCGCGGCGATTAAGCCCATGGCGCGGGGTGATTTAGCCATGCTGCCGCGCCAGTTTTTGCAAGACACCCAAACCTTGCTGCGTGATTCCGACGCTCGCTTCAGCATATTCGGCACCAGTTTATTCTGGGGCATGGGCGCATCTTTGCGCTTATTGCTGTTTGCATGGGTGCCCATCGCGCTAGGCATGACAGATAACCAATCGCCCGCAACGCTGATGGGAATGGTGTCAATCGGAATCGTCGTCGGCGCAGGCTTGGCAGCGTTCACTGTCAATATGTCTCAGGTGAATCGTGCGCTGATCGGTGGCTTGGCGATTGGGCCTCTGCTGTGGCTACTCGCGCCTATGCATGGTTTTGCCAGCGCAGGAGCGGTACTGTTGGGAATAGGCGCTGCGGGCGGATTTTTTGCGATCCCGTTAAACGCATTGCTCCAGGAGCGCGGTCATCAAAGCGTGGGTACCGGCCGCGCGCTGGCATTACAGAATTTTTTCGAAAATCTCGCCATGCTGATAATGGCGGGGTTATATTTTGTTGCGATTAAAGCTGGCGTGACCCCGATAACGGCCATTATGATTTTTGGTTTATTGGTGCTGATGGGAATGCTGCTTATCAGCTGGGGTCGTTTAAAAAAACCGGCTTTTCAGGTGCGCATTACCGATTGGGAACATGATCAGCAAGCGCTTTCAGCGATTCGGCGTCAGGTATTTATTCAAGAACAAAACGTGCCCGAAGACATGGAATGGGACGAGCATGACGCGTCTGCGTCGCATTTTCTGGCGCAAAACGCGCGCGGCGTGGCCATCGGCTGTGCGCGTCTTTTAGGTGATGGACGCCTGGGCCGTATGGCGGTCATAGCAAGTGAGCGTAGTAAGGGGGTAGGCCGCGCACTTATGTTTGCTGCGCTTAATGAGGCAAAAACGTGCGGTTATCCCATCGTGAGACTAAGTGCGCAAAAACAAGCGGCCAATTTCTATAAACACCATGGCTTTGAAGCGGTGGGCAGCGAATTTATAGAAGCCGGGATAGCCCATATCGCTATGGAAAAACGACTTTCCTGACTTTGCTGAAATCTTTACGTCAACTCATGTCAATCTTTTGTAGGAGAAATGGCTACGTCGATTAAGGTCCTAAGCCTAGTTTATATATTGGATGATAGACATTAGAATGTCATCTCATCAGGCAACACTCACGTAATAGGGTCTCAGCACCCGCAGGTAAATCATGCTTTACATAGATCTTTTCAAATCACTCGAACGCGCCCGTTGGAATATGGAAACGGATATTCCCTGGGCGAGTTTTGATCCCGCCTTGCTCACTGATGAGCAGGCGGTGACTATCAAAATGAATGCCATCACCGAGTGGGCTGCGCTCCCCGCTACTGAAATGTTTTTGCGCGATTTTGTACACGATAGTGATTTTTCAGCTTTCATGTCGATCTGGTTTTACGAAGAACAGAAGCACGCTCTGGTGTTAATGGATTATCTGCGTCGCTTCAAACCCGAGTTTGCGCCGACCGAAGAAGAACTGCACGCCGTGCGTTTTCCATTCGATCCCGCTCCTCCTATGGAAACCCTGATGCTGCATTTTTGTGGCGAAGTCCGGTTAACCCAATGGTACAAATGTGCCTCCGAATGGCATACCGAACCCGTCATCAAATTCATATATGAAACTCTCTCGCGCGACGAGGGCCGGCATGGGGGAGCGTATCTGCAATATATGAAGCGCGCGTTGGCAAAAGATCGCGCGCCGGTAGGAGCCGCATTTGCCAAGATCGGATTTTTAATGGCCTCCAGCAAGCGTGCAGATAAACCGCTTCATCCTACCAATCTGCACGTAAACGAAGCCCTCTTTCCTAATGACACCGTCCAGTCTCGCCTGCCCAATCCAGAATGGATGGAACACTGGTTAGACGAACAAATTCAATTCAACGACATTTGGGAGAATAGAGTGGTGGGGGGAATACTTAGAAACTTGTCAAATTTACTGGGACAAACATTTGAGTCGGTTAGAGACTTGAATAAATATCGCAAGCAGATGCTCGCTGTTCCAAGCTAACACGCAGCACGAGCGGGACGGTGGCACGCTGAACTCAGTTACTTGTAATTAAAGTGGTTTTGTCCCGCTCAATCAGTGCATAGGCACTATGATTGTGTATCGATTCAAAATTCTCCGCCTCAACCACATAGGCATCGATCAGGGGCTCGGCGTTCATCGCGGCGGCAACGTCGCGTACGATATCTTCAACAAACTTGGGATTATCGTAAGCACGCTCGGTGACAAACTTCTCGTCCGGGCGCTTCAGTAAACCGAAGAGTTCGCATGAGGCCTGGTCTTCCACTTTGCGCACTAAATCTTCAATCCACAGAAAACCATTGGTGCGTGCGGTGACCGTCACATGCGAACGCTGATTGTGTGCTCCGTATTCCGAGATTTTCTTCGAGCAGGGGCATAGCGAGGTCACCGGCACGACCACGCGGGTAGTGTGCTGATACGCGCCATGTTCAATCGAGCCAATGAAGGTCACTTCATAGTCCAGCAGGCTTTGTACGCCGGAGATAGGGGCGGATTTATTGATGAAGTAGGGAAAGGTCATCTCTATGTAGCCCGATTCCGCTTCCAGGCGTTCAGTCATCTGACGCAGCATATCTTCAAAGTTTTCGACTGAAATCTCACGCTCGCGGGTGTTCAAGATTTCGATAAAGCGCGACATGTGCGTGCCTTTGAAATTATGGGGCAGGAACACATACATATTGAAGTTGGCAATGGTGTGTTGCACACCGTCGCTCTTGTCGGCTACGCGCACTGGATGTCGAATGCTTTTGATGCCAACCTTATTGATGGCGATTTGGCGTGTGTCGGCCAAACTTTGTACGTCGGCCATGCCGAGGGGTTCGCATATCTGGTTCATGGCTTCTCTCATTGCTGTGTCAGCGTAATTACTCGCTTTGGAGTGGTGCCAAAGTATAAACGCTAAGAATAGTTGAGTAAATTACTCGGGCATAGTGCTTCAGACTTAGGCTTGTGAACACACATGGACCTATTTGGATAGCAGCTCACGCACCCGAGTCTCAATCCCGATTGCATCGAGACCACATTCGGCCAACATTTTCACTGGGTCGCCGTGCTCGATAAAGCGGTCGGGCAAGCCTAGGTGGAAGATAGGCGTGCGTATTCCCAGCTCGATCAACGCTTCGGCGCAAGCTGCGCCGGCGCCTCCGGCAATCGCGTTTTCTTCCAGCGTGACCAGTATCTGATGGCTTTGCGCTAACTGCTTGAGCAAGTCCATATCCAGCGGTTTCACAAAACGCATGTCCGCTACGCTGGCATCCAGCGCGTAGCCGACCTTGAGCGCGGACGCAACCAAGCTGCCAAATGCAATTAACGCCACCATTTTGCCCTGACGACGCAACGCGCCCTTGCCAATTGCAAAAGGCTCTAATCCCGCCGCCAGACTGGCGCCCGTCCCAGCGCCGCGCGGGTAACGCACAGCAGACGGCCCTTCGTGCAGAAACGCGGTGGTCAGTAGCTGACGGCATTCGTTCTCATCCGAGGGTGCAGCAATCAGCATATTGGGGATGCAGCGCAGATAGCTCAGGTCAAAACTGCCCGCGTGGGTCGGGCCGTCAGCACCGACTAAACCGGCACGGTCAATCGCGAGCATCACAGGCAGATTCTGTAGCGCGATGTCGTGGATTAACTGGTCGTACGCGCGCTGCAGAAAGGTCGAATAAATGGCTACCACCGGTTTCACCTTTTCACAGGCAAGCCCTGCGGCAAACGTCAGCGCGTGTTGTTCGGCAATGCCCACATCAAAATAGCGTTGCGGGTATTCCTGTGAAAAGCGCACTAATCCTGAGCCTTCGCGCATCGCCGGCGTAATGGCCACCAGACGCGCATCGTGAGCCGCCATGTCGCATAACCAGTCGCTAAAAATCTGCGTGTAAGTAGGTTGGTTAGCGCTACTTTTACTTTCTGCAATGCCTGCAATCGAATCGAAACGCGATACGCCGTGATACAGGCAGGGGTTAGCTTCGGCCAGCTCATAGCCTTTGCCTTTTTTGGTGACGATATGCAGAAACTGGGGGCCTTTCAATTGCTTGATATTCGTTAGCGTTTGTACCAGCGCGTTAAGGTCGTGGCCGTCTACCGGGCCGATGTAATTGAATCCGAACTCCTCGAACAAGGTGCCCGGCAATACCATGCCTTTCATATGCTCTTCTGCACGTTTGGCGAGTTCTTTAATAGGCGGCACCACCGACAGCACTTTTTCCCCGGCACGACGCGCGGCGGTATAAAAACGCCCGGACATCAACTTGGCCAGATAATTTTTGAGCGCGCCAACATTGGGCGAGATTGACATGTCATTGTCGTTCAACACCACCAACAGCGGCAGGTCACTTGCGCCCGCGTTGTTCAGCGCTTCAAACGCGATGCCGGCGGTCATCGCACCATCGCCAATCACTGCTACCGCGCGCTGGCTGGACCCGTTTTGACGAAAGGCTGTGGCCATGCCCAACGCGGCAGAAATCGACGTACTGGAGTGCCCGGTGCCAAAGGCGTCATATTCGCTTTCGCCGCGACGTGGAAATCCCGCGATGCCTCCCCCCTGTCGCAGTCCCGCCATCTCTGCGCGTCGGCCCGAAAGAATTTTGTGCGTGTAAGTTTGATGCCCCACATCCCACACAATGCGATCGCTGGGGGTATCAAACACATAATGCAGCGCGAGTGTGAGTTCGACGGTACCGAGGTTAGAGGCGAGGTGTCCGCCTGTGGTAGATACCGAGTCGATCAGGAACTCGCGCAGTTCTACGGCCAGCGCAGGCAAGTCGGTGACCGCCATCGCGCGCAAGTCTGAAGGGGAATGAATGAGATCCAGTAGCGGAGTGAGCATTTAAAATCCTCGCTCGACGACAAAATCCGCCAATTCACGTAGACGGATGGCCTCGGGGCCCAAGCTGGCTAACGCGGTGTGGGCGTCTGCGCGTAGCTCCTGCGCCAGCTCTCGTGCGCGCGTGGTACCGAGCAGACTGACATAAGTAGGTTTGTTGTGCACCGCATCCTTGCCCGCTGTCTTTCCCAGCGTAACAGTCGATGCTTCCGCATCCAACACGTCATCCACCACTTGAAAGGCAAGTCCAATGCATTTGCCATAGCGATCCAGATGCGCCATTGAAGGTTCATCCAATTGTCCGCAATGCGCGCCCAATAATACCGAGGCGCGAATGAGCGCGCCGGTTTTGTGGATATGCATGAATTCGAGTTCTTCCAGTTCAAGGGGCTTGCCGACGCTGACCAAATCGATGGCCTGCCCGCCGGCCATGCCGCGCGACCCTGACGCTGCAGCGAGCTTCGAAAGCATTTCCAATTGTCGAGTGGGATCGTCTGCCAGCGTACGCGCGGAGAGGGTTTCAAACGCCAGGCTTTGCAACGCATCCCCCACCAACAGCGCGGTGGCTTCATCAAACTCGACATGCACGGTGGGTTTGCCGCGACGCAAGCCGTCATCATCCATGGCGGGCAAGTCGTCGTGCACCAGTGAATAGCCATGGATCAATTCCACCGCAGCCGCCGCGTACTGCACGCGTTCGATGTCGGCATGAGCGACCTCGCCCGCCGCAAATGCAAGCAGCGGCCGCACCCGTTTGCCGCTACCCAGCATGGCATACCGCATCGCTTCGTGCAGTCGCGCAGGTGTGATGTTGGGTTTGGGCAATAGGTCCGTTAATACGGTTTCTATGCGCGTTTGACAAGCTTGCATCCACACGGCGAAATCAGTCATTGCTGGCCTCAGGCTTGAAAGCTTGCAACATGCCATTTTCAAGAATCCTGACTTGCTGTTCGGCCTCCTGCAACTGCTGTCTGCAATACTGCAATAGTTCTGCGCCGCGTTTGTAAGCTGCGAGCGAAGCTTCCAGCGGCATTTGCCCCGATTCCATTTCGTTGACGATGCTTTCCAGCTCAGCTTGCGCCGACTCGTAATCTTTGGGGGGTGCGGTGGCGCGAGATTTAGCCATGGTTAAAACGACAAAGGAAAGGGCGCTACTTTAACAAAATCAGCGTGGCCTCGCCTGAGTCTTAATTGGCCAGGTCAGAATATGAAGCGTGAGAAAGCCGCTGCTTGCGGTGCAACCCGCTTGCCACGGATTTCGCTATGATGAAGTCATCACTTATGAGAGCACACAATATGATAGACCTGACTATGAAAGACAATCGCGTGGAAGTCAGCGTAATGGGACCGTTTACGGCAGAGGACTATCGCGAATTTGAAGAAGCTGTAAGTTACGGCATCAAATTTCAGGGAAAGGTTAATCTGCTGTTCGACCTGCGCGACATGCTGTCATACAGCGTGGATGTGGCGTGGCAAGAGCTCAAATTTACGCGCGAACATAAGGGTGATTTTGGCCGCATCGCAGTGCTGACGGGCGACCAATGGATCGCCTGGAGTCTGTGGATGAATCGCATGTTCATGTCGGCGGATATTCAGCTGTTTGAGGACCTCGACAAGGCGCAGGCATGGGTGAGTGTGATGGACTTACCGCTGGCGGCGGAATAAGTCACTATGCCTTCGTGTCAGGCGCTAAGCGGGATACGCGAGGGCCTGAAAATAGTGGCGTTGTCGTAATACCCCGGGTGTGCGTTACGTTCATCCCATCCGGGAATGCCGAGTAAGGGCAGCGGAACCAGTATGTCAGGCGTCATCAGGCGATCCAATGCGAGCTTGGCCTGAGTTTGAATTTGATTCAGATGCATTGCATTCAAAGTCAGGTCTGGCGGTTCAAGGAGCAGACACTTTCCGGTGAGGGCAGGGTAGGGCTGCAGCATTTTTTCCAGTAGCGCATGCCCGACCACGACGAACTGCATATGGCCGACTAGCGCCGCACGCTGCTCCCAAAATAGCGCTCGCCACTGGCGTTGCGCGAGCAGTGTAGTCAACGATGTGTCCTCAGCAATCACCCAAACACCGCTTTCATCGAGCATGGTCAACGCGTCTCGCCGGCGCCCACGTAATGGGCCTGTTTCACTGACCATCGCTTCGCCATGCTCCGCATTCAATGCCGCTTTAAATTGGGGGAAACGTAACCAGACCAATGCGTTCATCACATCATGCCAATTTTCGATACGCGTGGGGATGCAGCCGCTTTGCAGAATGTGATGTTCATAATCCCGCGCGGACAAATGCCGGTCTGGCACCATAAAACGAAGCGGAAGATCGTTAGCGTTGACTAAGTCGCGTTGGACGGCCAGCGCGTTGAGAGTATTGAGACCGGGAAATCCGCGGTCAAGAGCGAGTGCTGTAATTTCGTGCTGATAAGGCGCAAAGGCCGGGTGCTGAAAATTCAATGCAGAGATTCCGATAGCAACGGACGAAATTTGCGTGTCAACGGATGTTGCGAGCCCAGTAGCTCGAACAGAGCCAGCAGACTGACGCGTCCAATATCATGGCGGAATGTGCGTGCATGTTGGGTAATAAACAGTAAGGCGTTTAGCGCGCCCTCGATGTCGTCGCCGGCGAGTAACACCGCTGCAAGCTGATAGCGGGCTGGGATGTCGTCGGGATGCAAATCGATATGCGCGTGCAATTCGGCAACAGGCGGTGCGGTGCGAGCCGTTTCGGCCAGATTCAGATGCGCGTAAAGCGAAATAATTTCGGGTTCCAGCCGCGCTGCAGGCGGCAGGCTGTCGAGGAGTTTTAGTGCTTGCGCGGTTTCGCCTGCGCTCCACAGGATTTTGGCCAGATCGCGTGGGATTGCGAGCTTTTCGGGCTCAGCCATTGCGGCGTTGGCGAGCAGCATGCGGGCCTGCTCCAGGTGCCCGGCGCGCCAGGCTGCGAGGCCTTGCGCGTGCGCGCGGTCGGCGTCACCGGCAATAAAACGATCGAGAATTTCGCGAAAGCTGCTGTCCGGATCGGCACCGTGGATGGTGTGAACGACTTCGCCGCGCAGAAAGAATTTGACGGTGGGCACCGAAGTGACGCTAAAGCGTTGCGCCAGAGCGCCCAGCTCATCGGTATTGAGCATCACCAGCAAAAATTTGCCGTTGTATTCGGTCGCAAGTTTGATCAATCGAGGCATCAACATGAAACAGGGTCCGGCCTTAGGCGTCCAAAAATGTACCAGCACAGGGCCTTTGTGCGAATTTTCCAACACCAGACGGTTGAAATTGTCCGCGCTGGCATCAAAGACAAAAGGCGATAGGCTCATATTGAGGTGTGATGTGCGAAATTGTCTGTGGCGCGCACAAGCTCGCGGCAAATGCCGGGCTCGAACGCGGAATGTCCTGCATCATCGACGATCACGTAAGTCGCTTCCGGCCAGGCGCGTGCCAGTTCGTCGGCATTGACGATGGGACAAACCGCATCGTAACGGCCTTGCACGATGGTCGCAGGTAAATGGCGAATACGCCCAAGCTGTTCGAGCAAACTGTTTTTGGGCAGAAAAATATCGTTCACAAAATAATGCGCTTCAATGCGGGCAAGTGACAGCGCAGTGTGATCGGCGCCAAAAGCCGCCACTAACTTGGGGTCGGGCCGTAACGTGGAACACGACGCCTCAAACCGAGCCCAGACGCGGGCAGCGGGTAAATGAATGGCGGGGTCAGGATGGTTGAGGCGACTGTGGTAGGCGTGCAATAAATCCGCGCGTTCTGCTGCCGGAATATATTCAGCAAGCTCGCGCTGAGCTTCAGGGAAAAAGTGCTTGATGCCATACAAAAACCAGTCGATCTCGCTTTGTCGGCACAGAAAAATCCCGCGCAGTATTAGTCCGAGGCAATGTTCGGGATGCGTTTCGCTATAAGCCAATGCGAGCGTAGAGCCCCAGGAACCCCCGAATACCAGCCATTGCGTGATGCCCAACTCGGCGCGTAGCTGCTCCATGTCGGCAATTAAATGGGATGTGGTGTTGTCGCTCAGCTCGCCATGCGGCGTTGAGCGACCACTTCCGCGCTGGTCAAACAACACAATCCGATAGCGCGCCGGATCGAAAAAGCGCCGCTGGATCGGGGATGTGCCGGAGCCTGGACCCCCGTGAATAAAAATCACCGGCAGGCCATCGGGGTTACCCGACACTTCCCAATAAATGCGATGAACACTGGCAGTAGTGAGGAAACCCCGGCTGTGGGGTTCGATAGCGGGGTAAAGCGCTGAAATATCCAACATGAGTGTGTAGTATGGAGGCTGTCTTCGCATAGTATCGCTCAACACGCTCTCGCACATCTCCCATGTCTACCCCTTTTAAATACGCTCACGCCTCCCACCCCGACTGGACCACCGCGGCACAGGACTGCATGTCCCAGTTGGGTGCGATACCTGTCGCCGCCACATTGGGGTTTTTGTATCTCTCCGATAGCTTCGGCGAAGAGTTGGATGCGATCCTCGATTTTTTTAAAAGCGCGACCGGCGTGTCGCATTGGGTGGGCACCGTCGGGGTTGGGATATGCGCCACCGGCGTGGAGTATCTGGAAGTGCCGGCAATGGCGGTGATGCTGGGTGAGTTTGCGCCAGCGGATTTCCAGGTACTGCCACTCCAGCGCACGGTGCAGGATATTGCCGCCCAGCCGCTGGAGGGAGCCTATTTTGCGATGGTCCACGGGGATCCGCGCAACGCGCAGATGCAAGACTTGATTGAGGCGCTTAGCGCGCGAATGAGCAGCGGCTTTGTGGTAGGAGGGCTCACCAGTTCGCGCGGGGAAATGCCCCAAATCGCTGATACACAAATTGCTGGCGGCTTATCCGGCGTAAGTTTCAGTGACAACGTACAGTTGGCGACGAAGCTCACGCAAGGTGTCTCTCCGCTGGGCCCGCGTCACCAGATTACCGACGGCAAGAAAAACATTATTGCTACGCTGGATCGTAGGGCAGCACTCGATGTGATGAAGGAAGAAATTGGCGAGGTGCTGGCGCGAGATTTGCGTCGCGCCGCTGGCTATATTTTTGTCGGTCTGCCGGTCCGAGGGTCGGACACTAATGACTATCTGGTGCGCAATATTATTGGTGTCGACCCCGAGAATAATCTGGTCGCGTTAGGCGAAGAGATTCAGGTGGGCGATGAGATTATTTTTTGCCGCCGCGACCAAGCCAGTGCTGAAGAAGACTTGCAGCGCATGCTCGTTGCGATCAAGCAACAGCTCAACGCACCGATCCGTGGCGGCGTGTATTATTCCTGCCTGGGGCGCGGCAAAAGCATGTTTGGCGTGGCCAATCGCGAAATGGAATTGATCCGCGACGCATTGGGCGATTTTCCGCTGGTGGGGTTTTCTGCCAACGGCGAAATTTCGCACAATCGCCTGTATGGCTACACTGGAGTATTAACCCTGTTCGGCTGATTCAGAAAGAGGAAAGTGAAATGACGGTACATGCCATTAACAAAAATGAAGCACAATTGTTACGCAACGAAATTGAGCTGCTGATGAACGAGCGCGGCCAGCTGTTGCAAGTTGTCGGGGCCGCCGCAGTGTTTGTCGCCAATCTGGACACCAGCAAATTGCCCGACGATATGGGCACGATCGAAGCAGCAGAAATGCTCGCCGAACAACTCAATGTGTTGTCTGAAGAAACTTTGAAAGATGCGCTTGAATCAGTGCAGGCACAATTGCAGCCAGAGGGCTAAAGCCCTGGTCTGAAACAGGCTCTAACGCCAGTATGTGAAAGACAGAAGGGGGTTGTGCGTGTTATGCTAGCGGGCTGATTTTGATGGATTTTCATCCAGTTTGCTAACTTGTCCGGAGTTTTTACATGGCTGTTCAACGTACTTTTTCTATTATCAAACCCGATGCCGTCGCCAAGAATGTGGTGGGCCAAATCATCAGTCGTTTTGAGTCCAAGGGGCTGAAAGTCATCGCGTCACGGATGAAGCACCTGTCGCGTGTGGAAGCCGAAGGCTTTTATGGTGTGCACCGCGAGCGTCCCTTTTTCAAGGATTTAGTCGAATTCATGATTTCCGGCCCCGTGGTATTGCAGGTGCTGGAGGGAGAAGACGCAATCGCCAAAAACCGCGAACTGATGGGCGCTACTGATCCCAAGAAGGCCGATCCCGGTACCATCCGGGCCGACTTTGCCCAAAGTATTGACGCGAATGCGGTTCATGGCTCGGATGCGCCAGAAACCGCCGCTGTTGAAATTGCCTATTTCTTCCCTGCTTGCGACGTCTATATCGGTCGTTAAGCCTCTTGTTGTAATGCCGCAAAACCTGCTCGAATTTGATCTCAATGGATTGACCGCCTGGTTTTCAAACCTGGGGGAAAAATCTTTTCGGGCGAAGCAGGTATATCACTGGATTCATCAGGCGGGTGTGGCCGATTTTAGCCAGATGACCGACATTGCGAAGACCCTGCGCGAGTGCTTGCAACAACATGCGCAGGTGACTGCGCCGAAAGTTAATTTTGCGCACACTTCAACCGACGGCACGCGCAAATGGCTGTTCGATGTGGGCGTAGCCAATGGCATCGAGACGGTCTACATCCCGGAAGAAGACCGTGGCACCTTATGCGTGTCTTCCCAGGTGGGCTGTGCGCTGGAATGCACTTTCTGCTCGACCGGGCGGCAAGGCTTTAACCGCAATTTATCCGTGGCCGAGATCGTCGGTCAGCTTTGGTATGCCACTCACACGCTGCGCGGAACCGCCAACCGTGTCGGGGGCGACCACGCCGACCGACCCGTCACCAATGTGGTGATGATGGGCATGGGCGAACCGCTGGCTAATTTCGAGAATGTGGTGATGGCATTGGGGATCATGCTCGACGATCACGCCTACGGCTTGTCGCGGCGGCGGGTGACGGTCTCCACCTCGGGGATTGTACCGGCAATGGACCGGCTGGCTGAACGTTGCCCGGTTGCGCTCGCAGTCTCACTGCATGCCCCGAATGATAGCTTGCGCGACGTGCTGGTGCCGATCAATAAAAAATATCCGCTGAATGAATTAATGGCTGCGTGTCAGCGTTATTTAGTTCACGCGCCGCGCGATTTCATCACGTTTGAATACGTGATGCTAGCAGGAGTTAACGACCAGCAGGAACATGCGCGTCAGTTGATTGCGCTGACACGCGATGTGCCGTGCAAATTCAATCTGATTCCGTTCAATCCCTTTCCGAATTCGGGTTATCTAAAACCCGGTCCGGATGCCTTACGCGTGTTCCGCCAAATTTTGCAGGATGCGGGATTAGTCGTCACCACCCGTAAAACGCGTGGCGACGACATCGATGCCGCGTGCGGGCAATTGGCTGGACAGGTTGCAGACAAGAGTGGCCGCGTCATGAAACGGTTAAGCCGGGAGGCAGCGTGAAAAAAATCATCGTCGCATTGAGCCTGATATTGGCAGCGTGCGTGCAACAACCCACAGAAACGAAAGTCACCGCTAATCCAGAAGGCAGCGCGCCCGACAACGACGCGCAACAGCGCGCCCGTGCCTTTACCGATCTGGCAGGTGCATATTTTCAACGTGCGCAGTACAAAGTGGCGCTGGATGAGCTGCGCAAGGCGCTTATTGCCGACCCGCGTTTTGGCCCTGCATACAACATTTACGGCATGGTCTACATGGAGTTGGCCGAAGATAAATTGGCTGAAGAATATTTTCGACGCGCGCTCGAACTCGATCGACTCGATTCCGAAGCGCACAATAATTATGGTTGGTTTCTATGTACACGCGGACGTTATGACGAAGGCTTGGCGCAATTTTCACTAGCGTTGCAAAATCCGCTTTACCCCTCTCCTGAGCAAGCTATGACCAACGCAGGCGTGTGTGCGGATAAAAAAGGCGATTTGACATTAGCTGAAGCGAACCTGACGCGCGCACTTAAATTGCAGCCGGATAATGCGAAAGCGCTCATTAAGTTGGCCGGGCTAAATTTTCGCAAGAACAAGCTCACCGAGGCACAGCGTTTACTCACCCGTCATAGTGAAATTGCACCTCCCACCGCTGAAAGCTTGTGGCTGAGCTTGCGACTCGAACGCAAATTGGGTGATCGCGCGCAAGAGGCCGCGTATGGTTTGCAGTTGCGTAAACGCTTTCCGGATTCGGATGAAGCCCGTGCTTTGTTGTCGGGGCAATACGAGTGAGTGATCCGTTGCCCGGAGTAGGAGCGAGCTTGCGTGCGGCGCGAGAAGCTCAGGGATTATCGATTCAAGAGGCCGCCAACCATTTGCGATTGATGAATCGACAGATTGAGGCGATGGAGACAGAGGATTTCGGCAGTTTGGGCCAACCCGTGTTCGCGCGAGGATTCGTACGTAATTACGCCCGCCTGTTGGGTTTGGATGCCACCGCGCTGTTACAAACAATGGGGGGCGGCAACGTAGAACCGGTGGATATTGTGCAAGCGCAACCCGTGGTTTTACCCGGTGCCTGGTTTACCTCGAAGTGGTTGATTGCCGGGCTTTTGGCCTTGCTGGCATTTACAGTCGTGCCCATAGCACTGTATGCCTGGCTAAATACTGATGCAGAAGATGTGGCGCGCGTCCGCCCGCCCGCGTTGCAACATCCCGCTGCAGTGGCTGCGCCACCCGCTGCCCCTGTGGCTAAAGTAACAAACGCCGAGTCCCTCATCCCCAAAGACGGTGCAGCAATAGGGACAGCAGCGGGGGTCGCCACGGTGCCCCCGGTTGCGTCTGGAGCGACACAACCGGCGGCTAAAAGCGAAATGCATTTTGAGTTCGACGATAACGCGTGGGTAGAAATAAAAGATGGCACCGGCCAGGTATTGCAACACCAAATGAACAACAAGGGCACGACGCTGGAGCTATCAGGTCAGCCCCCGTTTAGCCTGGTACTAGGCAACGCGGCGCAAGTTCGCATGACCTATAAGGGCCGCGCGATTGACCTTCGCCCATACATTGACGCCAATGTCGCGCGTTTTAGTCTGGAAGAGTAAGCCTCATATGACGGTTCCCATTTTGCGTCGCATAAGCCGCCAAGTTCGAGTCGGTTCTGTACTGGTGGGCGGTGATGCGCCCATCGTGGTGCAATCAATGACCAATACAGACACGGTGGATATTGGTGCGACCGTGCGTCAGGTGCAGGCACTCGCGGCGGCGGGTTCAGAGCTGGTGCGGATTACGGTAAACACCGTTGAGGCCGCCACTGCAGTGCCGCGCATCCGCGAACGGCTGGATGTGGTGGGTTGCAACGTGCCGTTGATCGGCGACTTTCATTTCAATGGTCACAAGCTGTTAACGCAGGTGCCCGAATGCGCCGAGGCGCTCGCCAAGCTGCGCATTAACCCGGGCAACATCGGCCGCGGCGGCAAGCGCGACGAGCAGTTTGCAACACTGATCGAAATGGCGTGCCGCTACGACAAACCGGTGCGCATCGGCGTGAATTGGGGCAGCCTCGATCAGGCGTTGGCGGCGCGGATGATGGATGAAAATGCCCAGTCCATGCAGCCGGTAGAGGCCGATGTGGTGATGCGACGCGCGTTGATTGCATCGGCGCTGGAGTCAGCCCAGAAGGCCGAAGCGCTAGGTTTGGGCGGCGATAAGATTATTTTGTCGTGCAAGATGAGCCGGGTGCAGGATTTGATCGCGGTGTACGGCGAGTTGGCCGCGCAGTGCGACTATCCACTACATCTGGGGCTGACCGAGGCGGGCATGGGTTCCAAAGGCATCGTCGCTTCCACCGCTGCGCTATCGGTGTTATTGCAACAAGGCATCGGTGACACGATCCGGATTTCGCTCACGCCCGAACCCGGCGGCGAGCGCACGCGCGAAGTGCAAGTGGCGCAAGAGATTTTGCAGGCGCTAGGGCTGCGCGCGTTTACGCCACAAGTCATCGCGTGCCCGGGCTGTGGGCGCACCACGTCGACCGTGTTTCAGGAACTCGCGTCGGACATCGAAACCTATTTACGTGAACAAATGCCGGTATGGCGCGAAAGTCATCCCGGGGTCGAGAGCATGCAGGTCGCGGTGATGGGATGTGTGGTGAATGGCCCTGGCGAATCCAAGCACGCCAACATCGGCATCTCGCTGCCCGGTACCGGCGAAGTGCCGGTAGCACCCGTGTATGTCGACGGCGAAAAAACCGTCACGCTGAAAGGCGCGCGCATCGCCGAGGAGTTTCAGGCGATTGTTGAAGACTATGTGCGCAGCCATTACAGCGCTGTCGCATAAGCCCGCCCCGTGAGTAATTCCCTGCAATCCGTGCGCGGCATGAACGATTTTTTGCCCGACGCGACCGATATCCTCGCCAGCTTTGAAGCCAGCATACGCGACTGGCTGCGTCGCTATGGCTATCGCGAGATTCGCACGCCGATTCTGGAGCAGACCGGCTTATTCAAACGTGCGATCGGCGAAGTGACCGACATCGTCGAAAAGGAAATGTATACCTTCGTCGATGAATTGAACGGCGAATCGCTGACCTTGCGCCCGGAAGGCACCGCCTCCGCGGTGCGTGCGGTAGTGCAACACAATATGCTGTACGACGGAGGTAAACGCCTGTGGTACACCGGCCCGATGTTTCGTCACGAGCGGCCGCAAAAAGGGCGCTATCGGCAGTTCCATCAGGTCGGCGTTGAGGCTCTGGGATTTGCTGGCCCGGATATTGATGCCGAGCTAATCGTGATGTGCGCGGATTTGTGGCGCGTGCTGGGTATCGCGCCGAAGCTACAGGTGAATACGCTGGGCGACGCCGAAGCACGGCAGCGCCACCGCGCCAAATTGATTGCGTATTTTGCCGCGCACGCGGACCAGTTGGACGAAGACTCGCAGCGCCGGCTGCACACGAACCCGCTGCGAATTCTGGACAGCAAAAATCCGGCGCTGCAAGCATTGAACGACGCTGCGCCCCAATTATTGGACGAGGTTGATGCCGAGGCGCGAACGCATTTTGAAGCAGTGCAGGCCATTTTGCGCACGCATAACATCGCATTTGAAATCAACCCGCGGCTGGTGCGTGGACTCGACTACTACAATCGCACCGTGTTCGAATGGGTAACCGACCAACTTGGGGCGCAAGGCACGGTCTGCGCCGGAGGGCGCTACGATGGTCTGATCGAACAACTGGGCGGCAAACCGGCCCCGGCTGCTGGATTTGCAATGGGCATCGAGCGCCTGCTGGCGTTGATGGAGGCGGGCGGTAAAACGCCTGTGACGCCGGTACCAGATGCGTATATCGTGCACGTCGGCGAGGCCGCACAAACCTGGGCCTGGCAAGTGGCAACGGCGCTGCGCGAGGTCGGCTTGGCAGCGGTGATGCACTGTGGCGGTGGTAGTTTCAAATCTCAAATGAAAAAAGCCGACGCTAGCCGCGCGCGGTATGCAGTGATCCTCGGCGAGGATGAGGCGGCGGCCCAGCATCTGACAGTAAAACCCCTGCGCCAGACGGCGGAGCAACTCCGAATTGATCTTGCGCAGACGATCGCTTTTTTGAAAAAGGTATAGAAATGGCAACATACGATCTGGAAGAACAGCAACAAATGGACGAACTGAAAGCCTGGTGGAAACGCTGGGGCAGTTTGGCAATGCTGGGGTTGGCGCTAGTGGTTGCGGCCGCTACAGGTTGGCAGTATTGGCAGCATTACACCGCTACCCAGGCATCTGAAGCTGCGTTGATTTTTAGCAAGCTTACCCAGTCGGTGCAGGAAAATAATGCCAAAACCGCGCGCGACGCCGGTGCTGTTCTCATCGACAAATATCCCCGCACTGCCTATGCGCCGCGTGCCGCGCTGCTTTTAGCCAAGTTGAATATAGATCACATGGATGCTAAAAGCGCGCGGGCGCAATTGGAGTGGGTCATTGCCAATACCAAAGAAGCGGCCTTAAAGGACCTGGCGCGCTTACGGTTGGCCGGAATCTTGTTTGATCAAAAGCAATACGACGCAGCTCTCAAGCAACTGGGCAGTCCACACAGTGATGCCTTCGGATTTCGATTCGATGACCTGAAAGGCGATGTGCTGATTGCGCAAGGCAAAAACACCGAGGCGCGGGCTGCCTATCAGGCGGCATACGGCAAACTGACCGACGACAATGTCTATCGCAAAATTGTGGAAATCAAATTGGACGCGTTGGGAGGGCCGGTTAAATGAAGTTACGTCTAATCACGATTGCACTGACGCTTAGCTTGGCGGGGTGTAGCACGATCCAGTCTGCGGGTAGTAGCGTGAGCGATACCGTTAGCGGATGGTTTGGCTCGAACGCTGCAAAAGAAGCTGCAAAACCTGCGCCCCTAACAAGTTTTAATCAAACGGTGGCAATCACCGAGGCTTGGAAAACGAGTGTGGGTGAAACGGGAGGGCGTGCGTTAAGCCCGGCGGTGGAGGCGAATGCGGTGTTGGTGGTTTCCAGTGCCAATGTCTTGCGCTTAAATCTGCAAAATGGCGCGTCGATATGGAAATTTGACGCCGGCACACGGCTCACCGCAGGGGCGGGCGCAGGGCAGGGCTTAGTGTTAGCCGGGGGCAACAAGGGCGAGCTGTTCGCGCTGGACCTCGCAACAGGCCAGACGCGTTGGAAGGTTAAATTATCCAGCGAGGTAACCGGGCAGTTGAAGGCAGTGGCCGATACGGTGATTGCACGTACGGGTGACGGGCGCGTGCATGGTTTGTCAGCAGCCGACGGCAGTCGAAAGTGGCTCTACAGCCGCAACCTGCCTTCGTTGAGTCTGCGTGGGTCAGGTGGGTTGTTGGTACGCGATGGCGTGGTATTCGCTGGTTTCCCGGGGGGTAAATTGGTTGCGTTGAATGCAGCCAATGGAGCGCAATTGTGGGAGGCCACCGTGGCGTTGCCACGCGGTGCGACCGAATTGGAACGCGTCGCCGACGTTATGGGTAACCCTGTCGCCGATGACAAACGGGTGTGCGCAGTCGCGTATCAAGGACGAGTCGCGTGTTTTGACCGTAAGACGGGCGCCCCATTATGGGCACGCGATACTTCCAGTAATAGCGGCTTAGCCATGGATGAAAAGAATCTGTACGTCACCGACGATAAAGATGCCATCACTGCTTACGACAAAGAAGGGGGCCGTGCCGCATGGCGGCAGGATAAACTCGCGCGGCGTAAAGTCACCGCGCCGTTAGCGCTAGGGACCTTGATTGCGGTCGCGGACGCACAAGGTTATGTGCATCTATTGTCTGCTGAAGATGGTTCTTTTGTCGGACGCGCGCAACTCGATAGTGCTGCGATTAGCGCCCCGGTTGATATCGGGCCAGGCTTGGCAGTGCAGACCGTGAAAGGCAATGTGATCGCGTTCAAGCTGAAATAATTTTGGTCGAGCCTGAAGACTGATGACATCATCAGTCTTGCGTCGATTGTCGTTGTAACTGGATAACAATGCTTCCCACCCTGGTTTTGGTCGGCCGACCCAACGTTGGCAAGTCCACGCTTTTCAATCGCCTGACCGGCACGCGGGATGCGCTCGTGCACGATTTGCCGGGCATGACGCGCGACAGGCATTACGGTCGGGGACGTCTGGGTGACAAGCCCTACCTAGTCGTAGATACCGGCGGTCTCGAGCCGGTCGCAAAAGAAGGCATCATGGCTGAAATGGCGAAGCAAACCTTGCAGGCCATCGACGAAGCCGACGCAGTAATTTTTCTGGTGGATGGGCGAGGCGGGCTCAGCCCACAAGATCAGGTAATTGCTGATCGCCTGCGACGCGCTACCTGCCCTGTGTTTTTGGCGGTGAATAAAACCGAAGGCATGAACCGTGCTGTGGTCGTCGCCGAGTTTTTTGAATTAGGTCTAGGTGACCCACTGGCGATATCAGGCGCGCATGGCGACGGCATCAGTGATCTGCTGAGCGAAGCGCTCGCGCCATTTTCTGCTGCAGAAACCGAACGCGATGACTTTGGCATCCCCAAAATTGCCATCGTCGGTCGTCCCAACGTCGGCAAGTCCACGCTGGTGAATGCGTTGATTGGCGAAGAGCGCGTGATCGCGTTCGATCAACCCGGCACCACGCGCGACTCGATTTATGTCGACTTCGAGCGCGACGGCAAACCCTATACATTGATTGACACAGCCGGCGTGCGTAAACGTGGCAAAGTATTTGAAACGGTAGAAAAATTCTCCGTGATCAAAACACTCCAGGCAGTCGAAGACGCCAACGTCGTCGTGATCGTGCTCGATGCGCAGGAAAATATTTCGGAACAGGATGCGCATCTAGCCGGTTTCGTACTTGAAACCGGCCGCGCGCTGGTAGTGGCGATCAACAAATGGGATGGGCTGGATCAGGAACGGCGCGATACCGTCAAACGTGATATCAGTCGCAAATTGCAGTTTCTGGATTTTGCGCGTTTTCACTATATTTCAGCGCTGACGAGCAAAGGTCTTGAAGCGCTCTTAAAGGATGTCGAAGCTGCTCACGCTGCAGCCTTTGTAAACTTGCCCACCCCAAAATTGACTCGCGTATTGATCGCTGCGGTCGAGCAACATGCTCCGCCCAAAAGCGGCTTGCATCGCCCCAAACCGCGTTATGCCCATCAAGGGGGGAAGAATCCTCCCGTCATTATTCTGCACGGCAATGCGCTAGAGGGCTTGCAGGCAGATTACAAGCGTTATTTGGAAAACACTTTCCGCAAAGCCTTCGATCTACATGGGACGCCGTTGCGTATCCAGATCAAAGGGGGCAATAACCCCTACGAGGGTAAAGCGAAAGCTCCCTTATCTGCGAGTGATGCCACCCGTTTGCGCCGCGAAAAACGTATTCGCCGTGTGAAATGGGGCGCTAACTAATCAGGGCCGTTCTAGCCCCGCATAAAATTCTTAAACCCGCAGACTTGCCGTTGTACTCGCTGTCGCGCGCAGAAGCGCTGGGAGCAGCGGGTACTCGCAGCCAAAACGCCCACACCAATATTATTTCCGAAGTGTGCTTATCCGCACTGACTGCACAGCCCACCGGGGCTCAAGGTCCGTATGCTTTTTTACGTCGACATTTTATTTGGACTTGCGCTCTTGCCTCGGCGGTGACGCTGCTGATCGGCTTTATGAACTGGCGGATATGTACTTGGCGGGGAATGACAAGGTTCTGACTGCGATGGCCGCACAACAGCTCGCCAAAATTGATCCGGTGAGGCATAGAGTATGAGCTTGCCTGGCGAGCCCATAATGCAGTGTACGTTGCCAAGTTTTACGCCCAATACGAGGAGTGGCCACATCGCATTGCCCTATTATTGAACAAGTGATTACATTTATCGCCTCGCTTCATACTTCACCACAGCTATAAAGTCGCGGCATAATTCAAATCAATGTCCATTTAGCAAATGTCCCGTGGATGGCCTTTCTCATTATTGAGTAGTCAGGAGATTATTTTGAAAGTGTTATTAACAGGAGGGGCAGGGTATATCGGCTCGCACACCGCCGTTGAATGTTTAGCTGCAGGGCATGAGGTGGTGGTATTCGATAACCTTTCTAACAGCAGTCCCAAGGCATTAGAGCGGGTAGCCAAAATCGCAGGTAAACAAGTGAATTTTGTGCAAGGTGACATTCGCGATCGCGTTGCATTGCGCCAGCTGTTCGCGAAACACGCGATCGACACAGTGGTGCATTTTGCCGGACTGAAGGCAGTGGGCGAGTCGGTAGCAAAACCGCTACTGTATTACGACAATAATATTGGCGGGAGTATTGCGTTATTTGATGTAATGGCTGAAGCAGGGGTGAAGTCGTTAGTGTTTTCGTCTTCCGCCACCGTTTACGGAGATCCCGTAAACGTGCCCATTACTGAGGATTTTCCGTTATCAGCCACCAATCCCTATGGTCGGTCCAAACTCTTTATCGAAGAGATGCTGCAAGATCTTGCAAAGGCAGACCCCACTTTTAATATAGCGTTACTGCGTTATTTCAATCCGGTGGGTGCGCATGAATCGGGTTTGATAGGTGAGGACCCACAGGGCATTCCCAATAATCTGATGCCTTATATAGCCCAAGTGGCGGTGGGGCGTCGTCCCCAACTGAATGTTTTTGGAGGGGATTACCCCACACCCGACGGTACCGGCGTGCGCGACTACATCCATGTGGTGGATTTAGCACGGGGCCATGTTGCAGCTTTAGATCGCCTGCGCCAACAAGGAAGTAGTGTGCATACCTGGAATCTGGGCACGGGGCAGGGAGTGAGCGTGCTTGAGATGATCCGAGCATTCGAAGTTGCCAGTGGTAAGAAGGTCCCGTATCAAATCGTTGCGCGTCGCCCGGGAGATGTTGCGCAATGCTGGGCCGAACCTTCGCTTGCTCTGCAGGAGTTGAAGTGGCGAGCAGCTTTTGATCTCACACGAATGTGTGAGGATACGTGGCGGTGGCAACAGATGAATCCGCAAGGCTATAAGTGAGCTAGAAAGGATGAGAACGTTTGTCCTACAAAAATTGTGGCCGAGGGCTTATATCTTAGAAAGTTCCCTCCAGATAAATTCTATGTAGCGTGTGAAATGTTATGCGTGCTTTGTTATATATAAAACTCAGGAGAAACCGATGAAATCATTCAATAAAATAACTTCAGTGGTCGCAGTTACTGTAATGGTCGTGCTTGCCACAGGGTGTAATCGTAAGGGAACAAATACGACTACAGGCGAAAAGGTAGATAACACGATAGTGGCCTCTAAGGACGCGTCTAGAGACGCGGGCAACCATGTGGAAAATACGACTAATAAGGCTGGTCAAGCAATTGATGATGCGGCTATCACGGCTTCCATCAAAAGCAAATTAATTGCCGATGACGAACTTAAGGCTATCGATATTAATGTTGATACCTCGAAAGGCGTGGTCACCCTTACAGGTGCAGCTCCTAACGCCAAAGCAGTCGCCCGCGCAACCACTATAGCTCGAGCCACTAATGGCGTGTCGGATGTTAAGAATAATTTGACATCGAATTAAGCAGGTAATGATGAGAGGGCTAACAAGGCAGTCTCATTAGAATAAGGGTCTATACCCGCAATTTCAGTAGTAATTGTGAACGGGTGTCGCCCTTATTTATTAAAAGGAAAAGATAATGCTTCATTACGCCATCGTATTTTTTATAATTGCACTCATTGCTGCTTTATTCGGATTTACTGGCATAGCTGCCAGCGCTACCGGTATAGCCAAGATATTATTTGTAGTATTTCTGATTATGGCGGTGGTCGCGTTTGTAGTTAATCGTACACGCGGATAAAGGCTTTTATGGCTCTCACTCACGTCCAAGTTCGAAATTGGGTCATTGGTTTCTTTGTATCATTTAATAGTTAAGTGGGCCCACCATGTTGCAAGTAGCAATCGTTGATGATCACAAAATTGTTCGTGCTGGATTTCAAGAGCTGCTTAGCGAAGACGTTGGAATTCAAATTTGTTTCGAGGCCTCTTCCGGCGAAGAGGCCTTAAGTTTGTTACGCGAGACACCCTGCGATGTATTGCTGTTGGATATATCTCTTCCAGGGAAAAGCGGAATTGATGTGTTACGCACAGTGTGTCAGCGCCATCCTGAAGTTAAAGTTTTGATGCTCAGTGGTTTCCCGGAAGAAAGCTATGCGCTGGCGGTAATCCGCAATGGCGCCAGCGGGTACTTGTCGAAAGACTGTGATCAACAGGAACTGTTGCGTGCCATCCATATTGTGGGGACAGGTCGCCGATACGCTTCGGCTAAAACCTCAGAACTCCTAGCGGATGAGATGAGTGGCAACCGATCTTCGAAACCCCATGAGTCACTTTCGGATCGCGAGCTACAAGTATTTTTGCGGCTAGCAAAAGGGGAGTCTGTTTCTGAAATTGCTAAAAATCTGAACCTAAGCGTAAAAACTATCAGTACCTATCGTTCGCGATTAAGCGAAAAACTTGAGGTGACCAGTAACGCCGGATTGGCGACCTACGCGTTGCGTAATGGACTTATCTCAGAATAGCCGAGGCTTGCTTGCGACCATGATTGCGCCCAGCATTCCCAAGATGCAAATACTGCTTATTGAGGACTCTCCCTTACTACGGAGATTGCTGACCGAAACCCTGGATGAAATTGAGGGCGTCAATGTGTGTGGTTTTGCTGAAACCGAAACCGAAGCTTTAGAACAATTAGAGGGCAAGTCCGTAGATCTTGCAATAGTAGATATTGAATTAGCCCAAGGTAGCGGAGTAGGGGTACTTCGTGCGCTCAAAACCAATCCAGAAAAATATGGCCTGCCAAAAAAAGTCGTGTTCACTAACTACGCGCACTCTGCGATGCGGCAACGTTGTGAAGAATTAGACATTGATGCTTTTTTTGATAAATCATTGCAGATGAATGATCTTGTCGCTTATATCTACAATAAATTACCTACCTGAAATTACATTCAACTCGAGTGCGTTTCCAAATGTGCCCAGTTAGCTCGCGATAAACTGTTTTGTCTGCGGTCGGCAACAATACGATTTTGATGACGGCCGGCCTGAGTAGGTATTTCCACCGTAATTAACACGCCTTTACCGGGTGCAGTTACTAAATCAATCGTCCCTTTCAGCATTTGCACTCGATGCTTCATACCAGCGAGGCCATGCCTGGCAATCGTCGGGGAGTTCAAATCGAAACCTATCCCGTTGTCGTATAAATTTAATATAAGTTTATCGCCGTCCTCAAACAACTCTAATAAGACTTCGGTGGCGCCGGAGTACTTACGCGAATTAGTAAAGGCCTCCTGCACAATCCTAAATAAGGCCAAAGCTACGGGTTCTGGCAAGCTCATTTCCGTTTGCGGAAGCTCAGTTTTTACGTTAATTTCCGTGGAGTTCGATAACTCCTCTGCCAGGTTTCGTAGCGCGGTCAGTAAGCCCAGATCATGCAGCATAGCCGGGCGCAGGTTATTAATAAGATTGCGTTTCAGTGCAATTACGCTGTTCAATGTTTGCTGCAAGCGTGCAACTCGATCGAGGATGGCCGGCTGAGTTTCTGGGAGGAGTTTGCGTTCTATCCAACCTGCATCGTGTTTAGCCGCAGTTAACAGTGCGCCCAGTTCATCATGTAATTCGCGGGCTAGATTGGCCTTCTCTGTTTCGCGGGCGTTAGAGAGGTAGCCCGCTAACGATACTAACTCCTCGGTTCGACTTTGCACTTTCATTTCCAATGCGTAGTTTTTTTCCAACAGGATGTGGTCAAACTCATTCCTTAAACGCTGCTGACGCTGCGTGGCTGCGAACCAAATGATCAACAAGGTAATAGTTGAGATTCCCAAAATATAAATCATTCCCTGCATCAGGTTTAGCCTGCTCAAAGCTTGATCCATTGCCGTTTGTTGATGCATGACTATTTGTTTACGTAATGCTTGGCGCACATTGCGAATCTCATCCATCACGGGTTGGCCCGAATACATTAATTTTCGCGCGCCTTCCGCATCATTATTATTAATTGCATCCACAATCAATCCTAAATTTAAGAACCTCAGCTGTGTCAACGTTTCAAGTTGGTTAACTAGATTTCTTTCACGCGTTGAATATTGTGTGTAGCTTTGTTTAATCTCTTTTAGAACCTCATTAAACTTGGCTGAGCTATTTTTGTAGGGGGCCAAAAAGCTAGAATCTCGGGTCAGCATAAACCCCCGTACCCCCGTTTCAGCATCAACAATATGTTCCCTTAATACTTCCAGGTTATCCATGCGCAGGTTGTTGGCGTTTGTGGGATAAATGGAACTCTCACCAATATTGATGCTGACATAACTGGCCACTAACAAACCCAGAATGGTTGCAAACCCTAGCACCAAAATAATATGAGGCCAAGGATGTGGTTTTTTATTAGGTTCAACTGCGGAGGGTGGGGTAGTCAATATATCCATATGCATCTTCATAGGTCTCTTTTGTTACCAATATGTCATTTAAGCGTGCTGTGGTCCTACGTCCCTTGTTTGTGATATCTGACTGCCATACTAAAACATCACCAATACTATGTACTCTACTTCAGCAAGCGCTGAAACGTGTTGATCTCTCATTATTAAGCGAAGGAATTGCAATGTCGAAAGTAAAAGTAAATCCAGAAAATAGCGAGTTACAAGGTGAAGGTAACTATACCGCTGCTCAAGAATACGATGAAGCTACGCGTAAATTCATTAAAGACGGCAAGGTAAAGGCGGCGGTGGAGAATGCGGCTCCAAAAAACGCGCAGGAAGAACGTGAAATGTTAGAGGCTGAAGAGAAAGGCCGCGGACACGCCAAACCTGGGTTAAAGCCTAAACCTTAGGCAACTACACTTAAGTCAAACTTCAACGCCCACAGACTTAGGTGGGCGTTGATCCGTCAGGTATAAAAGCTATCTGATGCCTCAAGTACCTATAAAATTTATTTAGATTTAGATTTTGATGGATTGGTTTTCATAGCCGGGACTTTCGTCTCCTTAAGTAAGCGTCCACAATCGCTATCCTTTCCTTGTCCTGTTTCTATCAGGGGTACCAGGCCCAATATCGGGTTCACAATTGCTAATGCTATCGCACCTAATCCCCGGGTTGCCAGTTTGCTTTTATCCAAACTGATATTGGGTTTAGCAAAATTCCCTCGTATATGTATGGGGGGGCGCAATGCTATCAGGCTGAGTTTTTTGGATTTTTGAACCAGTGTTAAATCAAGTTGTTCCTGCTCAAGGTTTATGTCACCTGTCATAGTAATGTGCGTAATGTCAGTGTCCAACATCAGGATTTTTGGATCCATTATTCCGTGTTTGACGTTGAAGTCAGCAACGCCGCAATTAATTTGAATGTTTTTGTCACCCGAAATTTTAAGTTGCAGCATTTCGAGTAGATGCAAGCCAACCGCCTCCATCATTAATTTACTGATTTCGCCGCCGTTTATCACCATAGCAAATCTGCCGTCTGCGCTGCCGAGCATGTCAGCAACAGTATTACCGCGACCTTTTAAATCAATGTCGCCGTTTACCAGACCAATGCTTGTCTTAGTCCGATCTAAGGTGGGAAAGAGTTGCCCGAGATGAATTTTTCTCGCTTTTAAATCAGTACTAGCCTGGATCGGTTGGGAGCGGCCATCAAGCTTGACTAATCCAGCGAGCGTGCCTCCAGCGACCCCAAATTTAAGTGGGTCAAGCGTCAGCACCCCGTTTTGCAAGCGCAAATGTGTGGAAAGATTGTTGATAGGCAAAGCTTCGTTCCGGACGATAGAGTCAGCTTTAAGCGTCACATCTGCATCCATACGATCCCAGCGCTCGGTACGAAACGGAATATTAGGCATCACCTTCCCGCTTTTGCTGCGGTTTTCTGGTGCAGTCGTTTTCACTGTAGTGGTGTTTTTTTTAGCCCCAACGAGCGGTCCCAAATCAGCAAAATTCAGTTTTTTCATATTAAGCGTGCCCACTAAAGACGTGCGCTTGCCTCCCGTGTCTACTTTGATTGTGCCCGCGATATCACTTTTGCCGATTTGGCCAGAGAAGTCTTTGTATTCCCAGATTTTGGCTTCACGAATCAGACGCCCCTTGGTTGTATAGGGGGGCGTTTCGGGTAAGACAATCCCAAATAGTGGATAAAGCTCGGCCAGGCTGCGGCCGTGCAATTTAATCAACAAATCAATAGCGGAAAATTGCAGCAGGTTGGTAATGTGGCCGTCAGCAGTGACTGAATTGGGCCCGAGAGTTGCCGCGATTTTTAAGGGGTAAGGTGTGTCCTTATCGCGTAAAGCTAAAACACCGCCGCCACTACCTTTTGCAGAGAGGGCTTGCCCACGAAACTGACCCTCGGCAGTAAATACCAGCGTAGAAGCAGGATTCAGCGGTTTGATTGAAGTGGTTAGCTTGGCCTGAATATTTGTTTTTTGTGCCGGATCCAGATAACTGAGACGTCCATCATTAACCGCCAACGCATTAATCTGGATACTGGATTTTTCGTCTTTCTGGTTTCGATCCAGCAGCCAATTTTTACGGCCATCGATGCTTTTTTCCAAAGAGACATCTGCTGAGTCGAGGCGCACGTCATTGAGCACAATATTGCGTGTCAATAACGGCGCCATACTCACGTCTAACTCAACATTTTTAACTGCCACCATTTGTTTCGCCTTCGCCCAGGATGGGTTCGAAAAACTCAGGTTTGCAGTCTGGATACGGGTTTGTGGCCATCCCAAATGCACAATAAGATCACCGCCAATGACCAACTCCCGCCCAGTTTTATTCGCCACCGTGCGGCTGATAGGCCCTCGTAGCCAATTCCAGTTCGTTAAATTCAATAAAACCAGAAACAGAACTATCAATACAAGTAGCGTACCGCCGATCCATTTTGCAGAGCGGGTCAACATGCTATACAACGCCCTTCGAGTTGGAAAAGCGATTAGAACGCGGTGCCAAAGCCTTTATCGCTTTGGAGCCGTAGGCTAGGCAATCCAGCCAATTCGTGAATAGGCGATAACACGCCTTGGGAATCTGGCAACGCATCAAACAGCATGTATAAATATTTACTACCGCCTTTTTGTGCAAAAGCATTCTCCAGATACCGCATATGCTCATGCGCCGCCATGCAGTCGCCCGTTTTACAATCCTGTTTGTAATGGTTGATCAGGGTATGAATCACATTTAGATGCTCATCATTGACCGTGAAATTTTTTGCGGCCGCATTCGTTTTAACCGCCGCTTCAATTTCTTCTTTAGTCAAATCCTTAACTGCATCATAAAGAGGTGATTCAGTATCAAGTGCTGTAGTTTCTGAGTTGTTCATTGCGTTTCCTTCACGTTAAAAATATTAAATAGGTGACTAAACAATATTGGTTGCTGCAAAATTCCAGTTAATTAGTTTGTCGATGACGGCAGTTACGTGGTCTTTGCGTTGATGCTGGTAATCCAGATAATAAGCATGCTCCCAGACATCTATCACAAGCAGGGCATGCAAGTTTTGAGTGAGAGGGTTATCGCCATTGCTGGTTGTTATTACACTCAACTTTTTTCTTGCTGGGTCTTGAACTAGCACACCCAGCCACTTCCAAATTGTGTTTTGGCAGCATCAATCAATTCCTGCTTACACACATCTATAGAACCAAAAGAAGCTTCAATCATTTGCTTCAATTTTGCGGGAGGTTCCCCCCCACCACGCGGATCCAAACTGCGCCAATAAATAGCGTGATTCCACGCTTGCGCGGCAGAGTTAAATATCAACGTATGTTCGGGGTCGCCGGCGGTGCTAAGGATGATTTCTTCTAAGGTGAACCCCTCAAACTTGGAGTCCAAAATCGCTGTATTGAGTACGTCTATATAGGTTTTGTGATGCTTACCATAGTGATGAATAACGGTTTTTTCGGAAATGACCTCTTCTAGCGCATCAGTGGCATAAGGTAGTGGAGGCAATTCATGTGGGAGTGTTCTTTTAGCTTCTTTTCTAGAAACTAGTGTTGTCGAAGCTGGGTTTACCTTTTCCGAACACACAAGACGCCGGTCAATAAATCCTTCCGATTTGAGCTCGAGAGGGCCCATTTTTTACTCCAATTTAATCAGCTTGACCTTATTTAGAGGGCTTGCCGGTAGGGGGTTGTTTACCTGAACCTAGACCTCGCGCCGGGTCGCCGGCGGAATAGACATTGCATCCACTAGACCCCGTTACACTTAGAAATACGCGCTGCAAGCTCTGTTCAATACATTGGCCAGTGGTTTCCTTGTCCACCGATACTCCAGGCTCAAGCTGCCACCACTGACAGCTTGAACAAAGACCCCACTCAGATGTTGATGCCATTGTTTTGCCCAGAGTTAAAACGCTTATTGGTGATATTTCATTTTAGCTTCGCCTACGCAAGCATCCTTGGCTTTGCCACTCATTGCATCACAACGTTCTTTAGCTGCCTTGTAGTTGGCTTTATTGCCATCTTGGGCGGCTTCACCGTATGCAGTCTCGGATTTCTCGGCCGCTTTAGCTTTAGCTTTGGCATTCACCATTGCCGCTTTAGCATCTTTCATACACACATCTTTGGCATTACCAGATAATTTTTTACAGCCTTTTTTTGCCGCGTTGTACTGGCTTTTAGCTGAATCTTTGCTTGCATCGTACTTTGCTTCAGCACGGTCTTCCGTAACATTACCGATACTTGCGGCGTAGGAATGTGCAGCGCCTAAGGTCACTAAATTAAACGCGATAAAAGCAGCAGTAGTTAATTTCATTTGTAACTCCTCAAGGTTGGATTCGAATCGGGACATCGAATCGGATTTAAAAACTGATGTGCCTATTGGCACAAGAAAACTTTAACAGCCGACGGTACGCCGGACAACCCATAAAACCTCACGCCTTCGTCAGTTTTCGAGGCTTATAACGTAGGTATTCACTGACTTGCGAAATCGTGTCCACAACGCAAAAGTATGAATTTCCTACAAGGACTAAACATAAATCCTTATCGCTTTTCCATTTATGAATCCTTACGCTGACTGAGGTTTGTCGTAACGAACTATAAATTTCCGAGTTTAGTTAAAGGGCTTAAATCCATGTCATCCTCCAAAAGTCGCACACCATCGACGAAATCTAAGAATTCAACAAAAGCTGCAGCCCGCACCAGTGATAGTGGTCCCACTAATCCCGGGGCTCCACCTGCAGACGATGCACCTTCCCAAAAAGCGGCAGATAAGCAGGCTTTGTCTGCTGCCATGCAGTACAACGCCAATAAGCTGACAGAAACAGGGCGGAAAACCGCCGTAAATCCTCCACACGGTCAGGCGTATGAGGCACCTTCACGGGAGGCTACCGGTAGTACGTTGAGCGAGAAAAATGGCTCGGATAAAACCGGGAGCTCGGCTGACGAAGGGATTAACGCAACGATAGAAACACTTGATCGGGTTCGCGTAGATTCCAGTGGCCAGATACTGACGACCAATCAGGGCGTTGCCATTGCTGATAACCAGAATTCTCTTAAAGCTGGGCTGCGTGGCCCTGCATTACTTGAAGACTTTATTCTCCGAGAAAAAATTACCCACTTCGATCATGAGCGGATACCCGAGCGCATTGTGCATGCTCGCGGATCGGGCGCCCATGGTTATTTCGAAGCGTATCAAGCGATGACTGAAGTCACCCGTGCGGCTCCCTTTCAGGAAGCGGGCAAAATCACGCCGGTATTTGTCAGATTTTCAACTGTTGCAGGCGAGCGTGGTTCAAAGGATACCGCGCGTGACGTGCGTGGCTTTGCGGTTAAGTTTTATACCGATGAAGGCAATTGGGATTTGGTCGGCAACAACATGCCAGTTTTTTTCATTCAGGACGCAATGAAGTTTCCCGACTTGGTGCATGCGGTCAAACCCGAGCCGCATCACGCCATGCCGCAGGCTGCTTCGGCTCATGACACGTTTTGGGATTTCATTTCCTTAATGCCTGAGTCCATGCATACCGTGATGTGGTTGATGTCGGATCGTGCAATTCCCCGTAGCTACCGCATGATGCAAGGTTTTGGCGTTCATACGTTTAGGCTGGTCAATGAGGCCGGCAAAACCGTATTCTGCAAGTTTCACTGGAAGCCCTTGCTTGGCACCCATTCGCTGGTCTGGGATGAGGCAGTCAAAATATCCGGTGCCGACCCCGATTATCATCGCCGCGATTTGTGGGAAGCGATCGAGGCAGGGGAATATCCAGAGTGGGAATTATCCTTCCAGATGTTTACGGAGGAGCAGGCAGATAAATTTACTTTCGATGTGCTGGATGCGACCAAAATTGTGCCAGAAGAATTGGTCCCCCTGACGCCCGTGGGCCGTATGGTGCTCAACCGCAATCCAGACAATTTTTTTGCTGAAACCGAACAAGTTGCCTTCTGTACAGCGCACATCGTACCGGGCCTCGACTTCAGCAATGATCCGCTGCTCGCGGGGCGCATCCATTCTTACGTCGATACGCAGATTTCTCGTCTGGGAGGGCCAAATTTTCATGAGCTGCCGATTAATGCATCAGTAAATCAGGTGCACAACAATCAGCGAGACGGGATGCATCGGCAAGCTATTCATCGTGGTCAAGTTGCTTATGAGCCCAATTCTTTGGGAGGTGGCTGTCCATTTCAAGCGGGTGCGTCCACAGGTTTCGTGTCGTTTCCGCAACCGATCAACGATGACAAAGTGCGCGGCAAACCCGAAAAATTTGCTGACCATTACACCCAGGCAACCTTGTTCTTTGATAGCCAAACGTCCGTTGAACAAGCACACATCATTGCCGCGTTTCGTTTTGAACTCAGCAAAGTCACCGTGCCTGCTGTGCGCCAACGCGTAGTTTCGAGCCTGTTGAATGTTTCACCCGATTTGGCCTCCGCCGTGGCAGAAGGCTTAGGTATGGAATTGCCTGAAGCTATGCCCAAGGCGCTGCAAACACCGGTAAAACCTGAGGTAAAACTTTCACCCGCGCTATCGTTAAAGGCCCTGCCTGGAGATGGCGGAATCCGTAGTCGAAAGGTAGCTATATTGATTGCCGATGGCGTCGAGGGTGAATCAATCGCTGCATTACAAGCTGCGCTATTAGAGGCAGGGGCTGTGCCGCGCTTGATTGGCCCGACCTTAGGGACATATAAAAGCGCATCCGGCGACACGATCGAAGCAGACGCCTCACTGGAAAACGAACCGGGCTTTTTGTTCGACGCGTTAATCTTGCCGGACGGCGCCGACGCCGTCGCCACACTGCTCGCCAATGGCCATACTATGGAATTCGTTAAGGACCAGTACCGTCATTGCAAAACCATGCTGGCTTTTGGCGCCTCTTCGGCCTTATTGGATAAGGCAGGGATTTCACCCACGCTGCCATCAGGAGAAGACGATCCGGGCTTGTTCACAGCAGAAGCCTCCCAAGCCGATTCAATGGCAGACGAGTTTATTGCCGCAATGAGTTTGCATCGGCATACCGAGCGGGATCGCGATCCACCATTGATTTGAAAGTAGTGCAACGCAAATAATCCTGCCTTGGCAGGATTATTTTTTGGGCTGACGGAGTCAAACAGAAGAGGAAATAAATTCGGCCCTGTGCGGGGCCGAATGGTTAAAACAATTAATGCTAAGAGACTAGTGTTCATTCAGATGAGTACTAAGCTTGCGCTCCCAATCTGAAATTTGTCTTTCGACATCATCCTTACCCAGTCCATAACGCTGCTGGATTTTTCCTGAGAGTTGCTCACGTTGCCCCGAAATTTTATCAAAATCATCATCCGTAAGCTCGCCCCATTGTTCCTGGACCTTGCCCTTAAATTGTTTCCAATTTCCTTTCAGCATATCCCAATTCATATACGACTCCTTAAGATGGGATAGTTGCTTTAAGATAACTATCCCTCATTCATTAGGGACGAATCACGATATCGTTTTTCACTGCCTTTACGTGAGTAACTTTTCGCGCAATGGATTCAGCTGCATTCTTCTCTTCTGCACTTTTAGCAAAACCAGAAAGCTGGACCGTACCATTGAGTGTTTCCACTTTAATAGCCATCGCGCTCACGGCAGGGCTTTCAGCAAAACGTGCTTTTACCTGGGTGGTAATCGCAGAGTCATCCACGAACTGACCCACAGTTGACTGATCACGTGTAACGGCACATCCCCCTAAAGCTAAGGTACCGGCTACCATCATGGCGGCTAAGAGTTTGCTAGCATTCATTGTCTATCCTTTTTTAGTTTAAAAATGTGATTCGATTAATTCAACTACGTATTTCCGGAATGATTCCGGAAGGCTTTAAAGCCCATAACCCCAGCCAAAATGGCCAGTACAAACAACACAAGAAATACATAAAAAATAAATTTCGCTATGCCTGCGGCTCCAGCTGCAACTCCCGTAAATCCTAGAACGCCGGCAATAATAGAAACAACTGCAAAGATTAATGCCCATTTCAACATACGACCTCCTTGTATTTACACATTAATTTAAATGCCCTGAGTAAAGCGTAAAACCAGAAGCTTCTAGGCAATATCAGCGTAAAACACTATTAAATGTAGGAATCTTCAACCTGCTCTAGCGTTATGGATTAAAGTACGTGCTCTTGCTTTTGGTAGGGTGGATATTTTTTTTCTGGCGTTCTATTCAAGTAATGACGCAAAATCCGGCCACCATTTCTGGATCCCGAACTAATAGATGCGGATACTAAAGCTCGAGCGATGCCGCCTACTAGCACGGAGCTAATCACCCCCCGCCAAGGTTTAGCCCACACCAAATAAGCACCTACCAAGGCCGAGCCCGCGATTAATGTATAAGGACGTTTTGCTGCCATTTTTTTTGCTGAAGGAGCAACGACGCTCAGCAATAGTGAAGACCAGCTATTAATTGGCGTATTAGGCTCGCCTTCAGTCGAGGCCTCCGCATGACCTGCGTCGGCAGTGTTAGAAGTGTTCAAGCGTTGCCGAATGGCCTCACGCGAAGCATTGAGCCTGCTTTCTTCCGCTTCCAAGTAATTATTATCTTTGTGATCCTTAGGCCCCAAATCATTCTGAGCTGGGCGCCCGGGATAGGTAGGTTCAGTGATTTGATCCATGTTGAGCTCCTTCTTTGAACATGCGAATATCAGCACAAAATTGTTTTTTGACTGATTCAAAAGGTTTAGGACCCATGTCTTTGTTTGACAGCAAAACACCTGAGGCTATCGCGACGACCAAAGGCATTAAAGGCACCACAATCAATGACCAATGTGCATTATCAGTAGCACCCCAAATCATCAATGCGAACCCGCCAAACAAAACTGCTAAAAAGAGAGTGCCTCCCAGGATGGCCTTGAGCAGCAATCGATGTTGAAAAGAGGTTCCCCAATGGCGAACATCTTTTGTAACTAAATGGGAATAGGCCTGTAAATGTTCGGTGAGCAACCCCGGCTCGTTGATCATTATTTTTAAAAAGGGTGGCAGCATGGGCTATTCCTACAAATTAACAATTCCACATTAAATAACGTTTAATTAATGCCAAGCAAAGAAAGAAAGCCACGCATTGCGTGGCTTCGGCTTAGTTACGTGAGCGATTATGAGTAATCATTCCAGCCAAAATAGCAATGGCCGCACCGGCAGCTGCAGCCATCAACACGGATCTAACGGGCTGCTCATGGACGTACGTGGCTGTACGGTCTGAAAGCTGGCTAACCGAGTCTTTAATTTTTGCTGAGCCTTCGCGTACCACACTGGTGCCGCGCTCAATATAACCCTGCGCTGTTGCCCGAACTTCATCGGCGGTTTCTTTTACGCGGTCCATGGTTTTATCCAAATTCGCGCCTGTTTTAGTTCCATTATTGGTGTTGGTGTTCGGGTAATTTAGCTCACTCATGGTGCATACTCCTTATCGATAGATTCAAAGAGGATTTAATCAATCACACGTTGATCAAACCACATTGCAGGGTCATTCTGAACCTTGCAGCGAACCACTACTTGTAGCCAACCTCGTACTCAGGGTCAGTACTTTCGCGATAGTTAAGTATGAACTTAACGTGTTTTGATGAATATGAGTGGTGGAGACGCGCGCTTGTCGGTCTAAATACAGTTGTGTGTAAGATATCGCTTACGAATAGGCTACGATCATTAGCCCTTATCCCCAATGTAGTACTGGAGTATCAAATGCAAGCTTCCATTAAATCAGAGCCTAGCTTGATCAAAGCCTTACACCAAAGTGCTCAGGTGATAGACAAGGTCGAAGAATGTGCTCAAGAACTCTCGGTAGTTAACACGGTGTTAAAAGAGGAGCTTGCCTCCCACTCACTGGAAGAAGTCCAGAGTGCATTAATGCAAAGCGAGCAGATCGAAGACAAGGTTCAGGAATGTGCAGATGACTTGCACAAAGTGAATGCCGTGCTAGCGCAAGAAATCACCGAACGAAAAAAACTAGAGCAGCAGTTATTAGACACCGAGGCGCAAGAAGAAAAAAATCGCTATTTGGCCTACCACGACCTAGTCACCGGCTTGGCTAATCGCGCGCTGTTCGATGACAGGATGGAACAAGCCTTGGCCCAAGCTGAGCGTCACAAGCGCTCGTTCGCGGTAATGTTTCTTGATCTGGATAAATTCAAAAGCATTAACGATACCTACGGGCATGCCATCGGCGACAAGGTATTACAGGTTGTTGCTACGCGATTACAAAATTGCGTTCGCGACGAAGACACCGTGAGTCGGCCCGGGGGCGACGAATTTCTATGCCTGTTAATGGAAGTGAAGGAAGAATCCGATATCGCGGTGGTTGCAGACTCAATGATCGGCGGGGTGGCAGAAACCTGTGAATTTAATGATGTGAAGGTTATTGCGAAAGCCAGTATCGGTATCGCTATTTATCCTCAAGACGGCACTACAGCCGAAGCTTTACTAAAGAATGCCGATGCAGCGATGTACAAAGCAAAGAAAGAGGGTGAGGGTTATTTCTTCTTTAATCGAATGGCGGGCAATTAACTATCTTATCCTAGACATTTAGGAAAGCGAGTGAAGTCCAGTACGCATCCTGTCCAATTTCTCGACTACCGCCTGATAGAGCTCTACGTCTGAATTGGCATTGCGGTCGGGGTGGTTTGCGCTACGGATCTTTTTTAGCGCAGTCATATCGTCAGGCAGATCATGCACCTTGGTCACCCGGTCGCCATTTTTGGTCATCTCGCGCTGAACTTCAGCCTCTGCGTCTTCGCGTGTCGCATGCAACTGTCTACTGCCAAGACGCCAGCCATCGTGAGTCTTGCGCGGGAATTGATTTCTTACGCCATCAAACCAAACCCAGGTGCCGGTGTCAGGATTCAATACAAAGTGAACGGTGGTGATGCCGTAGGTGTAAACAGGCGGCTTGAGGTGCTTGGCGAACATCTTGAACTTGCCCACAGTTCCTACGGCAGCAAGGTAATACGCGCCTGACTCATGGGGGCAAAACGCGCCGCTGGACAATGGCTTAGGCGTTGACTCAGGTGTAAGGTCCGTACTTATTGGGTCCATTTCAGCCTTGCGGGTGGCGTGCCATGCTGCCCGGCGTTGTGCGTTGGTCAATTGCGTTGCTCCTGTGTTGGGGAGTCCAATGGGCTCCTCGCTGAGGATCACCCTAGCCCGCTGAGGAACCCGAGAATATCCGAGCGTGTTTCTGTGTGGGGTCTATAGCAAACAGCTACATGAAAGCAGGTTCGCAGAGATCCGACTTGTAAGCCTATAAAAATGAAAAAAGGTTGCCACCAAGCGACAACCAATTGATTCACTGCTGTGTTCTGGCTCCCCGACCTGGACTCGAACCAGGGACCTGCGGATTAACAGTCCGTCGCTCTACCGACTGAGCTATCAGGGAATTGTGAAGGGCGAATTCTAGGGGCGGTGATGGGTTTGGTCAAGCATCAACCATCGCGTTCAACGGCCAATTCTGGAATATGACCGAAGGCTATGCGCATCGGTGCGGCGTCCAAGCCTTTGTGAGTGCCACCGAAATAAAGCGTATTGGGACCGTAACGCTGGTTGATCTGATCGAGCACGAGGTTAAGGCTTTCGTGCTGGTTGTTGGCATCGAATAAATCGCGGGTAAGTTGAGTTTGATCGGTCAAATCAAACAGAGCGACACCGACTTTAAGAACGCTGGCAGCCTCAATAGGACGGCGTTGCCACAGATCGGCCAGCACCTGATTAAATTTTAGCGTGTCGGAATGGGGCGCGAAGCGAACTCTATCGTGCCAAGAGTCCCGGTCAATATAGCTAAGGTGCAGACTCAGCCCACCTGCACAATATCCGTAGTGACGCATCCTCATGGCGGCCTTATGTAGCAGGCGATATAGCACAGCCAGGGCTGTTACTGGGTCGCGCATTTCGGGCGCAAGCACATGCGAGTGACCTACGGTGGAACGTCGCGTCGGCCCTGGCACGATGGCTTCGCCGTGCAGGTTGGCGTAAAAGCGCTCGCCTTCAATCCCGCCCCAGGCATGGCGCAAACTATCTTTGCTTGCAGCGCAAAGTTCCTTGACGGTCTGGATGCCAAGATCATTCAAGCGCTGTTCCATCGCGCGGCCGATGCCATTTAAGTGGGCGAGCTTTAGGCCATAGAGGCGAGCAGGGAGCTCGGCTTGCCGAATCACCGTCAACCCATCGGGCTTTTGCATGTTGGATGCGGTTTTGGCCAGAAAGCGGTTGGGCGCGATGCCGACGGAGCTGTGCAATGCCTCGCCGACTTGATCGTAGATCGCCTGCTTCACGCGTTTGCCTAACGCAATGGCCTTGTTTTCCTGTTGTTCACTGCCCATCAAATCGCACGTCATCTCATCGATGGAAAGTACCGCTGTGACAGGCGTGCAAGACTCGACGGCTGCGACGATACGATGGTGGATTTCCACATAAGTGGCAGGCCGCGCCTGCACGAAGATAATGTCTTTATGCAGTTTCCGCGCTTGCCACACGGGCGTGCCGGTTTTGATCCCATAGCGTTTTGCATCGATGCTGGCGGCGATACAGCAGGTGGTGTCGGCCATAACCGGCAACACTCCAATCGGCTTGCCGCGCAACTCCGGCTTCAGCTGTTGCTCGACAGAGGCGAAGTAGGAATTGAGATCGACGTATAAGCTGCGCAGCATGATTAGATGAGCGCGGTTTGCGTGGCGAGATTCATGCGCTCGAGGCGCTGGCATAAGGTATCGATAATGCGACGCGACAGCGGGGCCGAATAGCGCATCAGTTCTTCGAGTGTGTCTGGCGGCAAGGCGAGCACGGTAATTGCCGTTTCGGCAACGACCGACGCGGTGCGCTTTTCCGAGAGCAGATAGGCCATTTCGCCGAATAGCTGGCCTTCATTTAGTTGTCCAAGCAAGCGCGGCTTGCCATCTTGTTCTTTATATACCCCCGCTTTACCGGCATACAAAAAATAGGCGATGCGGGTGTCGTCGCCTTCTTGGATCAGCGTGGCCCCGGCCGCAACGGTTTGGCCGTATTTGGTCAGCAGGCGATTGGCATCGCCAAAAACGTAGCCTTCCAGCTTGGTCGCACCCAAACCCCTGCCGCCCATAAATAATTTCTCCAACGCCGCCACATCCACTTTGCCGTAGGCATACAGCGCCTGTGCCCACATATAAAACACCAAACACGCAAAATACGCACCGATTAACACGAAAATCACGCCGCCCAATGCGCCATACAGACTGTGATAACTGTCGAGCTTGAAGAATGCACTAAACGCCATTAACAGCAGCACCAGACTGGCAGTCGCGATGAGCGCAAAAAATGCCGCTACCCGTGCGCGCGGAGGATGTTGAGGCAAACGCCAATAAGCGGTAAACAACAAGGCCCACACCATGGCAAGTCCAAAAAGAACGTTCAAACCCTGCAAAATTTGGGCATTACCAAAACCAATAAAACGGTACTGCGCGAGGTAAGTGAGGGTGACCTGCGCTAACGCCGCCATTCCCATTAATAAAAACAGCAATGGAATGATTATCAGCGGTAACACCCATGAGAGTACTAAACCCCGCTTGCGTTCATCGGGAAAAATAACCCGAAACGCTCCGTGCACGGAATTGACCAGACCCCGAGAGGACAATAGCAAGGTCAAAATCCCTACACCGCCAGCAGTCAGCTGAGTTTCGCGTGGAATAAAACCTAGCGTTGTCAGCCTGTCCAGATGCAACTCGTTGTATAACGCTGCCATCAGAATAGTGGCGGGTACCGAGTTATGCGCAATGCTTCCCAGCGCCTGCAATGCGTAGCTCAGTAACAGCAACAACGGCGTGGCCGATAGCAAAAAATAAAACGCCGTGGCTGCCGCATGGTTTTGCAGGCTATTTCTGGTAGACAGATGCCAGCTGGTATAAGCCAGTTGTACCAGCCAGTCCCGCTTACCGCGCTGCAAGGTAGGTTGCATTGAAAAAATATGGAATTGGATAAGCCTCAAGCCTACCCGGGACCCGTTCAGGACGCTAGCGGGGTTGAGTAAGCCTGACTGTTAACACGCACAAGCTATTTTAATTTCGTCCCGCTTTAGAGTAGATGAGGTCCACTCCAAAAACTTATCCGCAGGCATGGGTTTACTAAAAAAATATCCCTGTGCTTGATCGCATCCCAATACGCAAAGTTGTTTCAGGATAGCTTCGGTTTCCACTCCTTCAGCCACCACTCGCAAACCCAGGTTATGCGCTAGATCAATCGTAGAGCGGACGATGACGACATCGTTCACATCGTTAACCATGTTTTGTACAAACGAACGATCGATTTTAAGTTCGCTCACCGGCAGGCGTTTCAAATAGGCCAGCGAGGAATAACCGGTGCCGTAGTCGTCAATGGATAATTTGCAGCCGATGGTATTGAGTCGCTGCAAGTTGTCGAGCGCATTGCCGGGGTCATCAAAAATCGCACTTTCGGTGATTTCCAGACAGATACGCTCGGCAGGACACCCATGCAGCTGTAGCACCTCTGCGAAATAGTCCGGCAAATCTGCATTCATCAAGTCGCGTGCCGAAATATTAATCGAGATGTCTACTACCAGCTCTAGGCGTATCCATTCTGCGCATTGCCTCACGCCTTCATTCAATACCCAGCGCGTGATCGCTTTTATGTAGCCGGTCTGCTCAGCAAATGGAATGAAATCGTTGGGGGGAATGAACCCTCGGTCCGGGTGTATCCAGCGCACCAGTGCTTCGGCCGCGTAATGACTGCCATCTTTGAGATCGACTTTGGGCTGGTAATACAGCGTCAACTGGTTTTGCTCCACCGCGTGACGCAGCTCGCTCATCAGCGACAAACGCCCCAGTGTGTTTTGATCGTAGCGTGCGTCATAGACCGCATACCCCGAACCATTGCGTTTGGCCTGATACATCGCAACGTCCGCACACCGCATCAGGGTTTCAATATCCCCGCCATGCGCGGGTGACGAGGCCAGGCCAATGCTGCCGCGCATGTCAATGACCTGTCCGTCCAATGTCATGGGTTTTTCCAGCGCCGTAAGCAGCGTGCGCGCGAGTATTGCGGCATGGTCGAGGTCAGTGGTGGGAAGCAGAATGGCAAACTCGTCGCCCCCCAGCCGTACTACCGTGTCAGAACCGCGGTGTAACGTGGCGCGCAAACGTTTCGCGACTTCTTGCAGTAGCAAGTCGCCGATTGGGTGGCCCAAGGTGTCGTTTACGAGCCGGAAACGATCCAGGTCAATCAACATAATAGTTAACGACTGGCCCTCTCGACGAGCAGTATGAATGGCCTGCTGCAAACGATCTTGAAACATCGCGCGATTGGGCAGCCCGGTTAGCGTGTCGCGATAGGCCAAGTCGAGAATATGCGCCTCGCGCGCCGAGATCTCGGTGCGCATATGATCGAAGGCATGCGCCAAGTCGGCGATTTCATTTTGGCCCGTGATAACCGGTGTGGCGGAGTAGTCGCCTTTGGCAAGATTGCGCGCATAACCCGCCAGAGCCTGGATGGAGCGCGTGACATTGCGCGAAATCAACATGCCAACGATAGCGGACAGCAGCAGTCCAATCACGCCTACCGCCAACAGACGATTACGCAGCGAGATGAACGGAGCAAGCGCAGCGTCGCGCGATTTTTGCAGAATGACCAATGCGGTTTGCCCCGGAGAAGAGGCGAGGGGAGTAGGCAGGCTTAAATAATCACCTCGCGAGGTATGGACATCGCTGAGAACACGAGACGTGAGGTGCCCACTATTGAGTGTTTGAACAAGGGCGCTTAGCGGTTCACGAGACAGCGTACTGGCATAAATGCGCCAATCGCGCGTAGCTTGGGGGCTGACGAAACTCACTTCGGTATTGGTGATGCTGGCGATTTTTTTTGCAAAATTGTTGTCGATACGAAAACCCGTTACCACCCAGCCCACAGGAAGTGGCGTAGAGACAGGCGCAGCAATCAGGTGATAAAGCACGCCGTCTATCTGCTTAATGACGGACTCGGCCCCGGTCTGCCGCGCCTGATCAAAAAGCCATGGGTAATCGAGCCCTGCCAGAACCGTGGCTCGCCCCCGGACATAGGTGATGCTGCTCCCCTTCAAACTCACAAAGCTCATCAAGTCAGCCTGAAAACGCTCGCCCTGATTTTCCAGTGCGGATGACAAGGTATTTTGGTCATTGCTAGCCACCGCATCGCGAAAACCAAAATCGGCTGCGAGTACGCGTGCGCCCTGGCCTAGCTGAGTAGTGTTCTGCTCGATTATCTGTACAAATACGCGTTGGCCGGTGGCAAGCTCAGCGGCAATCTGGCGGTTGACGATACCCAAGCCCAGCGTACTGGTGATGAGTACATTGCCAATCTGAGTGACGAGCAGCAGCAAAAAGAAAAACAGGAAAATGCGGCTTTGCAGCGTCTTGAGCTTGGGCAATCTCATGAGACGTCGCTAATCTATGGGACGGGTTTTGATGACGAGGGTTTGCGCCTGATCGGTTTTCAGGCTGAGCGGTGTCACCGCCGCATCAAGGTCGGGGCGCATGTAATACCAGGCAATCAGCGAATAGTCCCCGGGGGGGACATCTACGAACTGCGCCACACCGCGCTTGTCGCTCAAAGCGAAATAGGGAGTATCCACCACCAGCAAATGCGCAATCATGTTGTCATGAATATTGCAGCCCATCGCCACATAACCCGGTTGGTCGAATAGCACCGGCTTAGCAGGCGTGTCCGCATACAACTTTATTTCGAATTTCTTGGCCTTGGAAAAAGAGTAGACCTGGTGGCGGATATTGTCTTTGTTGGGGAAGGTAATGCGGGTGCCAGTTTGGACGACCGAAACCGGGGGCACAAACACCTTGTTGATTTGATCGATCTGACCATTGGGTGCCCGAATAGGCAGCCGCGGCGTTAAGGGAGACATCAGATAAACCACGGCGTCTTCCACTGCCACACCGGCGGCGGATTTGATTTGGAGCGTGAGTGTGGCGGCCTGCGCGGAAAGGCTTGCTATTAAAAACAGCGTAATCCCGCTTAGGGGGTAGGAAAGAGGTAATCGCGCCTTCATTGTTTGACCACCAATCGTTTCATCGGCGCGAGGATCGCGAGCAGTTCGTTTTTTTCACGCTCACCGACGCCGTTGTCGTGAAGGACCTGCTGTAACACCTCTACCAGCGCATAAAATTCGCCCTCGGAAATTTTCAGATCCTTGTGGACCAATTTCATTTCGTCACCGGTGTACTCGCACCCCCCACCGGTGAGCGAACAAATCTGCTCAACCAATTTGGCTTTTACCCGTTTGAGGTTCACCTTGTCGAATGAACGGTTTACACGCGGATCTTGCGCCACCGTATCAATAGTTTGGTTAACCACTTGGGCGACCACTGGTTGCCCCCCGAGGCGCACATAAAGCGTGGGGGTATCAGCATTCGCGGTGGCACTCAGCATCATTGCTACCGTAAAGTATCCCGCCGGGATTAGGTGCCGCATCATCTTGATCCAAGCAATTTAGGGATTCCCTCAACTAACGGTGGATTAAGCCCCCAGCTTGATAGCTCAATATGTTTTATCCAATGCCGTTACGTATGTATCACCCCCAGTTTGCAAACGCCACATGACACTATCCTACAAGCGCAGTTGGCGCGCTTCGCTGCTGCTTATCGCTTTGTTAGGCGAAGTGCTCTCTGCCCAGGCGGGTGGGCGCCTGATTGCCACGGGTGGTGTCAGCCAAATTGAAGGTGCGGCCGGCGGTGGGCTGACCCCTTGGGCGCTGATTGCCGGATATGACACGCGGGACGAAATCGATGTGACCGGGTTTTACACGCAGTTGAACCTGTCTGACTTCCGCCTGCATAGCACCGGCATTGCAGTGGGCATACATGATCGAATCGAGCTGTCGCTGGCGCGCCAGCGTTTGAAACTTGGCACGACTGTGCCCGGCCAGTCTATCGATCAGGATATCGTCGGTTTCAAGTGGAAACTCAGCGGCGACGCAGTGTTCGACCAGGATACCTGGAGGCCACAAGTAGCGGTGGGGGTCCAATACAAGCACAATCGTGACTACGCTTTTGTGCCGAGGCTGCTGGGCGCAAAAAGCGCTTCAGGTGTGGACGTCTATGTATCCGCGACCAAGCTCTATCTCGCCGGGTTGGTGGGCCGCAATGTGTTGCTGAATGCCACCCTACGAGGCACCCGCGCTAATCAGATGGGTCTGCTCGGGTTTGGCGGTGACCGCTCAAATGCTTATAGCGCGCAATTCGAAGGCTCTGCCGCGGTCTTTTTAAACGATCATTTGGCGCTCGGCATGGAGTATCGCCACAAGCCAAATAATCTCAGCGTTTATCGGGAAGACAGCTACCGCGACCTATTTCTGGCCTGGATGCCTAATAAGCGGGTGGCGGTCACGCTCGCCTATGTCCAACTCGGCACGGTAGCGGACAAAGCGAATCAGCAGGCGCTCTACACCTCGCTCCAGCTTAGCTACTGATCATTGACTAAAGAAGGACTTTACCTTGTCCATAAACGACTCGGCGCGCGGGTTATTGTTGCGCCCCGAGCTGAGGTCCTCGAGTTCTTGCAGCAGTTCCTTTTGCCGGTCGCTGAGGTTGACCGGCGTCTCGACAATCATGTGACACATCAGATCCCCAGGCGCATGGCTACGCACGCCTTTGATGCCTTTGCCGCGCAGCCGAAACACTTTACCCGACTGGGTTTCGGCGGGAATCTTGATCTTGGCATGGCCGTCCAGCGTGGGGATTTCCACTTCGCCGCCTAGCGCCGCGGTGGCAAAACTAATCGGCATTTCGCAATGCAGGTCGTCGGCGTCGCGCTTGAATACGGGGTGTTCCTTCAGGTGAATCACCACGTACAAATCACCCGCCGGACCGTTATTGACCCCCGCTTCGCCTTCACCGGACAAACGAATGCGGTCGCCGTTATCGACCCCCGCCGGAATTTTGACTGACAAGGTTTTGTGCTTTTTAACGCGACCTTCACCCTGACAAGTGCCGCAGGGATCGGTGATCATTTTGCCGGTGCCCCCGCAACGGGGGCACGTTTGCTGAACCGAGAAAAAGCCTTGCTGGATTCGTACCTGGCCGTGCCCGCCGCAGGAAGTACAGGTGACGGGTTCGGATCCGGCTTTGGCGCCGCTGCCATGGCAGGTGGCGCATTCTTCCAAGGTGGGGATGCGGATTTTGGTTTCAGTGCCGCGCGCGGCTTCTTCCAGACCGATCTCAAGGTTGTAACGTAGGTCGGCGCCGCGGTAAACGCGATCACGACGCTGACCGCCGCCTCCGCCGAAAATATCGCCAAAGATATCGCCGAACGCATCGGAAAACCCACCGCCGCTGAAGCCCGCGCCGCCTTGTGGATTCACACCGGCATGCCCGAATTGATCATAAGCGGAGCGTTTTTCTGAATCGCTCAGCACTTCGTAAGCAAGCTTGGCTTCCTTGAATTTTTCTTCTGAACCTTTATCCGAATTACGGTCCGGATGGTGCTTCATCGCCAGCTTGCGGTAGGCTTTTTTAATTTCTTCGTCAGAGGCGTTTTTGGCAACGCCTAGGGTTTCGTAGTAATCGCGTGGTGGCATGGAAATTAGGGATTAGAAATTAGGAAGAGGGCGTCAGGATTCAGAAATGGAAAAGCCGCGCATTGCGCGACTCTCCCTTTCCGCTTACATCTGCGAAGTCCCTTACTTGTCTTTCACCTCTTCAAATTCAGCATCGACCACATTGTCGTCCGCAGGCGCGTTTGCGGCACCTGGACCTGCACCTGGCTGGGTGCCCGGCTGAGGCTGCTGAGCCGCGTACATCTGCTCAGACAGCTTGTGCGCGGCAGTCGACAGTGCCTCGGTCTTGGCGGTGATCGCGTCACGGTCGCCTTCCCGCACCACGTCCTCAAGGTCCTTGATCGCGGCTTCGATCGCAGCCTTGTCGTCGGCCGAAATCTTGTCGCCATACTCGCCAAGCGACTTTTTGGTCGAATGCACCAGGTTGTCCGCGACGTTACGTGCGCTCGCTAGCTCGAATGCCTTGTGATCCTCCGCCGCGTTGGCTTCGGCATCTTTCACCATGCGCTGGATTTCCTCTTCACTAAGACCGGAGCTGGCCTGAATGCGGATCGTGTTTTCCTTGCCTGTGGCCTTGTCCTTGGCGGACACATGCAAAATTCCGTTAGCGTCGATATCGAACGTGACCTCGATTTGCGGCATGCCGCGCGGCGCTGGCGGAATATCGCTCAGATTGAATTGACCGAGGCTTTTATTGCCCGAAGCCATTTCGCGCTCGCCTTGCAGCACGTGCACTGTCACCGCACTCTGATTGTCGTCGGCGGTCGAAAACACCTGCGACGCCTTGGTCGGGATCGTGGTGTTTTTCGGGATGAGTTTGGTCATCACGCTGCCGAGCGTTTCGATACCGAGACTCAAGGGCGTCACGTCGAGCAGCAGCACGTCCTTGACTTCGCCCTGCAGCACGCCGCCCTGAATCGCCGCACCGACTGCCACCGCTTCGTCTGGGTTCACGTCGCGACGCGGCTCCTTGCCGAAGAAATTCTTCACCGCCTCGGATACTTTGGGCATACGCGTCTGACCGCCGACCAGAATCACATCGTCGATCTGGCTGGTGGATAAGCCAGCGTCTTTCAGCGCAATCTTGCACGGCTCGATGGTGCGCGTGATCAGCGCGTCGACCATGCTCTCGAACTTGGCGCGGGTGATTTTCACGGCCAAATGCTTGGGGCCCGAAGCGTCTGCGGTAATGTAGGGCAGATTGACTTCAGTCTGTTGCGACGACGACAGTTCGATCTTGGCTTTTTCCGCCGCCTCTTTCAGCCGTTGCAGCGCCAGCACGTCCTTCTTCAGGTCAACGCCTTGCTCTTTCTTGAATTCCTCGGTGATGTAGTCGATTAGCGCCTGGTCGAAGTCTTCGCCGCCGAGGAAGGTGTCGCCGTTGGTCGACAGCACTTCAAACTGGTGCTCGCCGTCCATGTCGGCGATTTCGATAATCGACACGTCAAACGTGCCGCCGCCCAGGTCATACACCGCAATCTTGCGGTCGCCTTCCTTCTTGTCCATGCCAAACGCCAACGCCGCTGCGGTCGGCTCGTTGATAATGCGCTTCACGTCCAGACCGGCAATCCGGCCGGCGTCCTTGGTTGCCTGGCGTTGGCTGTCGTTGAAGTAGGCCGGCACGGTAATCACCGCCTCGGTGACTTCAGCACCCAGATAATCCTCGGCGGTCTTCTTCATCTTGCGCAGGATTTCGGCAGACACCTGCTGCGCAGCCATTTTCTGGTCGCGCACTTCTACCCACGCGTCGCCGTTGTCGGCCTTAACGATTTTGTAGGGCATCAGACCGATGTCTTTTTGCACCATCGGCTCTTCAAAGCGACGGCCGATCAGACGTTTGATCGCGTACAGCGTGTTTTTGGCGTTGGTCACTGCCTGACGCTTGGCCGGGGCACCGACCAGAATTTCGCCGTCTTCGGCATACGCGACAACCGAAGGCGTGGTGCGCGCACCTTCCGAATTCTCGATCACTTTCGGGGTGCCGTTTTCCATCACCGCTACACACGAGTTGGTGGTGCCGAGGTCAATTCCGATAATGCGTCCCATGATATTTCCTTATAAATGAATGTTGAACTGAGTTTGATATGGGGGAGAGTGGCGCTATTTCAAGCTGCTATGTCCAAGTGGATGGCTCAATCCCGTGCTTTCGCTACCATCACCAGCGCGGGGCGGATGGTGCGGTCGTGCAATCGATAGCCTTTTTGCAGCACGTTCACGACGGTGTTGGCGGCTTGATCTGAATCGAGCATGCCAATCGCCTGATGTTGATGGGGATCAAATTTTTCACCCATCGGATTGATCTCGCTCAAGCTGAATTTGCTAAACACCGAGGCCAATTGCTTCAAGGTCAAATCCACGCCGTCTTTCAGGTTCTCAACGCTCGGCGTGTCGACCATCAACGCGGATTCGAGGCTGTCTTTGACCGCCAGCATTTCATTCGCAAAATTCTCGACCGCAAACTTGCGTGCGTTATCGACATCGGTTTGTGCGCGGCGGCGCATGTTTTCGGTTTCGGCCTTGGCACGCAGCCAGGCATCGCGATGTTCCTCAGCTGCCGATTCGGCTGTCTTTAATCGCTCTTCCATCTCGGGCATGGTTCGTTCAAGACCATTCGTGTCGTCTTGCATCATGTCGAGCGTGGGATTTGATTCGTCCTGCATACTTGCTCCCTCAAAAATAGCTTTGCCATAATTTGGGGATTAAAAAAGCGCGTTCAATACCCAACACAAAAATTTTGTAAGATTGATACTTGGAAAGCGTTAAGACCAGGCGTTATGGTTTGCCCGTAACTTGGCCTTCCGGTATCATTCGCCCGCTTCGGAGAGGTGGATGAGTGGTTTAAGTCGCACGCCTGGAAAGCGTGTTTAGGTTAATTCCTAACGCGGGTTCGAATCCCGCCTTCTCCGCCAGTTAGCATTCAGCATTCAATAGGCGCTGAGGTTTTGGGTGCAGTTAAGCACCTACCCCTAATAAGAAATCTACAAATAAGAAACTCAACTATTGCACAATACTTACCTGCGGGGTTTATAAGGCCTAAGGTATTAGCTCCTAAAGCATTCAAAAAAATCAATACATTCAGTAAGGTTATGCCTGTCTTTTCTGGGAAGCCGCCGCAGTCAAAGCGACGACATGAAGAAGGCATTGTGCTATTGCGTGTTTACGTGAGCGCATTAGGAACTGCCGGGAAAGTGGAGCTGAATACATCAAGCGGGTGGCCGCGGCTTGATCAAGCTGCGAATGACAAAGTTCGCGACTGGCGTTTTGTGCCCGCTAATTAATTAAGGTGGCAAGTCTGTGGCAGCCAGGGCCAACGTCCCCATTAATTTCAGCTTGGAGGAATAACCCTGTGGATCATATTTCAGCGTTCAGTTTGGGCGGTTTTCTGGCCCAATCCGATGGAGTCACACGAAGCGCTCTTGTTATTCTGGTCCTAATGTCGATGGGGACATGGTATTTCATCACCGTTAAGTCGATCCAGGCGCTGACCACTCGCCAGCATTCAAAGCGCTTTCTCGACATGTTTTGGAATGCACCATCGCTTCAGGCCGTTGTCATGCAATTGCAGCAAAACTCCAACGACCCTTTTTCGCGCTTGACCTACCACGCGGCTCAGGCCGTCGATCACCATGCGCGCCACGGCGCGGATCGACTCAATGAAGCAGGCAGTGCTGCTGAGTTTGTGACACGCGCCATTCGCCGCATCATCGATGAGGAAACAGCCCGGATCGAGTCCGGTCTTACCGTACTGGCGTCTGTGGGGAGTACAGCTCCCTTCGTCGGACTATTCGGCACCGTTTGGGGCGTATATCAAGCGTTGATGAATATTGGGATGTCGGGACAAGGCACATTGGACAGGGTCGCCGGCCCAGTAGGCGAGGCGCTGATTATGACGGCCTTGGGCCTGGTGGTAGCGGTACCTGCAGTACTGGCCTACAACGCGAGTGTACGCAGCAATCGATTGCTACTCTCCAAACTGGATGCTTTTGCACATGATTTGTTCGCTTTTCTCACCACCGGCTCGCACGTCAACAATTTGACTCCCATGACTGCTAATACTGCATCCAATCCACAAGGAGGCGGATAGTATGGCTTTTGGTGGCTTCGATCAGAAAGCTGAGACAAAGCCGATGGCCGAGATCAATATGATCCCGCTGATCGACGTCATGCTGGTGCTACTCGTCATATTTATGATTACCGCGCCCCTACTCACCCATTCTGTAAAAATAGAATTGCCCAAAGCTTCGAGCCATCCGAATATTAATAAGGTAGCAAGTGTGCAGCTCGGAATAAACGAAAAAGGCGTGGTGTATTGGAATGGCGAGATTATCGATCAAGTCGACATGAAACGTCGCATGATTGCCGCTGCAGCCCTTAGTCCACAACCGGAACTGCATCTACGCGCGGATAAGATGACGAGATATCAGGTGGTGGCCGAAGTTATGTCCGAAGCTTCGAAAGCAGGCTTAAAGAAGATTGGCTTTTTGTCCGACCCTAATGCCAGTCCACGTCCAAGTCGGTGATGCATCGGACCAAAGCATGGACTTTGACTCGATCCTAAATCGCATGGTTGCTCCTGGCAAACAAATCCAAAACAATTGAGTGCCTAATAGTTACGATTGGGCCAATGCGACTTCGCGTATCGCAATTTAATACCGTCATGCGCAGCCCTTATACCGTGTGCTTTAGCACCTAAGCGATGGATTATAATTGCGACCTTTGACTGCTCAGCCTTGCGATCAACCCCCGGCGCAAGTACTCCCAACTCAGTCGAGTCCTTATGCCCAACTATCCTTACCATGGCAGGTTATCCGTGCTTGTCCCTGTCAAAAATGAACAGGACAATATCGACCCCTTGGTACGCGAAATTGTGGCTGCGTTGCAGTCAAAAGTGGAATTTGAAATTCTATATATTGATGACGGCAGTACCGACGATACCCAATCTGTATTAGAAAAACTGAAGCCGGAATTTCCGATGTTGCGCGTGATCCGTCATCGCCATTCCTGCGGACAAAGCCAGGCGGTGACAAGTGGAGTTCGGGCGGCGCGATATGAGTGGATAGCTACTCTGGATGGCGATGGGCAGAACGACCCTGCGGATATCCCTTCTTTACTAGCCAAGTTGGCGGAAAAAAACCAACCAAAAAATCTGGAACTGCTGGCAGGGTGGCGCGCGCGTCGCAACGATACTTTTCTGCGACGACTGTCGTCGAAAGTGGCGAATGGCGTGCGTTCGCGTATGTTGAAGGACAATACGCCGGATACCGGCTGCGGGCTTAAGCTTTTTGCGCGCGAAACTTTTTTGAGATTACCCAACTTCGACCATTTGCATCGTTTTTTGCCGGCGTTGGTATTGCGTGGGGGTGGGGCAGTAGTGTCCGTGCCGGTCCATCACCGCGCACGCGAACGCGGCACTTCCAAATACGGCGTGCATAACAGGCTATGGGTAGGGATTGTCGATCTGTTCGGTGTGGCTTGGCTGCAGCGACGGGTACGTTTGCCAATCATCGAACCTGATTCAGATACCGAATGAACGCACGCGTCATCCTCAAAGGTTTAGGGCTGATTGCGAGTCTTGCACTGCTGGGTTATCTGTTTGAAATGACTGACCTGGGCCACAGTGTTAATGAGACCTGGATCAATGAGCACGTCAGACGCCATGGCGTGCAAGGCATGCTGGTGTTTCTGGCGATGGGCGCAATTTTTACCGGTATTGGCCTGCCGCGTCAGATCATCGCGTTTCTGGGGGGTTATGCGTTCAGCGTGATGTTAGGCACTCTACTGGGCGCTTCGGCTGCGCTTTTAGGTGGCATGCTGACTTTTGTTTATGCGCGATTATTTGGCAAAGGTCTGTTGCGCTCACGGCTCGGTGAACGGGCTAAACGCTTCGATGCCTTTATAGGCCAGCATCCTTTTTCGATGACCTTACTGATACGACTTTTGCCGGTGGGCAATAATTTGCTCACCAATCTGGCTGCTGGCATTTCCAGCATTCGGCCGTTGGCCTTTTTTTCAGGTACTTTTTTGGGTTATTTGCCGCAGACGCTGGTTTTTGCGTTGGTCGGCAGTGGCGTTCATGTTGCGCCCGCCACCAAACTTGCGGGCGCAATTGTGTTGTTTCTGATATCCGGCGTGTTGGGGATATATTTGTATCGGCGACACCGGCAAGAACTGGGTCTGGATACGACTATGAATGGGGCGGAGCGTTGACTTGCATGCACTAGGCAACAATGAACGCCGTAGCGAGCGGCTGATGCTGCTGTTGGCGTGGGTGATGTTACTGCTATTGACCGCAGTGGCGATGCTGGCACGCCCGATCACGCCCATCGACGAAACCCGCTACGTGGGAGTCGCATGGGAAATGTGGCTGCGCGGCGACTTTCTGGTGCCCTTCAAAAACGGCGAAGTCTATAGTCACAAACCTCCGCTGATGATGTGGATGTTTCAGGCAGGCTGGGCCGTATTTGGCGTGAATGAATGGTGGCCACGGCTAGTGTCGCCGCTATTTTCAGCGGGAGGATTGGGGCTGACTTTTGCGCTGGCGAAGAGACTGTGGCCGGAACGCAGCGGTCTTGGCGGGCAGGCCGCCATTATATTGACCAGCTATCTGGTGTGGGCCATTTCCTCCACTTGGATCATGTTTGACGTCATGCTGGCTTTTTTTGTATTGATTGGCATACATGGCGTCCTCATCGCGGCGGATGGCAAACCCGCGCGCGGCTTTGCGTTACTCGGCTTATCCATAGGGCTGGGGGTGCTGACTAAAGGCCCGGTGATGTTGCTGCAAGTCTTGCCCGTCGTCGTACTGGCACCTTGGTGGAATCCGGGTTTACGTTGGGCGCGGTGGTTCAGTGGCATGCTGGCCGCCGTGATATCAGGCGCAGCTATCGCGCTCGCCTGGGCCATCCCTGCAGGCATCGCGGGAGGAGAGGAATATCGTAATGCAATCTTTTGGGGCCAGACCGCAAATCGCATGGTGGAATCGTTTGCGCATCAGCGACCCATCTGGTGGTATCTGGCGTTAATGCCTGTATTGCTATTCCCGTGGGTGGTGTGGCCCGAGATGTGGCGTGGCATCACGCGGTATACCCAATTCGGCCTGGATCGCGGCGGGCGGTTTTGTATCGCGTGGATAGTGCCTATCTTTATTGCGTTCTCTTTCATTAGTGGCAAGCAGGCGCATTACCTGATGCCGCTGTTCCCGGCTTTTGCGTTACTCGTTGCACGGGTATTGTCATCACAAGACCGCCCCCCAAAAAAAACTGGTAGCTTCACGCCACCTATCTTGTTCATATTAGTAATAGCTATGGGCATGATGCTCGTAGCGGTGGGAGTCGTGCCCCTACCCAAGGACAAATTTGAGGTGCTGCCCGCATTGTGGCCGGGAGTCATTTTGGCATTGGTTGCGATAGCGGCCTTTGCTGTTCGCAAGTTTGCTCACCCCATTATCGTGATCGGGCTAATGGGCGTAGCGGCGCCTGCGCTGATGCAAACTGCTTTAGCCCCCACGCTTTACCCGGAATATGATGTTCATCCTATCTCGCGCGCGATTCGTCAATCGCAGGATAGCGGTCACTTGGTCGCGAACGCAGGCAAATACCATGACCAATACCAGTTCTTTGGGCGTTTACAACAGCCTTTGGTGGAATTACATGAAGGTACGATAAAGGACTGGCTGCAGGAGCATCCGACAGCTCAGATAGTGATGTACATTAAAAATGTGGAGATGCTTAACGGCGCGGCGGCTGTTGCCTCACAACCCTATCGTGGAAAGATAGTAGCCTTGCTTGACGCGAAAACCGCACTGGATTTACTGACGCATATTGCAAGCGGTAATCTGCGTCAGGAGGATTAAATATCCTGACGCATAATTGAGCAATTAGGCTTCCGCTTCGCGCTGCGGTAGCACGACCTCACGTGAAGGCGAGATTGTCGATATGGCGTGTTTGAATACCATTTGGGCAGCTTGGTCCTGGCCCTTTAGGAGGACTACAAACTGATCAAAAGACTCGATCCGGCCCATTAGTTTGATTCCGTTTACCAGAAACACGGAGACAGGAATCCGTTCCTTGCGCAAAGTATTCAGAAACGTATCCTGCAAATGGTTTTGTTCTTTGGAAGCCATATGATTCCCCTTAAGTGGGGGGCATCTGCCCCCAACAATATTATTTAATTTTCGTCCGCAGACGCGGACTTTGCACTATTCGACTTTTGCTGCAGTGCGCGCGCCAGCAATCGCATCACGTACCCGTTTCTGCTGAAGCTGTTTTTGCACTTCGCCTTTTACTTCGGCCAGCGGAGGGATTTTCGTGGGGCGAGTGTCATCCAGTTTGATGATGTGGTAGCCAAACTGGGTTTTCACCGGTGTTTTGGTAATCTCTCCTTTTTTAAGTCCGACCAGCGCTTCGGAAAATTCCTTAACGAAAGCATTAGGATCAGACCAGTTCAAATCTCCGCCGTTTTTAGCCGAACCCGGATCTTGCGAATATTTTTTGGCAAGATCTGCAAATTTGGCTTTCTTGCTTAACTCACCCAGGATTTTTTTCGCCTCTGCTTCTGTTTTGACCAAAATGTGGCTGGCATGATATTCAGTGGCAGGGGCCGAGGCTTTTGCCTTGTCGTATTCGGATTGAATCTCGGCATCGGTAACGGGGTGATTCTTAATGTAGTCTTCGATATAGACTTTAGCAAAGAGATTCTTGCGCTGAATATCAACGGCAGCAGCGATTAAAGGATCTTTGTCCAGACCTTTTTCCATCGCGGCGCGCGAGAGGATTTCCATATTGATTAATGACTCACGAACGCGAGATTGCAATTGCGGATTGTCAGGCTGGCCTTGTGCAATCATTTCGCGTTTGAGTATTTCCCCGTAGGCAGCCGGTATTTCCCTGCCGTTTACTACTGCAACCGGTTTATTGGCATCCATGGCGGTGGGTGCGGCAGCTGGTTTAGCATCTTCAGCATAAGCCATCGGTGCCAAAGCCAGCAGTATCAGGGAGGTGAGGAGGGTCTTACGCATACGGATTCCTTATTTTAAAGTTCTTCGGGGGTGAGTGCAGTAATAGATAGTGCATGTATTTCACGCTGCATCAACTCGCCCATAGCAGCATAAACCAATCGGTGTCGCGCGAGTGTAGTTAAGTTCCTAAACTGAGGTGAGACTAAGGTCAAACGAAAATGCCCGCCTCCAGACGCGGCGCCTGCGTGGCCAGCATGCTGTGCGCTTTCGTCTTCTAACACTACATTTTCAGGTTGCAGCGTAGCGAGACGCTGTTGAATTAAGTCGGCGGTATTCATGTCGGTAATACCTTCTTGAACGGTTTAACGCTGACCGAGGCATACACCCCTGCCTCAATATAAGGATCATTGTCAGCCCATGTTTGTGCCGATGACAAGGTATCGAATTCAGCCACAATCAGACTGCCCGTAAACCCAGCAGGGCCCGGGTCGTTGCCATCGATTGCGGGAAAAGGTCCCGCAAGCAATAGACGCCCTTCGTTTTGCAGCGTCTGCAGCCGCGCCAGATGGTTAGCCCGATTAGCAAGCCGTTTGTCCAGACTGCCGGGGACATCCTCCCCGACGATGGTATACAACATTATTGGTTTTCTTCCTTATCCAGATACCTTGAAAGCATCATCCCTTGAGCAATCACAAATATCAACATCAATCCCATGCTGCCAAACAGCTTGAAGTTAACCCAGTCATCTGTCGAGTAGTTGAAGGCGACCCACAGGTTTACAAGCCCCATGATCGCAAAAAATCCACCCCAACTGAGGTTGAGTCGACTCCAGGCGACTTCGGGAAGTTCCATCTGAGCGTCCATTAATCCGCGAATAAGATTACGGCCAAACAATGCGGCGCCAAAAATTGCACCCGCAAAAAACCAATACAACACGGTGGGCTTCCATTTAATGAAGCTCTCATCGTGCAGCCATAAAGTCGCACCACCGAATACGAGAATGATGCCGAAACTCACCCACAGCATTGTCTCCACCTTTTGCCCGCGCAGCTTTACCCATAAAAGCTGGGCGACGCTCGCAAGGATAGCGATGAAAGTCGCCAGGTAAATTCCTGGTTTCTCGTTGACGCCCGTGGGTTGAGGTAAGCCTACACTCTGAAGTAAATGGCGCGTCGCTTCTGCATTGGCATCCCCCAGTTTATAGGCGATAAAAAAAATGATGACGGGGAAAAGATCAAACAGAAACTTTTTCATTTAAGGACGGCGCGGGCACCTGGCAATTTTTAGCTTGCATATTTTGCTATGATTCTCCCTCCAGACCAAGCGCTTTCCAGTGTCCCGGCATTAATGTTAAACATTGACCTGCATTGTCATTCCCATATTTCTGATGGTGTTTTGCCTCCTGCCCAAGTCGTTGCGCGTGCGGCGGCCAATGGCGTGGATGTTTTCGCGCTGACCGATCACGACGATGTTGCGGGATTAGCTGAGGCTCAAAGCGCTGCCGATGACGCCGGCATGGCGTTCATCCCGGGGGTGGAAATTTCAGTTACTTGGGCCGGACATACGGTGCATATTGTCGGCTTGCGTATCGATCCGTTGAACCCAGAATTGGCGCGGGGCCTCGACAGTATTCGCATAGGGCGTACCGCACGTGCGCAACGCATAGGCGATGATCTGGCCAGGGCTGGAATCCTCGGAGCGTTCCATGGCGCCAGCGACTATGCGGTAAACAAACACATTATTGGCCGCACCCATTTTGCTCGTTGGCTAATTGCAGAGGGGCATGCGCCCGATATGCGCACCGCTTTCAAACGGTTTCTTACACCCGGTCACCCTGGTTACGTCGAACACGAATGGACTACGCTGGAAAATGCGGTCAGCTGGATTCGCGTCAGTGGAGGGATAGCGGTGATCGCGCACCCGGGGCGATACGCGTTCAAGGCGCGTGAGCTGCATCTATTCTTGGATGCATTTCGGGCCTTGGGCGGCGAGGGGATTGAGGTGGTGACCGGGAGCCATCACCCGTCTGAGTACGGTAAATTCGCCGATCTGGCGCGCGCGTTTGGTTTCAAAGCGTCTAGGGGGGCTGATTTTCATGCGCCGGGCGAGGGAATTGATATAGGTCGCTTGCCTGCTTTGCCCTATTACTGCAAACCGGTTTGGCTGGACTGGCCCGAAGTTAAAAACTTACAAATCGCACATTAATCACCATGTCTCAATTTTTTAATATCCATCTCGACAATCCCCAGGTTCGGCTGATTCAGCAAGCTGTCCAGATCATCAAGCAAGGCGGCGTCATCGTTTATCCCACCGATTCTTGCTATGCGCTAGGTTGCCAGATTGGCAATAAGGATGCGGCCACGCGTTTGTTGCGCGTGCGGGGCCTGGATGTGGGGCACGATCTCACACTTGTCTGTCGGGATTTATCGGAGCTCGGTCACTACGCGCAGGTAGACAACGCGCAGTTTCGTTTTTTGAAAGCGCATACCCCTGGCGCCTATACCTTCGTTTTACGTGGCACTCGCGAAGTGCCCAAACGCCTGCTGCATAAAAAAAACGACACCATCGGTCTGCGTGTGCCGGACCATTCTGTCGTGCAAGCGCTACTGGGAGAATTAGGCGAACCGATTTTGTCCTCGACCCTGCTATTGCCAGGTGAAGACGTGCCTCTGTGCGAGCCGTGGGAAATCCGCGAACGGCTCCAACATCAAGTGGAGTTAGTGATCGATAGCGGGGCCGGTGGTATGACGCCGACTACCATCGTGGATCTCACGACTGACACCCCGGTCGTGCTACGTTACGGCAAGGGCGATACTGCGGATTTCGAGAATTAGATGGAAGAATTAAGCCTGCTGCAAAAAATTGCCGTTTTTGCACTCCCAGTCATTTTTGCCATCACACTGCACGAAGCTGCTCATGGCTATGTCGCCCGCTTCTTCGGCGATATGACCGCCGCCCAACAGGGCCGCATCACCGCCAATCCTCTTAAGCACATCGATCCGGTCGGCACGTTACTAGTCCCGTTGGTGATTTTGCTAACCAGCAAATTGCTGGGAGGAGGGGCGATTTTATTTGGCTGGGCCAAGCCGGTGCCGGTGAATTTTGCTAATCTGCGGCGGCCCAAAAAAGACATGTTATGGGTTGCGGCGGCCGGGCCCGGTGTTAATTTTTTGATGGGCATATTTTGGGCGTTGATGATACAAATCGGCTATGCCCTGGGCAACGCATTTTCTACCCCACTCATGCTCATGGGTGCCGCCGGAGTATTCATCAACGTGATTTTGATGGGGTTGAATTTGTTGCCCTTACCGCCGCTTGATGGCGGACGTATCGCTATCAGCCTATTACCTTACAAAGCCGCTGCTACATACTCCAGGATTGAGCCCTATGGTTTTTTTATCCTGCTGGGCCTGCTCATCACCGGCGTGCTTAACCAAATTCTGTGGCCCGTCATTACGGTCTTGATCGGTTTGATCGCCTTCATCACGGGGCTTGCCCCTGGCCAATTGGTCACCCTTATCCAGCTTGTACTGGCCTGACCTTTCCTAACCTAGCCTCTGGCCTCCCTCATGTATTCCGACCGCGTTCTTTCAGGCATGCGCCCCACCGGGCAATTGCATCTTGGGCATTACCACGGTGTGCTTAAAAACTGGTTACATCTGCAAAACGAGTACCAGTGCCTGTTTTTTGTCGCCGACTGGCATGCGCTCACCACGCATTACGACACGCCGCAGATCATTGATCAAAATGTGCGCGACATGGTGATCGACTGGCTCGCCGCCGGGGTTGATCCTGCGCAGGCAACCCTGTTTGTGCAGTCACGCGTAATCGAGCATGCAGAACTCCATCTGCTGCTGTCGATGATGACGCCCCTTGGCTGGCTCGAACGCGTGCCGACGTATAAAGATCAGCAACAAAAACTCATTGAAAAGGATTTATCGACTTACGGCTTTCTGGGCTATCCCTTACTGCAAAGCGCTGACATCCTGATATACCGCGCCAATCTCGTACCTGTAGGCGAAGACCAGGTGCCGCATATCGAATTCACGCGTGAGATATGTCGACGCTTTAATTATGTGTATGGTCGCGAAGTGGGTTTTGAAGAAAAAGCCCAGGCGGCGGTTAAAAAACTTGGCTCCAAAAAAGCCCGGCTATACGAAGAATGCCGCACCGCGTATCAACAGCAGGGCGACACCGAAGCGCTGGAATCCGCCCAAGCGATGTTGAACGACGCGCAGAATCTGACCATGAATGACCGCGAACGCCTGTTTGGCTTTTTGGAAGGCGCCAGCAAAATGATTCTGGTCGAGCCTGAAGCCTTATTGACTGAAGCGCCCAAAATGCCGGGGCTGGACGGCCAGAAAATGTCCAAGTCGTATAACAACACCATTGCGCTGCGTGAAGACCCTGAAGTCATCACGAAAAAAATCCGCACCATGCCGACCGATCCCGCGCGTGTGCGACGGGCTGACCCCGGCAACCCCCAGAATTGCCCAGTCTGGCAGTTTCATCTTGTTTATTCAGACGGCGACCTCCGTGACTGGGTGACGCAAGGATGTACCACTGCCGGAATAGGTTGCCTCGAATGCAAACAACCCGTGATAGAGGCGGTGCTAAAAGAGCTCGCGCCTATTCGCGAACGCGCGCAGTACTTTGAAGATAGCCCGGATCAAGTGCGCAATATTATTGCCGATGGCTGCGAGAAGGCCCAGGAAATGGCACGCGACACCATGCGCGACGTCCGCGAGGCGATGGGATTGACGTTTGGCTAAAGCCGCATGCCGGGTAGCGAGGTAAGGCCGAGAGACTCGGGTAAAATGCACTGATGAATGCCCCCTCGCTGCTGGAAACCCCTACCGCCTCGGTGATCAAAGTCAGGGGCGAGCCGCTCACACTACTGCCTCACGACCTGTACATTCCGCCGGATGCACTTGAGGTGTTTCTTGAAGCTTTTGAAGGTCCGCTGGACTTACTGCTGTATCTGATTCGCCGTCAAAATCTAGATGTGCTGGATATTCCGATGGCCGCCTTAACCCGGCAATATATGACCTACGTTGAGGCCGCCCGTAAAACGCGGTTGGAACTCGCCGCAGAATATCTACTGATGGCCGCGATGCTGATCGACATTAAGTCCCGCATGTTGCTGCCGCGTGTTGAGCCTGTCGATGAAGCCAATGAAGCTGCAGACCCGCGCGCGGAACTGGTACGGCGGTTGCTGGAATACGAACAAATGAAACGGGCAGGGCAGAAACTGGATGCATTGCCGCAGGCAGGACGAGAGTTTGATGCTGTAAGCGTATTTTTACCCTCTACAGCCAAACGCTTGCCAATGTTGCATCCGGAGGAATTGACTGCAGCGTGGCTGGCCATTTTATCGCGGGCCAAAAATATTACTCACCACCGTATCGGTCATCAGGCGCTATCGATACGCGAACATATGAGCCGTATTTTAAAACGACTTGTGCCTGGAGAGTTCATGGAATTCAAGATGTTGTTTCCGGAAGCTTCGTCCGTACATGAACTCGTAGTGACTTTTTTAGCCGTTTTAGAATTAACCAAAGAAACGCTGCTCGACGTGACGCAGGCGGAATCGTTTTCACCCATCTATGTGAGATTGCATGAATCTGCAGCCGAATGAAAGCCTGGATGACTTAAGGACCCTACTCGAGGCGGCCCTGCTGGTGGCGCCCGAGCCCTTATCGCTGAGCGAGCTCAAGCGCATGTTTGAGCATGAGCTATCTCACGACCAGTTGCGCTTGGCATTGGAAGAGCTACGTCAGCAATGGCAGCACAAAGGCGTGGAATTAGTGCAGGTCGCCGATGGCTGGCGCTTTCAAACGCGGGCTGAAATGCAGCCGTGGCTCAGCCGATTAAAAAATGAAAAGCCGCCGCGTTATTCGCGCGCCGTACTCGAAACTTTGGCGATCATTGCGTATCGTCAACCGGTGACGCGGGGGGATATCGAAGAGATTCGCGGGGTAACGGTCAACCCCAATATCATTAAAACCTTGGAAGAACGCGAATGGATCGAAGCCCTCGGCCACAGAGATGTGCCGGGTCGCCCCACCTTGTTTGGTACGACGGGACATTTTCTAAGTGATCTGGGCTTGCGTGCCTTATCTGAGCTGCCCCCGCTGGAAGAGCTTGGCAATTTGATCACATCGGATGAAACTGTGTTAATTCCCGAGTTGGGCGCGAGCCTCCCGCCCGAAACCTTTACGCCCCACGCTATTATCGAAGTCGCGCGCGGCAACCCCATTTCCGAGACCGCATAAATGCCCCGCACCCCTTCAAGTCGTCCGCCCGCCACCCCTTCCGGCCGTGCTGCACGACGCATGCAACCTGTCGTAGAGCAGGTTTTAGTTGAGGAACGTCTGCAAAAAGCGTTGGCGTCTGCCGGTCTCGGCTCGCGCCGCGAGATGGAAACCTGGATCAGCGAAGGCCGCGTTCAGGTTAACGGTGAACCGGCGATCTTAGGCAGCAAGGTCAATGCGCGCGACATAATTAAGGTCAGCGGTAAACGGGTGTATTTGCGCTTTGAAGATAAACGCACCCGCATCCTGATTTATCACAAGGCCGAAGGTGAAATCGTCAGCCGCGACGATCCGGAAGGGCGTGATACCGTATTCGACAATCTGCCAAAACTGCGTGGCTCCAAATGGATTGCTATTGGCAGACTCGACTTTAATACCGAAGGACTGATGATTTTTACCACCTCGGGCGAACTCGCCAACAACTTGATGCACCCGCGTTTTGAAGTCGAGCGCGAGTATGCAGTGCGGGTGTTGGGCGAGCTTTCCGAGGAAATGATTCAGAAACTACTTGATGGTGTTGAACTGGACGACGGTCCTGCCAAATTGCAAAGCCTATTTGTCGCGGGCGGCGAGGGCTCCAACCGCTGGTATCGCGTGATTATCAAGGAAGGTCGCAAGCGTGAAGTGCGGCGGATTTTTGAGCATCTGGGTTTGATGGTATCGCGCTTGACCCGAATTCGTTTTGGGCCAATCAGCTTGCCACCGCAGTTACGCCGCGGGCAAAAAACCGAATTGGAAGATGATGTGGTCGCGCAAATTCTCGAATGGGCTGAAATGGCCCCGAGCCCACGCCGTAAGCCGCGCATTGCGCAAGGCAAACCCACAGCGAAACCCCGTTACCGTTAACTCAAGTTCGCGCTACACCAGATTAATTAGCTGCGGGCTTTTTCGTACACCGGCATCATGCTGGGCAGCAAATCTTGCAGCGCTTGGAGGCGATTCGCCGGTGCAGGATGCGTACTCAAAAATGGCGGCGGTTGGCCTCCGCTATTTGCGCGACCCATTTTTTCCCACAGTGTGATTGCCGCGTGGGGATCAAAGCCTGAACGGGCAGCAAGCTCCACCCCGTAGCGATCAGCTTCTGATTCCGCTTGGCGGCTATTAGGTAAAGTGAGCGCCACATCGGCAACAGGCGCGAGCAGCGATAAATCGCGTCCCGTTAGAATCGAACCAAGTTGTAAACCGCCTTGAGTAGCCATCGCACGGGACATACGTTCACGGCCATGACCGAGCAACGCGTGAGACATTTCATGCCCCATAATTTGTGCAATTTCAGCGTCGGTCAGCGTAAGTTTTTGGATAATGCCGGTGTAAATCGCCATTTTGCCGCCGGGCATTGCCCACGCATTGAGAGTGGGCTCATCAATGACTGCTATAGTCCATTTCCAGCTTCGGCTCGGTGGATACATATTGCCCGCCTGTACAACCAGACGGTCAGTAATCCGTTTGACGCGTGCCGTAAGTGCGGCATCGTCATTAAGCTTGCCCTTGCTCTGAGCCGCAGCCAAAGTCTGGACATAGGCTTGTGCAGAAGCCTGCTGCGCTTGCTCCTCCGATACCAGTATCAGTTGTTGCCGACCCGAAACCGGATTGGTCTCACATCCGGTCAGAATTAATAACGTAAGACTTGCCGTGATCAGGGTTTTAGTCGAGCAAAGTTTTTTTAGCATGGGTGCTCCATAAAAATCTAATTGGGTCAGACAGATGACTGCATCAGTGTAATGCCAAGAATAGGGTGATGGCGTCAGGTGGGGCCTATTCCCGTGTAGGTCGAACTAAAAAAGTTAGATGCCTCGCAATAGTTCGTTAATACCGACTTTGGACAAGGTTTTCTCATCCACTTTCTTAACGATCACTGCGCAATACAAGCTGTAGCTGCCGTCTTTAGAAGGCAGATTTCCACTCACCACCACAGAGCCAGACGGTACCCGCCCGAAACTGACTTCCCCCGTTTCTCGATCGTATATTTTGGTGCTCTGCCCAATGTATACGCCCATCGAGATCACGCAGTTGTCTTCCACAATCACGCCTTCAACTACTTCGGAACGGGCGCCAATAAAGCAGTTGTCGCCGATGATGGTTGGGTTAGCTTGCACCGGTTCCAACACGCCGCCTATGCCTACGCCACCACTTAAATGCACGTTTTTACCGATCTGCGCACAGGAACCGACCGTGGCCCATGTGTCGACCATGGTGCCTTCATCTACATACGCACCAATATTGATATAGGACGGCATCAACACCACGTTTTTGCCCACATACGCGCCGCGGCGGGCGGCAGCTGGAGGCACCACTCGAAAGCCGCCCTCACGGAAATCGCGTGAATTGTAATCAGCGAATTTGCTCGGCACTTTATCGAAATAGTTAGTAAAACCGCCTTTAATAAATGAGTTGTCTTCCAGACGAAACGACAGCAGCACCGCTTTTTTAATCCATTGATGGGTAATCCAGTTTTGGCCGTCCGTGCGCTCGGCTACGCGTAGTTCGCCCTTATCCAGCTTCTCGATAACCGTCATGACGGCGTCTTTAACCCGCGACTCGGCATTGCGCGGGGTGATCTCAGCACGCTGCTCAAAGGCATTTTCAATGACGGTTTGCAGTTCTTGCATGGGGTTTCCTTAATTAATAAAAAGGGTTGAAGGGAGAGAGCTCGAAAAGAGTCGAAAAGAGAATGATGTATTCGTGTGGGGCAGATGCACTCAACGCGCATTGCTTACAAAAGATGCGATACGGTGGGCCGCCTCGACACAGGCCTCCACGCTATCGACCAGCGCAATGCGAACATAGCCACGCCCGGGATTGCAGCCGGCCGCGTCGCGCGCCAGATAGCTGCCGGGCAACACCGTTACATAGTGGTGGCGATAGAGTTCGCGCGCAAAGTTTTGGTCGTCGTCCCCGGGGACTCTGGCCCACAGGTAGAACGCTGCATCGGGCGCATCAAAGCTCAGATGCGGCTGCAGCAGCGGCATCACAGCGGCAAATTTTTCAGCGTATAAACGTCGGTTTTCGATCACATGCGCTTCGTCATTCCAAGCTGCGATGCTGGCTGTCTGCACGGCGGGGCTCATCGCGCTGCCGTGATAAGTGCGATACAGCAGAAACTGTTTGATCAGCTCAGCATCGCCCGCCACCATGCCTGAGCGCAGACCGGGAACGTTGGAACGTTTGGACAGCGAATTAAAAATGACCAGACGACTAAAATCGCGCCCGACTTGTTTAGCGGCAGTCAGCGCACCCAAGGGCGCAGACTCAAAATAGATTTCCGAATAACACTCGTCCGCAGCGATCACAAAACCATGTTGCTCCGACAGGTTAAACAACGCCTTCCAGTCGGCTAGCGTCATCACTTTGCCAGTCGGATTGCCGGGCGAACAGACGTACACCAGATTAACTTGCGGCCACAAATCTTCCGGCACGCGCGCGAAATCCATCTGAAAATCAGTATCTGCAATCGTATTCAGAAAAAAAGGTCGTGCACCTGCCAACAGCGCCGCACCTTCGTAAATTTGGTAAAACGGATTAGGCGAGATAATCACGCGGCGGCCGTGACGGCTCGAATCGACGCAGGCTTGGGCAAATGCAAAAAGCGCTTCGCGCGATCCGTTCACCGGTAATACCTGCGTGGCGGGATCAAGTTCTACGCCATACCGCCGGTTGGCCCAGTTGGCAATTGATGCGCGCAGCGCGTCGGAGCCTTGGGTAATGGGATAATTCGCCAGTCCATCCATGCCCGCGATTAACGCATCTTTAATAAACTGCGGTGTGGCGTGCTTGGGTTCGCCGATAGATAGGTTAATCGCCGATAAGTCGGACGGAGGCGTCACCCCGGCAAACAATTCGCGCAATTTTTGGAACGGGTAGGGATGCAGCGCGGCGAGCCTTGGATTCATTACGCTTGAGTTGATCACAACGAACTGTTTTTAGAGCTGGCTATTATATGTCGCAACCCGCTTCTCCTCGTGTCTGGGCCATTCCCAGCTTGCTGTTCGGTGCCACCATGTGGGGGCTCATCTGGTATCCCTATCGCTTATTGCAAAACGCTGGGGCAGGCGGCGTAGCGACTGCTTTTCTTACCTACCTAATCCCCGTAGTGCTGGCGATCGCTTTTACTTGGCGACATTTGCTGACTGCGCGTGCGCATCTGGGCTGGTTAGCCGTTCTGGCGCTGGCTGCCGGCTGGACCAATATGGCGTATGTATTGGCGGTGATCGAAGGCGAAGTGATGCGCGTGGTATTGCTGTTTTACCTAGCGCCGGTATGGACCGTTTTTTTTGCCCGCGGACTGTTGGGGGAAAAGCTCACGCTATCGGGCTGGGCGATTATGTTGTTTTCTTTTGTGGGTGCGCTGGTGATGCTGTGGCCACCAGACGGCGGCCTTCCCATTCCGGCCAATCGCGCAGAATGGATTGCACTCTCGGCGGGCGTGAGTTTTGCGCTCGCGAATGTGGTTACCCGCAAAGTCGATGGAGCCGACCATTGGGCTAAATCGCTCGCGGTGTGGATGGGGGTATGCGTCGTGGCGGGAATGGCCACCACCTTTATAGCTGCACCCTTTGCGTTTCTTGCGACGCTCAACCTGCATACCGCATTAATTTTGCTTGGCGTGGGGCTATGCATCGGAGCGATGACGGTGGCGGTCCAGTTTGGTCTATCGCATACGCTGGCTAACCAGGCCATCATCATTTTTCTATTTGAACTAATTGTGGCCGCGATCTCATCGTGGTGGTGGGTGAACGAAACCCTCAATCTCCAGGAATGGATCGGTGCTGCGATGATTATTACCGGCAGTCTGTTCTCAGGCCACCTCGAAAAGCCATCTTTACAAGAGAAACCTTATGCCCCATGAGCCTATTTTTACCGCGTTACTACACGTGGGGTTACTGGTATCCGACCTGCAGAGGGCTCGCTCATTTTATGAATCGGTGCTTGGCCTAGCCCCGCTACTCGCCCGTCCTGCGTTGCCCTATCCCGGTCTTTGGTATGGGTTAAACGACCAACAGCAATTGCATTTGATGCAATTACCCAATCCTGATACAGGCTCTATCCGTCCTGAACACGGCGGGCGTGATCGTCATATCGCATTGGGTGTGGCGCAACTCGAGATATTGAAAGCGCGGCTGGATCAGGCAGGCGTGACCTATACCTTGAGCAAATCCGGCCGCGCCGCGCTGTTTTGCCGCGACCCTGATGGTAATACGCTTGAGTTTGTTCAACATGAGTAACCCGGATACGGGGCAAATTCGCCTACCACCAGATTAAGCTGAGCCAGAATGACTACACGCTTGTAAGAAATGTCTGCCTGTGAGTTGAGAGGGCCGAGGGTAGTCTATAGACATCGCTGATGCAGTTAATAAGCAGTCTGCGTGCAACCTACTAACAACTCTGGGAGTACTTAATGTTCAAGTCCAAATTGATTTCGCTATGGAGCGCGGCGGTTAGCTTTGCGTTACTTACCCTTTTTTCTCCCCTAGCAACAGCGGCGAACGTCCCGCACATCGACAACTTTGGCGTTGAACAGGTCACGGCACTTGATCCAGGTACAGAACTTCAATTTACATTGCAAGGTACGCCCACGGCCCGCGCCAGTCTGCGTATTACGGGGGTGCCCCGCACGATTCTGCTTAAAGAAACAGACCGCGGGTACTACGAAGGTACATATACCATTCGCAAACAAGATCGGATTCCGTCCAATGCTGCGGTCGTCGCAACACTGAGTCAGGGTAAACGTCGCGCTATTGGGCGCTTGAACCAACGCCTAATGCTCGCGAGCGCACAACCAGTACAACCTCCCTCGGCACAACCAGCATCAGTCGCAGCCCCCACACCGGTCTCAATCGATCGTTTTACAGCGGACCAAATTGAGCGCTATGAGCCGGGCACCGATCTTAAATTTACCCTAAACGGCACGCCTCACGGACGAGCCTCCTTCACCATTGCGGGCGTGGTCACTAATCGGGCGATGGATGAAGTGCGCGCAGGCGTTTACGAAGGCAGCTATACGATTCGTCGTCAGGATAAATTCTCGCCCTCTTCCCAAGTGACCGGCACGCTGCAGGCCAATGGGCAAACCGCTCGAGCGCAACTGGATCAACGCTTGGTGAATGATAACGAGCCGCCCAACGTCAGTAACGTTTCACCAAAAGATAATGAAACCGTACCGTCCTCAGCAAGCTTAACCGTCAGTGGTAATTTTGATGACGAGCGAGGCACGGGAGTCGACCCCAAATCAGTAAAGATCATATTTGATGGTAAGGATGTCACCGCCCAAAGTGCAATAACGGCGCAAAATTTCAGCTACCGTCCCGGCAATTTGGCGATTGGAAATCATACGGTAGACGTGCGCGCCCGGGATCAGGCAGGTAACGCGAGCCGCACTAGCTGGAATTTTCGCACCGCAGCAACTGACGCGGCCCCGGCGGGTATTTTCCCATTAGATATCATTTCGCCCCGTGATAACGCAGAAGTGGGCCCTGGCCCAATCGAAGTCCGTGGGCGCACTTTGCCCAATGCTTCAGTCGATATTGATGTGACGGCAGGCATTTACGGACTTACGCAACGCATTTTTGAAAACACCCAAAGAGCCGATCCCCAGGGTTACTTCAGCTTTGCCTTTCGGCCACCGGTGAAAGTCCGGGGTGCGCGTTACGACGTGAATGTGCGGGCGACCAAGGATAAAGAAATGCGGGAACGTAGTATCAGCTTGACGCAGCAACGTTAACCGTCATTGTCCCGCCTCCGGGGTTAGTTTTTGGAGTTCGTTTCATGAACTTGGACTTCTCCCCGGTCTTTTCACGGGCAAGTCATCCGATCTGCTGCTCATCGAAATATAGTCAAGTAAATAACTCATCCCCGTCCCGCGCTAAGCGGGCAGCGCCATAAGCGGCCGCGGTATGCGCCGCATTCAATACAGGCACGCCTAACAAACGTTGTCGAATCAGTGCCCATGTATGGTTTTGAGCGCCCCCGCCCGCGCTGAGTACGTGCACCAACGGCGTGGCTCCGAGTTCGGCTAGTAAGTTGTAGCCTTGCGTTTCAATCCGCGCGAGGCTTTCGAGTAATCCATGCAGAAATTCCACATCGTCGGCAGGGCGGGGAGTGAAACGCGGCGACAGGTGTGGATCGTAGATTGGGAAACGTTCGCCGGTTCCGGGGAGTGGCAAGTAGTCGAGCGTACTGGGAACGGTGGGGTCAATTTTTAAACTCAGCGCCGCAAGTTGGCGGTCGTCAAAAAACTGGCGCAACACCGCACCGCCCGCGTTGGAAGCGCCGCCTGCCAACCAGCGCTGGCCGAACCAGTGGCTGTACACGCCATGCTCAGCCGACTCGACGCGGGTGTCGGACAGCAGCTTTAACACCAGCGTGCTGCCAAGCGAGGTGACCGCTTGACCACTTTGATTCGCACCAGATGCGAGAAAGGCGGCGATGGAATCGGTGGTGCCAGCGCGTACCGTGCACTCAGGATTGATGCCGAGGTAACGCGAGCGTGCATGCGAAATGGTTGCCAACACCGAGCCCGGCATTGCCGGCACGGGTAGGTAATGCACGTCTGCTAGATGGTTTACCCATTCCGGCCAAACCAGCGTGTCGAGGTCCAATCCCATTTTAAACGCGTTGTGATAATCGGTCACTCCGCCTTGTTCGGTCAGCAAGCCGGATAACCAGTCCGCCTGGTTTAGATACAACTGGGCGCCAGTAAGGCCCATGCGCTGCCTGAGCCACAGCACTTTCGCCAGGCCTGACGTGACTGCAGCAGCCGGATGACCAACCGGTGCGAAGCGCTGAATCGTGCATGCCTCGTCGACCGCGCGGGCATCGTTGTATAGCAGCGGTGGGTGGCGTGGGTTGAGGTCCGCATCGCACGCCAGCACCGTGCCCGAGGTGCCGTCGATTGCAATCGCGGTGAGTTGTGACCGAATCGTAGGCGGCAACGCAGAGATCAAATCCCACATCGCGTCGCGCCAAATGTCCGCGGTTTCGTATTCATCCAACGTGCCGAAATCGCGGTGGTCTTCGCAAACGCTCTGGCCTTCGGCATTGATCACCTGCGCGCGCGCGCCGGAAGTGCCGAAATCTATTCCCAAATAAAACAATCGCTTATCCGCGAGTGTTCGATTGATGGTCGAAGCCGGTTAGATCCACGCGCGGCGCAGGTTTCCAGCCTTTTTTGCAATGCTCGGCGACGACGTTGGTGAAGATGCCGCCGCGCACATAAAACTTGGCGGTCAGGCGCATGAAGCGCGGGCGAGTCGCCTTGAGCAAATCATCCAGGATGCGGTTAGTGACGTCTTCGTGAAAATGGCCTTCTTCACGAAACCCCCAGATGTAGAGCTTCAGACTTTTGAGTTCGACACAGGTTTTATCCGGGATGTAATCGAGATACAGCGTTGCAAAATCCGGCTGGCCGGTTTTGGGGCACAGACAGGTGAATTCGGGGATTTCCATATGGATATGAAAATCGCGTTCGGGCTTGGGATTGGCAAAGGTTTCCAGCAGGCGGAGGGGGGAGGAGGGCATGGCAGGGGCTCGGTGTAGAATGCGCTAAGACAAGAAGGCCACGCAAAGCCTTCGGTACGTCATTATAAAAGCTTAGGGTTCTCTTGCGCCTGACTCACATCAAACTCGCTGGTTTCAAAAGTTTTGTCGATCCCACGGTCATTCCTGTCCCCGCGCAATTAACCGGCGTGGTCGGGCCGAACGGCTGCGGCAAGTCGAACGTGATCGACGCGGTGCGCTGGGTGCTCGGCGAATCGTCGGCTAAGAATCTGCGCGGCGAATCGATGCAGGACGTGATTTTCAATGGCTCGGGCACGCGCAAACCCTCCTCGCGCGCGTCAGTGGAGTTGGCGTTTAACAATGAACTAGGCCGCGCCGCCGGCCAGTGGTCACAGTACGCCGAGATCTCAGTCAAGCGCGTGTTGGAGCGCAACGGCGACTCGACGTATTCGATCAACAATCTGCGCGTGCGGCGGCGCGACGTGGCCGATTTGTTTCTGGGCACCGGCGTAGGCGCGCGCGCGTATGCGATCATCGAACAGGGCATGATCGCGCGGCTGATCGAAGCCAAGCCCGAAGAACTGCGCGGTTATCTAGAAGAAGCCGCCGGTGTCTCCAAATACAAAGAGCGCCGCCGCGAGACGGAGAGTCGCCTAAAAGACGCGCGCGATAATCTGAACCGCGTCGCCGACATCCAGCGCGAACTCAAAGCCCAACTTGAAAAACTCGCCGCCCAAGCTGAAGTCGCGCAGCAATATCGCAGCCTGCAAACCGATCTAACCTTGTCGCAGCACCGGCTGTGGTACGCCAAAAAGCGCGATGCCAAAGGTCAGCGCGAACGTGTGCAGCGTGACTTGAACGATGCGCAGACGCGGCTGGAAGCCGAAACCGCCCGCCTGCGCCAGATCGAAGCCACGCTGGAGTCCGCCCGCCAGACCCATTTTGCCGGGCAGGACGCGCTCAACGCGCAACAGGCCGTTTACTACCAGGCGCAGTCGGACGTGGCGCGCATCGAACAAAGTATGCAGCATCAAAACGCGACACGCGAGCGGCTGCATAAGCAGATTCAGGATGTAGCCGCGCGGCACGATGCCGCGTTGTTGCGGCGCGATGCCGCGCTTGCTTCGCACCAGCAATGGATGACCCAGCAACCTGGTTTGCAAACCGCGTTGCACGAAGCCGAGCTTGCCGCACGAGAGGCAACCGATAGTCATCTCCCGCAAAAAGAAGAAGCGCTGCGCCAGGCCCAGCACGCAGTTGGGGAGGCGCAGCGGGCAGTCACGCAGCACGAGCAGGCGCGGCAGGTGGATGAAAACAGCCTCGGCCATACCAAGCGCCAGATCGAACAATTGGATATCCGCCGCCGCCGACTCGAGCAAGAGCAGGCGCAATTACCGCGCCCCGATGCGGCGGGGCTGGCGAAGAAAGAGATGGAGTTGCAGGAGCTGGCGCGCGTGCTGGACGCGGCGTTAACCGGATTGAAAACAGCCGAAACCGCGTTGCCGGAACTCGACGCCGCCCGTGCGCAGCATATGCGCGATTTGGAAGCGGCGCGCAAAGCCCTGCACCAGGTCGAAGCCGAACTTGCCGCATTGCAAAAGCTGCAACAAAGCTTGAAGGCGGATGAAAAGCTCGCCGCCTGGCTACGCCAGCGCGGGCTCGACCAGGGGGTGCGGCTGTGGGAAAAACTGCGCGTGGCACACGGCTGGGAAGCGGCGGTCGAAGCGGTGCTGCGCGAGCGTTTGCAGGCGGTCGAGTCCGCCGTCTCCACCGAATGGTTTGACGACGCACCCCCCACACGGCTGACGCTATGGGCAGGGAATGCGGAGTCGGCAGTTGCCGCCGGGCACACGTTGGCGAGCAAAATCGACACCGACGACAGCGCGGTTCACGCTGCGTTGGCAGACTGGCTCGGAGCAGTTCAGCTTGCCGATGATGTGGCGGACGCGCAAATTCGCCGCGCCAATTTGCAGCCCGGTGAGTGCATGGTCACGCCCGAAGGCCATATTTTTACCCGTAACAGCGTGAGTTTTCACGGGCCGCATACCGCTGTGGAAGGCATCCTCGCGGGCGGGCGCGAGCTGGCGAGGTTAAACCGAGAATCGGAGACGCTACGCGCAGACGTTGCGCGACTCGAAACCGCACATAGCCAGGCACAACTCGCCCACGCGGAACGCCTGCGCGAAATTCAGGCGCTACGTGCGCAAACCGGGCAAACCCAAAGCCGCCACCACACCGCGCAATTGGAATTGGTGCGTTTGCAGCAAGCCGTGGAACGCGTGCAGGGCAGGGTGACGCAAATTGCAAATGAACTGGCGGAAGTGAGCAAACAAGCCGACAGCGAGCGCGCGGCGATTACTGCGCTTGAAGCACATCTGATTGAGCTCCGCACGCAAACCGAGCTCGCGCGCGAACGTTTATATGCGGGGCGGCAACAGCGCGATATTGCTGATCGTGCAGTATTCGAGGCGCGCGAGTTGCAACGCGCGGCAGAGCGGCGACATCAGGAGGCCGGGTTTTCGCTTACCACTTGTGATAATAAAATCAATGAATTGTCAGTTTCTATTGAACTGATTAATAAAGAAATAAATGACGATGAAACCCGCTTGCAGCAGGCGCGTGAGGAGCTGGACCTTCTGCCAAAAGATGCATTAGATATCGAATTGCAAACCGCACTGGTCACTCGGAACGCTTCTGAAACACAGCTCGCCGAAGCGCGCTATGCGCTCGAAGGCGTCACCGCGCAATTGCGCGTGTACGACGAAACGCGCCTCGTGTGCGAACAGGGCCTTGAGCCTTTACGCAGCGCCATTGAACAGTTGCGCTTAAAAGACCAGGAAGCGATGCTGATGCAATCGCAGTTCGAGTTGCAGCTCACCGAGGCCGCCGCCGACGAGACCCAGCTGGAAACTAATTTTGCCGATAGCCCCAAACCCAGCCAGTTGCAGGGTCAAATAACCCGGCTGCAAAATGAAATTGCGCTGCTCGGCGCGGTTAATCTGGCGGCGTTGGACGAGCTCACGCAGGCGCAGGAGCGTTTCGATTATTTGGCGGCGCAATCAACAGACCTCTCCGAGGCGGTGGCCACGCTCGAAGATGCCATCCGCCGTATCGACCAGGAGTCGCGCGCGCGTCTGAAAGAAACCTTCGACGCGGTCAACGGCCATTTGGACGAGTTGTTTCCGCAACTCTTTGGCGGTGGACAGGCGCGCTTGATTCTCTCCGGCGACGAATTACTCGACGCCGGGGTGCAGATGTTTGCCCAGCCGCCCGGCAAGAAAAACGCGTCAATCCATCTGCTCTCCGGCGGCGAAAAAGCCTTGACTGCGCTGTCGCTAATCTTCGCAATGTTCAAACTCAATCCCGCGCCGTTTTGCTTGCTCGATGAAGTCGATGCCCCGCTCGACGATGCCAACACCGACCGCTACTGCAATCTGGTCAAGGCGATGTCGGCGCATACGCAGTTTTTGTTCATCACGCACAACCGGGTGACGATGGAAATGGCGCAGCATCTCGCCGGTGTCACGATGCAAGAACCTGGCGTTTCTCGTGTGGTGGCGGTCGATGTAGAAGAAGCGATCGGCATGGTCGAACCTGCGTAAATGTGAGCTAACCTGATTTCCGCCCATGCCAATGTATTGGTGCCAATCAAAATGGCCCCAATTGCCAGCTGGTCCAATCACGCGTTCAGCTACCGACAACATTCTCTCACTGCAAAACACTTACCCTCAGGAGCATTTACTACGACAAGTCCTACAGCTTTTTCAGGTTGGGTTGACTCAAAGCATAGTCCATTTGGGTATGTCGCCCATCTATTAACTCCTTAGACTCAAGTTACTCATTTCCTGGCGTGTTTTGCGCTAGAAATCCTTGAACTTGTGTAAGGAGCGCATTATTAATATCGTCGAGCATCCCCGCCAAAATCAGTTACTTAATGCGTTGCCGAACGAGGTTTATCAGCGTCTTAAGCCTCACCTTGAACTCGTGACGATGTCCTTGGGCGACGTCTTATATGAAGCTGGTGCGGCTTCACCGCACATTTATTTCCCCATCACATCGATTGTTTCATTGCTGTACGGTATGGAAAACGGCTCGTCTACCGAAGTGGCCGCGGTAGGGAATGAGGGACTGGTCGGTATTGCACTCTTTATGGGCGGAGAAACGATGCCAAATCGTGCTGTTGTCGAAAGTGCAGGCTATGGATTCCGGCTGAAACCCAGGTTTTTAAAGGAAGAGGTCAATCAAGGTGGCCCGGTGCTTCAGCTCCTATTGCGTTATACCCAAGCGCTCATCACCCAAATGTCCCAAACCGCTGTATGCAATCGGTATCACAGTCTGGATCAGCAACTCTGCCGCAGACTCTTGATTAGTTTGGACCGTTTACATACCAATGAACTGGTTATGACGCAGGAACTGCTTTCCAACATGCTAGGTGTACGGCGGGAAGGGGTAACTGAAGCTGCCGGTAAATTGCAACGTGCAGGTTTAATTCAATATTCCCGGGGGCGGATTACAGTGCTTAATCGGCCGGCGTTGGAACAACGCGTTTGCGAATGTTATAGCGTAGTTAAAAAGGAATTCGAACGTTTGCTTCCAGGTACTTGTTCAGCGGAGCATTCTTATACTCGACCATTTTCTCCCAAAGTCACCCCAGTTAATCCACCCCATGTGCCATTAAGTAAGGCAGCGTAAGGCTGGCAGGGGCGAATATAAGGTAATCGGGTTGACCGAGACAATGTTTAGTTTAAGTTCATCCTTTTTAATTCTTCTAGCTTCATCACGAGATAAGCATTGCCGCTGATTTCATGTAGTTGTCGCGGATACTGTTCAGATGCCGCAAACCAGTCTTGTAAGCGTTTATTAATTCGAGCATCAACCGGTACGGATAAAGAATTAAGGTAGCTATCAATCGCGAGGTAATAACGCATCGTGTTCCTCTCCACCATGCCGCGCATCCCTTTAATATAGTGGGGCTGCGAATCGGATGAGTCACTTATCATGGTGAAACCCACCTTGTTTCTGCCGACTGAGGCCAAATAAGTTTTCATCGCCATGCCCCCAGCAAGCCCGAAATCGTAGGAATACGACAAGTGAATAAATGACTTGTTACCTTGCACGGGAATAGCCTCGAGCAAAATACGGTAATTGCGAGTGCCCATAGGGCCTTCATTAGCATTCAGTTTGACGCCTAAATAATTCCGGTCGGATTGCATCACGCGGAAACTCAATTCAAGTTCATAGGCCTCTTCTATTGGTTGGGTAACTTTTTTGCCTACCCGCATTTTTAACTCAGCACTCTCTCCGCGCGGCGTAGCTTTACAGTACTTGGTATTAATGTGCAGGATCAAAATATCGCACCAGTTAGACGGGAGCTGGAGCGCAGCATTGACCTCATTAAAGGGGTGGTCAATGACGGCATAAACATCGCCCTTTAGCTGATGTGAAGCCTCGACCGAGTCGAGAAAAACGGGTCTTTTGAATTGATTATTGCGAAGCTGAGCCCCTAAGCCTGCATATTTGGAATTCAATATCTCGGCGCTTTTATCCGTTGGGCCACCCAAAGCGGCGAAGCTGAGGAAAGAACTAAATAAAATAAGAGGGAGCACCCTCCACTGGATTTTCATTTAGCTGGGCCAAACCTAAGGCGTATTAAGACGCACAAACTCAGCAAAATAATCTGCTCGCACAATATAGGTCCCATCGCAGTTATAGGACGCCCGTACCACGCCTTCAGATAACGAAATGGCGGCGTTGCGTAGATAGTAGCCATCGATGCTGCGCAAGGTGTCAAAACATTGCACGATTTCATCGATACGGTCCTGCGGCAGCGGTTGCCATTGGGCGCGATCATTGTCCATCAGATTTAACCAGTGTGCCGGCAGGTAATTGCGCAGCGGCCCAGTCTGAATCATCGCGCGTATCCAAGCGATGGTGCGCATTTTTTCTTCGTAGGGGACCGGCACAAAATGCCGCTTAACATATCCCGGTTTGATCAGATCTTCGGCATCATGGATTTCGTAGGCGAAGGGATTGAATATCGATTCGGTTCGCACTTCCGAACTATTAAATCCCACATAAATGGCGTAAACCCCCGTTTCGCGTAATAGCGTGGCACAGGTTTCGAGCACTTGGCTTGCAACTTTGTCCATCCGCGAGTGCTGGCGTGGACGCTGTTGTACGGTCTCGCGCAAACTCGGGTCGCCCTTGATGCTGACGAAGGGTTTGTCTAACGGCAGTCCAAATGCGCCGACTATCGCTTCTTGTGGCACCCCGTATTCAAGCGAGTCTTCGCGTATATCTGAGGATGTGGTCATAGGCCAATTGTCCCATACCCATGCTGCAAGCAGATGACCGGGTTGAGGGCTAATTCTTGGACATATAAGCCTTGGCTTCTTCGCCGGGGTTAGGCAGGCCGGCCACCCGCCACGCCGTGAGTGGGCTCGGGAAGAGATGTTGCAAACAATCCGGATCTTGACCGCTGAGATGGCAAACATGACTTAAAGCGGGGACAGAACCACTTTTCTCAAATTCACTGCGTAGCGTATGCAGAAGTTCGACTTGTTTGCTATTAAGCGGTCCTAAGCCATCTGCCTGCGCAATTCCCTCTGCAATACCTACGGTCCATGTGTCAGGCTCGAGAAAGAACCCTTCTGCGTCAAATAAATGTCTATTGTTGCTTGCGATTAAATCTTTCATGCTTACTCCATCTAACTAAATTGAAGCTCGTATTTTTTACTTAAATTTCGACTGATTATGTAGGCCTTGGACGCGCTGAACGCTAGGGGTAAGACTATATATTCCCTTGAAGCCGCCTTTGCTAAAGCTGCAACAGCAAGCGGCGCACAGGCGAGGGGACAGCTGCTTTTAATCCATCGGATTTAGATAACCAACGGTGCTTCGTAATGCCCGTTATTCCGGGGCGGGCAGCAATTTGTACCAATTGGGGGGTGATGCTGAGCCGAAAATGCGTAAATGCGTGCCGCAGCACAGGAAAGCTATTGCTTGCTTGTATCGTGAAGCCCAGTTGATGCCGGCAATATTGCAGCGCATCAATCTCGGGCGCAATTTCAGGGAAGCTTAGGAGCCCGCCCCAAATCCCATGAGATGGACGTTTTTCCAGCAATATCTGATCCTGGTCCATCAAAATCAGCATTTGCACGTGCCGCTCCGGCAGATTTTTCTTTGGCTTGGAGGTGGGGAGATCAGCCAGACGGCCTTGCTTGCGTCCCACGCAGTCTTCCGCAATAGGGCACAGCTCACAGCTGGGCCGAGTTCGCGTACACAGGCTCGCGCCCAGATCCATCATGCCTTGCGTATAGGCTTCAATACCGCTTTTGGGCAAGCGGGATTCCGCTAACACCCACAATTTGTTTTCGATAGTCTTATCACTGGGCCAGCCACTCACGCCAGCATGACGCGTCAACACGCGTTTAACGTTGCCATCCAAAATGGCCTGCGTTTGACCAAAAGCCAGCGCGGCAATCGCACTGGCGGTTGAGCGGCCCACGCCGGGTAAGTTTTCCAAAGAAGCGGTAGCGTGAGGAAATACCCCCGCATGATGTTCTGCAACACGTTGCGCGGCTTTATGTAGATTGCGTGCGCGACTGTAGTAACCAAGCCCGCTCCAGAGTTCTAGCACGCTGTCTTCACTCGCATTTGCCAACGTATTTACGTCAGGAAAGCGCGCCATGAAGCGCAGAAAATAGGGGATAACGGTGACGACCTGGGTCTGTTGCAGCATGACTTCAGAAACCCAGATTCGGTACGGGTTACGATCGATCTGCCACGGTAGACCGTGTCGGCCATGTTGATGCTGCCAAGCGATAACGCGGGAGGAAAATGCTTTCACCTCCGTAGCGTAACGGGGGTGAAAGGCTAAATCAATTCAAACTATCAGGTGTAACCAAGCTGTTGCCGGAATAGGCCGAGCAACTTACTAAACGCAGACTCGGTGATCGACTTACGCTCAACGACGACGGCTTCACCGGTACGTAGTTTTTGGGCAAGCCGCGGCAGGCTGATGGAAAAGCTGTTGAGCCCATCCTGATCCGAGAATAGATAAGTGTTTTTGATTCCACCTACCCAGCCCAAACGCATCCAGCGGAAGGTCTGATCGTCATAATGAAACTCTACCCAGTCGCCTTTGATCAACTCGCGCGCGCGAAGGGTGAATGCATCTTCTACCTCGGGCTCCTCGGCAACGACCACGGCTTCGGGAGCGCGCTCGTCGGTTGTCTCAGGTGCAGCGGCGGCACGGGCCGCTTCCTCAGCAAGCGCATTAGCGGCCGCATCGGTGGTTTCGGGGAGCGGTACGGTCAGCGCGTTCGGTCTTACTGCATTGGCATGCAGTACTACTAACTCGGCAAAAAACTTTTCGGAACGATCCGTGGCAGTTTCCAGCGTTGCCATTCCTTCGCGCAGGCGCTTCAATAACCCAGGCAGAATACGCACCAGCATCAGCCGCGCATCCATGTCTTTTTTCGGCTGCACGCTCCACACTAGCTCGCGCATCGTTTCCACATGGCTATTGAAATGCGCACCCACTTCACCCTCGCGGGTGTAATCATTTATTAGCAGCGTTGCCCAATCATTTCGTAAAAAATCGGTAATGGATTTGACCGTTGTCTGCTCACTTAAGCAACGATTGATGAAATCGTGCGCAACAATCGGCGCGAGCTCAGCGCGCTCAGCTTGTTGAAGGATTTCGATATCCGGCTGTAACTCTGCCTCAACCGTACTTTCGAGTGACTGATCCATCGCTTCCAATTCGTCAGCGGCAATCTCAAAAATCTCGATATCCTGGTCGAAGTTATCCAATACGCGGGTTACCACGCGCGACACCGCCTCCAGGCGTTCATTGCCCGAGTCTGTGGCAGGAATATGTACAGACAGCACGGCAATAGCATCCAGCATCCGGCGCACCGGATGATTGCGCAACGAGAAGAAGCTGCGATCCATCATCGCTGCCTTAAGCACAGGTATTTGCAGGCGGGCGATTTGTGCCTTTAGACGATCCGGAATGGATTCTTCATCAAACAACACGTCGAATAGCATCGCAACCGCATCAACCATCACCACATCCAGGGGGTTGGCTGACTGCATGGCAGGGCTTTGCTGCAAACCGCGCAATACATTTTGAATCGAACTGCCTTCCAGCACGGGAAATTCGAACATGCCGCCGCCAGGTAGCTGCATAGCACCGTTTTGCATGCCGACTAATGATTCCAGCAAGTTAAAAACCGCCATCGCGGAATTGCTAGACGCGCCGTTTGAAACTCCGCCCCCCTGAGAGGTGCCGGCCTGAGCGCCACCGCTGCTATGCGAAGCGTTGCCACTGTAACCACTACCACCGGAATATCCTCTGGCCATTTGCTCGAAGAGGCTGAGCATTTCCGACTCGGCTTCTCCTTGCTGATCAGCAACGGCATTGCCCGATTGTTTGCGAGTAGGGCGGGTCTTCATGCCGAACTTGAGGTCCGGAAGAATGCCGTGGTCAACCAGATAATGGTTGATGGATTGATAAATGCGTGCGAGTTCGGTGGTCAGCACCAGATCGAACTGGTTTAGCAGCACTACCTGCAGACTTTGTTCTTTAGTGACCGCTGAAATGCCGCCCAGCAGCGATTGGCACAGTACTTTGGGGCCTAAGGGGTTATCGTTTTCAGGAATTTCCGGTCGATTGAGCAAGGTGGCAATACGCGTATCGAGAGCCAGCAACTCCTCCGCGCAGTTGTAACGCAAGCGCGAAGTGGCTTTATCCAAGGTCAGTGTGGCTTCAAAATCGCTGTCGTCTACTAGTGAAAGCTCAAGCGTTTCCGGGACATCGGGCTTGGCGCGACGGTTAAGAAAATCATTAAACGCTTTGAAGTAGGTTTCTTTGCAGGCCACCAGCAATTCATTGCTGTGCTGGTTGAGAAGCCCTAAGGCGTTGTAATAAGAAGTGCGCGTTTCGATTAGCGGAGCGCGTTCCGCCATCACCAGCAAGGTATTTTCGATGGCTTCGGTTTGGCGAGAAAGTATCCGAACCGCACCATCAATCAGTAGATCGCGACTAGCATGGAGCAGCGGTAGACTTTCCGTAGCCGCAAAAGTCCGACGTGATTTGCCATACTCATTGAGATTTACAACCACAGATTTATCTGACATTTTATTTCCCCATTCTTATCACTATCGACTAGACAGTTGATACAGGGTGCAACGGGGAGGCTTTACGCCTACCGGTGACCCCGCTATCTCTAAGAATGCTTCTCTAGCCATTGAGAAGTGAGACCGGAAGTTTTGCGTCACCGTCTCGCGACGGGTTTGCCCTGATCGGTGTCAGTCAGAGGTGTCGATTTCTGGACACACAACTGCATATCTGCCTAACGGTAGGTTTGCACCCAGACTTTAGGGTTATTTAGAAATTAGATTAAGAGATCAGGTTGGAAGAAATAATAACCGCTATAAAACATTAATTTATCGTTTTAACTTTATGATTTTATAGATTTTAAATTTGGTGCCGGGAGGGGGACTCGAACCCCCACACTGTTACCAGCGGCGGATTTTGAATCCGCTGCGTCTACCGATTCCGCCATCCCGGCTACGAGATACCGGGACATGAATTGCCGCCGGGTACAGAAGCCGCGCATTATGGCCGAATTGCAGGGTCTTCGGCAAGGCGGAACACTTGGCAGTCTATAATTCCGGCCCCATGCGTGTTGCTGATTTTGATTTTGACTTGCCGGACGACTTGATCGCCCAGTTTCCGCCCACCGAGCGTGGGGGAGCAAGGCTGCTGCATGTAGATTATCAGGCGCTTCATGACGGGTGGTTTCGTGATTTGCCTGCCTTACTCCGGCCGAACGACTTATTAGTAATGAATGACACGCGCGTGATCAAGGCGCGGCTGTTTGGCACTAAAACTACAGGCGGGCAGGTGGAGTTACTGGTCGAACGCGTGTTAGGCGAATTTGAGGCGCTGGCGTTTGTCCGCGCGAGCCATGCGCCGCAGATCGGCTCGGTGATTCATCTGGATGCAGCAGTCAGCCTGAAAGTTGTTGAGCGTCAGGATGACCTAACCAGACTGGTTTTCCCGCTACCCGTGCTAGAGGTGCTTGAGCGCCTAGGCCGTTTGCCGCTGCCGCCGTATATCCAGCGCATGCCGGGAGCCGACGATGAGTCGCGCTATCAAACGGTTTATGCCAATGAGCCAGGTGCAGTAGCCGCGCCTACCGCCGGTTTGCATTTTGATTTGGCGATGCTGGAGCGTTTGCGCGCGTTGGGGATACGCACCGCGCCGGTCACGCTGCATGTGGGCGCAGGCACATTTCAGCCAGTACGCGTTGAGGCGCTTAGTGACCATGTGATGCATAGCGAACGCTACACGCTGCCGCAGACGACGGTCGACGCGATTAAGGAGACGCGCGCAAGCGGGGGCCGTGTAGTTGCAGTAGGCACCACTAGTTTGCGTGCGTTAGAAGCGGCAGCGCAATCCGGCGAGTTGCAGGCGGGCTCGACTGAAACCCGGATTTTTATCACGCCTGGCTATCAGTTCAAGGTGGTTGATGCGCTGCTGACGAATTTTCACCTGCCGAGATCTACGCTATTGATGCTGGTGTCGGCTTTTTCGGGGATGGATGTGATTCGCCGCGCTTATGCCCATGCAATCGCCGAGCGCTATCGGTTTTTTAGTTACGGCGATGCGATGCTTTTAGAAAAAGGAAGGGCAATTGGACCCGCACTCATATGAAGTTTGATTTGCTGGCCACCGACGGCAACGCGCGGCGTGGTGTACTGCACCTTGCCCATGGCAACGTACAAACTCCGGCCTTCATGCCCGTTGGCACCTATGGCACGGTCAAAGCCATGTCGCCTGCCGAAATCACCGATATTGGTTTCGAGATGGTGCTGTCCAATACCTATCACCTGTCGCTACGGCCCGGGCTGGCGGTGATTGAGGCGCATGGTGGCTTGCATCGCTTCATGGGTTGGGACAAGCCGATCATCACCGACTCGGGGGGATTTCAGGTTTTTAGCCTAGGCGCGCTGCGCAAGATCACCGAAGAAGGCGTGAAGTTTTCGTCGCCGTTAAATGGCGACAAGATATTCATCTCACCCGAAGAGTCGATGCGCATTCAAAAAGTGCTGAACTCGGACATCGTGATGATATTCGACGAATGCACGCCATACCCGGCTACCGAGCAGCAGGCGGCCGATTCGATGCGCATGTCGCTGCGTTGGGCCTCGCGTTCCAAGGCTGCACATGGGAGCAATCCCAATGCGCTATATGGCATCGTGCAGGGGGGCATGTTTGAGGCTTTGCGGGATGAGTCCGTACGTGCGCTCGTCGCAATGGACTTTGACGGCTACGCCATCGGTGGCCTGTCGGTGGGCGAGCCCAAAGACGACATGGCGCGCATTCTGCGGCACACCGCGCCGCAGCTACCGGTCGATAAGCCGCGCTATCTGATGGGCGTCGGCACGCCGAAAGACCTAGTGCACGCGGTAGGCCAGGGCATCGACCAGTTCGACTGCGTGCTGCCGACGCGCAACGCCCGGCACGGCATCCTATTCACCCGCCGCGGCGAAATGCGCATCCGCAATGCGCGTTGGAAGCTTGATACCGACCCCATAGACCCGCAGTGCGGCTGCCACGCCTGCCAACATTTCAGTCGTGCTTACCTGCACCATTTGATCCGCGCCAACGAAATCCTCGGCGCGCGTCTTGCCACCATTCACAACTTGTATTACTACCATAGCCTGATGGCGCAGATGCGGGACTCTATCGTAGCCGGTAGCTTTGCCGATTTCAGCCTACACTTTCAAGAAGAACAAGCCCTCGGATGGTAGAATCCGCGGGTTTTCAATTCGGAAGTTACCCATGATTTCAATCGCCCATGCAGCCTCCGCGGCTGGCACCCCGGCCATCACCGATTTTTTACCGCTGATTATTATTTTCATCCTGTTTTGGTTCATGCTGATTCGTCCGCAAATGAAGCGCGCCAAAGATCAAAAAAAGCTGATGGGAGAATTGCAAAAGGGCGATGAGGTGGTTACTGCGAGTGGACAGGTCGGAAAAATTGTCAAAATTAGTGACCAATATATCGCACTCGAAATTGCCGACGGAGTTGTGACCAACGTACAAAAACAATCTGTGCAAACCTTGCTACTTAAGGGAACAATTAAAAGTTTGTGATGAATTGGGAGCTGGGGACACCGCATAACTCCTATCCTCGCCGCTAACTCCTAACCACTCAACCCTAGCCCCTAACTTGCCACTACAAAAATGAATCGCTACCCGCCCTGGAAATACCTTCTCATCGCTGTAACGCTGCTGGTGGGCTTGCTTTATGCGCTGCCCAATTTTTTTGGCGAAGTGCCTGCGGTGCAAGTTTCACCGGTGCGCGCCTCAGTCAAAGCCGATCCGACCATCATGCTCAAGCAGGCCGAGCGCGCACTAGCGGAAGCACGCATCCCTTATACAGGCGCTGAAATCACCGGCAATAGCATGAAATTGCATTTCGCGAGTACCGATATACAGGGCAAGGCCAAGGATGTGATTGCTGCAGCGCTTGGCGATAACTATACGGTCGCGCTTAATTTGGTGTCGGCTTCTCCGGCCTGGCTGAGTTTCATCAATGCTCGTCCGATGTACCTGGGCCTGGACTTGCGCGGGGGCGTGCATTTTCTGCTTGAAGTGGATATGGCAGCAGCGCTGGATAAAGCCGCCAGCCGTTATCAGAACGATTTTCGCACTGAGCTGCGCAATGAAAAAATCCGTTATAGCCGCATCGAAAAAGCCGGCCAGAGTGTGATCGTGCATTTCAGTACCCGCGATCAGCGCGATGCAGCACAGACCAAACTTGCCGAAAACTTTGTTGACCTCGCCTTTACCCCCGCCGATTTGGCCGATGAGTTCACCCTGAGCGCAAGGCTCAAACCTCAAGCTGAAAAACGCGTGCAAGAATTTGCGCTGCAACAGAACATCACTACGCTTAGAAACCGCGTCAACGAACTGGGCGTGGCCGAACCGGTGATTCAGCAACAAGGCGCGAATCGCGTCGTAGTGCAATTACCAGGTGTCCAAGACACAGCCAAGGCGAAAGATATCCTCGGGCGCACTGCAACGTTGGAAATTCGCATGGTCGACGAACTGGCGAATGCCGCCGCGGTAGCTTCAGGCCAGACACCGTTGGGCGATGATCTTGTGCCTAGCCGTGAAGGCCAACCCATTGCTGTCAAAAAAGACGTCGTGCTAACGGGCGATTCAATTACTGACGCGTCACCCGGATTCGACAGTCAATCCGGTCAGGCCGCAGTTCACGTCAATCTCGACGGCAAGGGCGCGCGGATTTTTAAAGACACATCGCGTGAAAACGTTGGTAAGCGGATGGCGATTTTGCTGATCGAAAAAGGCAAAGCCGAGATCATCACGGCGCCCGTTATTCGCGAAGAAATCGGCGGGGGCCGAGTGCAGATAACCGGCATGGATTCACCGCAGGAAGCTTCGGATGTTGCATTGCTGCTGCGCGCCGGTGCTCTGGCCGCACCAATGCAGATTGTTGAAGAGCGCACCGTCGGCCCGAGCATGGGTGCCGAAAACATCAGCAAGGGTTTCCACTCCAATATTTGGGGGTTTGCTGTCGTCGCCGTATTTATGATCTTTTACTATCGTATGTTCGGGTTGTTTTCTACGCTGGCGCTGGCGATAAACGGATTCTTCCTGGTCGCATTGTTGTCGATGATTCAGGCGACGTTGACCTTACCAGGCATGGCCGCAATTGCGCTCACGCTGGGTATGGCGATTGATGCGAACGTGCTGATCAACGAACGTATCCGTGAAGAACTACGCAACGGCACCACGCCGCAGGCGGCGATCCACGCCGGTTACGATCGCGCCTGGGGCACGATTCTGGACTCTAATCTGACTACGTTGATCGCGGGCATCGCATTGTTCTGGCTGGGCTCGGGTCCGGTGCGCGGCTTTGCCGTGGTGCTGTGTCTAGGCATACTCACTTCCATGTTCAGCGCGGTGACCATCTCGCGTGCCATGGCTAATCTTACCTACGGGCGACAAGCGCGTCTGTCCAAAGTCTCCATCTGAGCCCATCACCATGATTGAATTTTTCCCGTTCAAAAAAGACATCCCCTTCATGCGTTGGGGCAAGGTCACGACTTTTATTTCGTTGGCCACTTTTATCCTGGCCGTCGCTGCACTTGCGATTAAAGGACTGAATCTTGGGGTGGACTTCACCGGTGGCACGCTGATGGAAGTGGCCTACCCACATCCGGCCGATCTAGGCTCGGTACGCCATGTGCTTGAAAGTACCGGCCTACCCGAAGTCTCGGTGCAAACGTTTGGTACCAGCCGTGATGTTTTGATCCGCCTGCCGCTCAAAGGGGGAGGCAGCGCCGCCGAAACCAGCAACACCATCATGCGGGCCTTAAAAACTGCCGATTCCACGGTGGAACTGAAGCGCGTTGATTTCGTGGGCCCGCAAGTCGGCAAGGAGCTTTATGACAGCGGCGCGCTGGCATTGCTAGTGGTTGCGGGGGGTATCCTGGCCTATCTGGCCATTCGCTTTGAGTGGCGTTTTGCGCTCGCCGCGATCATCGCGAATCTGCACGACGTCGTCATCATCCTGGGCATGTTCGCGTTCTTCCAATGGGAGTTCACGCTCACGGTACTAGCGGGTGTGCTCGCGGTGCTGGGGTATTCGGTCAACGAATCGGTGGTGGTGTTCGACCGGATTCGTGAAAACATCCGCAAAATGCGCGGCGCCACGATTCCGGATATCATCGACAACGCCATCACCACGACGATGAGCCGCACCATCATTACCCACGCCGCTACGCAAACCATGGTGCTATCGATGCTGCTATTCGGCGGCGAAGCACTACACAATTTTGCGCTCGCGCTCACCATCGGCATTTTGTTTGGTATCTATTCCTCTGTGCTGGTTGCCAGCCCACTATTATTGATGTTTGGGGTCAAGCGCGAACATTTCATCAAGCCCATCGAGAAAAAAGAGGAGGCGGTGGTATAGGGGAGATAGGGACTAGGACTGAAGCGCCAAGGGTACGATTGAACGTATTCCTAGTTTCCAGCCACGACCCCAGCCCCTAACCACGACCCCAGCCCCTAATAAATGCTTCACGAATTCATCACCTGGATACTCGCCACCGTTCACGACTGGGGCTACGGCGGCATCTTCGTGATGATGATGCTCGAATCCACCGTGTTACCGGTGCCGAGCGAGCTGGTGCTTATTCCTGCTGGTTATCTTGCCCATCAAGGTCAAATGAATTTATGGCTGATTGTCTTATCAGCCACTCTGGGTAGTCTGCTCGGGGCTTCGATTAATTATGCTTTCGCACTGTGGGTAGGACGCCCCTTTTTGCAACGCTGGGGGCGTTATTTTTTTGTGCGACCGGAGCTGTTGGATAAAACTGATCACTTCTTTAAAAAATATGGCGCGATTTCCACTTTTACCGGACGGCTCATTCCAGGCATCCGCCATCTGATCTCGTTGCCCGCAGGTCTCACCCGTATGAACCTTGGACAGTTCGCTTTATATACCTGCCTCGGCGCGGCCCTCTGGTCACTCATTCTTACACTGTTTGGCTATTTCCTCGGAGGTAATCAGGCGTTGATCAAGGAATACCAGCACTTCATCACGGTGGGCGTTATCGCGTTCGTTGTATTAATAATTGGGGGTTATATTGGGTGGAAAAAGAGGCGTTAAGCTCAACTGATTCGCGCAAATGGCTTGCTAACCCTTGTAAACATTGGCGTGAGCTTCGCAAACGATTAAATCTTACGCAGTCATTAAATCAATGGTTAATTTGCATGCTTAGTCGTAGCCTCATAGTACGGAGGCGCTATAGTGGTATTCGTCTACGCTATCAGGAATGCGCCCATGCCAAACAACATAATTGAATCCGGTAAGCTAGTCCCAACGGATGGATTAGTGACGATTACGCATGTGATCTATGGATTACATGCGTTCACCGTCATTACCGGCCTGCTCACCCCCATGTTTATTGTGACGGCCTTTATCACCGGCTGGCCGTCGATTTTGGCGGTAGTGCTCAACTACATTAAGCGCAGCGAAGTGGGCGGTACGTATCTCGAGTCCCATTTTCGCTGGCAGATTCGCACCTTCTGGTTTGCATTGCTGTGGGTCGTATTGTCCTTGCTATTGGCGTTCACTTTATTCGGTATTCCGCTGGCATTTGTGCTTGCTTCCGGGGCGGGCATATGGGTGCTCTATCGGGTGGTACACGGCTGGTTGCGGCTCAATGACAAGCGTGAAATGTCGTAATAGTGGTGAGCGGGATAGGAATTTGAACCGTAAGGTCGGCTCCCCCGCGGCAATAGCCGAGTTAGAGAAAACCATCAACCAAACGCCCCCTTCTGCCAGTGACCATACCTCCTGATTCCTCGCTAGTCACAAGCTCAGGTTGGCCGCAATTATTTTTGCTGCCACTACTCGTGTTGTCCCTTTCCTTGGGAGTGACTTATGGGCTTTGGCACGACGCGCAAAGCGGTGCAATGAAAGAACTTAAATCCGAGTTCGAATATCGCACGTTAGAAGCGGCTGACCAAGTTCGCCGTCGCATGGCCAACTATGATCAGATGTTGCAAGGTCTGCGTGGCTTGTTTAATGCATCCATAGAGGTTGATCGAACCGAATTTCACGAATATTGCGCAGCCTTAAAACTTGGCGAAAGGTTTAAGGGGATACAAGGCTTGTCCTATCTCCCACTGGTGTCAAACAACCAAAAAGACGCGCATATTACTGCCGTACGCCGCGCGGGTTTTCCCGGATATACCGTCAAGCCGGAAGGTCAACGTGAGCGATACACGCCGGTGCTCTATATCGAGCCTTTCAGTGGACGAAACTTGCGGGCTTTTGGTTTTGATGTGTCTTCAGAGCCGGTGCGCCGGGCGGCGTTGGATCAAGCGCGTGATACCAATAGTGCTGTCATCACAGGGAACCTGGGACTAATTCAGGACAGCGACCTGCCAAAATCGGCTGGTTTCTTAATGTTATTACCGCTCTACACCAATGGTCTCCCCCATGACACGTTACTGCAACGCCGGGCCAATATTTACGGTTGGTTGAGTGCGGTGTTACGCGTAGAAGAGTTAATGGCGGGTGTATTCAGCAAAGAAAATCAGGAAATAGACATTGAGATTTTCGATGGCGCGGTGCCAGCAAAACCTTCCTTACTTTACGATAAGGACAAGATATACCGTGCAGGTCATCTGACTAATCAATTCTTTCAGCAGATACAGCAGCTAAAAATTGCGGGGCGCATCTGGACAATACGATTCAGTTCCTTACCCGCCTTTGAAAAGCGCCTGAACTCCCATAAATCTGAGTCGCTCGCGTTGGGTGGCATTATTGTGAGCTTGCTGTTGGCGTTAATGACCTGGATTTTGGCTCGTGATCGGATTCGTTCCTTGCGCGCTTCTGGTTTGTTGAGCCATGAGTTGCAAACGCGCAAAGCCGCTGAAGAATCCTTGAAGCTTGCCTCCATGGTGTACGAAAACAGCAGCGAGGGAATTCTGGTGACGGACGCCGAAAACCGCATCATTGCTATCAATCCTGCATTTACCCGTATTACCGGATACGAGCTGGCTGATGTTCAAAATAAAGACCCCAGTCATTTACGCTCGGGTCGTCATAGTGAGGATTTTTATGAAGCGATGTGGGCCGAACTCAAGCAGACAGGACATTGGCAGGGCGAGATATGGGACCGGCATAAAAATGGTGAGGTCCATGCTAAATATGTGACCATCAACACCATATTTAATGACAAAGGGTCAGTTTACCGGCGTGTGGCGCTGTTCATGGATATCAGCGATAAAAAAGAGACAGAAGAACTGATCTGGCGCCAAGCCAATTTTGATCCGATCACGCAGTTGCCCAATCGCAGCATGTTCCACGACAGGTTGGTGCAGGAAATCAAAAGGGCTGATCGGGACCATTTTATCCTGGCACTATTGTTCATCGATCTGGATTTATTTAAGGAAGTTAACGACACCCTAGGGCATCAAATGGGGGATCGGTTATTGAAAGATGCTGCCAAACGCATAGCAACGTGCGTCCGAACCACTGACACCGTCGCGCGTTTAGGCGGAGACGAGTTCACGGTGATTTTGTCAGAAGTACACGACGCCAGCAGTATTGACCGCATGGCGGCAAAAATACTTGAAAGACTAGCTGCCCCTTACATGCTCGGTGAAGAGCTCGTGTACATCACCGGCAGCATCGGGGTCACCCTATATCCGACTGATGCCACCAATCCCGATGCGTTGCTGAAAAACGCCGACCAGGCCATGTATGTCGCGAAAAACAAGGGTCGCAACTGTATTAGTTATTTCACTCAAACGCTGCAGGAAACCGCACAAGCTCGCCTGCGCATGATCACGGATATGCGTGAAGCCATTGCAACCAAACAATTTGTGGTGCACTACCAGCCCATCGTCGACCTCAGCACGGGGGCCATATATAAAGCTGAGGCTTTGGTGCGTTGGCAACATCCTACCCGTGGGCTGGTCCCTCCCAATGATTTCATTCCACTGGCAGAAGAAACCGGATTGATTAACGATATTGGAGACTGGGTTTTCAGGGAGGCCGTGCGTGAAACTCAGCGCTTGCGGGGATTGCATCACACGTCATTCCAGATAAGCGTGAATAAATCACCCAAGCAATTTCGCGACAGTGGCCACACGATAGCTAGCTGGTTTGATCATTTGCAGGAATTAAACCTGCCGGGTGATGCCATCGTTATCGAAATCACCGAAGGCTTATTGCTGAACGCTGTTTCGGAGGTGACCCACAAATTGCAGTTATTACGCGATGGTGGAATACAGATCTCGATAGACGACTTTGGCACAGGCTACTCGTCGCTTTCGTATCTGAAGCGCTTTCACATCGACTATTTAAAGATCGACCAATCCTTCGTGCATGATATTGAAACAGATCCCAATGACATGGCCTTATCCAATGCCATTATTGTGATGGCCCATGCGCTGGGTCTGAAAGTGATTGCCGAAGGCGTCGAAACGGCGAACCAGCTTAAATTGCTTACGGATGCCGGGTGCGATTATGCGCAAGGCTACTTTTTTACCAAGCCGATATCAGCAAATGAATTTGAAGCCTGGTTGCATCATCGCAAGCCGGTGACACTCGCAGCGTAGTTTTCGCGTTAACCATCTTGGCGTGTTGTGTACGCCAGCGTACGGACAGCGGGTCGCCTACAAACTATCTTTCATTCCTACCTGTTGCTCTGCGGTAAAAACCGTAGCAGCGAACCCGCTAGCCTTGATTGATAAATGCTTCCAAATCATTTGCGTCTTCCAGTAGAGATTCTCGCCCAACCCGATGAGGTAAGTTGTGGGCCGACTTGTTTACATTCCATTTACCGCTATTGGGGCGAGCAGGAAGAACTGGATGACGTAATTGCCCGTACTGAGCGCTTGGAGCAGGGCGGCACATTGGCCGTGTTCTTGGCTTGCGACGCCTTAAAGAAAGGCTACCAGGCCACGATTTACACGTATAACCTGCTGGTGTTTGATCCCACCTGGTTTACCCGTCCGCAGCAGGACATTGCCGCTTGCCTGCAAGCGCAGCTCAAAGAAAAACCCAATTTGCCCTTACAAGCGGCCACCACGGGATATCTCGAATTTTTAAGTTTAGGTGGCCAATTACGGTTTAAGGATTTGTCGCGTTATTTAATTCGCGGCCTTTTGCGACGGCGACTGCCGATTTTGACCGGCCTAAGTTCGACCTACTTATATCGCACGGCACGTGAGTTTGGCCCCGACGATACGCCCGACGACCTCCGCGGTTTTCCCGCCGGCCATTTTGTGGTGATAGCAGGATACGACCGCGACCATCGTACTTTCTTGGTCGCCGACCCCTACGGCACCAATCCTTACAGTCCCAAGGCTTATTGGATGAATGTCGACCGCGTAGTCGCAGCGATTTTGCTGGGCATCGTCACCCACGACGCTAATTTATTGGTGATACGTCCTAAAACTTTGGACATGGGAATAGCCACATGAAAAACTTCATCGTCGTTAACGATGTGAGCCGATGGCCCGAGCTGGTTCCTGGTGCTGAAATCGTCGAAGCCGAAGCGTATTTGACCGACCCTATATATGCGACAGCGGGCGCTGTGCGCATTTACAATTTGTGCGATTGCTATCGGTATCAACGTCTGGGGTATTACGTCTCTTTACTGGCTGAGGCACGCGGTCATAAACCCGTTCCGCGTGCACGCACCATCGAAGATTTGCAATCGCCCAATCTGGTCCGCCTGCTGACAGAAACACTTGAAGAGCTGGTTCAGCATGCGTTTCGTGACGGTAGCGTCGAATCGGTTGAGTGGGATTTTTACTTTGGCTTGCGCCCCGGACACACCGAGGATGTGCTCGGGCAACAGCTTTTTCAATTGCTTAAAGCACCGTTATTACGCGCGCATTTCGAACGTAGCGACAATCGTTGGCAAATCCGCAGCGCGCGCGCGGTTGCGATGGGTGAACTCGACGCCGCGGCCCTCACGAGCGTGTCCGCGGCCGCACAGCAGCACTTTTTAGCGCGCAATGGCCGTGGCAACAAACAAAACGCACCGCGCTATGAGATTGCGATTTTGCACGACACGAGTGAAGCGCATCCGCCATCTAATCTCGGCGCGCTACAAAAATTCTCTGAAGCGGCAGACACTTTGGGCATGCGCGTAGAACTCATCGGGCGCGCCGACTATGGGCGCTTATCCGAATTTGACGGCTTGTTTATTCGTGACACCACGCAGGTCAATCATTACACCTACCGCTTTGCACGACAGGCCGCGGCTGAAGGTTTGGTAGTCATCGACGACCCCGATTCGATTCTCAAATGCAGCAACAAGGTTTATTTGGCCGAACTGCTGGCGCAACGTTCGATCCCTGCGCCCAAAACGCTAGTCGTACATCGCGGCAATCTTGATCAGGTTTTTCCTACACTTGGCACCCCGTGTATTGTGAAGCAGCCCGACAGCGCTTTCTCTGCGGGCGTGGCGAAGGTCTCCGATGAGGCAGAGCTGGAAGCCAAGGCGGAGGAATTGTTTGGGCTGTCGGATTTGTTCATCGCGCAGGAATACTTGCCGACTGACTTTGATTGGCGCGTAGGCGTGTTTGATCGACGGGTGTTATATGTTGCCAAATATTTTATGGCGCCTGGCCATTGGCAGATCATAAAGCGCGACGCTGCGCAGCAGACGCAAGAGGGTGCAACCTCAGCCTTATCTATTGGTGAAGCGCCGAACGAAGTTATCCAACAAGCACTGCGTGCGGCGAACTCGATAGGCGACGGACTGTATGGCGTGGATGTCAAACAGACCGGCGGGCGCTGCTACGTAATTGAAGTGAACGACAATCCGAATCTCGACGCGGGCAACGAAGACGGCGTGTTGAAGGATGCGCTGTACCGGGAAGTGATGGGCGTTTTTTTAAAGCGCATCGAGGCGCGTAAACGCGTGGTGACCGCATGAGTGCCGCCCCGCTGCAAGCTTTTTCCGCGTTCGGTATTGAGTTGGAATACATGCTGGTGGATAAAACCCGGCTCGATGTACAGCCGATTGCCGATATCGTGCTAGCGCAGATGGGAGACGACGAGGCACCGGAACTTATTGATTGCTCAAATGAGTTGGTGCTGCATGTGCTGGAAATGAAAAACCCCTGTCCAGGGCCTCTAGCCGAACTGGGCGCGGCGTTTCAATTTCAGGTCCAACAACTTAATACCCGGTTGGCGTCGTTCAATGCCTGCTTGATGCCCACCGCGATGCACCCGTGGATGGATCCCGCGTTGGAAACTGCGCTATGGCCGCACGATGAGGAAGCGATCTATTCCACTTATAACAACTTATTCGATTGCAACCGCCACCCTTGGGCCAACGTGCAAAGCATGCATGTCAATTTGCCTTTTGCCGATGACGCGCAATTCGAAAAGCTCTTCGCTGCAGTACGGCTGCTGTTGCCGATTTTGCCGGCCATCGCTGCCAGCTCACCGCTGGCAGAGGGAAAAGTCACGGGATATATGGATTACCGCATGCAGGTTTACCCTGATCAGTCGCCTACCCAGCCGAGCATCGTCGGCGCAGTGGTGCCCGATGTGGTTAAGAGTCGGGCCGAACACGAAAACTGCGTGCTGGCGCCCATGTACGCCGAGATCGCACCGCTTGATCCTACGCATAGACTGCGTTACGAATGGCTCAATTCGCGCGGCGCGATCCCGCGTTTTGATCGCAACGCGATTGAGATTCGGGTGATGGATACGCAAGAATGCCCCCAAGCCGATCTGGCATTGGCCGCGCTGGTGATCGACTTGGCGCAATTGCTGTATGAGGGAGAGTTCGCGAGCCTGCAAGCTCAACAGGCACTATCTACCGAGACGTTAAGCAGCATTCTTGCTGCTTGCAGTCGCGATGCTGAGCGAACTTTAATCGACGATGCGCAGTATTTGTCCGTGCTGGGTTATCCCGCAAAAAACTGTACCGCTCAAACGCTTTGGCAGCACTTGGGTGACACCTTGCAAGCTCGCGGTGCGCGTCATCTCGGGCTATGGCAAACCCATCTGCGATTAATTCAGCTGCACGGCCCGTTAGCCCGGCGCATTCTCCGCGCGCTTGCGGGTTGCGATTCGGTTCATGCCGTATATGCAAGCCTAGTGGAGAGTCTGGCGAAGGGGAATGCGTTTATACCCCCACGCTGACGCACCAGACCGACGCTGCTATTTCTCGGGTAGTCGGCAACAAGGACATTTTCCGTTGATGAGTATAAAGCGCGCCCGCTTTATACACGGGGAGCTGACTTATCGTATTAGCTTACATTCGTTTTTGGGTACGTTCATGTCGGTATTGACGTAATGGTTCCATTTCAAACCCCCATATACACTGAGGACATTAACGCCCCTTCAGGCAGTTAGTCGTCCCTACATGGGTCACGCATCTGGTGGTGTAACGAGAAAGATCTCAAAAACGAAACCTTAAAACGCAGGGACTCACCCCTTATAGGAAGCTTCGCTCATCAGTTTTTTCATGAGCTCGCCGTGGTTGCCCACATCCAGCTTGTCATAAATTTTACGTACATAATCCGTCGCCGTATGCGTGCTTACATGCATACGTGGCCCAATCATATTGCGGGTGTAACCATACGAAAGCAGCAGGCAAACTTCTCGCTGGCGGGCGGTCAGCTGAAGGGCGCGCATATTGCGCATTAGTTTGAGCGGCAAGGGTTCGTATCGCTCGATGACTATCCCTATCAAGCCATCGGGTTGGGCGTCAACACTCAATGGATATCCGCTTAACAAGAATTCTCCCCAAGCGTTACGTTGCCTTAAGACAGGCACGGGGCGGCACCATCCGTTCAAGATCGCGCGCAAATTGGAACACAAAAGTTTCACACGCGGAGAATCCGGACTGAATGTGTGTTGGGTAGGCTCGGGATGAGCCGCAAGTTGCATCAAACGTTTGGCGTTGGGACAACATTGCACGATTTTGTTTTGATGATCGACGATCAACAAGCCTGACTCGCCGCTGTGAGTTAGTTCGCCCCGAAGATCGCGGGTGCCGCTAAGCCCGTGTGCAATGTAAGGGATCAAACTACGTAAACGCATCTCCTCGGCATCACTAAACGGCTTCTCGCCGGGAGAGCGATTTAGGATGAGGGATCCTAAACCTCTTTCGTCTTTACAAATTGTAGCTTCAACACAGTGACGTATTCCCGCAGGCTTAATCACATTATTGAATATTTCTGAATTTAGAAACTCGCGCCCGAGCTTCTCCGTATTTCCCCATCCGCGACCGTTGCGCATTTGTTGGGAAAACGTCACCTTGAAAGCATCTACTTCTTTGGAATTGTAGTATTCCCTTAAGTAAAGCGCCTGCAAATTAGGCGCAGTGTTATCTCCCCAATAGGCCGCGCTAAGTTGATAGCTTTCGTCCGCCCACAAAAAAAAATTAAACGCCGACGGTATAAAACCCTGCAACGCCCGCATCACGTCCGGCATGATGATTTGCCCACCCAGCCCCAAGCAGCATAATTGGCGCAGGTAAGAAAGTTGAGCTGAGTTTTTCATGAGTTGTCGCTAAAGATGGCTTAGAGCATCTAATGCTGAACTTGCTTCACAAATTATCAATCAGCCAAACGGCTTAGGCATACAAGCCGGCAACTACCCCCTGGAGGGGCTAAACATCTTCGCGAGTAGCGACCTCGATCTGACCAAGTTCACCAATCTTCAAACCTACAGCTTCTGGTCCAGTAATGCATTCAGTAATCACGATGCATGGCATTTCGACTTCAACGGGGGCGGCCAAGGCACCGCCATGAAGATTTCGGTTTTGCCGCGTTTGCGTTAACCCCGGCGATGTCGCCGCCGTGCCGGAGGCGCAGACCTATGCACTGATGTTAGCCGGATTGGGGTTGATCGGGTGGCGTGCGCGGTGGCGAGGGTGATCCGGTCTTGTGCCTTTTGCGGTGCATTCGGGTGCCCGCCCTTTACCAGCAAGGGTAGGACGCGTGCTGTCAGCCTCTGAAGCAGCAACATTGCGCACCCTGGGGAGTGGGGCACCAGTTAGAAAATGGCTCAAATCTCAAGGCGTCCTTTTCAATGCTGATCGTAGGGGTAATTGCGTGGCAAGCAGACAGCGCGGAACCAGTAACGTGATTTTTGCTTAGCAACAAGCCGACCGGCTTAGGCAATACAGCCGTGTGACAGCCCCCCATATGGGGGGCGAATTGAAGCACTGCAATGAATATAGTTGTCACCAAGCAGTAAGGGTCAACGAGAGCCAGAAAATCGTATTTGCTCGTTGGTTCTTAACTTACTCGTTGGTTCTTAACTTAATAGATATCCATTCAACTAAATTGGGCATATCAGGATATCTTTTTACTTCATAAAGGAAAGATAATGAAAAGCTTGTCCGCGATATTTTTAGTCTCCACTTTTTTAGCTGCACCAACTTATGCCGGGGGCCTTTGTCAGGAGGAAGCAAAAGCTATGGGTTACCTGGGCGCTATAGAGATGCTCCCCCCTTGTAAGCCTCAGAAAAACATCGTCTCACAAAAGCCAGACTCGAACGGAACGCGTAAAGACCAGGAACAGAAAGACTCAGCTAAAGCACAGGAGGGGGAATCCTTCGGGCAATTTGGGCAAGCGCAGACGCACTGATCTCGTAGGTGCTAACTCGTCTAAACGCGAAAGGATTGCATTCCTCTCTCAAGCCAGATTGGTTGGCGCCTTGGGCTGGAAAAATGCGAAGTATCTCCTGTCATGACGCATACGAACTAGTCAATGCAGCTGAACCTGCCTTGTTCATCGACGTAAGAACCGAGCTGGAACACTATATGGTGGGACACCCGCTGGATAGCGTGTTAATCCCCTGGCAGCTGGAACCGCAATGGGAAGAAAACCGGCAGTTTGCACCCACAGTCCAAGCACTCGCGACATCTATTGATCAACCGATTGTCCTCATCTGCCGCACTGGACAACGCGCGATGCAAGCGGCAGAAAAATTAGAGCAACTCGGTTTTATCAATGTGTTCGTAGTATCTGCGGGCTTCGATGGCGAGCTGGACGAAAATGGTCATCGCAGCACCACAAACGGGTGGCGTTTTTCGCAGCTACCCTGGGAACAAATGTGATCAGCTCACGCGCAAAGCAATTTCTGGTCCGATGCGATCTGCGCATTAGCCAAGCCGGACAAGGGCGTTCGAGCATGAGGCGGGGCACTGCAAGTTGACGTTGGCAAGCTCGGGAACAAATCCGACTAACGTAAAAAAATACAACTAGGCGTTACAGACAGGGAGATTAAGCGGCTGGAAATAATGCTCTGACCATAGGCAATGACGTAATCCAGAGCGTGAGGGCAACTAAGAATGGCTGGTCGAAAAGCACTTTCGGATACAGCTACATCCTATTTCTATCATTTTATTCGTTCATCAAAATGAAAGGACTACATCATGAAATCGAGTACGATTAAAACCTCATTCACGCCGCACGGTGGTGGTATTCGCGGAGCGGATGTGCGCAGGCAATCGTCACTATTCGAAGGCCGCTTTGGTCGCATGTTTCGTGAGCTTCCCGCAGCCATCCATCCAAAGCCTGCTTTGTTAAAACTAGGAGAGGCGATGACAGCCAAGGCGGAAGGCGCCGATGACACTCCACCCAAACCGAAGGCTGCGCTTGAGACAACCGCACATATTCAGGATGACGAAGAGAACTCCGGCATCGATGCGGGATACACCTACTTGGGGCAATTTATCGACCACGACATCACTTTTGATCCAGCGTCGAGCCTAATGCAGCAGAACGATCCCGAAAGTCTGGTGGACTTTCGCACGCCGCGTCTGGATCTGGATAGCCTCTATGGCCGCGGGCCGGCGGATCAGCCATACCTATATCTCGGTGATAAATTTCGCTTAGGCAAACCTCTTACAGCGCTGAGCAAACCCACACCATCGTGCGATTTACCTCGTTATCACGAACCCAGCGAGCAACCGTATCCCAACAACCAAACGCCTGCACGCGCGCTGATTGGTGATAAGCGTAATGACGAAAACGTGATCATTTCACAACTGCATGGCACCTTCCTGCAACTACATAACCGCTTTGTCGATGAGCTCAAGCCCAAAGGCGCGACCTTCGACGATGTGCAGCGTATGGTGCGCTGGCATTATCAATACATCGTGCTCAATGATTTTTTGCCACGAATCTGCGGTAAGAAATTGATCGACGAGATTCTGCCGCAGCGATTGCAGAGTGCAAGCGCTGCCGATAAAAAACCGCGGTTGCACTACTTTCATTGGCGTAACACGCCTTTTATGCCACTGGAGTTTTCAGTGGCGGCTTATCGCTTCGGCCATTCAATGGTAAGACCCATTTACCGCCTCAACACCGAACTAAAGGGCGGTGATGATCCAGCCATGGCAACTCCAGAAGAGAAAACTCGTGGCCTTGAAGGGCGCTTCTTTATTTTTGCGGGTGTCGCTCAGCGCGCTTTGAATGGCTTCGGTGAGTTTCCAAGCCAGTGGGCAATTGATTGGAGCTTGTTCTTCGATATCGATGGCTCTGGAACAAAGGGTGGCAAGGAACGAGCCCAACCCGCTTACAAGATCGACACTTCGCTGGTGAACCCGCTGGGCTTTTTACCGGAATTCTCTAAAGTAGTACCGCTAGTGCCGCCCTTGTCCATCACGCAGATGCAAGCCGGTGCTCTTGACGCGAACGAACCTGCGAACCTTGCCGCACGTAATCTGTTGCGTGGCCTCTCGCTACAAATGCCGAGTGGACAAGCGGTGGCGCGCGCGATGGGATTGCCGGTAATTGCCGACAAGGACTTGAAAGTGGGCAAAGCTATCGTTGCTGAATGGGAGAACGCCCAATCCATTACCACGATTGATAATTCATTCGCCGACAACGCGCCGCTTTGGTACTACGTGTTGGCTGAAGCACAGTACTATTGGTTCAAGCGCGCATCCCAAACTGGTAGCAAAGGTGATGAAGAGCCCGTGACACTTGGGCCAGTAGGTGGACGCATCGTTGCCGAAACGCTCATAGGGCTGGTCTATGGTGATGGCCATTCTTACCTGCAACAAGATCCTAACTGGGAGCCGCTAATCGGTGGTCGAAACGTGACGATGGGGCAGTTAATCAAGTACGCGTTGACGGGTGTCAAATAACTAACTGGCGCTCTCGCGCCAACGGTGTGGGCAGATGTGACGAGTACAAGCGCAAAAGCTCGACTGAGGCGGACTTGGCGTTACATGTTTTCTGTTTAAGTTATGCATTAAAACTGGTTCTACCACCAACTCCAAAATGCTATATCGAGTCACAATTCCAGGGAGAATGTCATGCTATTTACCGTACGTCTTGCACTGCTTTTTTTCATTACCGCTTTGTCGATAACCCCCGCGGGCGCAAGAATTATCGACCCTAACCTGCCCACTATTTCCTATATTAATTATCCTTCCCTCGACCCGATTCACCCTCGCACCATCTCCGCCCAATTACGAGTTCCCACTGGGATCACTAACAAAATGCCTGCAGTCGTCGTTGTTCACGGCTCTAGTGGGGTGGATAGTCGTGGCAAGTTTTACATCGAGTCGCTGAATAATGCGGGCATCGCCACTCTCGAAATAGACATGTGGGCGGCGCGCGGATGGTTAGGCGGGATAGTTGGTCGCCCACGCGGAGTGCCCGAGACCTTACCCGACGCGTATGGCGCGCTTAAATTCCTTTCCGAGCAGCCACATATTGATCCCCAACATATTGGCATCATGGGTTTTTCATGGGGCGGGGTGGTAACCATGCTCACCGCAACCGAGCCCTACACTTCGCGCTATATGGCCGGTGGACTCAAGTTTGCCGCTCATATTGCACATTACCCGGTGTGCTGGGTTTATAACCGAGTGCCTGGTTACGCATTCAACGCTTTTACGGGTGCCCCCGTGCTTATCCAGGCAGCCGAGCTTGACGCTTACGACGACCCCGATACATGTCCCAATCTCGTTAAGTCGCTTCCTTCAGCTGCGCAGGATTTCATCTCGGTAAAGGTATATAAAAATGCTACCCACGCATGGGATCGTTTACAGCCTGCGACCACAGTAACTGACCCGTATTCACATAAAGGTTTGGGAGGCGAAGTCGAATTCATTCCCAGCCCAGGGAAAGCCTATAAATCACGAGACGTGGCCACGCGGTTTTTTATGAATGTGTTTGGAATGGAGGAGGCCGAATCGGCCGATATTTTTGAGGGCAAAACTGAGAGCGAAAAAAAATAAACTAACAAATAGACTAAATTGTGTGGGCCAAATTTACGCCCAGCTGTCTGATCGTTAAACCCAAAAATGATGGTGTCTTCGGCCTTGAATAGCCGGGACACCATTTTGGCGGGGCTTACAAATTCGTGGGATCCAAGGCGGCGCTTAACTAGGAGCAAGATTGGAGGTGAGTTTCAACTACCCACCTCCTGTGGATCCGCTGCAAACCAATTGAAATACGTGGTCAACGGGTACCGGTTGTGGCATTCATGTGGGACTTCTTTTATGGACGTGCAAGGCCTTAGTCATCTCCATGACCATGTTTTTTTTCATGATGTTTGCCATGCCCTTTGCGATCACCATCCTCGCGCTCTTCTCGGCGATCATCGCGGCGATTGTCATAGCGCTCACGGTGCTGTGCCTGATAACGAGGCGCGTATTCTTGGTCATACCAGCTGTCTTGAACGAAGTAAACGGGTTCGCCGCATGCGTTATATTTGGCGCAATGCTTGCTCCAGTGCTTGGCGTGACCAGGAGGAACATGCAGATATACGGGCTCACGTTGCACTGGTACCCGTTGAATAATGCGGGGCTCTTGGTAAATTACCCGGGGACGCCCGTAGTCTCTAATGTCTAGCGGCCCGTAATAACCCGGCTGGCCAATGTTGATTGAAACGTCAACGTTGGCCCCGAAGCTTGAAGTAGTCAGGCTGGCGAAAGTGACTGCCATCAATGCAGTGGCAGCGATTTTTGAAATATTGCTCATGTTGAATCTCCGGGTTGGGGGGTGTTTCAACATCCACTTTATACCTATCACGTCCTACGCGTACTTTCATGATCTGCAAAGGTCAGCGAACCCTATAACTAGCTGCCCCGGCGCGAAGGGTTACTCGTGAGGTTAACGCCGAATCAGTTGTCAAATTCCTCCGCGTTGTTGGATCAATCACATTGCAAAATTTGGTGCGATCTCAACCAACCCTATGATCATGTGTGCTCAAACCTTGACTGGTCCGCTTACGTGCTTTTTGGACGAAGCGCCGCAATAATTGTTCAAGGTCGTCGATGTAGGTGAAAACCACCGGCACAACTAATAAACTCAGCAGAGTAGAAGTAATCAAGCCGCCAATCACCGCCACCGCCATCGGCGAGCGAAAGCTGGGGTCGGCGCTTAAACCTAACGCCAACGGCAGCATACCCACTCCCATTGCGATGGTGGTCATTACAATCGGACGGCTGCGCTTGTGACACGCGTCGACCAGCGCGTCGAAGCGATCCATACCCGCTTCGCGCGCGATGATGGCGTAATCCACCAGCAAAATTGAGTTCTTAGTGACGATGCCCATCAGCATGATCAAGCCGATCATCGACGGCATCGACAAGGCTTTGCCCGTGAGCAGCAGCGCAATAAACGCGCCTCCAATAGACAAAGGTAGCGCCGCCAGAATCGTGACGGGTTGCAAAAAATCGCGGAACAGTAAAACCAGCACACCATAAATGCACAGCACGCCGATGGTCATCGCGAGGCCAAAACTGGCGAACAGCGCTTGCATTTCCTGCGTGTCACCGAGTTCGGCAATCTTCACTGCGGGCGGCAGATTGCGAATCGACGGCAATGCACGCGCCTCGGCATTGACTTCGCCCAGCGTGCGTTGGCCCAGCTCGACATCAAACACAACGTTGCGACTGCGGTTAAGTCGGTCGATTTGCGCCGGGCCGCTTTCCATCGTGATGCTGGCCACATTCCCCAGCATCACCGGGCCGTTTTTGCCGGGCACGGTCAGGCGCGCTATTGCCGCCAAATCGGCGCGAACTGCATCGGGTAGCTTGACGCGGATTGGCACCTGGCGCTCAGACAAATTCAGTTTGGGCAGATGTGTATCGTAATCGCCCGCCGTGGCGACGCGTACGGTTTCACCGATGCTCGCGGCTGTCACGCCCAAATCGGCGGCACGTGCAAAATCGGGGCGAACAATAATTTCCGGGCGCACTAAGGAGGCGCTTGAACTGACATTGCCCACCCTTTGCAAGGTGCGAAGCTCGCGCTCAACCTGGTGAGCGGTTTCAGATAACACTACCGGATCCTCACTCCGCAGCACCAGCTGCATTTTGACGCCAGTATCCTGCCTGCCCACACTAAAGCGCGCCCCGGGAATGTCTGTCATTTTGGCGCGGATTTGCGTTTCAATTTCTGCGAGTGATTCGCTACGGTCATCGCGATGGGTTGTTAATAGCGTGAGCACTGCCCGGCGTGCTTCGGCCGGGGCTCCGGGTGCAAAAGCATCGCCACTGGAGCCACCGCCAATTGAGCTAAATATATGTTTTACGTCATTCACCTGCATTGCGGCTGCCCGCGCGCGCTCGGCGACCTCACGCGTTTCTCTCAGCGTGCTACCCGGCGGCAACTCGACGCTAATTTGGGTTTGCCCGCGGTCGGCAGCGGGGACAAAGCCTGTCGGCAACAACGGAACCAACGCAATTGAGGCAATGAAAAAAATCGCAGAACCAATTACCGTCAGTAGTCGGTAATTCAAACACCACCGCATCGTGTCCAGATAGCGCTGCATGATCCAGCCATCTTTGCGTTGCTTAGTCGAGGCGGGTTTGAGCAGATAGGCGGCCATCATCGGTGTGAGCAAACGGGCCACCATTAACGACGCCAATATCGCCAGCACTGCAGTCCAACCAAATTGCTTGAAGAACAAACCCGGAATGCCGCTCATAAACGCGGTGGGCAAAAATACCGCAACCAGTGCAAACGTGGTGGCGATCACCGCCATACCGATCTCATTCGCTGCATCGGTGGCGGCTAGCAAGGGCGTTTTGCCCATGCGCAGATGACGCGCAATATTTTCGATTTCGACAATCGCGTCATCCACCAGTACACCCACCACCAGCGCCAGCGAAATCAGCGTGACGGTATTGAGCGTATAGCCGAAATACGACAAACCGAGAAAAGTAGGGATAACCGACAAAGGTAGCGCGGTGCTGGTAATGAGCGTCGCGCGCCAGTCGCGCAAGAATAGCCACACTACCAGTACCGCCAGCAATGCGCCTTCATACAACACAGTCATCGAACCGTCGAAGTTTTCTGCTATAGGCTGGGCGTTGTCGATGGCCTGTTTCAACACGATGTTGGCGTGAGCCGCCTGTAATTCATCCACAGCCTTGCGCGCGCCCGCGGCCACCTCGAGTTCACTCGCGCCTTTGGTACGGAATATCTCAAAGCCAACCACGGGGTGACCATCGTAGGCCGCCACTGAACGAGGCTCAGCGACGGTATCGGTCACTTTGGCAATTTGATCGAGGCGTACATGCCGGCCATCTGCGAGTGGAATATCCAGCATCCCCAACTCGGCCGCGTTATGGACGGTGGCGATGGTGCGTACCGATTGCTCGGCCCCGCTGACATCGCCGCGCCCGCCGGGAGCTTCCTGCTGCACCAGCCGCAGACGTCGCGAAACATCAATGGCGGCCACATTAAGCGCAGCCATTTTGGCCGCGTCCAATTCCACGCGCACCTCGCGATCGGCCCCGCCGATACGCTTGATCGCACCAAGCCCGTGCACACTAAGCAATCGTTTGGCAACCGTGTTATCGATAAACCAGCTGAGGTCCTGATCGTCCAGCTTGCTGTTAGGGGCTACTGCCGCCATGAACGTCAACACCGGGCGGCCAGCGGTAGAAACCTTAGTCACCGCCGGGTCGCGCAATTCGCTGGGCAAATCCGCCCGCACCCGCGCGACAGCGTCGCGTACATCGTTCACGGCTTCGGCTATCGGTTTCTCCAGCACAAACTCAACCGTCACATACACCACGCCGTCGAGCACATGGGTGAATATGTTTTTTACGCCCTGCAGCGGGGCGACGGCGTCTTCGATTTTGCGCGCGACGTCGGTCTCCAGCTGTGCCGGCGCCGCGCCAGGTAGCGAAGCACTGACGGTGACGATGGGCAATTCGATATCCGGAAAATCTTGCACCTCGTTGCTGCGATACGCGAATAGGCCGGCTAGCGTCAGCAACGCAAACAGCATAATCGCGGGGATAGGGTTGCGGATCGAGAGCGTAGAAAAATTCACGCGGAAGCCTTGTTGCAGACGAAGCGGGGCGTGCTTGTGGCCCAAATCGAAATGCGGCGCGTATTCATTTCACGCTCTTGACTAAATCGCCGTCGTTCAAGAATCCGGCGCCGCTCACAACTAAGAAGGCATTGGGAGCGATGCCTTCCAGCACTTCCACTTGATCGCGCAGGCGGCGGCCCGTGCGGATTTTGATCTGGCTCACCCGATGGTTTGCATTCAAGCGGAACACATAGTTGAAGCCATCGCGGATCACCACGGCTTGTTGCGGCACAGTCAATGCCGGGGAGCTGCCCATTTCAAACTCACCTTCGGCAAACATCCCTGCTTTGGCTGGCGCCTCTTTGCGCTGGGCACGAGGGAGGTCGACATAGACCAAGGCGGCACGCGTGAGCGGGTCCACTATGGGGGCGATCATCCGCACACGCCCTGTAATCCGCGTGCCATTCGCAACTTTCACACGCGCCACCGTGCCGGGGCGGAGTCGGCCCAACTCCGTTGCAGTGACTTCGGCGCGCCACTCGAGTCGCCCTTGCCGAATCATGCGGAAAAGCTCGGTGCCGCTGGAGACGACTGCGCCTACCGTTGCAGTGCGGGTAGAAATAATCCCATCGTCGGGGGCGAGCAGGCGAGTGTGTCGCAGGCGGAGTTTTTGGGCCGCCAACATCGCCCGGCTGGCAACCACTCTGGATTTGGCCGTTTGCTCCGCAGTGAAATACTGATTGATCTGCTGCGCACTCAGCGCGCCGGTTGACTGCAGCGTGCGTGCCCGGGTCGCGTTCGCACTCGCTTCGGCGACGTTGGCGAGACTCTCGCTCAAATTCGCATTGGCTTGGGCCACGTCGGCATTTACGCCTTCAGCGGCAAACGTGGCGAGCACTTGTCCCGCGTGCACACTATCCCCTACATTGACGCGCACGTCTGTGAGACGCAATCCGCTGGACTCGCTGCCAATAATCGCCTCTTGCCAGGCCACGATATTGCCGTTGGCGGCTAGCGTGATGGGTAAACGCGCCTGAACGGGGAGGGCGGTAGTCACTGTCAATGCGGGCTTGGGAGCGGCTTGTTTATCAGCGGCGGATGGTTTGCCCTTGGCATAAAACAGCCCGATGGCGCCGCCGACTAATACGATAAGTCCCACCAAAATCCACACCAAACGTTTGAATTTGAATCGCTTCATAGGGCTTATCATTTTTTCCATAAGGGTACTGTCGTTATCACGGGCTCAGAGTCGGGCGAGGGCGGTGGCACCTGTCTTTGCGTGTTATCCCAGCCACCGCCCGCTGCGCGATACAACGAAATCCAGGCGGCCATGCGTTCTTGCTGCAATGACACGAGCGCGAGCTCGGCCGCAAACCGCGTACGGCGTGATTCTTCCAATTCATACAAACTGGCGAGACCGTTTTGGTACAGACTTTCGGTGCCGCCCAACGAGGTACGAAAACCTTCAACTGCCACCGCGACAAATTCGCCTCGGGCGCCGGTGCTTTGTAAATTTACCAGGGCTTGTTCGACTTCGCGCACCGCATTTCGCACGGTGCTCTGGTATTTAATGACGGCTTCATCGTAGCGCACGCGAGCGGTTTGTAAGTTTGCGTTGCTTCTGCCGCCATCGAAAAGCGGCATGTTGAGCGCAAGCGGGCCGATCGCCCAGGTTGATAGATTGGTACTTATGCCGCCGCCGGTGAAGCGCGCCGCACCTATCGAGCCGCTCAGGCTTAATCGGGGAAAACGCTGCGCTTGAGCGCCCCCGACTTCAAAACTTGCTGCGACCAGTTCGCGTTCTGCTGAATAGACATCGGGGCGTTGCGCTAACACTTGGGCCGGAATACTCGCAATGGAAATATTGGCGGCGGTCGGAAACTGTGCCGGCCTTTGGGCCAACTGGCGACGCAACTCCGGCTCCGGCATGGCAGACAAGGCGACCAATGCCTTGACATCCAAATCGCACTGCGCCTGTTGCTGCGCCACCCGGCCATTGCCTTCGGCAGCACTGGCGCGGGCAAGCGCTGCGGTAGCGGGCGCCACAAAACCCGCCTCGGCACTCAACGCAGATAGACGCGCAGTCTCATTGCGCGATAGGGAATCGGAGCGCGTGATCCGCAACAGTTCCTCGCAGGCGCGCAAGCTGTAGTAGTTGTTCGCCACTTCTGCTGCCACGGATACCCGGGCCTCGTGCCATCCCGCCTCGGCACCTTCCAAACGCGCTTGCGCACCATCACGGCTTGCGCGATTGGCGCCAAATAAATCGATCTCCCAAGACGACTGCAATGCCCCCTGCAGCATCGTATTTTCCGGGATGATCGGGGGCTGCGCGCTGCTCTGCGTTGCACTGAACGACGCATCCAAACGTGGGCGCAAAACCGCACCGGCAACTACGCGTGTCAGACGAGCTTGTTCAATCCGCGATCGGGCAAGCGCCAAACTGGTATTGACGCTTTGCGCAGACGATATCAATTGAATCAGCAGTGGATCGCCCAATTGATTCCACCATTGGGAAAGATCGGTCAACGTACCGTTATGTGGCAGTGGCGCATACCACTGCGGAGGCAACGCATTGTGCGTTGACGGATAAGGGGCATTAATGCTACAGGCACTCTGCACCAAACATAGGCAGATTAATGTCGCTTTTGCTGGCAGTCTCATTAGATTTTTCAAGAAGGTAAAACCTAATGTAAGTGAACAATAGATAGTTCTATTTGCAAATAGCGAAGCTATATCCGCAATGTAGAGGGGGATTGCTATGGGTTTCGATATTAGGGTAATCCTCACATGCAGTCCATTCAGCCCATCGTGCAGCAAAAGACATAAGGCATTCAGCACGGTCCAAGCCTCGTCCGGCACTTGTGATGAGCGTCTTCGAGGATAACGCCCCCGCACTATATGGTTGAAGTGGTCTATGGCACGAGCCAGAAAACGGATGCGCTGCCATGAAGAGAGTTTTTATTGCCAGAGCCGATAGAGACGCTTACCACTGGCCGGGTTGAGCTATCCACCAAAGTTCAACCTGAAAAACCGGGTTGAGTTGCCATTTCATCATGAATGATTGGCGGTACCCTGGCCGCACCGTTCGGAAGATACCCAAACAGGGCACGTTGCATCGGGCCCTGATTACCGGGGCCAAGGCGGCATAGGAGGTTTTAGACTAAATGTCCTCGTGCTGCTCGCTTATTACAACTGAACCCCACGTGAAACTCGCCGCATCGCGCCGGTGTCGCGGCTGATAGATCTTCATTCAAGCAGACGCGACGCATGAGTGGGTAGGTGGACTTGATCCATAGCGGCTGCAATTTTTGACGCGTATGTTATTTAACATAATATACATTATGCGAAGTAATCAATATCACGTTATTGTAGCGCTCAATCAATTCATACTGGAACATGCGCTCAAGGCTTAAACACAACCCGTAATAGAAGTTGGTAGCTGTACTGGGCACGCAACGAACGCAATTAAATACGGAGCCTTCAGCTCCCTATTTAATTTAGGTCTTGCTGAACACAAACACTCCCTCCTGCGCATCGACCTGGATCACGTCTTTAGGTCCGAAACGTCCTGCGAGGATTTCTCTTGCCAGCGGATTTTCCAACTCGGCCTGGATCGCGCGTTTTAGTGGACGGGCGCCGTAGACTGGGTCGAACCCTGCCTTGGCCAGCTCGCTTAGCGCTGTTTTGCTAACGTCGAGCGTCATTTCCATTTGCGCCAGGCGTTTTTCCAGGCCTTGCAACTGGATGCGCGCGATGCTGGCGATGTGTTTCTCGTCCAGCGCGTGGAACACGACGATCTCGTCCAGCCGGTTTAAAAACTCGGGGCGGAAGTAGGATTTCACTTCGCCCAGCACCGCTAGTTTGATGACCTGATAATCGTCGCCGCTCATGGTCTGGATCATATGGCTGCCGAGGTTGGAGGTCATTACGATTACGGTGTTGCGAAAATCCACGGTGCGGCCTTGCCCGTCGGTGAGGCGGCCGTCGTCGAGCACTTGCAGCAGCACGTTGAACACGTCTGGGTGCGCTTTTTCGACTTCGTCCAGCAGAATCACCGAATAGGGCTTGCGGCGCACCGCTTCGGTCAGATGGCCGCCTTCTTCATAGCCCACATAGCCGGGCGGCGCGCCGATCAGCCGCGCGACCGAATGCTTTTCCATGAATTCGCTCATGTCGATGCGGATCATGTGGTCGGCGGAGTCGAACATGTATTCGGCCAGGGTTTTGCAAAGCTCAGTCTTGCCGACGCCGGTGGGGCCGAGAAATAGGAATGAGCCCAGCGGCCGGTTCGGGTCGGACAACCCGGCGCGCGACCGCCGGATTGCATCCGCAACCACGCGAATCGCTTCGTCCTGCCCGACCACGCGCTGGTGCAGTTTGTCTTCCATATGCAGCAGTTTTTCGCGCTCGCCCTGCATCATTTTCGATACCGGAATGCCGGTCGCGCGCGACACGACTTCGGCGATTTCTTCCGCGCCGACTTCGGTGCGCAGCAGTTTAAATACGGGCTTGGCCGCATCGCTACTCTCGGCGTGGGTTAGCTGCGCTTCCAGCGCGGGCAAAGTGCCGTACTGAATCTCGGCAACCTTGTCCAGCTTACCTTGGCGTTGTAAATCTACCATTTGCGCCCGCAGTTTGTCGATTTCTTCCTTGATGTGCGCGGTGCCTTGTACCTGGGCTTTTTCGGACTTCCAGATTTCTTCCAGGTCGTTGTACTCGCGTTGCAGCGTCAGTAACTCATCTTCGATGATCTGCAGTCGCTTCTTCGAGGCCTCGTCCTTTTCGCGCTTGACCGCCTCGCGCTCGATTTTTAGCTGGATCATGCGCCGCTCAAGTTTATCCATCACCTCGGGCTTGGAGTCGATTTCCATCTTGATCCGCGCCGCCGCTTCGTCGATCAGGTCGATTGCCTTGTCCGGCAAAAAGCGGTCGCTGATATAGCGATGGGAGAGTTCCGCCGCTGCGACGATCGCCGGATCGGTGATGTCAACGCCGTGATGCAGTTCATAGCGCTCTTGCAAACCGCGCAGGATGGCGATGGTCGATTCCACGCTCGGCTCGTCAACCAACACTTTCTGGAAGCGGCGCTCCAGCGCGGCGTCTTTCTCCACATACTTGCGGTATTCGTCGAGCGTGGTCGCGCCGATCAAATGCAGCTCGCCGCGCGCCAGCGCCGGTTTCAGCATATTGCCCGCGTCCATCGCGCCTTCGGCCTTGCCCGCGCCGACCAGCGTGTGCAGCTCGTCCAGAAACAGGATGTAGCGTCCCGGGTCCATCGCCAGCTCCTTCAGCACCGATTTGAGCCGCTCCTCGAATTCGCCGCGATATTTGGCGCCCGCGAGCAGCGCCGCCAGGTCGAGCACCAGCACTTTCTTGCCTTTCAGCGTCTCCGGCACTTCCTCGTTCACAATCCGCTGCGCCAGGCCCTCGACGATGGCGGTCTTGCCGACGCCGGGCTCGCCTATCAACACCGGGTTGTTTTTGGTGCGGCGTTGCAGAATCTGGATCGAGCGGCGGATTTCATCGTCGCGGCCGATCACCGGGTCGAGCTTGCCGGCGCGCGCGCGTTCGGTTAGGTCGAGCGTGTATTTGGCGAGCGATTCACGCTGCCCTTCGGCGTCGGACGACTGCACGCCTTCGCCGCCGCGCACCGATTGAATCGCCGCCTCCAGCGCGGGCTTGGACGCGCCGTGCTGTTTCAGCAGGCGTCCCGTTTCGCCTTTGTCGTCCAGCGCCGCCAGCAGGAAAAATTCCGAAGCAATAAACGCGTCGCCGCGCTTCATCGCCTCCTTGTCGGTGAGATTCAGCAGATTGTTCAGATCGCGCGAAATCGATACCTCGCCGCCCTGCCCTTCGACCTTGGGTAAACGCGTCAGCGATTGAGTCAGCGCAGGCTTGAGCGCGTGGACTTGCACCCCGGCGCGCGCGAGTAGCGAGGCCGACCCGCCATCCTCCTGTTGCAGCAGCGCCAGCAGCAAATGTTGCGGCTCAATATAAGCATTGTCAGCGCCGACAGCCAAACTTTGCGCATCGGCAATCGCTTGTTGAAACTTGGTGGTTAGTTTGTCAAAACGCATGAGGTCTCCGGGGCATAAGGTAAGATTGAATGACCCCTACGTTGTGCTGGTTTAAGCCTTTTCAAGCCATATGCCCGATTTGATGACCGAACAAGTTGCTGTTGATGTGGCCCGAGCGTTGGCGGAAGACGGGGGTCACCCCCCCTCTCTCCCGCTTGCGGGAGAGAGGGCGAACGTGAAGCCCACACCGATCAATGACCTAACTGCGCAACTCTTACCCGTCGATCAGACCGCAAAGGCCCGTGTGATCACCCGCGAAAATGCGGTGATCGCGGGTCGCCCCTGGTTCGACGCGTGCTTCCAGGCGCTTGACCCCGCCTGCCGTATCGACTGGCAGGTGAGCGAAGGTGACAGCGTCAGCGTAGACACTGTGCTGGTTGAAATTTCGGGTCTTGCCCGAGCCTTGCTAACCGCGGAACGCCCTGCGCTGAACTTTTTGCAAACGCTGTCGGCCGTCGCCACCGCCACCCGCCCCTATGTGGACGCGGTGCGCGGCACACAGGCCGCCATTCTAGACACCCGCAAAACCTTACCCGGGCTGCGCGTCGCCGAAAAGTATGCCGTGAGGATCGGGGGGGGGCAAAACCAGCGCATGGGTTTGTATGACGGCATTTTGATCAAGGAAAATCACATCGCGGCAGCGGGCAGCATCGCCCAGGCGCTGGACGCGGCCTATCGGCTGGCAGGCGATAAAGTCAGCGTGCATATCGAGGTAGAAAATTTGGATGAACTAGAGCAGGCACTTGCGGCCGGTGCGCCGTTGATCCTGCTGGATAACTTCAGTCTGCAGCAGATGCGACAGGCGGTACACATTACCCGGGGGCGGGCATTGCTTGAAGCCTCCGGCAATATAAGCCTCACTAATGTGCGGGAGATCGCCGAAACCGGCGTCGAGCGCATCTCGATCGGCGCGCTGACCAAGCACATCCGTGCAGTGGATTTATCGATGCGGCTGGTGGAACCCTAATCCAGCCAGCGTATTAGATAAAAGAGTTTGAATCCTTCGGACGATCGTGCAGGACCACTGGCGATAGCGGCGTGAAAGCCCTTTTCCGGATCGGCGCGGCTTAGCGCCTCGCCCTCGTCGGCGACCTGCTGCACGCAGTTTTCGGGAAAGCGTTTACGGTTACGTTTGCCGGACGGCGAATAAATCACCACCGCCGAGGTGCCCACGACGCCGGCTTCCATATCAGTAAAAAGCCCGGTCGAGGGGAGCATGGGCTAATGCGTTTTTTTCGGGATGCTGCTAATTTTGACGACGTGCGCATTCGGCGTTTCGTCACTGTAATGCGGACGCTCGTTGCGATTCAGGCTTTGCATGTTCGCGAGTTCTGCCTCCCGGTTGGAGATCACCACCAGGCAATCTTTAATACTCAGAATGGTGGCTTCGGCCAGCGGGCTGGCGTTGCCGTCGCGCGGCGCGGTGTCGCGCACGATGAAACTAAGGGTTTTGCGCATCATGCGCATAATGCGCTGTTCTTCGGAAAGGTCTTGTTCGGTATCCATATAGGGCTCCTGCGTTGAGGCTTCATTGTCGGCGTTGCATCAAGTCGAGTCAACGCCGGATAAGAAGTTTAAGTGTCAGCATAAATAGAATATCAAGCTGCCGCATGCAGGGTGTTTTAAGCTGCCTGATCAAAGGAGACCCCGCATGTCTGAACAAAATGAAGTCCGCGAAATCCGTATCAACCCCATTGTGCCGACCGAATCGGTGCTGGTCGCTACCGCGCGCAGCATGCGCCCAAAAAAGGCCGAAGATCTGGCACCGCGAGATACGCGCAAGCACGTCGATACCTGTCCCTTCTGCCGCGGCAACGAGCACAAAACACCGCCGGTGATCTTGACTTATCCGCCGGACAGCGCCGAGTGGCAGATTCGGATGGTCGAAAATCTTTACCCCGTGCTGGGCGACGACCGCGAGCAATCCGGATTCAATTTTGGCTTGCAACAAACCATCGATGGCTACGGGCGGCACGAGGTAATCATCGATCATCACGAGCATGGCGCGGCGTTGTTTGAAATGTCGGAAGAACATTTGGCCGCGTTATTCGGGGTATTTCAGGCGCGCATGCGCCAGTTATACGAGTCCGACGAGCGCCTGCGCTATGTGCTGATCTTCAAGAACTTTGGCCCCGCCGCGGGTGCATCGATCCCCCATACGCACAGCCAGGTAATCGCGATGCCGGTGGTGCCCGAAAACGTCGAGGCCGAAGTGCGTAACAGCGCGGCGCATTACGTCAAGCACCACCACTGCATTTTTTGCGCGTTGATTGATGAAGCGCTTACATTTGAAGCGACAATTTATGACCGCAATTCAGGCGCGGTGCGCCGCCGGGTCAATGTGGGCCAATACGTGGTCGAACGCGGCGAAAAATTCATCGCGATCAAGCCCTTTGCGAGCCGCTACGAATGGGAGGTCCATATTCTGCCGTTGCAGCATCAGGCCGAATTTCTGGACGTGAGCGCGTTTGATATGCCTGACTTTGCGCGCGTGCTGCGTCGCACGATGGCGCGGTTAGATGCGGTAATCGGGGGCGCACAATTCAATTTCTTTCTGCACTCGGTGCCGCACGATAACGACAAGCAAGCTAACGCCAACAGTTACCACTGGCATCTCGAAATTTGCCCGCGCACGTCTATTCCAACAGGCTTTGAACTTGGCTCTGGGCTCTTTGTCAACACAATCAGTCCGGAACAGGCAGCAGAAAAATTACGCGCTGTTGATTTGGAAATTTAGTTTATTGGATCCAGCCTGACTGTCCCCTGAGGACCTTACTCAATGGACAGCTTGGATACAGGGTTCTAAACTGAATTATTCACCTTACTTATAGATTTAGATGCTGTGGCTATCGCACATTTAACTGCCGTCCCTACATCAGCTCATTCCCCTGCAGAGCAAGCCAGCGCGCGCATTTCGCAGGCGGAATGTCTGAAAGCTTTGTGGAGTCTTTCCACCGATTACGCAATGGATGACGATTCCCGTATTCGCGCAGTGCTGCGGCTAGCCGCCCAAGCTTTGGGAATGGACGTAGTCATTTTGGGTAAATTTGATAAGAATCACACCCTTCACTATGTGCATGACTCACTTAATATCTTGTCAGAAGGCATGGTGGTAGAGCTTCACGACTCTATGTGTCTGGAAGTTTTTAATAATAAGACAGCGGTCAACATTGCTGATCTCACACGACATCCGCTGCTACAGCACCACAAAATGGTTACCGAAGCGGGTTTGCAGGTTTATTCAGGGCTTCCGGTCAATACGGGGACAAAAACGGAATGGGTTCTGGCTTTTTTACGCCGCTCCCTCTCTCCTCCTGTGCGGGAGGAAGACCTTATCTATATGGAGTTGGTCGCAAGTTGGTTAGGCAGTGCGTTGCATCACTCCGAACAGAAAGAATTGCTGGAGCAGCTAGCTTTAACTGACATGTTGACCGGTTTACCGAATCGGCGCGCGGCCGAGGAACGTTTACGTCAAGAGCTTGCGCGTGCTCAAAGAAAGAAAGACGGTTTTGCGTTAGCCATGGTTGATCTGGACCACTTTCGCGACATTAACGACCGCTATGGGCATGCTATAGGCGACCAGGTTTTAAAAGAAATATCGACTCGATTGCTAGCAGGCTTGCGCGATTGTGATTGGGTCGCGCGTTGGGGTGGCGAAAAATTCCTGTTCTTTTTGCATGAGAGCAATGCACGCGAGGCGGTAGGTGCGCTGGAACGTTTGTCTCAGCAGATCAAGACCCACCCGGTCAATACTGAGATTGGCACAATACCGTTGACGCTCTCGGCTGGTGTGGGGGTGACGCATTCAGGGCGTTACGACATCCAGCACGCGTTGGACCTGGCCGATGTTTCGCTACGGGCAGCCAAAAGTGCCGGTCGTGACAGAGTGCATGCCGTGCTGGATGTGGATTCAGGCTGGTCTATACAAACGGTTAAAAACGCCGTGCAGGACAATAAGTTGCGCTTGGCGACACAAGTCATTATTGACTTGAATACGGGGCTGCCCGTTGCCGATGAATCTCTGGCGCGCTTGGCTACCCATGAGAGCGAGTTGATCGAAGCCGAACTATTTATAGGGATGGCTGAAGGCTTGGGCATCATTGCCGACCTTGACCAGTATATGGCGCACCTTTCAATGTCACGCTGCAAAGAACGCTTGGAGCAAGGCGGCGCGTCTAATTTTTCGCATTTTATTAACCTCTCGCCCCAGTTCCTCGCCCGACGCGATTACGTCGACACACTATTGCAAACCGCCCAAACTTTTTCGGAGACCTGTATACAACATGGGGAGTCGCCCAATCCGCTGGTATTGGAAATCACTGAACGCCAGCGAATAGGTAATCTCGATACGTTGCGCGCTGATCTTCAACCCCTGCTTGATTTTGGCTTTCGTTTGGCGCTGGATGATTTTGGTAGCGGATATTCGTCATATATGTATATGGCCAATCTACCTATTAGCTTTCTGAAGATCGAAGGTTGGCTGGTGCAAAACATGCAACGTGATCATAAGATCGCGTCCATTGTGGAGAGCATTGCCAGCTTCGCGCACAAAGAAGGCATCAAAACCATTGCCGAACATGTAGAGGACGCTGAAACCGCGCGTATCTTGCGCGAAATGGGCGTCGATTGGGGACAAGGCTGGTTTTTTGGACATCCACAAAGCTTTGAAAGCCATCGGGTTAAAGGCGAGTTCGGTTGATACACCCAAGTTCGCTCCAAGCTACACTTAAATCATTCCTCCAAGGCTTGAAACGACGCACTCCACACTCCATATCAGAGAAGGTATGCTCGCTAGTAAACCGGCGAGTGTGTTTCGCTTTCATACAGGATCAGACTTGATCAAGATGGTTAAAGGTTCCCATATTGTTTGAACGTCATATTGGCGGCGAGCGCGTGATATTGGTGGCGCTCGATTTTGGCGAGCCTGATTACAGCGATAACGTGGTTGAACTCGGGCTGCTGGCGTTAGGGGCAGGATTGGAAGTTGCGGGCGAAATAGTAGGTAAGCGCAGCCGACCCGATGCTGCACTGTTTGCCGGGAGCGGTAAGGTGGACGAGATTGCCGCGTTGGTACTGTTTACCCAGGCTGATGTCGTTATTTTCAATCACGAGCTGTCCCCAGCGCAGGAACGTAATCTCGAACGCCGTTTGCAGTGCAGAGTAATTGACCGCGTGAGTCTTATTTTAGATATTTTTGCGCGACGTGCCCAAAGCGCCGAAGGCAAACTGCAGGTTGAGTTGGCCCAGTTACAACATCTTTCGACACGACTTATCCGAGGATGGACCCACCTTGAGCGGCAACGCGGGGGTGTAGGGATGCGTGGCCCCGGTGAGAAGCAGCTCGAAACCGACCGCCGTTTAATAGGCGTGCGAGTGAAAGCATTGAAAGAGCGTTTGTCCAAACTTGAAAAACAGCGCCGTACTCAGCGTCGCGCACGAGAACGCGGCAACGTGCTTACCGTAGCACTGGTGGGGTATACCAATGCCGGTAAATCCTCGGTGTTCAATGCCTTGACGCGCGCTGGGGCTTATGAAGCCGATCAGCTATTTGCAACGCTCGACACCACGACACGCAAGTTGTTTCTGCCGGGGCTGGGTGAGGTGGTGATCGCCGATACGGTCGGGTTTGTGACCCGTTTGCCGCATAGTCTTATCGCCGCATTTCGCGCTACGCTAGAAGCCACGGTTGAGGCAGATCTGTTATTGCATGTAATCGATACTGCGAGCCCCAACCGGGAAAGTCAGATTGCTGCGGTAGACAAGGTGCTGGATGAAATGGGCGCTGAACAAGGCGGTATATTTCGGGTATACAACAAGCTGGATCTCACGGGGATTCCACCTGCAGAGAGCCGAAATGAATATGGTAAACTTCAAGCTGTATATGCGTCGGCCAGAACAGGTGCAGGACTCGATCTGCTCCGCGCTGCACTGACTGAAATCCTGTCCGATTTGCGTGCCCCGATTAAGCCGCTCTTGGATGACTTTACCTCCTCTCAATTACTCATACCCGCAAGCTGAAAATATATGGCCTGGAATGACCCGCAATGGGGTAATAACGGTAACAAGAAAAACTCTGGCCCTCCCGATCTGGATGAGCTATGGAAGAAATTCAATCAGCGTCTGAATAGCTTGTTCGGAAATAAAGGCACCGGTGGTGACCCCTCCTCCGTCAATAGCCCTTATGCGGGTGGCGGCAATCTTTTGTTTATGATCATAGGCCTGCTGATATTGGTATGGATTGCCAGTGGCTTTTACATCGTGGATACCGGCCAACGCGGAGTGGTGCTGCGTTTTGGCAAATATCTCGAGACGACGGAGCCCGGCCCGCGCTGGCACTTGCCCTGGCCTCTTGAAACCCGCGAAATTGTTAACGTGGATCAAGTTCGGACCGTGGAAGTCGGCTATCGCAGCGCGGTCAAAAACAAGGCATTGAAAGAATCCCTCATGCTGACCGACGATGAGAACATCATCGATCTGCAATTCGCGGTGCAATATATCCTGAAAGATCCAAAAGAGTTTCTGTTTGTGAATCGCAATCCAGAGGACTCCGTGTTGCAGGTGGCAGAAACCGCGATGCGTGAAATCGTCGGCAAAAACAAAATGGACTTTGTGCTGTATGAAGGCCGTGCTGAAATCGCTATACGCGCAAAAAAAGAAATGCAGGACATACTCGACCGCTATAAAACCGGGATCAGTATTAGCCAGGTCACGTTGCAAAATATCCAGCCGCCGGAAGAAGTGCAATCCGCGTTTGACGATGCCGTGAAGGCGGGCCAGGACCGTGAGCGTCTCAAAAACGAGGCCCAGGCGTATGCCAACAATGTGATTCCGAGTGCGCAAGGCGTGGCAGCCCGCCTAACGCAGGAAGCCGAAGGTTATCGTCAAGCCGTGACAGCAAACGCCCAGGGGGAAGCCAGCCGCTTTAGCCAGATTTTTGCTGAATACAGCAAGGCGCCTCAAGTGACACGTCAACGCATGTATCTGGACACGATGCAAACCGTCATGAATAACACTAGCAAGATTCTTGTTGACCAAAAAGGCGGTAACAGCCTGCTGTATCTGCCGCTCGACAAATTGCAGCAAATAGTCAATCAGCCACTTAACGGCGTGCCTGAAGTATTGTCGGCACCTGCTGCACCCACTCCTACTCCGCCTACGATTGACGGACGTTCGCGTGATGCTTTCCGCAGCCGTGACAGGGAGGGCAGGCCATGAGTAAAAATATCAGCATTCTGGTCATCGGTTTGGTGGTCGTATTGGTCATTTTGAGCGCCAGTATGTATACCGTGGACCAGCGCCAAAATGCGATGGTTTTTCAACTGGGTGAAGTAGTTTCGGTGAAGAAAACTCCTGGGCTATACCTCAAAATACCGTTGGTGCAAAACGTTCGTTTCTTTGATACCCGTATCCTCACGCTGGATGCGGCTGATCCTGAGCGTTTCATCACATCTGAAAAGAAAAACGTGCTGGTGGACTCTTACATCAAATGGCGCGTGGTAGATGTCACCCAATATTATGTATCGGTGGGGGGAGATGAAACGCGTGCACAAATTCGTCTTAACCAGACAGTCAACGACGGCCTGCGCGCTGAATTTGGCAAGCGCACGATCCATGAGGTGGTGTCCGGTCAACGCGAAGACATCATGAATCTGATCCGCACTAAAGCTGATTCGGATGCCCGTAAAATCGGCGTTCAGGTTGTCGACGTGCGCATCAAACGGGTCGATCTCCCCGAAACCGTATCGGTAGACGTATTCCGGCGCATGGAGGCAGAACGTAAACGCGTGGCCAACCAGCTGCGTTCGACCGGCGCTGCGGAAGCCGAAAAAATCAAGGCCGATGCCGATAAGCAAAAAGAAGTGATTGTTGCGGAAGCTTATCGCGATGCGCAGCGCGCCAAGGGTGAAGGCGACGCCAAAGCCGCAGCAGTCTATTCAGCAGCTTATGGTCAGAACCCCGAGTTCTACGCCTTCTATCGCTCAATGCAAGCCTATCGCGAAAGCTTTAAAAGCAAGAGTGACGTGATGGTGCTCGATCCCAGCGCAGACTTCTTCAAATATATGAAGAATCCGAAAGCTGGGGGGAAATGACCCTCAACGAGGGTCTGGTGGGCCTGGGCTTACTCCTGGTATTAGAAGGCATTCTGCCGTTTGCCACGCCAGATCTATGGCGTGAAAGCTTCCGCAAAATGACCGAGCTGAGTGATGGGCAATTACGTATAATCGGCGCCGCCTCTATGATAGGCGGCGTTTTCTTGTTGATAGTATTAAACCGAGGCGGGATAGCATGACTGCGTGGCTTCTGCCCGAAAATGTTGAGGATGTATTGCCCCCCCAGGCTTGGCGCATGGAGGGTTTACGCCGCACGCTGCTCGACCTTTTCCGTAGTCACGGCTATGAATTGGTAATTCCGCCGCTGATGGAATATGTCGATTCGCTGTTAACGGGTGTGGGGGCTGACTTGGATCTGAAAACCTTCAAACTCGTTGATCAGCTATCCGGTCGGCTGATGGGCGTGCGTGCGGATATCACGCCGCAAGTCGCCCGAATCGATGCGCACCTGTTGACCGCAAATTCCGTGAATCGCTTGTGTTATGCCGGTAGCGTATTGCACACCCAACCCGATGGGTTTCATCGTTCGCGTGAGCCGATCCAGATCGGCGCTGAGTTATATGGCGAAGCCGGTGCCCCGGCCGATCTAGAAATTCTGACTTTGATGTTGGAGGCCTTACATGCTGGCGGTGTGCAAGATATTCAGCTCGATATCGGCCATGTCGGCGTATATCGAGCGTTGGCGCTGGAAGCCGGCTTAAATGGCGAGACGGAGCATCAATTGTTCGAAGCGTTGCAGGCGAAAGATGGCAGTGCAGTCACCACCCTCACCGCGACTTTGCCCATTGCGCTGCGCGAAGCGTTTGCCGCGCTGCCTCAGCTTTACGGCGCACGCCCGATATTGGCCGAAGCACGCAAGCGTTTGCCGCAGTTGCCGTCCGTGGTCACCGCGCTGGAAACGCTGGAGACTCTGGAACGCGGCCTCGCCAGCTTACATATTGAAGCCGCCTACGACCTGGCGGAACTGCGTGGTTATGGATATCACAGTGGCGTAGTGTTCGCCGCGTATACGGGCGGACGTAGCAGGGCGATTGCGTTAGGCGGGCGATATGATGAGGTAGGTCGCGTATTTGGTCGTGCGCGACCCGCCACCGGATTCAGTTTGGACCTGCGCGAACTCGCAGTCGCCAGTACAGAAAACGCATAGCAATCCGCATGAAGCCAACTACAAGATAATCAGCACGAACTGACAGTATTCGCAGCCCGGACATTTATAAAGGGAGACAAGCAGCATGGCAGCAAAAAACGTCGTCGTCATCGGTACCCAATGGGGCGATGAGGGCAAGGGCAAGATCGTCGACTGGTTAACGGACCGCGCGCAAGGTGTAGTACGTTTTCAGGGCGGGCACAATGCCGGCCATACGCTGGTAGTAGGCGGCAAAACAACGATATTGCACCTGATCCCCTCCGGTATTTTGCGCGACGACGTCACCTGTTATATCGGCAATGGCGTTGTACTATCCCCCACCGCGCTGATTGAAGAAATGGATATGCTGGCGAAAGCCGGGGTGGATACCGCGAGTCGTTTAAAAATCAGCGAAGCTTGCCCGCTGATCATGAGGCATCACGTAGCGCTTGATCGTGCGCGTGAAATCGCGAAAGGCGCTGGCAAAATTGGCACCACCGGGCGCGGCATTGGCCCCGCCTATGAAGACAAAGTCGCGCGTCGCGCGTTGCGTTTGCAGGACTTATTCCACCGCGAACGCTTTGCTGCCAAATTGGGTGAAGTGTTGGATCACCACAACTTCATGTTAAAACATTACTACAAGACCGAGGTGGTTGATTTTAATCAATCATTGGATGAAATGATGGCGCTGGCCGAGCGCTTGAAACCGATGGTCGCCGATGTGCCGCGCAGCCTGTACGAAGCCAATAAGGCTGGGCACAACCTGCTGTTCGAAGGCGCGCAAGGGACGTTACTAGATATCGACCACGGCACCTATCCGTTTGTCACCTCGTCCAACTGCACTTCCGGAGGCGCTGCCACCGGCGCGGGTGTCGGGCCGAATACGCTGCATTACGTGCTGGGCATCACCAAGGCCTACACCACCCGCGTCGGCTCCGGGCCCTTCCCCACTGAGCTGTTTGACGACACCGGCAAATACTTGGGAGAGCGCGGTCATGAAATCGGTGCGACAACTGGCCGCTCGCGACGTTGCGGTTGGTTCGACGCAGCGGCATTAAAGCGCTCAATCCAAATCAACGGCGTGACGGGTTTGTGCATCACCAAGCTCGATGTGCTTGATGGGCTGGAGACGGTGCGCGTCTGCGTGGGTTACAGAATCGACGGCGAGGTCTGCGATATTCTGCCGGTGGGTGCCGAATCGATTACCGACGTCGAACCCATTTACGAAGACTTGCCGGGCTGGAGTGATTCTACGGTGGGCGTGCAGTCATTCGACAAGCTGCCGCAAAAAGCGCAGTCTTACATTTTGCGTATGGAAGCCCTGTGCGAAGTACCCGCCGACGTCGTGTCTACCGGACCGGACCGAGTGGAAACCATCGTGCGTCGCCATCCCTACGAGTGTTGAAGTTAGAAAGGCGCAAAAAAGCCGACATGAAGTCGGCTTTACATTGCGCTGCACCTGGTGCCCGGAAGAGGACTCGAACCTCCACACCTTGCGGCACACGGACCTGAACCGTGCGCGTCTACCAATTCCGCCATCCGGGCTGAAGGCGCGCATTATGAATAGCAGCGATTAACTTGTCAAACCGAAGATGCCTACAAAAACTTCCCGCAGTCGCAGTGCTAAAACAAATAAAATAAATCCGGTTCGTCTTGCCGATCCATTCTTCGAGCGCGAAAAAGAGCGTTACGACGCGCCGCTGCCGAGCCGGGAATATATTCTGCAACTGTTGACCGAAGCGGGCTGCCCTGTCGAAGTGGACGCTTTCTCTCAGCAGCTGGATATCACCGAAGCTGAACAGGAGCTGTTTCAGCGCCGCCTGAGCGCGATGCAACGGGATGGACAGCTGATGTTGAATCGCAAAAAACAGCTATGTCTGTCAGATAAGCTTGATCTGATCAAGGGCCGGGTCGAAGGCCATCCCGATGGTTTTGGTTTTGTGGTGCCAGAGGACGGCGGAGACGATCTGTTTCTGTCGCCAAAAGAAATGCATCGGGTATTGCACGGCGACCGCGTGCTGGTGCGGGTGTCAGGATTTGACCGTCGGGGGCGTCGCGAAGCCAAGATTGTCGAAGTATTGGAGCACGTCAATCAGTTTGTAGTGGGCCGTTATTACGTTGAAGGCGGCCTAGGATTTCTAATCGCCGAAAACCGCCGCTTTAATCAGGATATTTTAGTTCCTGCTGAATTTGCCAATGGCGCGAAGCCGGGCCAAGTCGTCACGGTCGAGCTCACGACTCAGCCGGGCGCACATAACGAGGCAGTAGGTCGCGTCACAGAAGTGCTGGGTAGCTTTACCGGCCCGGGCATGGAAATCGAAATTGCGCTACGCAAACACGATTTGCCGTATGTGTTTCCCCCAGAGGTGGAAGCCCAGGCGGAGAAGCTGCCCAAAAAAGTATTGAAAAAAGACCTGGATGACCGTGAAGATATCCGCCATCTGCCACTCGTCACCATCGACGGCGAAACCGCACGCGACTTTGACGATGCGGTGTATTGCGAACCGCTGGGGCGCAATGGCTATCGTCTGATCGTCGCCATTGCCGACGTGAGTCACTACGTGAAGCCCGGCGACGCGCTCGATACCGAAGGCTACAACCGCGGCAACTCCGTGTACTTCCCCCGGCGCGTGATCCCTATGCTGCCTGAGGCGTTGTCGAATGGACTGTGCTCTCTAAATCCCGAGGTGGATCGGCTGGCGATGGTGTGCGACATGCGCGTCACCGCCACTGGCAGCATCAAGGAATACCGTTTTTACCCCGCGGTTATCTACTCGCATGCGCGGCTGACGTACAACCAGGTGTGGGACTGGTTATCCGGTGCGACCCAGCCCGATCAAAAGCAGGCGGCGCTGATGCCGCATTTGCAGGCGCTGGACAAGCTCTTTCGCAGCCTGCTGAAAGGCCGCGCAAAACGCGGCGCGATTGACTTTGGCTCGACCGAGTCGCAAATGTTGTTTGACGATCAGGGCAAAATTACTGCGATTGTCAAAGTCACCCGCAACGATGCGCACCGGATCATCGAAGAATGCATGCTGGCCGCCAACGTCTGCGCGTCGGATTATCTGCAGGAAAACAAGCAACCTGCGCTGTACCGCGTGCACGAAGGCCCGACCACCGAAAAGTTGGCGGCATTGCAGTCTTTCATGGCTGAGTTTGGCTTGTTTTTGAATGGTGGCGAAAAACCGCACGCGAAGGATTACGCAGAACTACTCGAAAAAATCAAACCACGTCCGGATGCGGGTCTGCTGCAAACCGTGATGCTGCGGTCTTTGCGCCAAGCGATCTACACGCCTGAGAACAAGGGCCATTTTGGCCTTGCCTACGAGGCGTATACGCACTTCACCTCGCCGATTCGACGCTACCCCGATTTAACGGTGCATCGCGGTATCAAGGCGGTACTAAAAGGCGAAAAAATACCGAGCAAAGGCCTGGCAGAAGTCGGCACGCATTGCTCGATGACCGAGCGTCGCGCGGACGATGCGACACGCGATGTTGACGCCTGGCTCAAAACCTACTTCATGCGCGACCGTATCGGGGACGAATATAACGGTACGGTTAGTGCGGTCACGAACTTTGGGGTTTTCGTTGCGCTGGACGAAATCTTCATCGAAGGACTGGTGCACGTATCAGAGCTCGGTCAGGACTATTTCCACTACGATCAGGCTAAACACTGGATGCTCGGTGAGCGCACCGGCAAGCGCTTCCGCCTGGGTGATCGGGTACGGATCAAGGTGATGCGTGCTGATATCGAAACCAGCAAAATTGACTTTGCATTGGTGCAAAGTGATGACTCAGTGGCGAGTGACGTCTCTCAGAGCGACAAACCCGCGCGTAAGAAATCGTCCAAGCGCAGATGAGCGAGCGTTCCCCCGAAAAACTCATTTATGGTTTTCACGCCGTGCTGGCACGGCTGCGCCATGATCCGTCAGGCGTACTGGAAATCTATCTTGATCTTACCCGCCGCGATGCGCGCGCGCGTGATCTGATTGCGCACGCAGCGCATAACCATGTCAAAGTCGCCAAAGTCGAGGCCGATCGGCTAACGCGATTGGTCGGCACAGAAGCCAAACACCAGGGTGTAGTGGCCCGAGTTAAACCGGTAGCGCTGACCCAGTCGCTCGACGAGGTGCTCGAAAATATCCACGGCGCACCGTTGCTGATGATTCTGGACGGCGTCACCGATCCGCATAACTTGGGCGCGATTCTGCGTTCGGCCGATGCGTTCGGCGTGCACGCGGTGATCGCGCCCAAAGACAACGCGGTCGGCATCAACGGCACCGTCGAAAAAGTCGCGTCCGGCGCCGCCGATACCGTGCCCTACATCATGGTAACCAACCTCGCGCGCACGATTGAAGAAATCAAGGAACACAATATTTGGGTGATCGCCGCCGACATGGACGGCGAGCAACCGCTCTCCAAAATCGACGCCAAGGTGGGCATCGCGTGGGTGCTCGGCGCCGAAGGCAGCGGGATTCGCCGCCTGGTCAAACAGGGCTGCGATCAGGTTGCACGAATTCCTATCGGCGGCACCGTCGAAAGTTTGAATGTGTCCGTTTCCGCCGCGTTGTGTTTATACGAGACCTTGCGGCAACGCAGTTAAATCCACGTTAGCGACGCGCATCATGGACGAAATTCAACGCAAAACCCAAATCAAACAAACCTTCAACACCGTCGCAGAAGGTTACGGCACCACGGGCATGGAGTTCTTCCACAACGCCGCTGCGCACCTGCCCAATATTTTTAAACTTCAAGGCGATGAGCATCTGCTCGATGCTGCGACGGGCACTGGCATCGCTGCTGCAGCACTCGCCCCTACCCTGCCCCGGGGCAAAGTCACCGGTATCGATTTGTCCGAAGGCATGCTCACCCAAGCGCGCGTCAGATCACAAAGTCTGGGTTTGAATAACATTGAATTGCATTGCATGGATATGCAGCATATCGAATTCGCCAATGCGCACTTCGACGGGGCCAATTGTTCGTTTGGCCTATTCTTTTTGCCCGATATGTTGAGCCTGTTGCAGCACATTGCCAGCAAAGTTAAAACTGGCGGACAAGTCGTTGCCTGCTCGTTTTATCAGGGCGCGTTCGAACCCAATATCGATCTCTTTCTCGAGCGCATTCAGCGCTACGGCGTTGCACCGCCCCCCTTCACCTGGAAAAACATCAGTACGGAAGAACAATTCCACGACCTCTTCAGCAGTGCAGCCTTGGTCGATATACAGGTACAGCGCCATGACATTGGCTACCCACTAAGTGATGCCGAGGCCTGGTGGCGGGTCATATGGTATGCCGGTTTCCGCGGTCTGGTCGCGCAACTTGATGAGACCCAGCTGGTTCAGTTTAAACAGGAGCACCTCACCGAAATCGCGCAACTTAGAAATGCGCGCGGCATTCCACTCAACGTTACCGCGTTATTTGCGAGCGGACGCGCCGTTGAGCCACAGTAAGATCAGACACATGAGCGAACCTGATATCCGCTGGCAACAGCGCCTCGCCAACTATGTTAAAGCGCTGGACCAACTCAGCAACGCGGTAGCGACATGTAAACAGCGTCCACTTTCAGAACTGGAAAAACAAGGCTTGATCCAGGCTTTTGAATTCACGCACGAGCTGGCCTGGAATGTGATGAAAGATTATTTTGCTTACCAAGGCACAGCCGACATCACGAGTTCGCGCGATGCCGTTCGCGAGGCATTTCAGAAAGGTCTGGTCGAAGATGGCGAAGGCTGGATGGAGATGATTAAAAGCCGCAACCAAACTTCGCATACTTATCAACAGAAAGTGGCTGATGAAATCGCCGCCAAGATTGTCGAGCGTTACTTCCCGTTGTTTCAGCACTTTTTGGCCAAGATGAACCGCCTAAAAGGATAGTCATCTATGGACCACGGTTTGGGACCAGAGGTAATCGATAGCATTAACCGCGTTCTGGCAGCGCACCCTGAAGTCCATCAGGCCATTCTTTACGGCTCGCGCGCGAAAGGAAATTATCGTGCGGGTTCCGATATCGATTTGTGCCTGTTAGGTAAAGACCTCACCGTTACCCAGCTTCTAAAGATTGAAAACGAACTGGATGATTTGCTGCTACCTTAGAAGATCGATCTGTCTCTCTTCAATACCTTGGACAACCGTGAACTCATTGAGCACATACAGCGAGTGGGGGTGCCGTTGTAGTTAGCTTCAGCAGACTAGTTGGAATATTTTGCTGTTAACTTCTCACCTTGCGATACGCTTCCAGCAAGCGCTGATGGATAGCACTTCCCTCAAAGTTGTTCCCTAAATGCGTCAAACCATAAAACCGTTCTTCCTGATTAACTAATGCCAGCGCTTTGCTCAGTGTCTCGCGTCCATATAGCAGCGCGAGTGAAGCCTCAAATGGCGCCGGGTTTTCCAGCTGAATAAGGTCGGCGATACAGCGGTAGACCTTCAACCTTGTCTCATGACGTTGACCGTATTGCGCGATCCACGCACAGCCTTCCAGGATCGCGTCATCGTCGCCCAGCGCCAACGTTAGCAATAACTTGAGTTCGCCAATGCGTAAGTCGGCCCAGGGCGAATCGGGGTCGGGTGCTAGGCCGATTAATACAGTCACTAGTCGATCATCGGCGAGCTCCAGTTCGGCGATCAGGTCCAACAAGTCAGCACATTCGTCGTCGGTAAGCTCAGGCAGCCGGGACAGCGCCGGGCGAATCAGGTTGCCCACGCTATTGTTTTCGAACTCCAACTCTTCTACCGGATAAATTTCGGATACGCCAGGCACCAGGATGCGACAGGCATAAACCCCGAGGTGGGTAAAGTCAGCGATGTACAGGTCATGCCCGGCTTCGTGCATCGCGTTCACCGACCACGCATAATCTTCTTCAGTCGTCGTGCCAAAATTCCAGTCAACGAAGTCGAAGTCCGGCGTGTCGCGCATAAATTGCCAGCTGATCACGCCGCTGGAATCAACGAAGTGGATTTCCAGATTTTGCGGATCGGCGATTTCGGTTTCATCGAAGGCGGGTGCGGGAAAACCCGCCAGCGAATCCAGTGCGCGCCCCTGTAGCAGTTCCGTCAACGCGCGCTCTAAGGCGACTTCAAAGCGGGGATGCGCGCCAAAGCTGGCGAAGCATCCTTGGTCTTCTGGGTGCAACAGCGTTACGTTCATCACGGGATACTGCCCACCCAACGACGCATCTTTCACCAGAATACCAAAGCCCGCTTCGCGCAAACCCCGAATACCCGCAGCGATAGCGGGATAGCGGTTGATGACACTTTCAGGCACGTCGGGTAAGCAAAGACCGTCTTGAATAATGCGAAATTTAATGTGGCGCTCAAAAATTTCGGATAAGGCCTGAGTGCGCGCCTCCATTAACGTGTTCCCGGCAGACATGCCATTGCTGACATAAAGATTGCCTATCAGATTGACCGGGAAATACACCGTCTCGCCATCACGCAGGCGCTGATAGGGGATCGCGCAAATGCCGCGCGCGGCGTTGCCGGAATTTAGATCAATCAACTGGTCTGCGCGTACCCCGCCATCTGGGTTGTATAGCGCATGTAATTCTGGCGTGAGGAGTCCGTCCGGCCACGCGTCATCGTCGTTGTCGACAAGAAACCGGCGTTCGTCCGGCGTGTGGGTATAGGCGCGCGTGGCCAGTGTCTCGCCCAGATAAAAGTGCGTCCAAAAATAATTTGTAGATAAGCGCTCGAAATATTCACCTAATGCACTCGCCCGGGCGGCCAATTCCGAAGCCCCCTTGCCGTTAGTGAACATCAAGGGACAGTCGCGGTCGCGAATATGCACCGACCACACGCCCTCGACTGGATTGAGCCACGAGCGCTCTTGGATATGGAAATCCAGCGCTTCAAGTTTGGTTTGCAAGGTGCGGATCGAAGCTTCGAGCGAAACGTCCTTGCCGGGAATAAAGCTTTCAGGGGCATGCATGTGCGCAAGTCTATGTGAATACAGACAACAGCATAATCGATACGGGGACCACCCGATTGTCGCGCTGTACAATACCTGCCTCACCCGTTTGGGAGGGTAAGATGAAAAACAGAATTTCTGCCCGCATGTCGTTTCAAATTTTAAGCTGGGTGCTTATGTTGCTAAGCCCGGCTTCACAAGCCCAAATTATGGAATCCCGCTTGGCAAGCGGTACCGTTTTGACGGCTGATTTCCGCCCCGGCAAGCCGCAACTCCCGGCGCTGATTCTGGTTCATGGTTTTTTGCAGACGCGGGATTTTCCCACTGTGAGTCGCCTGGCCGAAGGATTGAACGCTGCCGGCTACACCACCTTGTCCCCTACCCTTTCACTGGGCATTTCACGCCGCGCGAAAAGTGTCGCCTGCGAAGCTGTGCATCGCCATATGCTGGAACAGGATGTGAGTGAAATTGCAGCCTGGGTTAACTGGCTAGCGCAACGCCAGCCAGGCGCCATTGTGTTTATCGGGCATAGTTACGGCAGTCTGCAGGGCTTGATTTACGCTGCAGGCAAACCGAATCCTTCGTTGCGCAAAATAATCGCGTTGAGCCTGGTGGATACGGAACAACATCCCTCCAATGTTTCTGTACCCGTGTTGCTGGCAGATGCGAAGGCGCGCGTGAACCGCGGCGACACCAGTTTGGTTAATTTTGCGATAGGGCATTGTCAAAAGTTCACCGCCACGCCGAAAAGTTATCTTTCTTATGCCAATTGGGATCGCAAACGCGTGCTTGATTTATCTCGCCGCAGCCAGGTGCCGCTAAATGTTGTGATTGGTGGAGCCGATAACCGTATGGGTAAAGGCTGGATGCAAGCACTCAGTGGTGCAGGGGTAAAGGTTGACACCATCAAAGGCGCGAACCACTTTTTTGATGCGGAATATGAGTTCGATCTACTTGATAAAGTGACTACCTTATTAAAAGCTCAGAAATAACAGAATGACAATTTTTGGTTTGCGACTTTTTACCAAACCGGTTTCCCTCACGCGTCTGGCACTTTATTTCTTGGCAGGGGTGGGTGTACTGCTACTCCTGATCGGCGCACTTTTTTTTACCGATCTGTCACGGCTGGAACATAACATTGCGCAAACCAATACGAAGCTCGCGCAACAGGAGCTAGCGCAGGCGCTAACCTTGTTGGGGCAGCAAACGCGGCTAACCGGCGCTAAAGTAGCGGACTGGGATGAAGCGCGGCTACAGATCGCCGACCCGGCTTACTACGCGCTGTGGCGTAATTCGCGCGCCATGACAGCAGGCATCTTGCCTGCCACCACAGATGGTCTCGAATTGTATGATTTAAGCGGCAAGGGACTTTCGCGCGAGCCTGTTGCGGGCGTAGCGGGGATGCCTGTCAAGATTCGTAAGAGCGATCTTAGAGTGTGGTATCGAAAGGATCACGGTCACGACCATCTTTATTATTTTTTTCCGGTCTATCTCGATAGTACTCAGGATCAGCTGATCGGCTTTGGCGGCCTGAAATTGAATTTTTTGGACGAATTAAAGAGCTTGCGTCGGTTCCGGTACGCCAATATGGCTAGCATTCGCGTGGGGATTAACGACGACCAATTCCACCCGCTGCGTAGTGTGGCGCCGGCCATGATTTTTCAAACCCTACCCACGCAGGAGATCACTGAATTCAAGGCGCTTATTTTCAGATTGATTTATAGCCTGACCGCTATTGTGGGCGTAGGTGCTTTATTGGCTTATCTCTTTGTGGTGGCGCTGGTGGTGCGCCCCCTGCGCCGCCTCTCCCATCATATCGATGTGATTCGCGCGGGCCGCAGCGGCCTTTTATCCGAAAGCTATCGTGGGCCGGTTCCGGTTTCGGAATTGGAGAACGTGCGCTTATCTTTGAACGAATACCAATCCCGGCTGGAGAAAATGCATCTCAACCTCACCAGCAAGAATGATGAACTGTGGAAGCTTGCACATCACGATCCCCTCACCGGTATTTACAACCGGCGCTCCTTTGAAGAGGACTGGGGTGATTTAATGGCGGCGTCTGCCGCCGGTCCCATCAATGCGTCATTCTTATTGTTCGACTGTGATCACTTCAAGCCTATCAACGATACCTACGGACATCCCGTTGGCGATAGCGTGATTCAGGGCATTGTCGCGGCACTCCATAGTGCGTTGCGCGTGGGGGATCGCCTTTACCGGATGGGCGGCGACGAGTTTGCCACTCTCTTGCACGAGACCGATACCGAGACCGCAAAAGTGGTAGCTGAACGCTGCATTCATTCAGTGAGCGCACACGATTTTGCCGCACTGGGCATTAAGGAACCAGTGCGCATCAGCATCGGCATTGCTCACAGCCATGACGCGGTTTCAGCAGAATTGCTACATGCGCATGCGGATATGGCGATGTACCTTGCCAAGCGCCCTGGCAATCAGAAAATTGTGGTGTTTAGCGCAGACATGACCACTGAAGTGAGGTCGGTATTATCCAGTGCTGAAACGGCCGCCGTTTACGCCGCGATCAATTCGACTGAAATGCTGGAAATGCATTATCAAAAAATTGTGAACCTGTCTCAAGATAGAACAGATTATTTTGAAGCGCTGGTCCGGATACGCAGCGGCGACAAACTCATTTTTCCGGGCGGGATATTTCCGGTCGTGGATGCGCACAGGCTGGAAACTGAATTTGACATGGCGGTGCTCAACCGAATCTTTCTCGACATCAGCGCAGGAATCATTCCCCCTGGAACAGGCGTGTCCATGAATGTATCGGGTGTTAGTATCATCACGCAACACATCACCGACAAACTGCTTTCTTTTGCTAAATTTCTAGACCGCTACAAGCTGGTGGTAGAAATTACCGAAACCGCATTGATTACCCATATTAACCATGCCTCGTCCAATCTCAACCAGCTGCGCAAAGCTGGTTTCATCATTGCGTTGGATGATTTTGGGAGCGGCTATTCTTCGTTCCGTTACCTCTCTTCGATGCCGGTGGATGTCGTCAAGTTTGATATTTCGTTGGTGCAGAGCCTGGGTGAAGGCGGCCGCCAGGCCATTATTGTGGAAAACTTGGTCAAGCTTATTTGTGATGCCGGCTTTACGCTGGTAGCAGAAGGCATAGAAACCCAGGAGACTTTGGAGCGAGTCACCGGGCTCGGCTTCACCCACGGGCAAGGGTATTACTTGGGGCGTCCAGCAAAACTTACGTAGATAAAATTCTCTGCAATTAACATTGCATTCGACTTTGCATTAGCGGTCTTGAACCAACACATCAATTAAACCTTGCATAGGAATCTTCCAATAAAAATGGCGCTATTTCTAGCGCCATTTTTATGGTTACCGAATGATTACGGGATATTAACGACCGTCGCCGTCAGCATCGCCAGGCAGTGCACGTTCCACTTTATGCCAGGAATCCTTCACCGCGTGCTTCGCGCGATCCCAGCCCAAACGTGAGTTGCCTTTTGCTTTATCCCAATCGACGCTGAGCTCGTTCTCGGCTTCATCAAATGAGCGTCCGGCATGGTTGGCGCGTGACTCCCAGCCGTAACGATAGGCAGGTGCATAATCGTCATAGCTAGAGTTCGCATCAACATAAGGGCGGCTACTGTAATTGTCGCGCCAGTAAGCATTCTCGGCGGTGGGATCAATCATCTCGGCCACGCCTTTGCCAGCAAGACCACCTGCGATTGCTCCCACAGCAGCGCCGACTACAGCGCCCACAGGGCCACCTACGGCAGTACCAATTGCAGCACCCGTAATACCGCCACCAGTAGCACCTACCCCAGTGCCTACCGGATGGGCACCCGGTGCGCCGCTGATTGGGTCACGGTTTTGGTCTTTTGCGTAAGGTTGTGTCATCTCGTTTCCTTTCACTAACTGTAAACAATTAAATGAGAAGCCCAAGGCATTCTCAACTGAGACCGAGCAACGAACTGCGCCGGTAGACAGAGGAAGTTCACATGTCGGAAGTAAATTTAACGAGATTGCCAGAATGGAAACATAGGTTAATTCCTACCTCATTGTAGGAGGTAAGAATTGCCTAATTCCATTCACTTAGCGCAAGAAAGAAAAGGGAGTTTAAATATGGTGTTTTAAGTGGCCCATGAAAGGCATGGTTTCTTTGGGCACGACAACAAAGGGGCGCATCATTTCCGAATCTTCATGTTCCAGAATATGGCAGTGATACATGAAGCGACCGGCATGTTTATTGAACTGGGCGGCTACGACTACCATTTCTGCGGAGGAAATATTATCGCTACCATCGCGCTCGCCAGGATTGACTCGCACAGTGTCTTTCCATCCCGCCTCGTTTTGATCGATGCCTGCATCAACTGGATTCTCAGTAAATGTAAATTCGAATTTTGATGGATCAATTGCGCTAGTTGCGGGGTAGCGCTTACGCTTGATAGCTTGAAATTGCACCAGATGAATATGGAACGGGTGAGTATCGGGGCTAAGATTAATCACTTTCCATAAATGCCATGCGCCTTTTTCAATAAAGATACTGGTCATGTCATTAAAGCGCTTGGCAACGGATACATAAGTGTTGGGGTCATCAGCGAGCTTAAGCTTGATGCCATAGTTGACTGTGAGTGGTGAACCGTCAGGGGCAGGCACTTGGACCTTGTGCATATTCATGCCCATATTGTTAGCCGCTTGTTCTTCCATCATTTCATGCAGGAACAGCATGGTCCTGGTTTTGATTTCTAGCGTATGCGGGTCGGTGACGGCTACATCTTCTTCACGCAACACCACAATACTGTGATCATGGTTGGTAGGGTAAAGCGCATGGTCGAGCGGCAACCGTTTAAAAGCCGTGTCTAATACCATGTGTTCGATAGAGCGCCCCTCGAGGCCGGTCTCTACCGCGTTGCCATGCAAATCGAACCGCATCACTTGCGGGAACTCGCGGAAGTCTTTAGGGTTGCCGGTATAAACATCAGCATCACTCTTTACAGGGTCGCCGTTAAACGGCGCGGCCGCGCTGTTATACACCACCACATGTTTGTAGCCTGCCTCGGCTGCCAGGCCAAAATCCAGCAGCACATCCGCGCGCTCTCCTGGTGAAAGTATCAGGCTGCCATCGGGTAAATCCACCGCCTTGCCCAATAAGCCACCATCAGTGCCAATTTGCTGTACGTATGAGTTGGGCAATTTTTCGCGGCGGGTTTCAAGTGCCGTTTTTAGGCCCATAAAATGCAGGCGGTAAACCCGGGCATTGGCCCCATTCACCAGGCGCAAGCGATAGACTTGTTTCTTGACCTTAATGCGAGGCCAAAGCTTGCCATTCACGAGATTTGCGGGTGCAAAACATTCTCGCACCGAGCTTTGTACCTTATGCAGAAACCGCCCGGTTAAATCACCTGTAGACGTGCCATCCACGGTTTCAAAATTACGATCTTGCAGAATCAGGGGCAACTCATACTTCCCCGTTGGTAGCCCAATCTCGTGCTCTACCGGATCACGCACCAACCAGGCCCCGGCCAAGCCTGCGTAAACATTAAACCGCGCCACCCCCATTGCATGATCATGGTACCAATACATGGGCGCTGCCCCGCCCTTGAAGATTATTTTTACGGTAGGATTTGGAGCTTGAGAGGGTTGTTCCATGGTGTAGGTTTCTCGATTAAAGGTATAACCCATCTCAACCGTTTCGCCTTTGCCTATCATATTGTCCGTCCAGCCGTCACTGTCTGGGTGCGTGGGGCCGCCATGCAGGTGAATGACAGTCCACGCATTTAGATTCAACACATTTTCCGCCTCGTGCTGATCCATATCCTCCGCAGAAACGGGATTGATGCCGGGATCATTCATCGGGTTATTGGCTATTGAATCGTCCGCCACTACATGTGGGTACGGGATATTTCCAGTAATGCGGTTCTTCACCCGAATGCGAACTTCGGCGCCCGCATCCACTTCAATAGTTGGGCCGGGATATTTCCCTTCATAACCCCAGATAGGCGTGGTCACCCCCAGCGCGGGATGCACTTCCACGTGATTATGTTTTTCATGAATCGTGAGGCTACCCGGATAACCTGCATTCGGGTGCAATTTGGTGCCCCCAAAACTCAACACAGAAGAGGCATCAAACAAACTTTGGTTAACATTAGCTGTAGAGGTCAGAGACTGCCATTTAATAGACATGAATTACTCCTCAAGATAAATTGATAATTACGGTTCATTGATACCCCGGTATTGAATCCACAAAGACGAATTGTCTGGTTTCCTCGACCCAGGTCCAGTATTAGGTATTAGGAGTGTAGATGCCTCCCTGAAATCACAAATCAAAGGGCCAGGCTCACATTATTAATTAATGTGAGCCTGGCCCCTTTAATTAGTGCCCATGCATATTGAGGAGAAGCTATCTTATTTAACGACAACTCCGGGTAACAATATCAAACCAATTTCCCCCCGCCCCTTTGCAGGCTTTGCTATAAATCAACATGTGAGGTTGCGACCCAGATGTCTGACAACCCATAGGAGAACAATCGGTTTCGACGAACGTATCCGCACCTTCTAATGAAGAAATGTTAGGTGGTTCTGTCCCATTTTCCCATTGATAATTTGATCTCACCATGCCACCAAAATCGGCAATTCTTCCCAATGTGGCACTACAAGTAGACATACCCCCGCAGGAAGACATATTGAACGTTGAATCCTTAATGTGGGCATGCGCATTTTTCTCAACTAACACTCCTGCTACATCGTTAGACTCGACGCTTAATACATCAATACCTGTACCATGAATGTGAACGTGAGCATTAGGCCCTGAGGCATAAACTCCTACCAATCCTTGGGGACCTGCGCCACTAGTATAGGGAGATGGCGTTGGCAAATTAACGCCAGGCCCTGATAGTGCTCGAATTACTCCCCCATATACATGGGTTTCGCCAAACACCAATAAGGCCGTAGCTTGGGGAACGCCACCGGGGATTTCCCTCCTTGCCGTAATCTCAGTTGCATGGAACCAATTTTCAGCACAGCTAACGTAAGCTTTTGCAAATCCAGCAATTCCTCCATCCAAAGAGGTTAATTTACTTGCCTTCCAGAAATGTTTGCTATGGGTAATAGCTGGATCACAATGTTCTTCAAGCCATGGATAACCGGTAGATATAATCTCCACGTTATTCCAAATCGATAAAATCTCGAAAGTAGAAGAGTTTTGATCCTGAACCTGCACAGCTGCCAAACCTCCGATATTATCAATCTTAAGGTCCTGTACATTCAGGTTACATTTGTCTTTTAGAATAAGGACAACCAGAAATCCTTCCCCCTCACCTGAGCGCTTAAGGGTTGTATTGCTACTCCCAGATCCAAGAAGACTGATATGTTGATTTCCTTGGCATCTTAAAACACCAGGGAATGTGCCAGGGCCAATCTGAACCGCAAGGGGATCTGAGTTCGAAGAGGCCCTGACCTCCTGAATCCAACTATCTAGGGTATTGAGACTTGTGAAACAATTATTAATAGTCGCATTTGATTCAATACAACTGACTCTAAGCTGCACTACACTCGCATTATTGTCTATACCGGCCAATGCGGACCCGCATAATATTATTTCCCCCAATAGCACTATTGTTATTTTTTTCACCAGCTTTAGTGTCGAGCCAAGTAATCCCGTAGATAACCAATTTCTCATACATCTCCCCTTATGATCAGATTCAATAAAGTTATTGCGTTCTGGTACTCAATAGAATTTACTCGGGGCTCTTAATGTACGTCAAGTTAATAGGTTAAAACCTACTCCTCAGCCTGCTGCTGCAATACCCACATCTGCGCGTAAATGCCATTTCGCGCCAGCAAGTCTGGATGGCAGCCCCGCTCCACAATACGCCCCGCTTCCATCACTAATATCTCGTCGGCTTCGACCACGGTTGAAAGTCGGTGGGCGATGATCAGGCTGGTGCGGCTTTTGGCGATTTCTAGCAACTCGGCTTGGATGGCTTTTTCGGTTTTGGTATCTAACGCCGAGGTGGCTTCGTCCAAGATTAGTACTACGGGATTTTTTAATAAAGTACGTGCGATCGCGACGCGCTGCTTTTCGCCGCCGGAAAGTTTCAGGCCGCGTTCGCCGACGATGGTGTCCCAACCTTGTGGCAGGATTTCAATGAAGCTCAGGATATGCGCAGCGCGAGCGGCTTCGATGACTTCTTCGCGCGTGGCGTCGGGGCGGCCGTAGGCAATGTTGTAATAGATCGTGTCGTTGAACAGCACGGTGTCTTGCGGCACTACGCCGATTGCGGCGCGCAGGCTGTCTTGCGTGATGTGGCGAATGTCTTGGCCGTCGATTTGGATGCTGCCTTTACCGGTATCGTAAAACCGAAATAACAAACGGGCGAGCGTGGATTTGCCAGCGCCACTTGTGCCAACTGCGGCAACCGTTTTGCCTGCCGGAATCGTGAAACTCACGTCATGCAAAATGGGCCGGTCGGCGTTATAGGCAAAGCTGACGTGTTCGAATTTGACTTCACCGCCACGTACCACGAGGGGACGCGCATCGGGTGCATCTTCGACTTCTTCCGGGCGATTCAGCAAGGTGAACATGCGCTCGACGTCGGTCATTGATTGCTTGATTTCGCGATACATCACGCCCAGAAAACTCAGCGGCTGAAACATTTGCAGCAAAAAGGCGTTGACCATCACCAGGTCGCCTAACGTGAGCGTGCCTGCGACTACGCCGTTGGCCGCGCGAATCACCATTAGCGTCACGCCGATCGCAATCGTGCCGGCTTGTGCTGCATTCAATAGCCCGAGTGAGCGTTGCGATTGCAGCGCGACGCGTTCCCATTCGGCAAGGCTGGTGTCGTAACGCGCGGCCTCGAAGCGCTCGTTGCCAAAATATTTAACTGTCTCGTAATTGAGCAAGCTGTCGATAGCTCGGCCATACGCTTCAGAATCGAGCGTGTTGGCTCGGCGCACAAACTGCGTGCGCCAGTCGGTAATGGTGACGGTGAAGCCGATATACGCGCCGAGCGTGACGAGTGTGATCACACCAAATACCCAATCGAGTTTGACGAATAAAATGCCCGCCACCATCAGAATTTCCAGCACGGTGGGTGTGATGCGAAACAACAAATAGCCAACCAGACTTGAGATGGCTTTGGAACCACGCTCGATATCACGCGTGATACCGCCGGTTTGGCGCTCCAGATGAAAGCGCAGCGACAGCGCGTGCAGGTGCTCGAATACGGCCATTGATACGCGTCGCATGGCGCGTTGAGTGACTTTGCCGAAGACTACATCGCGTAAGTCAGAGAAAGTGGTGCTGGCAAATCGCAGCAGCCCGTAAGTGATGATGAGTGTGAGCGGCAGCACCAGATCACCGCGTGTTTTATCCAACGCGTCGATAATGTGTTTTAGTACCAGAGGCACGGACACCGATGCCAACTTTGCCCCGATGAGCAACGCGAGTGCAATCAGCACCCTGCCCCGAAATTCCCACAGGTAAGGAAATAAACGCCCAACCGAACGCAAATCTGTATGCTGCCCAGGCGCCGGTGGTTCGGTGGAGGAAGTATGAAAGTTTTGGGACATGGGTCGGTTAGAATTCTGGTTTAACAACGCAATTTTACGTCCATGCGGCGGACGTATCGGCTATGCCGCATTTAAATTCAATGAAACTCTATGGCATCCCTAACTGTGACTCGGTTAAAAAAGCGCGAGCCTGGCTCTCCGCTCGCAATATTGCAGTGGAGTTCCACGACTTTAAAAAACACGGTGTTAACGCCGCGTGGCTGCAAGAGGTCGCCGCGCAAATAGACTGGGAAGCGTTGCTCAACAAGCGCGGCACTACCTGGAGGCAGCTGGATGACGTCTCTAAAAATACGGTAATCGACCAACAGTCTGCAACCCAACTCATGCTGGCTCACGCGAGCCTGATCAAACGCCCGATCCTGCACCTGAATGGCAGGTATCATCTCGGCTTTGCTGAACAACAGTATCAAAGTATTTTCGGAGAATAAGCATGTGTACCCCTACTCTGCCCCCTTGTCTGGCGCTGCGTTTCGACGCGGTGGCTACGCATCACGCAGAATTTATTGCAGCCATTGAGGAGGCGATGCATGGCCAATGAAACGCTCGATCTGGCCATGGATTTGCTGGCGCGCAAGTCACTCACGCCCAGCGACGCAGGCTGCCATGACCTGATGGCGGCGCGGCTGCAAAAACTTGGCTTCATCATTGAGCGCCATGTGTTTGGAGACGTCGATAACCTATGGGCACGTTGGGGCGACACTGCGCCGATCGTTTGCTTTGCAGGGCATACCGATGTGGTGCCTACGGGGCCGTTGGAACAATGGCATTCTGATCCATTTATACCCACGATACGCGATGGCAAATTGTTTGCGCGCGGCGCGGCGGACATGAAAATTTCCGATGCTGCGTTCATCACCTCAACCGAACGTTTTTTGGCCAAGCATCCTAAGCCCAATGGGTCGATTGCTTTTTTGATTACCTCGGATGAAGAAGGCCCTGCGGCGAACGGCACGGTGAAAGTCGTCGAGCTGCTGAAAGCCCGCGGCATCACACTGGATTATTGCATCGTCGGTGAGCCGACTTGCGCTGCCGAGTTTGGTGACACCATCAAGAATGGCCGTCGTGGGTCGCTTTCCGGCAAGCTGCGCGTCAAGGGCATTCAGGGCCATATTGCTTATCCCCATCTCGCTAAAAACCCTATCCATCTGGTCGCACCAGCCATTGCAGAACTCGCCGATACCATGTGGGACGAAGGCAATGCGTATTTCCCGGCGACGACCTGGCAGGTTTCCAATTTGCAAAGCGGAACCGGCGCCGACAACGTGATTCCAGGCCATATTGATATCGTCTTCAACTTTCGATTTTCGACCGCGAGTACCGCGGAAGGCTTAATGGATGCCGTGCACGAGATCCTCGACGACCACGGGCTGGATTACGAGATCGACTGGAAATTGTCGGGTAGCCCCTACCTCACACCCCGCGGTAATCTGTGCGATCAACTCAGCGCGGCTGTTAAGGAAGTGACGGGGGTAACCCCTGAACTATCGACCACCGGTGGCACTTCGGATGGCCGCTTTATCGCCGCCATCTGCCCCCAAGTGGTGGAGTTCGGGCCGCTTAACATGAGCATCCACAAACTCAACGAACACGTTGCGGTCGAGAACATCGAACAGCTCGCCGACATCTACCAAAAAACGCTGGAAAAATTGCTCGCCTGATGGCTGCAAACCTGCTGTTTGACTCAGCACTCACCCAGTTACATACCGTGCGTGATTGCCTGCGTTTTGCAGTATCGCGTTTTAACGAAGCCGAACTTTTTTTTGGGCACGGCAGCGACAACGCCTACGATGAGGCGGTGTATCTGATCCTGCATACATTGCATCTGCCACTGGAGCAGCTTGATCCTTTTCTTGACGCCCGCCTTACTGAAATCGAAATTCATACCGTACTTGAAATTTTGCGTCGTCGCGTAGAAGAGAGGCTGCCCGCTGCATATCTCACGCACGAAGCGTGGCTGGGTGAGCATCGTTTTTACGTGGACGAACGCGTGATCGTGCCACGCGCCTTTATCGCCGAATTGCTGCGCGAACAGCTGGTGCCGTGGATAGAAAATCCCGATGCCGTCACGCATGTGCTGGATATGTGTACCGGCTCGGGGTGCCTCGCAATTCTTTCGGCCTTGGCCTTCGAGAATGCCAAGGTCGACGCGGTAGACCTGTCCACCGATGCGCTGGCAGTCGCCGCAATCAATGTCGAGGAATATCAGCTCGACGCGCAAATCGAATTAATTCACAGCGATTTATTTGACCACCTACAAGGCCGCGCTTACAACCTTATTGTCAGCAACCCGCCTTATGTGAACGCCGAGTCGGTGGCCCTGTTGCCGCAGGAATATCTTCACGAGCCTGAACTTGCGCTCGGCTCGGGTGACGACGGACTGGATGCGACCCGCCGCATTCTTAAAAATGCAAAGGTGCACCTTAAACCAGCTGGATTACTGGTTGTAGAAATTGGCCATAACAGTGATGCACTGGAAGCCGCCTATCCCCACCTGCCGTTTACCTGGCTCGACACCAGCGCGGGCGATCAACATGTCTTCCTGTTGCGGCGCGAAGAACTGCCTGACTGACATATTCAATGCATAGGTTTGCAGTAAACTAGCGCCGCTCTTTCACCCGCCTGAAAGGATCCACCATGCAACAGCAACTCGACGTCTTTGTCGCCTCACTTACTTCGTTCTGGACCCAGCTCGCCCGCTTTGTGCCGCAATTACTCGCCGCACTGCTATTGCTATTCGTGGGCTGGATACTGGCCAATTTGGCACGAACGGGGGTGGTGAAACTGCTGGATCTGTTGCGCTTTAACAGCCTTGCGGAAAAAACCGGCATCGAGGCGTTTCTGAAGCAGGGACATTTGAACATCTCACTAGGGCGCATCATCGCCAACCTGGTGTATTGGGTGATTATTTTTATCGTCATCGTCACCGTCGCCAACAGCTTGGGCCTGCATATGGTGGCCGAGCTCTTTAACAAGATTGTGCTCTATATCCCCAACCTGATCGTAGCGATATTGGTGCTGGTTTTTGGTATTTTAATGGCGCGTTTGATCAACAGGCTAGTGTTTGCCTATCTGAACAATATCGGAGTGCAAGGCGCGCTCACCATCAGCACACTGTCGGAATATGCGTTGATTATTTTTGTCGTGTTCGTTGCGCTCGAGCAGTTGAATATTGGCACCACCCTTCTGACTGCGGCATTCCAGATCGGCTTTGGCGCGATAGGTTTAGCCCTCGCGCTAGCGTTTGGACTGGGGGGACGAGAGTGGGCAGCCGGCGTAATCAAACGCATGACAGAGAAAGAAACGAACGGTCGGTAGTGGGCGGGTTTAGCCCTCGCTGATATTGACCAGCGTGCCGGCTTCCACTCGGTCGAATAAATCAATCACATCGGCATTCTTCATTCGAATGCAGCCATGCGAGACCGGCGTGCCGATTTGATGTTCTTCATTGGTGCCGTGAATATAAATATAACGATCATGGGTGTCTACGTTGCCACCCTGGTTTTTCCCCGGTTCCATTCCATCCAGCCACATAATGCGACTTAATATCCAATCGCAGCCGGGAGTCGCCGCCTCGAGTTCAGGCGTCCATATTTCACCGGTAGGCACGCGAGCCTTAAATACCGCAAACCGGGGCGCGCCCTCCCCAATTTTTTGTTCAATCCGATGCCGCCCACGCGGCGTGCAATAGCTGCCTTTGGCCTCACCTGCTCCATTCAATGCAGTCGAAACAGCGTACTCGCGCAGTAAGACCTGCCCTTTTGGGCTGGACTCAAACAGCGATAACTGCTGCGTATGCAGATTGATTTCGATCATCACATTCATACTTCCGCCTTTTTTGCTTGTCGCCGCACCTCAAAAAATCCCGAGATTAATGCGGCGCACTCCACCGGCAATATCTCCCCCTGGACTTCGCAATGATGATTTAAACGAGACTCTGCAAATACATTTATTACGCTGCCGTGTGCCCCCGTCTTATACTCGCGCGCCCCATATACCAAGCGCTTGATGCGTGCATGCAAAATCGCACCCGCACACATCACGCAGGGCTCCATCGTCACCACTAAGGTGCAATCATTAAGCCGGTAGTTCTGCAAATGCGTAGCCGCTTCACGCAACGCCATAATTTCAGCATGGGCTGTGGGGTCGTGACTGGAGATGGGATGGTTATAACCGCGCCCGATAATCTGTCCGTCTTTTACCACAACAGCACCTACCGGCACTTCGCCTGTCTCGCCGCCGCACCGCGCGAGTTCAAGCGCTGCGCGCATCCAGACGTGATCGTTTGCTTCCACTAAACCCTCATCCTGCTATCAGCTTTAAGCCAATCAGAATGGTAATGCTTTCGAACGCGCGTTTGATCCACAGATTACCTTTATTGATCGCAAAATGGCTGCCCAGATAGCCCCCTAATATGGAGCCCGCCAACAGCGCTGGCATCCAGGTCCACGCTACGGTTCCGAGAAATCCCAGCACCAGCGCACCCGTGCCGTTCCAGACCAAGCCGCACAACACTAACGTGTAGGCTACTGCGCGTTTGTAGTCTAGGCCAAAGTGATGAATCAGCCAGGTCGTCAGAAACAAGCCGGTGCCGCTGGTGATGGAGCCATTCAGAAAGCCCACGATAAACAGCCCGACCACGCCCCATATCAGCGCGCCGCCCTCACGATTTTTGGGCGCGTGGATCAGCCCCAGGCGCGGTTTGAATACGGAGTACACGCCTAAACTTAGCGTTAATACGCCGAGCAATAAGGTCGCTATCTTTTCAGGAACATAAAGAATAATCGATGCGCCCAGCACCACGCCGGGTAAACCCGCCGCCAGAATAATCAATGAGAAACGCCGTTCGAGATGGTGCTCTTTGAGATGGCGCAGCGTCGCGCCTAACCCGAGTGCGACGCTAGCGACTTTGTGAGTCGCAAGTGCGACTCCAAACGGCAAGCCCAGAAAAATCAGCATCGGAAACTGGATCAACCCGGCCCCACCGCCTGATAACGCCGACAAGAAGTTCGCCACTAGCGAGGCGACAACAAGAATGAATTGGTCGAACAAGACTAAGTCAGTGGCTTAGTTGAAGCGCAGCTATCGATTGCGCTTCAATCATCGTAATAACTTGACACTGTAAAAGCCCAAGCTCGTCGCCAAAAATGAGCCTGCCATATGGGTGAAAGCAATCATCCCGCCCGATAGCCACATCCCGCGCGACAAGGCTAAAACGACTTCAGCAGAGTAAGTTGAAAACGTCGTCAGTCCGCCCAGCAGTCCTGTGATCAAAAACAATCTAACCTCGGGCGGTAGGCCCGGGTGTTCGGCCAACCACGCAATCACTAAACCGATGCTATACCCGCCGATTAAATTCGCAGCAAGCGTGCCTAAGGGCAAGGAAGGGAAAACCGGGTTAAGCCAAAGGCTTAGTCCCCAACGTAACCACGCGCCTACAGCGGCGCCCAGCCCTACCGCTAGAAATGCATTCATGGGTAAAAGAAGCTGGCGTGTGGCATCGTTGTTTTTTTTCGTAAAGCGGTTACATGGCCTCTTTAATAATTTCGGTAAGCATCTTTTCAAATTCCAACAATGCTTTTTTTAATGCGGGATTTTTTGTAGAAGGAGGCTTTCGATAGCTTATGTAGACGTGCTCATCCTTGGGAGTCGTGTACACGGAAATAATGTATGGACACATCGCTATCGCATGGGGATCAGCTTCCATCGTCATGCGGGAAATCCGCGCGTTGCAAAATTCAAATTGCTCGGCGTGCTCATATATCTGCTTGGTCGCACCAATATCTTTTCCGGTACGCTCTAGCATCTCGGAAATTTTTCCGTTGCTATTGATTTTAAGACCCTTGCCTTCGATAGCCGTTTGGAGTTGGTCGCGCACATCGCTAAAGGTGCCACTCGCTTTGAATGTCACTGCATAATTGTCGGCGGCCAAGCCGAGCATCGGCATGCAAAGCAGGGTTAACGCCACTATCATTTTGTTCATTTTCAATCTCCAAATATATTCAAGGCTGATGATCCGGCCATAAGTTCAATCTTGCTACACTAACTCAATGACTAGCAAAATTCAGGCTCATGGCCGCTTCTGGCTAACGTTGGACGGCACCAATTTTCTTGGGCGAGGTCGTGTCGAGTTATTGCAGCGCATTAATGACACCGGTTCGATTTCAAAAGCCGCCAAGGCGATGAAGATGAGCTACAAAGCCGCATGGGATGCAGTCGATGCGATGAATAGCGCCTGGGGTAGGCCCCTGGTTGAGAGTCATCCTGCTGGTAGTACCTTAACGGCAGATGCCACGCACTTGATTGCCACTTTTCATGCGGCGGAAGTCAAACATGCGTTATTTCTGACTCAATTGTCGGTGACTTTGTGTGACAATAATCTAATACTCAGTTAGCGGCGTAAGTTAAATCGCCGCCTCGCCACTCTCGCCGGTGCGGATGCGCACCACCTGCTCGACGCTACTCACAAATATTTTGCCATCGCCAATTTTGCCGGTGCGGGCAGCCGTGACGATGGCTTCCATGGCTCGGTCCAGCATGTTCTCAGCGACCACGATTTCGAGTTTGACCTTGGGCAAAAAATCCACCACATATTCTGCGCCGCGATACAGTTCGGTGTGACCTTTTTGGCGCCCAAAGCCCTTAACTTCTGTCACGGTCAAACCAGTGACGCCAATCTCGGACAGCGCTTCGCGCACTTCATCCAGTTTGAACGGTTTAATAATGGCTTCGATCTTTTTCATTACAGCACTCCTTCGGGTCGATACTTGCATGTTATGGGATAACGCCGGTCTTTACCAAAGTTGCGCGCGGTGATACGCGGGCCGGGCGGGGCTTGGCGGCGCTTATATTCAGCGCGATCCACCAGTCGTATCACGCGTGCCACCGTCTCGGCGCTATATCCGAGCGCGACGACCTCGTCCACTGGCAGATCACGTTCTACGTAGGCCGCCAGAATCGCATCCAGCTCATCGTAAGGCGGCAGGCTGTCCTGATCAGTTTGATTGGCGCGCAATTCCGCAGACGGCGGCCGATCAATAATGCGTTGGGGGATGACTGCCGACAGATTATTGCGGTATTGCGCAAGCCGGTATACCAGCGTTTTGGGTACGTCCTTCAATACCGCAAAGCCGCCTGCCATATCGCCGTAGAGCGTGGCATAACCTGTAGCCATTTCGCTTTTGTTTCCGGTGGTAAGCACAAGTGATCCAAATTTATTGGATAAGGCCATTAACAACGTGCCGCGGGTACGCGCCTGTAGATTTTCTTCGGTCACATCTAACGGCAGCCCCGCAAACTCACCCGCGAGTTGCGCTATAAACGCGTCGTAAACTGGCTTGATTGCAATCTCTGAATAGCGCACGCCTAAGCGTTGCGCCATGTCGCGTGCGTCTTCAATGCTGATGTCGGCGGTGAAGTCAGACGGCATCATCACGGCATGAACTTTATCGGCACCAAGTGCATCGACCGCGAGCGCCAAGGTCAGCGCGGAATCTATTCCACCCGATAAGCCCAGATGTACGCCCTTGAATCCATTTTTGTTGGCGTAATCACGCACCGCGAGCGTTAATGCGGCGTAGACATTCGCTTCGCTGCTTTGCAACGCATGAGTGGCCCCTGATACCGTGCCGCCGCTATCGACCTCTAGATAATATAAACCCGATTGCCACGCTGGATACTGGGCGACGAGTTGCCCAGACGCATCCATCGCAAACGACGCGCCGTCAAACACTAGCTCATCCTGCCCGCCGACCATGTTGGCGTAAATCATCGACAAGCCTGCCTCATCCACCCGCGCTTCTGCCACGCTATAACGGGCCACCTGCTTGTTGAGATGATAAGGCGACGCATTGGGCACCAACAAACACTGCGCGCCTGCAGCTGCAGCCAATGCGGCAGGGCCTGGGTCCCAAATATCGCCACAGATATTGAGACCGAAGCGCACCCCGCCGCACATAAATGTGCAAGCCGCATACCCAGAATTAAAAATGCGTTTCTCGTCAAAAACAGAGTGATTAGGGAGATGGTGCTTACGGTAGACCGTCTCTACCTGGCCATTGCGCAGTAACGCAGCGGCATTGAATAAGTCGTGTTCGGTGCGTTCGGGAAATCCCACAATCAGTGCCAGCTCCGGCGGGGCTGCATGAGCCAAGGCATATAACGCGTGCTCACACGCCTCGGTAAAATCACGCCGCAATACCAAGTCTTCCGCCGGATAGCCACAAATCGACATTTCCGGCGTGAGCAGCAAACCCGCACCCACAGCATCCGCATCTCGCGCCGCCTGCAATAGCATCGCGCTATTGCCGTCAATGTCGCCGACGGTCAGATTGAGTTGTGCTATGCCTAACTTCATCTGTACACGCTAGCCAAGCCACGCATCACAGCCCGCCACGCCGCTGCGCAATGGCTTGCTGCACGGCCTCGCCGAGCCCAGCTGGGCTCACCGCAACCACGACGCCCGCTTGTTGTAGCGCACGAATTTTATCCTCGGCCCGCCCCGCTCCCCCTGCGATGATCGCGCCAGCGTGCCCCATACGTTTGCCCGCAGGTGCGGTCAAACCGGCGATATACGCGGCAACCGGTTTTTTAATCTGTGACTTGATATATTCGGCCGCTTCTTCTTCGCGGTTGCCGCCAATTTCGCCCACCATCAAAATCGCTTCGGTCTGCGGATCATTTTCAAATAGCGCCAGACAATCAATAAAATCCAGCCCCTTGATGGGGTCGCCGCCGATGCCGACGCAGGTCGATTGCCCCAACCCAAGCTGCGTCGTCTGATGCACCGCCTCGTAAGTCAGCGTGCCGGAACGCGACACGATGCCTACGCTGCCCTTGCTATGAATATTGCCGGGCATGATGCCGATTTTGCACTCGCCCGAGGTGATGATGCCCGGGCAATTCGGGCCGATCAGTTTTGCACCATTCGCGCGCAATGCCGCTTTCACATTGACCATATCCAGCACCGGAATGCCTTCGGTAATGCAGACAATCACTTCGATGCCCGCATCCGCCGCTTCCAGAATTGAATCGGCAGCAAAGGCTGCAGGTACGTAAATCATCGTCGCGCTGGCGCCGGTCAGGCGAACCGCGTCGCGTACGGTATTGAAAACGGGCAAATCCAGATGCGTCTGGCCGCCTTTGCCCGGCGTAACACCGCCGACCATTTGGGTGCCATAAGCCTGCGCTTGCTCGGAATGAAACGAGCCCTGCTTGCCGGTAAAGCCCTGGCAAATCACTTGAGTATTTTTATTCACGAGGATGCTCATTGCGACGCCTCCACTGCTCGTTTTGCTGCATGGGTAAGGCTTTCTGCGGCAATTATCGCGAGTCCAGATTCCGCCAGCAGCTTGCGCCCCAGCTCGGCATTAGTGCCCTCGAGCCGCACCACCACGGGCACATTCACGCCAATTTCTTTCACCGCCTGGATGATGCCTTCAGCAATCACATCGCAACGCACGATGCCGCCAAAAATATTGATCAGCACCGCCCGCACGTTGGGGTCGAGCAGGATGATTTTGAAGCCCTGCGCAACGGTTGCAGGCGTTGCGCCCCCACCCACATCAAGAAAATTTGCTGGCGTGCCCCCGTGCAACTGGATCAAATCCATCGTCGCCATCGCGAGTCCCGCGCCATTTACCATACAACCGATATTGCCGTGCAAAGCCACATAATTCACATTAGCCGCGTTCGCGGCGGCTTCTTTAGCATCTATCTGGGTGTCATCGCGGAGCGCGGCTAAATCCGGGTGGCGATACAAGGCATTGTCTTCCAGTGCCATTTTGCAATCGAGCGGCAACACGCGATTTTCGCTCGTCACCACCAGCGGATTGATTTCGAGCAGACTCAAATCGAGCTTGCGGAATACTCGATATAACGCAGGGAGCAGGCGGCAAAAATCCTTGAAAGCCTCGCCTGATAGTGCCAACGCAAAAGCCAGTTCCCGACATTGAAAATCCTGCAGGCCCAGCACTGGATCGCAATGGGCTTCCAATACTTTTTCAGGCGTGACGCGCGCGACTTCTTCAATTTCCATCCCGCCAGCAGCCGATGCGATTACAGCAATGCTTTCGGTTTCGCGATCCACCAGCAATGACAGATACAACTCGCGTGCAATGATTAAGGTTTCTTCCACGAGCAGTTGTGTGACCCGTTGACCGTCGGGCGCGTTTTGCACGGTGACAAGCGGCTTGCCTAACAGCGTTTCCGCTATTGTTAGCACCTCATCAAGGTTACGGCAAAGCTTGACGCCGCCGGCCTTGCCACGCCCACCGGCATGAATTTGCGCCTTCACTACCCATGCCTCGCCGCCCAACTTAGTCGCTGCCGCGGTTGCCGCGTCTACGCTGGCCGCTACAATGCCTCGAGGCGTATCAATGTGGTGCGCGCGAAGCAGCTGCTTCGCTTGAAATTCATGCAGGTTCATACGCGATGCAAAGCACGGAAAACACGCATTTTGAAGGAAACCAAGACGATACGGAAGCGGTGATTCATGCGGAGTTACGCGTAGTCACGCAGATGAGCGAGTTTGTAGAAGCCGATTGGAATGCGCTGACAGGCGGCTCGGCATTATTACGTCATTCGTTTTTGAGCGCGCTGGAAATCACGGGCTGCGTGGGTGCAGACATAGGCTGGGAGCCCATACATTTAGGCTTATTCCGTAATGGGCGGCTGGAAGCGGCGATGCCCTTATATGTCAAACACCATTCCTGGGGCGAATTTGTATTTGATTTTGCGTGGGCCGACGCCTATCGCCGCCACGGCTTGCGCTACTACCCCAAGCTCGTCAATTGCGTGCCCTTCTCTCCCGTCCCCGGACCACGACTGCTGGCCAAAAACGCGGCGGACAAAGCCGCATTGATCGAGGCGGCTTTACAACTGACGCGCGAACTCGGGTTTTCTTCCTTCCATAGTTTGTTTCCCACCGAGCCGGACCAGACTGTACTAAGTAGTCCTGACACACAGTTACTGCATCGCACCGGCTTTCAATATCACTGGAATAACGACGGCTATCGAAGCTTTGATGATTTTCTGGCCGCGATGACGCACGACAAGCGCAAAAAAATCCGTCAGGAACGTCGCAAGCTCGAAACCGGCGGAATACGTTTTCGCTGGGTCAAAGGTAACGAAAGCACCGCTGCGGATTGGGATTTTTTTGAGCGCTGCTACACCGACACCTACGCCCGCCATCGTTCGGAGCCGCATTTAAATCGCGCCTTCTTTGACCAGCTGTGTGCCACGCAACCAGAAACTATGTTGCTGATCATCGCCGAGCGCGACGGGATTCCGGTCGCCTGTTCGTTCAACTTGATGGATGGCGCGCGCTTATATGGCCGCCATTGGGGCGCGGTGGAATATGTACCCGGGTTGCACTTCGAAACCTGTTATTACCAAGGTATTGAATACGCGATCCAGCATGGTCTTGACGTGTTCGAAGGCGGGGCTCAGGGCGAGCATAAGCTCGCGCGTGGGCTTGTCCCCACTCAGACGCATTCCTATCACTGGTTGGAGAATGCAGAATTCCGCACCGCGGTGGATCGCTTTCTGGAACGTGAAGAAGTCGCGATCAGCCACTATATCGATGAGCTGGAAGGCCCCTTTCGGCAGGCTTCAAATACAAACTCTCAACCCATCGAATAGCTAAGCGCTAGTTTGAGTGTTTCTTATGTTCGCTTGCGAACAGACGTTCTCTGATGATTCGCCCACCATCCGCAAATAACGAGATGACGGGGTATGAGCCAAGCCTGTAATCAGCAACGATATGGAACCACAGCCAGTAAAAATAGACGCCTCCAAAACAGCAACAGAATATCTCGCCAATGAGCGGACATTTCTAGCCTGGATAAGAACCAGCATTTCAATTGTCAGCCTGGGTTTTGTTGTAGCGAAATTTAGTTTGTGGCTACGTCAGTTATCCACGCAACTTCAGCCAAACATGCAGACTTCTCATGCAAGTGCTTCATTGCCTATCGGCGTCACGCTGATGGGTTTGGGGGGTGTATTGGCGGTACTGGCAGCATGGCACTATCACGCGGTAAATAGAGACATTGAGAACGGAAGTGTTCACGCTAGCCACCGGCTCGTCATGCTTATTACTTTAGTTGTGGCACTCATGAGTGTCGCGATGATTATTTACATGCTGCTGACTGCCGAACGCACCTGAGTCGCGGCCAAGCCTATGGATAACGACTTACAGCAAAGGAAAAAAATGTTTACCAGGATCTCAATGCGCTACCCGCTATCCGCTGCAGCGGTAATGGCACTGTTAGCCATGGGGAGTATCGGTGCCTCATGCGCGGCGGATCAGATTAAGGGGCCCGTAAAACCGGAACCCAGCCTCACGATCACCCTTCTTCATACCAACGATATTCATGGCCATCTGGAAGCGTGGCAAGGGTGGGAGGGCGACTTAAAAAATCACACTGTCGGTGGATTGGATCGACTATCGGCTGCGATCCATCAAGCACGCGGCACCGTGGCGCCCAACTCTGTATTGCTATTAGATGCGGGTGACACGTTCGGCGATACGATGATCGCCGTGGAAACCGAAGGCCATGCCATCGTGGAAGCGATGAACGCGCTTAGGTACGATGCGATGGTGATCGGGAATCATGAACCCGACTTCACCGCAGAGAAATTACACACCCGTATTGGTGAGGCTCATTTCCCTGTGCTGGCCGCGAATATTAGCAATCGTTCTGATGGAAAACTGTTCACTCGGCCTTACATCATTCGCACGGTCAGTGGCCTTAAAGTGGGGATTCTGGGGCTTGCTTATCCCAATACGCCGCTGACATCTGCGCAAAAAAACGTCAAAAATATTCGCTTTGATGATGCGGTTGAAACCGCTCGTACTTATGTCCCCCGCTTGCGTAGCGAAGGCGCGCAAATCGTAATCGCACTCACCCACCTGGGCCTGGGCGCCGATAAGCAACTAGCCGAAAAGGTAGACGGCATCGACGTGATCGTCGGCGGGCACAGCCATAACCGGATGAAAGAAGCCCTCCAGGTTCGCGAAACTTTAATTGTGCAAGCGGGTGCGCATGGGTCCGATCTGGGCCGGCTGGATATCCAAGTTGCGAATGGTCATATTGTTTCGCATCGTCGCACCTTGATTCCGCTTACCGACCAAGCGTCGGATCGCAGCATGGCCCAGCTACTGGCGCGTCAACGTTCACCTTACCAACAAAAAATGGACGCTCCCGTCGGACGCGCCCTGACGCTCATTCCCCGCGCACAAACCATTGCAGGACAAGAGCCTGAAAAGCGCGATGCAGAGTCCCCCGCCGATGATTTATTCGCCGATGCGATACGCGAGACGACGCATACCGACATCGCTTTTCTACCCGGGCTCGGTTATGGCGTGGCATTGCAACCGGGCAAAATTACTACCGCGCGGTTACGCAACCTGATCCCGCATGATTCCGCGGTGTGGACGATGCGCCTGACAGGCGAGCAAATCCGGCAGGTGCTAGAGCAGGCTATAGAAAACTTCTCCACCAAAGATACCTCCAAAAAGGTGGGCGGAATGATCCAATTATCCGGCCTCCAGTTCAGTTATAAGCCCGAAGCCGCGCAGGATCAGCGGGTACAACAAGTCACCGTCGCGGGTGCAACGCTGGACCCACGTCGCCGATATACCGTTGCGGTGAACGGGCTGCTGGCCGAAGGCGGGCATAACTACACGCCCTTTACCCAGGGATTAGATCGTCGCGAAGTGGGCAAGCAATATGAAATGGTCAGGTCCTGGATAACCGCCCGCGACGAAGTATCCGCCCCGCCGACTAACCGCATCAAGAAGGTGTCGGATCAATGAGCACAATCCCACTTTGTGGCACGGGACTGAGGATTTTAGAGGGTAGCAATCGGCCCGAATTTTTTAAACCCAACTGCTGATGCGATGAAACCGATTCTGGGGGCGCTCTTTTTTTTCGGGTTCATCGCAATAAAAGCAGTGTTCGCCGATGGTGCCAGCATTGCGCTCAGTGGCAATACTCGTGGCGTACCTGCCTGCGTAACTTGCCACGGTGCATCCGGTGCGGGAGGCGTGGCGAATGGCTTTCCCCGGCTTTCAGGACTTAACGCCGATTATCTACAAACGCAACTGGATGCGTTTGCCAACGGCCAACGCCGCAACGCGATGATGACGCCGATCGCGCAAATCCTGACCCCAGAGGAACGTGCTGCTCTTGCCCGCTATTACAGCGAGCTCACTATTCCCACTAACCCATTTCCCACTAACCCGTCCCCTCCTCCCAGCCCTGAGACGCCAGGAGCCCAGCTGGCGTTGAAAGGTCGCTGGTCGAATGGCCTGCCCGCCTGTGTGCAATGCCATGGCGCGACGGGCGCAGGGGTAGGTCGCACTTTCCCTGCGCTTGCCGGTCAATCCGCGCTATATATTGAAAATCAGCTGCATGCATGGCAACAAGGCACGCGCGCGCCCGGCCCGATGGGCTTGATGAAATTGATTGCTTCTAAATTGTCCCAAGCAGAGATCAAATCAGTCGCCGCTTATTTTGCAGCGCTCCCGCCAGAGCTCGGTGAGAAGGGAAGCACTCCATGAAAATCAAAATTCCCGGAATATTGACGGTCGGTGTACTCGTACTGGCAGCCGCCGTTATCGCCGGAGTATCGCAATACCGCAGTACGCCTCCAGACTCAATTAATCCGGCGCCTTTACCCGTGGCAAAAAAATCTGACAGCGCGTCCAGCTCCTCGGGGAAAGATGTCAAAACCCCCGTTACTTTTCATCCGCCGTCGGAACAAGACATGCCGAGAGACGAGTTCGGTAAAACCATACAACTCGGCAAAGATATTTTTGACCACACTGAACGCTATGCGCGTGAGTACGTGGGCACCGCTTCTAATCTCCGTTGTAGCAGCTGCCATTTGGATGCGGGCCGTCTCGCCCATTCCGCCCCGTTGTGGGGGGCTTATGTTAGTTATCCGGCCTATCGCAGCAAAAACAAACATGTAAATACTTTTCCTGAGCGTGTGCAGGGCTGCTTTAAATACAGCATGAACGGCAAGGCCCCTCCACTGGGCGATCCGATTTTGGTCGCATTGGAAAGCTATTCGTACTGGCTGGCGAGCGGCGCACCCATTAATCCGAAAATCCCCGGGCGTGGATATCCCAAATTACCCAAGCCTGCATTACCCCCCGATTACGCGCGTGGCCAGCAGGTGTTTGAACAACACTGTGCGTTATGCCATGGCGCTGATGGTGCGGGCCAGATGGACGCCAACGGCAAGCGCGGCTTCCCCGCCTTATGGGGCGCAAAATCATTTAATTGGGGCGCAGGCATGGGCAGCATCAAAAATGCGTCCGGGTTTATCAAGGCGAACATGCCGCTGGGTTTGGGCGGCACATTGAGCGATCAACAGGCCTGGGATGTGGCTACCTTCATGGATAGCCACGAGCGCCCACAGGACCCGCGTTATAAAGATTCAATCGCCGCAACCCGCGCGCAATATCACGACTCGCCAGACGATATGTATGGCCAGACCGTGAATGGGCACGTGCTAGGACAAGGCACCTCGTCCGCCAAACCGGAAGCGGTGCAATGAGCAACCAAGACGTGCAGACCGCCCATCACGCTGGCCACGAGCAGGGGCCGGCACTTAGTTTTGTCACAAGCGAATCGGTCGCGAGTGTCGAAACCGGGCTGATTAAGGCGCACGCCTATGCCGCGCTGGCTAGCCTAATGATCGCTGCATTATTTGGCACGGTGGTCGCCATCAAAATGGTGCAGCCGGATTTTCTGGGGGACCATATCTGGAGCACATGGGGCTCGATGCGCGCCAATCACACGCAAGGAATATTGTTTGGCTGGCTGGGGAATGCGTTTCTTGCCTTTCTGTATTTTGCGGTGCCACGCCTGAGTGGGCGTCCGGTGATCAGTCGCACCTTGGGCTGGTGGCTATTCGGACTGTGGAATATCGGCGTGGTGTTACTCGGATGGGTGTTGGTTTCGATCAACATGCCCGATTATTTCTGGGCGATCAAACCGCTCGAATGGACCGAATTCCCGCTCGCGGTGAATCTGGTGACGGAGGTGTCTCTGGGCTTGATGGCCTTGCAGTTCATCCCGCCGTTGGCGCGTAAACCCAATCCCGATGGCATGTATGTTTCGTCGTGGTACATCATTGGCGCGCTGGTGTTTACGTTTCTGGCATTCCCGGTTGGCAGCCTGGTGCCGCAATTGGTGCCCGGCGCGATGGGCGCGGCGTTTAGCGGACTGTGGATACACGACGTGGTCGGCCTTTTTGCAACTCCCTTTGTATTGGCGATCACATTTTTTGTGTTGCCTATTCGCACCGGGCGTCCCATCTACAGCCACTTTCTGTCGATGATTGGCTTTTGGCTGCTGTTTTTTTCTTACCCGCTGAATGGCACGCATCACTACGTATATTCATCCATTCCGATGGATACGCAGCGTGCCGCGATCGCCGCATCGGTGATCATGGGCTTCGATGTGACGCTGGTGGTGTTCAACCTGCTGATGTCGTTGCGCGGTCAAGCCGCGCGAGTATGGGAAGACGTACCCTTGCGTTTTATGTGGACCAGCATCGTGATCTATTTGATCGTGAGTTTGCAGGGCTCTCTTCAGGCCCTTATGCCTATGCAGCGTTATATTCACTTTACCGACTGGGTTATTGGGCACTCGCATCTGGCGATGTTGGGTTTTGCCAGCTTTGGCGCGCTGGGTGGCCTCGCACACGTTTGGGAGCGCACACCCGGCTGTCGCTATCGCCCAGGCTATATGCATCTCGCCTATTGGCTGATTCTGGGTGGTCTGCTGGTGATGTTCATCGACCTGACGGCGGCAGGCATTGCTCAGGGAAAACTCTGGACCAGCGCCGCGCCGTGGATGGATTCTGTTCGCAGCTCGCAGGGATACTGGTTAGTGCGCACCTTGGCCGCGTTGCCTATTCTGCTCGGATTCGCTGCATTCATTACCGGGATGTTTAGCGGTGCCGATGGCCGTGCCGATAGCCGGCAAACCTTGTCGAAGGGGCGCGCGCAAGCGTCGCTGGTCAGCGGTGGCTGAGCGCGGACCTGCACCAACGCATACCGGGTCGCACGGCTGGTTCGGCTATGCGTATCTGCTGATTTTTTTAGCGGGGGTGGGTTTCTTTCTGCTCTCATTCGTGGCACTGGGTGTGCTGCCCGGATTGCGCTTGACCGACAAGATGGAGTCCGTCCGCCAATCCGACATACCGCCGTATACCCCAGCTGAACTTCGCGGCCGTAAGGTTTATGCCAGTCTGGGCTGTGCGTTGTGTCATACCCAGCTGGTGCGTTATTTGCCAGCCGATGTACAACGCTGGGGCGCGCCCACGGCAGCTTGGGAAACGCGCTACGACTACCCGCAAGTGTGGGGCACGCGCCGCATCGGTCCTGACCTTGCCCGAGAAACCCATGTACGCAGCAACGACTGGCAACTCACCCATCTTTACAACCCGCAATCCATCGTGCCGGATTCAGTCATGCCCGGGTTTCCGTGGCTGTTCAACGGCGGTCCGAACCGGCCAACCACGGGGGCTACCGACTTGCTAGCCTATTTACGCACCTTGGGCCGCGCGCGAGCGAACGACGGCAAGCGCGTGCCCGACGATACGCACGATAGCGGGATGGATCCGGCGATGTTGATGCAGATTACCAACCTATGCGCGGCGCCCTTCATCCATCCACAGCAGGCGCGTGTCGACACTGCGTTGCCAGCGCTAGACAAACAGACTGCAAGCGAGGCGCTCCATGCTCGCGGCAGCCAGCTTTACGCACAAAACTGCGCGGGCTGCCACGGCGCTAACGGAGATGGCCAAAGCCCCGCTGCTGTGGGGTTAACGCCCAAACCCACCAACCTACGCCTGCACCGCTATTCGACGGTGGGTTTAGCGCAGGCGCTGTGGAATGGTGTCGCCGGGTCGGCCATGCCGGCGTGGCGTGATTTTCCCGTCGCCGATCTAGCCAGCCTGACCGCCTATGTGCAGACCCTGCACGCCGCTGCCGACACCGAAGCGCCCACCCCGGCACCGACTCTGGCGCGCGGAGCGACTGTATATGCCGGCCATTGTCTGGCTTGTCACGGCGTGCAAGGAGACGGAAAAGGTCCAGCCGCCTTGGGTTATTTACCTCGCCCCGCAAACTTTACTACTGCGCAATCTGACACGGCACGCATTGCTCAGGTATTGAATAAAGGCATTCCCGGTACCGGCATGCCGGCTTGGCCTAACCTTACCCCTCTGGATAAACAAGCTGTGACCGCTTTCGTGCGCACGCTGTTCAAACCCAAAACAGGGCCAGCTCCGTGATAGCCGCGATGGTGGGCGCGATCTTGCTGATCGTACTGGCGCTGATTGTGGTGTGGCTGGTTTCCCCCAGATTCCGGACCTGGAGCGAACAACCCAAATACGGCATGCTCGAACGCAATGCCCTGTTTGAGCACATCACTCCGGAAAACTCATCGGCGGTAGATATTGAAAGCCGGACTGGATCATCGCCTTCCCCGTTTATGAAATGACGCCAAACACCGTGTTGATCAAAACAGGCCGCCAGTGAATTGGCCCGCAAGAATGCGGATTTAGGCTTATTCCGACCCTTCGCTTGAGAAACCCATGGAAATTTACGTCCCCACCGATACGAACGCGTTGATGAATAGCGAAACGCTCTACGATATACCCGCTTTCGGCAACGTCAGCCTTTTGCATTTCACCGATTGCCACGCGCAATTACTGCCGATTTATTATCGCGAACCCAGTATCAATCTGGGCGTGGGAAGTAGTGAAGGCCAAGTGCCCCATCTGGTCGGCCTCCCCCTTTTAAAGCGTTTTGGTATTAAGCCGGGCAGTCGCCAAGCGTATGCGTTCTCGCATCTCGATTTTTGTGAAGCGGCAAAAGCTTATGGAAAAGTAGGCGGGTTCGCCCACCTCGCCAGCTTGATCAAACGTTTAAAAGCCGGACGGCCCAAAGCCTTGCTGCTGGATGGTGGAGACAGCTGGCAAGGCTCGGCAACCACGCTATGGACCGCCGGGCAGGACATGGTCGAAGCGTCGCTTGAGTTGGGCGTGGAAGTGATGACCGGCCATTGGGAATTTACTCACGGCGCCGAACGCGTGCAGCATGTGGTGCAACATGACTTCAACAACAAAATCGAATTCATCGCGCAGAACATTATGCACGCGGGTAGTCACGACCCGGTTTTTGCGCCTTACGTCATTCGCGAGCAAAACGGCGTGCCGATAGCCATTATCGGCCAGGCCTTCCCGCACACCCCCGAAGCCAACGGCGCGCAATTTACCCCCGACTGGGGGTTTGGCATCGATGAAGCAAGCTTGCAGCAAGTTGTCGAAGAAGTTCGCAATAAGGGCGCACAAGTGGTGGTGCTGTTGTCGCACAATGGCATGGACATCGACCTTAAACTGGCTTCGCGCATTCGCGGGATAGACATGATTCTCGGCGGCCACACCCATGATGGCGTGCCCGTGCCCCGCGTGGTTAAAAACGCCGGCGGTAAGACTATCGTGACCAACGCGGGGTCCCACGGCAAATTTTTAGCCGCCATCGATTTTGATGTGAAACAGGGCGCTGTCGTCGACTATCGATACCATCTCCTGCCGGTTTTCTCTGAGCTGCTACCTGCTGACGCCGCAATGCAGGCCACTATCGACCGTGTGCGCGCCCCGTTCGCGGACAAACTCCGAGAACCCCTCGCCGAAGCCCAGGAACTTCTTTACCGTCGCGGCAATTTTAATGGCTCATGGGATCAGTTAATCGTCGAAGCCTTGATGCAGGTGAAAGACGCAGAGATCGCGTTCTCACCCGGTTTTCGCTGGGGCACCACGTTGTTGCCGGGGCAAACCATCACCCGCGAAAACCTGATGGAGCAAACCGCGATCACCTATCCGGACACCTCGGTAGTACCGATGACCGGCCTGGAAATTAAACAAAGCCTCGAAAAACTCTGCGACAAAATTTTCAATAACGATCCATACCAGCATCAAGGCGGCGATATGGTCCGTACAGGCGGACTGGTCTACGCATGCGAACCCGGCGCACACAAAGGATCGCGTATCAGTGAAATGAGCCTGGATAACAAACCGCTACAGGCCGACAAAACCTATAAGGTGGCGCGCTGGGGAGTAGGCAGCGCACAATCCGAGGGAGCGCCGATATGGGATGTGGTTGAAGCGTATTTGAAAAGCACCTCCACCGTCAAAAGCCATACGCCTAATGTGCCGCGCCTGATAGGCGTGTCCGCTAATCCCGGAATTGATTACATACTTTAACCTGGGTAAAAAGAGGATGGGAAAGACTCGGCTGGAAGCCTTCAGCGACGGAGTGATGGCAATCATCATCACGATTATGGTGCTGGAATTGAAAGTGCCCCATGGCACCGATGTGAATGCGCTGGCGCCACTGATCCCCGTGTTCTTAAGCTATGTGCTCAGTTTTATTTACGTGGGCATTTATTGGAATAATCACCATCACATGTTGCACGCTGCACACGAGGTGAATGGTCGCGTGCTGTGGGCGAATCTGCATTTGTTATTCTGGTTATCGCTGATCCCTTTTGTGACGGGATGGATGGGCGAAAATCACTTTGCCGAGTGGCCCGCTGCCCTTTACGGAGGGGTGTTGTTGATGAGCGCAATAGCGTATTACATTCTTTCCCACTGCCTAATCGCTCATCATGGCAAGGATTCACAATTGGCAACCGCTTTTGGCAAAGACTACAAGGGCATGGTTTCGGTAGCGCTATATGCAGTCGCTATTCCGCTGTCTTTTGTGAGCACTTGGCTGGGAATGGCAATTTATGTAGGGGTGGCTGCGATGTGGTTCATCCCCGACCGCCGAATTGAGAAACCTAGCACGCTTTGAAAGCGATTTGGGTGCGTCAAGTTTTTGGCAATAGATGATCCAGCGCGCCATCCATATGCAATTCGGTGAGTTCGGTAAAGCCACCGATACATTTACCCTCGATCAGAATTTGCGGTACCGTTCGCGCGGCGTTAGTCGCGACGGTGAATTCCTGCATGGCTGCAGGATCCAGATCAATTCGCACCTCGTCGTAATCAATGCCACGTTTGGCGAGAAAGGTTTTTACCTTGACGCAAATCGGGCAGGTGCCGGTGCTGTATACCTTGACTTTATTCATTGTGTTGCTGTCCGTAACCAGATTAAATTTATAGGTGATTTACTTTAGGTTCAACACGTCGCGCATGTCGTATAGACCTGGCGGCCTACCTTGTAGCCATTTGGCGGCACGAAGCGCGCCTTGCGCGAAAGTCGCGCGGCTGCTGGCTTTATGCGTGAGCTCGACGCGCTCGCCGATACCCGCAAACATCAGGGTGTGATCACCGACAATATCGCCGCCGCGAACCGTAGCAAAACCGATTGTGTCCCGCGCTCGCTCGCCTGTCACCCCTTGGCGGCCATAAACTGCACAGCTAGCCAGATCGCGATTCAGCGTAGTAGCCACTGCGCGGCCCAGTGCTAATGCAGTGCCGGAGGGCGCATCCACTTTGTGGCGATGGTGGGCTTCAATAATTTCGATGTCGTAGCCCTCATCCAACACGCGGGCGGCGAGTTCGGCAAGTTTGATCAGCAAATTCACGCCCACGCTCATGTTGGGCGCAAACATAATCGGGATGTGCTGGGCGGCGGCCTGGATACGGGTTGTGCCAGCTTCATCGAAGCCAGTCGTGCCGATGACCATGGGCAACTTAGCGTTCACACACACGTCCAGATAAGCCAAAGTGGCTTCAGGGCGGGTGAAATCGATCAATACCTGCGCGCCGCCTAAGGCTGCTTCCATCTGATCCACCACCGCGATGCCTGTCACGCTACCGTATAGACTTCCCGCATCCTGCCCGACTAAGGCGCTGCCCGAACGGTCAATCGCCGCTGCCAACCCACAGGCGGTATCTGCAGCAATCGCTTCCAGCAACGCACGCCCCATCCGACCGGACACGCCGGTAATGGCAAGCTGGGTGATCACGGCTTGGGTGCCTGAAGCGTCGAGACGACACGTTCGTCAACAATCAGCCAGTGCCCGCCACGCTGCGCCAACTTAAGCTGTTTGACCAGGTCATCGCGATAACTTTTCGACCGGTAATATTGCGTAAAAGTCACCAGCGCATGGCCATCGGCGGTCATTTTTACTTTGGGCGAGGCGATGCGTAATTCAACATTTTGCGCAACACCCAACAGCATCCGGCGGCGTTTCTCCCAATCCGCGTGGCTCTCACCTCCGGACGGTGAGTAATCGGCCGCGTAAGTGGCGATGTAAGCGTCTGCGTTACCTCGCGACCAGGCATCCGACCACACTTTTAGTGCGCTTAGTACGCTGGCTTCAGTAGGCGCAGTAATAGGCGATATATTCGGCTCAGGAAAGGGCGGAATCACATCCGGCTGAATTTGCGCCACATTGGTTTCGGGATGCAATACCAAGTCCTTAGGCGGCAACGCACCGTATACAGGATCACTAGGCGCATTAGACAACGGCGCTACCACACTCGTAGCGGGTCGGGCCACCGGGGTTGTGGTCACCGGGCGTGGACTTGGCGTGACGGGAGGCTGGGCAGAAGGACGGTCAGCAATCACAGGAGGCGCTTGCACGGCAGGTGCGATTACAGGTGCCGGCACAACCAACTCGGGTGCGTTTTCAGCCCGCGCAGTGGTAGAGGTTTCAGATTTGGCTGGGGCCACGTTCGCTACAGGTTCCGGTTTTTTGACAGGCTCGAGCGGCAAGCTTTCGACCGAGGGGTTAGTCACCGTTGGTGCAGAAAGCGTAGTCTGGGCGGAGGAACCCGACTGGGTCAGCGCAGCCGTGCCCGCAGGTACATCGCCTTCAATCCGTGCCAGCGTATCGCCGTCAAAAAACAAAGTGATGCGCTTTTGCTCGGTGAGCTGGCCACGTTTGTAAAACGCATAGACATAATCCCAACGGTTGCCCCGAAAAGGATCGACAACCAGAGGCGTGCCGAGAAGAAAACGCACCTGAGAGCGGGTCAGGCCGGGTTTGAGCTTCGCGACACTTTCCTGGTCGAGGGCATTCCCCTGCTGCACGTCGATGCGGTGCGGGCCCAGACTACCCAGATTTACGCTGGAGCATGCCGTTAACAACCCTAGAAATAAAACAGATACAAGATGATTTCGTGACATGCCTGATTGACCTGAATGAGAGGGTCTTTGCAAAAAAACGTATCATATCGCATTCGCGTTGTCATCCTGGAGCTGTACTTGAGCAACCCATCCGACCTGAAGAATATTGGCCTTAAAGCCACGTTGCCGCGGCTCAAAATTTTGGATTTATTTGAGCAGGGGAACAAGCGGCACATGACTGCTGAGGACGTTTATCGACTGCTCTCTGACGACGGCCATGATGTAGGACTGGCGACGGTGTATCGGGTTTTAACCCAGTTTGAGCAGGCGGGTTTGCTGATTCGCCACCACTTTGACAGTGACAAGGCGGTGTTCGAACTAAATCAAGGCGACCACCACGATCATCTGGTATGCATGCAATGCGGCAAGGTCGAAGAGTTTGTGGACGCTGAAATTGAAAAACGCCAAACGCGAATCGCCAAAGAGCGCGGGTTTGTGATCCGCGAGCATTCGCTACAAATTTACGCGGAGTGCGTGCAACAGGATTGCCCTAATCGCAAACCCGCTGAGCGACTACGCCATCATCGCGCCTAATTTGTTGTCGACCGTAGTTCAGCTCATTGATGTGCTTGACGAGCGATTTGGTCGCACAGTACGCCGACCCCGTCCAGCAATCGGGGGGTGGGCCGATGCAAAGCATCTGCGTTAACCCGGTATATTGCCCTGCGCTGCACCGCAGGCAAACGCGCAAAACGTGACCACATAGCGCGCATATCAGGTGCGTCGCTGCCGCTGATAATTATTTCAGGCATGCGCGCCACCACTGCTTCGAGCGAGACAATGGGCGACGCTGCATTTAAATCGGCGAAAATATTGCGACCGCCACAAAGCGTTATCGCGTCATTAATCCAGTGATCGCCGCCGATGGTCATTAAAGGCTTATCCCACACTTGGTAAAACACGCGCTTAGTAGGCGTTGATCTGTACCGCACCCGCAGCTTAGCCAGCCCGGCCTCAAACGCTCGAGCGGCGGTTTCACCTGCGCCTGAATGCTCAGTCACATTTCCGATCAGGCGTAACAGGCGAGCCACATCCGTCAATCGATGCGCGTCCGTGAGCAGCACCGTTATCCCCATTTGTTTGAGTTTATAAATATCGGCGGCGCGATTGCCGCTAGCCCAACCGATCACAAGGTCGGGTTTTAAGGCCGCCACACGCTCGAAATTTACCCGGCTATAGTCGCCTATACGCGGCAAGTTTTTAACCGATGCGGGGTAGTCGCTTGCACTGTCTACGCCGACCAACTGCGCGCCCGCGTCTACAGCATAGATCAGTTCGGTGACATGCGGCGCGAGCGATATGATCCGCCGCGCAGGGTGGGTAAGCGTGATGCTGCTGCCAGTGTCGTCTTGTAATGTGATCGCTGCGTACGCGCTTTGCGACATCCACAAGATGAGCGCAATAAGCCCGCGCGCATTCACAAACACCCCCCATGAAAAACAAGACTGGCGCGCCTGGTATCAAATCGTAGCCGGGTTATTCCTGCAGTGGCGACTTCAATGCGATATGCATTCGCCAGCGGGATAGTCAACGCATGCGCCAGCGCCATACGGATCACCCCCGCATGACACACAATCAGAATATGTTCGGCGGGGTGAGTGAGCAGGATGTTCTCTAGACCCGCCGCGACGCGGGCAAGAAAAACATCTAGCGGTTCGGCCGCCTGAGGTCGCGCATGAATAGGATCGGCTTTGAACCGGGCCAGCGTGCCGGGGGCGGCAACCTCGATTTCGGCGGCGGTTTTGCCTTCCCAAACCCCGAATCCTACTTCCTTGAATCGCGTCTCGAATGTGAGCGGCAAGCTATGCTGCGCCGCGAGTGCTTCCGCATAAGCGCTACAGCGCAATAAAGGCGATGAGATCACACGCGACCACGGTGCGTTATTGCCGAGGGCTCCACGCATCTGCGCCCAGCCGTTTTCCGAGAGGGGGTCGTCGATTTGACCACGATATTTACGACCGCCGACAGGTTCGCCGTGGCGGATTAAATCCAGCGTAGTCACTACGCCAGCAGCACTAAATTGTCGCGATGCACCAGTTCTGGCCCGTCCATGTAGCCCAGCGCCGTTTCGATCTCGCTGCTGGGTTTGCCGTGAATGCGGCGCGCTTCGCTGGCCGAGTAATTGGTCAGACCGCGCGCGATTTCACGACCCGAAGCATCCATCAGCGTGACGACTTCACCGCGCTCGAACTCGCCCGTCACGCCGGATACCCCGACCGGCAGCAGACTTTTGCCGTCTTCGCGCAACGCCTTAACCGCGCCCGCGTCCAACACCAGACCGCCGCGTAATTGCAGATGGTCAGCCAGCCATTGACGCCGCGCATCCAGGGGCGCCTGGCGTGCCGTCAGTTGGCTGCCAATAGCTTCACCCGCGGCCAAACGCAGCAACACATCCGATTCGTGTCCACTGCAAATGACGGTATGCGCCCCACTACGAGCTGCCCGCTTGGCGGCGAGGATTTTAGTCAGCATCCCCCCCGTGCCTATGCTGCTTCCAGCGCCCCCTGCCATGCGCTCAAGGTCGGGGTCGCCCGCCTGTGCGTCGGCGACCAATGTTGCTGAAGTGTCGCGTCGTGGATCGGCAGTAAACAAGCCTGTCTGATCAGTCAGGATGATCAGACAATCGGCTTCGATCAGGTTAGTCACGAGCGCGCCCAAGGTGTCATTGTCGCCAAGACGGATTTCGTCTGTGGCCACCGTATCGTTTTCATTAATAATGGGGACGACGCGCAACTCCAGTAGCGTGCGCAAGGTCGAGCGGGCGTTCAGATAGCGCGCGCGATCGGCCAGATCTTCATGGGTTAGCAACACCTGGGCAGCATGCAAACCGTGCGTACGGAAAACCGATTCATACGCTTGCACCAAGCCCATTTGCCCGACGGCGGCGGCAGCTTGCAATTGATTAATCGCATGCGGACGTTTGCTCCAGCCCAGTCGGGAGATCCCTTCCGCAATCGCGCCACTCGACACCAATACCACTTGTTTGCCCTGCTCAGCCAGCACCGCTATCTGGCTGGCCCAGCGCGATAACGCGGCACGATCCAGCCCCCGGCCATCCGCTGTCACTAGACTGGATCCTACTTTAACAACAATACGTCGGGCATTTTTAACCACACTTTGCGGCAACGTACGATCATTCATTGGGCAGACCGTCGCAGATTCGCGATTGCTTCAACGCTGTTTTTTACCCGTATGCGGTCTATGCAAAAGTGGTCTTCGTATAAAGCTTTTTGGTAGGAAAAACCCGAACTAAAGTTGATGGGATCCCATAGCTCACTGCGAGCTTTTGACCAGGTTCCATCGGAGTGACCATAGGCATAAATACGGCGTTCGGCGGTGTCACACCGCATGCCCTCAAAGCTCACATTTTTGGCGCCTCCCGTAGCTTCTATCACTACAGCGTAGCGCACGACGTCGTCTTGTCCCACATTGATCGAAGCGGCATCTATGAAATACCGATTGCTAGTGACTGACGATACGGGAAATGGAATTAGATTCTCCGTTTTGGGATAAGGCGGCAGTTCGGTGGCGCCTTCGACCCATACTTTGTCGTTGGATTTAAAGTGAAATACCCCCCAGTCGGCGTAAGCATGCAGGGGGAGGAGCAGCAGCAATAGCGATAGCGTTTTCATCTAGGCATTTTATCCTGAAGCACTTCGGATGGCGGCAGGCCATATGCTGCAGCTACCGATATGTCCCCTATATTAAGGCGCATATCAGGCGTGAACGACTGGAACGCTTACATCAAATACAACAGGTCATCAGCAAGCGAAGCTCTGGTTTCCGGCTTAACTACCAGAGCCTCTACGGTGTAGGCGGGTAAATCGATCCCCATCTGCACAGTCGCGTCTGACTTGGCAGCCTTGACCATAGACGGGTCCAACTCAAAACGCAGGAAATGTACCGCCGAAGTTTTTTCTGCATTGGTGCGTTGCATATCTTCGTCGGCAATGGCGTATACGCGCGCATATTCGCCGACTTGAACCCAAACCCGATCTTCAATATTTTTCAGCTCCGTCAAACGCTGGCGGCGTTCGGCTTCGTCAGGATACTGGATCATCATCGTGGCCTTCCAGTTGCTGCCGTCAGGGATCAATGGGTTGTACGCATCCAGCTCATCTTGAATGCCCGCTTCTTCAAAGACTTTTTCCGCACGCAGCATTTCCTGGATCTGATAGCGCATCGTGGTTTCGTCTTCGAAAATCAAGCTCACATGCTCGCCCAAACGCACCATACGCACGGTTTTGTGATGCATCAGTTGTGTGCGCATTTCGTTGCGCGCGCGTGCGTAGGCTTCAAGCGTCAATAAGCTATCACGGGTAATTTTTGCCATGTTCATTCCTTATTCCAGTCCGTAAGCGATACGTATTAAGGTGATGGGGTGCGCTTTCTTGGCGCTACTCTCGCCCATCCCCTGCAGGATGTGGCGGGTGGCAATATCGCAATCCGAACTGACATAATCCGGCGCATTCGTCGCCATATTTTTGAAGACCGGCTTGCCGATTTTCATCGACTTATCGAAGTACTCGGTCTTCACGCCCCAGGTGCCATCGTGGCCGCTACAGCGTTCGACCATGTTGACTTTTGCGCCGGTGAGCTGCAAAGCATCGCGCGTTTTGTTGCCGATGTTTTGCACGCGCTGGTGGCAGGGCACGTGATAGGCCACGTTGCCAAGCGACGTGTTGAAGTCAGTTTTCAGCAAGCCATCTTGCTGGCGCGCCATCAGGTATTCAAACGGATCCCACATCGCATCGCGCACGGCGATCACATCGGGATCATCCGGGAACATCAACGGGATTTCCTGTTTGTACATCAGCGTGCACGAAGGCACCCCAGTCAGAATCGCATAGCCCGCGCGCGCCAGCTTGGCCAGATGTGGGATATTGATATTCTTCAGTTTTTCTACCGCTTCCAGATCTCCCAACTCAAGTTTGGGCATGCCACAGCAAGCTTCTTTTTCGACCAATACGGTATTGATTTCGTTGTGCGCCAGCACCTTCAACATGTCATGGCCAATGCCCGGCTCGTTGTAGTTGATATAGCACGTCGCATAAATCGCGACTTTGCCCGGCGTGCGCTCCCCTGCCTTCTCGGCAAAATGGGCTTGGGGTTTAGCGGTGCTGCGAAACTTGGCACTGTCGTAATGCGGCAAGCGACGGTCTTGATGAATGCCAAATCCACTATCGAGTAATTTGCGGATAGGCGGATTGTTCAGACTGGCATTGACTACCTTAACCACGACCGGAATCGACGCGAGCTTGCCCATTGCGTCGGTACTGGAGAGGACTTTGTCCCGAAAATTGGTCCCGCCTTTTTTGTATTTGAGCGCCTTCGCGCGCAGCATGGTGTGCGGAAAATCCAGATTCCACGGATGCGGCGGCACATACGGGCACTTGGTCATATAGCAGAGGTCGCACAAATAACACTCGTCGACGACTTTCCAGTAATCCTTTTTTTCCACCCCATCGACTTCAAATGTGGGCGACGCGTCGATCAAATCAAACAGCGTCGGGAACGCGGTACACAAAGATACACAACGGCGGCATCCGTGGCAGATATCGTAAACGCGCTCAAGCTCATGCATGAGTTTGTCTTCGTTATAAAACTCCGGGTTTTTCCAGTCCAGCGGATGCCGGGTGGGGGCTTCCAGATTGCCTTCGCTTACGCTCATGTGAGTGTCCGTGTGAGGAGAATGAATAAGTAAGCGGGACGACTCGCCCCGCTTGATGCAGCGATTACGCGCCTAAGGTATCCAGCGCCTTCTGAAAACGGTTGGCGTGTGAGCGCTCCGCTTTAGCCAGCGTTTCGAACCAGTCAGCGACTTCATCAAATCCTTCATCGCGTGCGGATTTAGCCATGCCAGGGTACATATCGGTGTACTCGTGCGTTTCACCCGCAATCGCAGTTTTCAGATTGTCGCCAGTCGGACCAAAAGTCATACCGGTTGCGGGGTCGCCGCAAGTTTCCAGATATTCCAGGTGACCATGTGCATGGCCGGTTTCGCCTTCTGCGGTGGAGCGGAATACCGAGGCAACATCGTTATAGCCTTCGACATCCGCTTTTGCTGCGAAATACAAATAACGACGATTAGCTTGCGATTCGCCAGCAAACGCCGCTTTCAAGTTATCTTCAGTTTTAGAACCTTTAAGCTGCATACCATTCTCCTTAATGAGTGACATAAATACACCAGAGCTCTAGACTATTGGTCACGGCAGTGGGGCATCAGTAGATTTTAGACTAAGTCTAAAGCCTGAACGAAGAATAAACCGGCGGAACGCAGACTGTCAACTTACAGCCAAAACGTGTGATTTACGCGGGAGTTTTAGCGCTCCGAATCCCCCTGAGGACTAAACGGGTTTCCGATATTTAGCCCAACTTTTCGTTACACTCTGACATATAGGAGAGCGCAATGAGTGAAAAAAACAACAAAACCGATGCCGAATGGCGAGTAGAGCTGGCGCCAGAGCAATATCATGTGTGCCGCGAAAAAGGCACCGAGCGGGCATTTAGCGGCGCTTATTGGGACCACCACGAGCAAGGCGAATATCGCTGCTCGGCTTGCGGTGAACCGCTTTTTTCATCGGATACCAAATTTGATTCTGGCACTGGCTGGCCCAGTTTTTATGCGCCCGCCAATCCCAATGCAATAGGTCAAGAGGTCGACATTACCCACGGGATGAGTCGCACCGAGGTCGTATGTAATAGCTGCGGCGCCCATCTTGGGCATTTATTCCCCGACGGGCCCGCACCCACGCATCAACGCTATTGCATTAATTCAGTATCATTAAAATTCAATAAAAAATAGGCCTCACACTTGCAAGTTTTTGACGCAGAAGTGGTGGCTGTGCGCGCTGCTACTCCCAGTATTCAGCTCCTCACGCTAAAAATAGATCACCCAGCGTTTCGTTTTTTGCCGGGCCAGTGGGTCGAACTAACGCGTGACATTGATCACCATGTTTGTACTGCAGGATATTCCGTTACCAATTCACCGCTGCACCGTGGTCAAGTCGAACTCGCGATCAAGGTCAGTGCTAAACATCCCTTGGCACGTTGGGTTCACACAACTGCCCAGCCGGGTGATGCCTTACGAGTCAGCCAGGGCCAAGGGCCATTTGTATATGTGCCCGAGATGAGCGATAACCTGGTGCTAATTGGTGGCGGCGTCGGGGTGACTCCGTTGATCTCGATTTTTCGGCATGTACGCGACGCGGCGCTTCCTACGTGTACGCATCTGCTTTACAGCGTATCCGACAGTCAAGAAATTCTGTTTCGCGAAGAACTGGAAGCCGCAGCACGTACGCACGATAATCTGCGGGTTAGCATCACCGTTACGCACCCCGATGCCTCTTGGCACGGTCTCACTGGACGCATTGACCCCATCAAGCTACACGCCATCAATATGCCGGACGACACGCTTTTTTATCTGTGCGGGCCTCAAGGTATGGTGGAAGATTTAAGCATCATGCTCCACGAATTAGGCGTGCCGATGAGTCGCATTATTTTTGAAAAATGGTGGTGAAACGGTGTGCTATGGCAAGCAGCCGTTTGTTTATTAGGAGTTAACCATGCAGCCATTCTTAATGTTGCTTTTTGCCGCAAGCTTAACGTCTGCCGTTTACGCTGCTCCGCCCGACATGATTCGCAATTATCGAGTCGTAAAAGTCGCGCCTGACACCTATGTGATGCATGGTCCGTTGGGTGAGCCTTCCGTGTCCAACCAGGGTTTTATTAATAATCCCGGCTGGGTAATTGCAGGCGATCAAGTGGTGGTGATTGACCCGGGCTCTAGCGTGCAAGCCGGACGGAGAGTGGTCCAACAGATCAAAAAAACAACTCGTCTCCCGGTCACCCTGGTTTACGACACTCACATTCATGGCGATCATTGGCTTGGTAATCAGGCGATTCTTGAAGCGTGGCCACAAGCGGTTCTAGCGGGCCATCCCGATATGATCGCCAAAGCGCGCGCGGGGGAAGCGCAAAGTTGGATTAATCTGATGTCGCGGTCTACCCAAGGCTACACTGAAGGCACGCGCGCTGAAATTCCCACCCTTGCCACTTTTGACGGCATGACCACCAGAATTGGCACGCATGTATTCAAGATCATTTCCTCGAATGAGGCGCACAGCAAAACCGACATCATGATTGAGGTCGATAATGGCGTGTTATTCGCTGGGGATAATGCGTTGAATAAACGTGTTGCGCGTATGGACGATGGAAGCTTTCTGGGGAATATCAAAGCGATAGATCGTGCTCTAGCGTTACCCGTTAAAGTGATCGTCCCTGGCCATGGCATTACGGGCGGGCGCGAAATATTGACCGCACAAAAAGCCTATTTTCAAACCTTATTTGATGCAGTCAAAGGTGAATACGAGTTGGGTAAAAGTGATTTTGAAATGAAGCCTGTCGTACTCAAAAAACTCGCTAAATTTAAAAAGTGGGATGGCTTTGATACAACAGTCGGCAAGCATATTAGTTTGGCGGTGTTGGAAATTGAGCAGCAGTAAACACCTCAACTAATCATCAATGCTGATGACTTGCGCTCGACCCGTTAACCAATCGCCGTCTATCTCGACTGATTCGACACGATCTCCCATCGCACGAATGTGACCCCAGCGGCGGTTGTCGCCCGTGTTCGAAAACTCAAACCGATAATACCGCACGAATTGAAGCTGCCCATTAGCATTGCGAGCTAAACGAGTTTTTGTGAGCGCTACCGTATCATCTAAAAATTGCACGCCTACTTCGAGGCAGGCATGCCGCCCGGCAGCCACCGCGTGTTCTCGTACCCGCATACCGGTCAACCATAACCAGCCAAATGTGCCCAGTGCCACCAGAGCTAAAACTTCCCAACTCATGGTTCAAGGGACGATGGTGGTATCCACTTCGTCATCGTTTGGCCGGGGCTCAGGTTTGAGCGCGACTCGAAATAACGCGGCCACCTGCTTAGGTGCGCGCCGTGTTGGCGAAGAGGCGGTTTGTTTAGAAGTGCCTGACGGCACATACGGCGCATCAAACAAGGATGAGCCTCCTGAAGATCGCGCACTAACTGACTTAGGTTTTGGCTTATCTAACTCTAGGGCAACTGAATTGAGTGGCGCGGCAGAACGTGCTGGTGCGTGGGGGGTCCGCGTCTGATACGCCGGCACTTCCGCCGCATCCAGCTCGAACCCAGGCACAATCCGTGGTTCAATCACGCTACCCAGTAGTTTTTCGATATCCTTCAAATAACGCGTTTCAGACTCACTCACCAGGGAAATGGCTTCGCCACTGGCCCCTGCCCGACCGGTGCGGCCAATACGGTGAACATAATCTTCCGGGTTATGCGGCAGATCATAATTCACTACAAACGGTAGCGCCTCGATATCGAGTCCCCTGGCTGCGACATCCGTCGCTACCAGTACGCGCATGGTGCCGGCTTTGAACGCGTCCAATGCCTTGATGCGCTCCTGCTGCGACTTGTCGCCGTGAATGGCATCGGCATGAATACCCGCTTTATTCAATTCGTTGGCGAGTCGGTTGCAACCCAGCTTGGTACCGGTAAATACCAGCACTTGTTTCAGGTCGCGCTCTTTGACCAGATGCACCAACAATTGCCGCTTGCGCTCGTGATGCACAGGATGCATCACCTGCGTCACAGTAGTGGCTGCGGTATTGCGCGCGACTTCGATAAAGGTCGGATTGTTCAGAATGCTATCGGCTAGCTTGCGGATTTCTTCCGGAAAAGTCGCCGAGAACATCATGTTCACACGTTGCGCGGGCAATAATGACACGATACGGCGTAGGTCAGGCATGAAGCCCATATCCAGCATCCGGTCGGCCTCGTCCAACACAAGTGTATTCACCTGCGTCAAACTCAGCGTTTTGTTTTGCACGTGATCGAGCAAACGCCCAGGAGTAGCCACCAGAATTTCGATACCGGTTTTTAGAATGGGAATTTGCGTGTTGATGTTGACTCCGCCATACACCACCAAAGAACGTAGCGGAACGTGCTTGCAATACGCTTTGACGCTTTCTTCCACCTGGATCGCCAGTTCGCGCGTGGGGGTCAGGATCAATGCGCGGATGGGATGTTTGGCGGGAGACGTCCCGCTGTTAGCAAAAGGCAGTAAACGCTGCAGCAGCGGCAGCGCAAACGCGGCCGTCTTGCCAGTGCCCGTCTGCGCCGCGCCTAGAATATCGGCGCCTTGCAAAGCTAGCGGAATCACTTGTTCTTGTATCGGCGTGGGAGTTTGATAGCCCAAATCATCCAGTGCGCGGACGAGATCAGCGGCCAGTCCGAGTTCTGCAAAAGTAGTCAAATCGTTATCCAATCAAAGCCTGCAAATTGGCAGGCGACACGAATTTCATCGTCCGCGCAGTGTAAAACCTGCGCCAGTGCCCGGCGCGCCAAAGCCGGGGTATTGTTCTTGCGGGAGATATGCGCCGCCATGACACACTGCAATTTATCATGCTTCAGTTTGCTTAATATTTCAGCCGACTGACTGTTCTCAAGATGGCCGAATCGGCCTCCGACACGCTTTTTTAAGCCGGGAGGGTAGGCCCCTTGCGCCAGCATGGTGCGGTCGTGATTGCACTCCAGCACCAGTGCCTCTACCTCGGCGAGGATAGATTCAATATGGGGAGTACTGCATCCCACATCGGTCAGCACGCCTAACTGCCGGGCGCCGTCCCCAAACACAAATTGCACGGGTTCGCGCGCATCGTGGGGTACCGGAAACGGCTGTATCGCCATATCGCCAATCGCGAACAGCGCGTGGCTATCAATCACGCGCACATCCACCTTATCCATATCCTGAGCCATATACAGCGTGCCCGCGGTCAGCCACACCGGCAAGGCGTATTTACGTGCAAAGCGCCCTGCTCCCCCGATATGATCAGAATGTTCATGTGTAATCACAATTCCGGTCAGGTCGGTGGGTAGCAAATCCAGCCGAGCCAAACGGCTAACAGTGTCGCTTAGCCCAAAACCGCAATCGAGCATGACTCGCGTATGCGCCACTTCCACCACCAGTCCATTGCCTGCGCTTCCGCTACCCAGACTGGCAAAACGCATTACTTCAACTCTTTATAGAGCATGCCTACGATACGGTTCTGGGTCGTAGCATCCACTGGTTTGCCCTCGGCAGTGACGCTGACCTGGCTTTTCTCGCCGACTTCTTTTACGTTGATCTGTAAGGCCGGGCTTGCTTTGGGTTTGCTACTTTTCCAGAACTTAAGTTTTGAGAGGATGCCGTCGTCGCGCTTGCTGTCGTTGTCGATCTGCGGGTCGATGTAGCGCACGTAATAGATGCCCTTGGTGCGATCACGATCCTCTACTGCAAACCCGATGCGGTCTAGCGCCAGACCTACTCGCCGCCAAGCGCGATCAAAGCCTTCGTCCATTTCCAGCGTAGGCGCGCCCGCTCCGTTCAGGACGCGTGCCTGCTCGGGCTTTTCCTTCTCGGCCAGCAAGGTTTGGGCTTTTGCGTTTTCGACCCCAAAGCGCAACATGAGGCGGCGCAGCATTTCTGCTTCCAACTCAGGGTCTACGGGTCTAGGCTGCCATACGGTGTTGTTTTTACCTTCGGATGAATAGACTTCTATCATGCCGCGATGGCTGATATAGATTTCAGTACCGTCGGTAGTCTTTTCGATACGCGTCCGGAACTTGTCGCGTTCTGCTGTGGAGTACAAGCCATCGATCACCTTGCCCAACAACTTGCGTACGCCGTCCTGCGGAATTTTTGCGCGGTTTTCTGCCCAGTCTGTTTCCATTACACCGGTCGCAGGTGACTCCACGTTGACGATAAACCCGGTCTCCTGCCAGAAGTCCTTCAGCACCGGCCACACCTGCTCAGGCGTCGCTTTCACCACCAGCCACCGCTGTGAACCGGCGCGTTCGATCCGCGCTTTGTCCTGAGTGGGGAGTAAAACCTGAGCCCCCGCAGGGGTGTCTTTGCGCTCTTGATTAAATGCGGAAAGGGTAGCCGTCCCCCCCTGGGTATCCGGGATGGCGTACCGATTGTCCGCGGAAGGCGCGGTCAAATCCGGCGGAAGCTCAAGGGTAGGCAACTTGCGCGCCGATTTGTAATCGATTTTTTTGGATTCCATCAACTCGCAGCCTGAGAGCGCGAGAGTGGCAATAACGAGATAAGCGATAAAACGCATAAATTAAATCCTTACTTTGGTATTTTTAAACCGGCGTGACGCAATGCTTCGCGTACAGTTTCGTGCTGATGGGAGGATAAGGGGGTAAGTGGTAAACGCAAACCCGGCTCGATCAATCCCAATTCAGCACAGGCCCATTTCACAGGGATGGGGTTGGCTTCGACGAACAAATTCTGGTGCAGGCCCATAAGCTTGTTGTTGATTTCGCGCGCTGCCTGCAAGTTCCCCGACAAGGCAGCAACGCACACCTCATGCATTAATTTCGGTGCAACGTTCGCCGTCACTGAAATCACGCCATGCCCACCCAATAACATAAACGGCAGGCCTGACGCATCGTCACCGCTATATAACGCAAACCCCTCAGGCGCGCGACGGATTAGATCGGTTGCACGTTCCATATCGCCGGTGGCGTCCTTGGTCCCGATGATACCGGGCACCTGAGCCAGGCGCAGCGTGGTGTCGTTGCTCATGTCGGCCACGGTGCGGCCGGGAACGTTATACAAAATCAATGGCAGATCCACCGCTTCGGCGATCTTTTTGTAATGTTGATACAAGCCTTCCTGCGTGGGCTTGTTGTAGTAAGGAACGACCGAAAGGCCCGCTGTCGCACCCGAAGCCTTCGCACACTGCGTGAGTGTAATGGCTTCTGCAGTGCAATTCGCACCCGTCCCGGCGATAACTGGTACGCGTCCTGCGGCCTGTTCAACGCTTATCCGAATCAATTCGCAGTGTTCGTCAAAACCCACTGTAGGTGACTCGCCGGTCGTGCCCACAACGACAATCCCATCGGTGCCTTCATTGATATGCCAATCAACCAGCTTGCGCATACCACTCAGATCGAGACTGCCATCCTCGTGCATGGGTGTGACAATAGCCACCAGACTTCCGCGGATGTTATTACCAGGACTCATATTTCTTTCAAAAGCCACAGAACGCAGCTTGATATGCAAGTGAACCCTGTAATTCTAATGCATCGCATCGGGTCAGACCAGCAACAGTTGCCGGAGTTTGCAGGTTACGGGTTACGATTTGCGCTGCCCCGAGCCCGAAATGCAACTACATCGACTTATTGAGAAGGATACGTCTTGGAAGGCTCAACTACTGAGCCTCTCATTACTGAGGCGTTACTGATTAAATTGGGGCAAAGCCTTGCTCTCTAGCGACGCCAGGCTTTGTGGCTTTGCGATGGCATAGCCTTGCGCATAATCGACTCCGATCTCTCGCAACATGCTTAAGATGCCTTCGTTTTCGACAAATTCAGCGATGATTTGTTTTCCCATGAAATGGCCAATTTCAGTAATCGATTTGACGACCGCATAATCGTAGGGATTGTTATCCATGTTCTTAATGAACATGCCATCGATTTTGAGAAAATCCACCGGCAGATTTTTGAGATAAGCATAAGACGACAAACCACTCCCAAAGTCGTCAAGTGCGAACTGGCAGCCGGTTTTTTTGACGGCCAAAATAAACTCTGAGGCATTCGAAAGATTAGCGATGCCCGCAGTTTCGGTGATTTCGAAACACACCTTACCCATGGGCACTTTCAATTTGAGTGCCAACGCAAGAATGAAATCTACAAACCCTTCTTCGTTTAAAGACGAGCCGGATAGATTGATTGCCAGCCCGCCAATCTGGCCCAATTTATCGTCATGTTTGACCATCCACTCGAAAGCGCGCTCGATCACCCAACGGTCTACCGCTGCCATACGCCGGAAATGCTCGGCCGCAATCACAAAATCAGCGGGCGATATCATTTCGCCCTCATCGTTAAGCAAGCCGATCAAAATTTCGGAGTGATGGACTGATAATCCCTCACCCTTGATGCCAACAATAGGCTGGTGGCGTAGATCGAGGCTTTCGTTATCCAGCGCCTCATCGATTTTTGTGACCCATTTAAGCACTTCCAAATGTTTAAATAAGCCGGTATCTTCTGCGCTAAAGACCTGAACATAATTCGAGCCTTTGCCGCGCGCGATGCGACAACAGGTTTCTGCCGCTTGTAGCAGGGTAATGATGCTATCGCTGTCTTTTGTAATCGTAACCACGCCTGCGCTAAACGATATGGCGAGGCTTTTCTCGTCGACCGTGAAACGGTAGTTGTGCATCGCCTCTCGGTACAAAGTCGTGATAGCTAAGGCTTCCTTGGTGGTGCAGTCCTCAAGGAGCATGCCGAATTCATCCCCCCCGATTCGGGCCAATACTCCCCTATCCCCAAGCTGACTGTCGAAGAGCTCGGCGATCTCGGCCAGCAACCGGTCGCCGCCGTCATAGCCGAATGTGTTATTCACCACATTAAATTGCGTCAGATCAACATAGCAAATGATGTGGTGCAATCCATTTTGCCGGGCACTCGCTAAGGCAGTGCCTAACCTGCGTTCGAATTCACGGCGGTTGATTAGTCCGGTCAATTGATCATGGGTGGTTTCATGCAATAGGTGGGCATGCATTTTCTGCAGCATGGAATATTGCGCGCGGTCCAGCAAGGAGTCCCCGCCATCATCCAGCACAATTAATGTGCCGTCCTGTAGCCCCAGTGCCAGGTCATTTCGGCTCAGAGCGAGTTCTTTGCGGCCTTTAACATTCACAAAAATAAATCGACTACGATTTTCGGCTATCCAGGCTAGCTTTAAACGTCGTGGTTTCGTCTCAGCATCAATCAATAGACTGTCGCCCAACTTCAGTCTGCGTACGCGTTTTTTCCATTCGCGCAAGCTCTCATCATCGAGTGCTGGGATGAGCGAATGAGTAGATACCCCTGAGGCATCGACTTCACGCTGCTCTTTTTCCGAGAGCACGATTACTTCCTGGAAATTTTCTTCGTATGCTTTGTTTTGTATTTTTACCAGCAGACTTAGCTCACGTAGCACCCGTCCAAAAACCTTAAGTGTCACCGGCTCAGCCTTTTCAACTGCTGCCAGCAAGCCACCAATCCTCTGCGCGACGGCTTGCTGCCCGGTGTCGCTGTCTTCACTACCGTAAAACTCAAGTTGCGCTAACGCATTAATGACTTGTCGCACCAGATGCGATTTATCCGTGAAGATGGACTCATCGTTTAACGCTATCTTGAAGATGGGAATAGACAGTTGCTGCAACCAAGGACGAACGTTGTTCGAAATCAGCTTGTCAGTCAGCACCGATTCGAGCAGGTTTCCGGCCATATCCAGAATTTTCTCTTCACGGCTAGGCAGCAGCTTCTGCTCCTGACTCGGCTTTCCGGTAGTTAACACGTTAAGCAGTTGGGAACGGATTTCCTGCGGATATTGCGCGGCCGGATAGTCTTTGTTTGATACGGAACCTAAACGAGAGAGCGCCAGGGTGAGCTCTTGAGGGGTGTAATACCGGGGCTCAGTGTCTGGTGGGGGCGCTACAGCTACCTGCCCTGACGGGGTAGCACGGGGCACGCTACCGGTCACCTGCTTTTGCAAGTCATTAATGTTTTGAACCAAGCGGTACCAATCCTGCTCGGCAGGCCGAGGCGCAGAGGAGCTCTGTAATGAACCGAAAGGTTGGGCTTGCCCCGCATTCGCCTCAACGGATGGTAGCGGGTCGCGCGCGGGGTGGGTGTCCTGCGATGACGAGCTATCTTCCGGCCTGATTGGCGAAACCGATTCTGCCGCGCGCTTTACTTTGTACTTGTGGCGTAAGTCAGCCAGCACGCCATTTTTGATCAAATAGTCATTGATCTCCCGATATAATGGGTCCAGTCGGGCAATTAGCTCGTCTCGGTATATCGCGTAGAGCAGATGTAGCGTGGTAGGCACAAATCCCAGATTCCGGACGGTTTCCTGGAACGCTTCGCCGAATGCAACGGGGCCAAAGGGATTATTCTCTTTATCAATGGGGGCATGGAACAATACTCCAATGCGATGCGTAAGATCGCTTAATTGCTCCAGGCAAGCTGACTCGGCTTTGCGTGCCATGTCAGAAAACGCGAGCCATTCTTCAAATACGTCATCTTCTACCAATGAGAGCGTCGTATTTGAAGACCCGGCCTGGGCGGCTTGCGATTGCGCCGTACCCAGACCTGGCATTTGACTCAAGCGTTGCCTGGCATGGCTCACGAACGTGGCTTTAAATGTGTCGGCTTGGTGGCGCAGCACATTCGCTGCGTCATAAAAAGCATTTTTCTCCGAAATACTTTGAGCGACCTCTGCAGCACTCAATAGGCGACGGGAGGCCTGCTCCAAGACACCCTCAATCAGCGGCTCCAGGCATGCCTGGGCAATCCCCCTGCTCGCCTCTAATAGAGCGCGTTTATTAAAGTCTGACAGGCTTAAAGAATCGGCATTCGCAACGTTTCCGGATTGCCGCGACGTAGCCGAAACTTCAGGGCGTTGCTTAACAAAGGTGTGCAAGCTATGCAGCGCATCGAAATCGGGATCAATAAAAGCCAATCCCGCCCCGTCAGCGTCAAGGCGCACGATGCGGCCGCGGAATAATATGGGTTCGTTGTGGTGAAACGAGGGGACGTTACAACGGATCTCAACGACATCGCCATGAACGGGAGCGAATGACTTCGTTTTTTCGGAAGCCCCCAGGGCAGGAAATGACAGCAGCATTCCTCCGGGGCAAAAATCCCGGATCTCTACCACGCGGCTTCCCATACCGGGGGCGGTACACACACCTTTCAACCGAAGTATTCGGCGTTTAAAAGCACGTTTTTCCATGCTTCCTTTAAATATCCTCGTTTCTCAAAACACTCGGTGCCTTTACTGTTTACGTCAATAGTGCGTCGCTCTTGATCTGATAACAAGAGTTTATTTATCGTCCGTGGACTACAGATGATTGTAGTGGAAAGATCACTGCCTTCTGGCAGCGCCCGTGGCTTAAGCTTAACCCTACCGTGATGACACAGCTTGTCATCCAAACAACTATACGGACAGGCTTAACTCGCCTGAGTAGAAGCGGGATAAGACCCGAGAATTTTAATAAAGGCGGCATATTTCCCTATCTCCGCCAAGGTCGCCGAAAGCCGAGGATCATTGCGATGCCCTTCGCAAACGATAAAGAACAAATACTCCCAATTGGCCGAGCGCGCAGGACGCGATTCCAGCTTGGTCATTGAGATACCTGCATCGGCCAAGGGTTGTAGCAATTTGACAATTGCCCCTGGTTGATTGGGGGCGCCCAATACTAACGACGTTTTGTCGCGCCCCGAAGGATCCGCATCGCTCATCCCCAACACTAAGAACCGAGTAGTATTCGTAGCCTCGTCTTCCACACGAGTCGCAATGATGGACATGCCATATAGCTCGGCCGCTACCTCGCTTCCCAGTGCCGCGGCGTCAGGGTTACGCGTAGCCAGTAACGCGCCTTCGCTGTTGCTCGCCGCACTGATCAGTACCGCCTCGGGCAGATGCCGATTAAGCCAGCGCTGGCACTGACTTAAAGATTGGACGTGCCCGTAGACCCGCTGGATGCCGTCAATTCCGGCGACTTTACGCATCAGGTTCTGATGAATCGGCAACATGATTTCGCCACATATTTTGAGTGGGCTGGTCACAATCAGATCAAGCGTTCTTGAGACGGCACCCTCGGTAGAATTCTCTACCGGTACTACCGCAAAGTCGGCACGGCCCGTTTCCACCGCCCGAAAACAGCTGTCGATATCGGGCTCGGGCAAGGCTTCGACGCTATGGCCGAATTGTTTATATAAGGCCGACTGGCTAAAGGTCCCCGGAGGACCGAGATAAGCTACTTGCAGATTCTGCTCAAGCGCACGGCACGACGACATGATTTCGCGAAAGATGTGCTCAATACTATCGTTGTTGAGGGGGCCGGGATTGGCCTTATGCAGGCGGCTGACAATCTGGGCCTCACGCTCTGGGCGATAAATCTTGTCACCATTTTTGGCTCGTCCCACCTCTTGGGCGACGCGTGCGCGGTCAGACAAAAGCTGCAATAGCGCGTCATCTAGACTATCAATACGATATCGAAGTTGTTTGAGCGTTTCGTCCACGAGATTACGCTGTCGGCAAACAACGTACCGACAGCACGCCACTGATCGCAGCCAGCTGTGCCAGCACTGTATCGCTCACCGCGCTGTCAACATCTACGAGCGTATAAGCGATGTCGCCTTTGGATTTGTTCAACATGTTATGAATGTTCAGATGAGACGCCGCCAACAGCGAAGAAATCTGCCCCACCATATTCGGCACGTTCGCGTTCGCAATCGCAATTCTGAAATCCGACTCGCGTGCCATGCTGACGTTGGGGAAATTCACCGAATTCAGCACATTGCCGTGCTCTAAATAATCGGTCAGTTGTTCAGCTACCATCACCGCGCAATTTTCTTCAGCCTCCTCAGTCGAAGCGCCCAGATGCGGTAATGCAACGACTTGGGGGTGGCCCTTGAGTGCATTCGCGGGAAAGTCACAAATGTAAGCACACAGTTTTTTCGTGTTTAGCGCCTCAATGACCGCGGCGTTGTCCACTACACCTTCGCGCGCAAAATTCAGTAGTACGCTGCCAGGGCGCATCACGCTAATACGCTGCGCATTGATTAAATTGCGCGTCGACTCAAGGAGCGGCACATGCAGCGACACAAAGTCAGCCACTCTCAGCACGTCTTCGACGTTTTCGGCTTTTTTGACTTGCGAAGGCAAACGCCAAGCCGCTTCTACAGTAATGGCGGGATCGAATCCCACCACCTTCATGCCTAAACCGATTGCCGCTTCAGCAATATAAGAGCCTATCGCGCCTAATCCGATCACGCCCAAGGTGCGGCCGGGCAACTCCATCCCGGCAAAATTCTTTTTGCCGGCTTCGGTTGCTTTGTGCATGTCTTCATCGCTGCCCGATAAGCCTTCGACGAATTTGACGGCTGGGATCAAATTGCGCGCGCCCATCAGCATGCCGGCAATCACGAGTTCCTTCACCGCATTCGCATTGGCGCCCGGCGCATTGAATACTGGTATGCCCCGTTCAGAGAGTTTTTTTACAGGGATATTGTTGGTCCCTGCCCCTGCACGTCCTACCGCGCGCACCGAAGCGGGGATGTCCATCTCGTGCATATTGGTCGAGCGCACCAGAATCGCGTCGGCGTCAATGACGTCACCGCCGACAATGTAGCTTTGCGGCAACCGCGCCAAACCGCGGGCGGAAATGGCGTTCAACGTGAGAATTTTGCGCGCGCGTCCCATGTTTAGGCGTGTGCCTTCTCGAACGTTTGCAGATAATCGACTAACGCTTGCACCCCGTCAATCGGCATCGCGTTGTAAATCGACGCACGCATGCCTCCCACCGAGCGGTGGCCTTTCAGTTGCACCAGACCACTCGCTTTTGCGCCCTTCAGGAATTCTTCATCCAACGCTGCATCTTTCAGCGTAAACGGCACATTCATGCGCGAGCGATTTTGGGTGGCAGTGGGACAAGAATATAAAGCACTCGCATTTAGACAGTCGTATAACAAGCCCGCTTTGTCCGCATTGTATTTTTCCATCGCCGCCAGGCCACCGCGCGCCTTAATCCATTTGAATACAAGACCCGCGACATACATCGCAAACGTCGGCGGGGTGTTATACATCGATTCATTTTCAGCGTGCGTTTGGTAATCCATCATCGTCGGCGTACCCGCGACGGTTTGCCCGATCAGGTCGTCGCGAATGATGATAATGGTGAGCCCAGCCGGACCAATATTTTTTTGCGCCCCGGCGTAAATCAAACCAAATTTCGACACGTCGACCGGGCGCGACAGAATATGCGAGGACATATCCACAACCAATGGCACAGCCCCAACCTCTGGCGTCCAAAACATCTCCACGCCGCCGATAGTTTCGTTCGAGGTGTAATGCACGTAGGCTGCGTTAGGGTCCAACTTCCATGCCGACTGCTCGGGCGCGTAACTGAAATTTTTGTCCTCGCTCGATGCTACGACATTTACGCTGCAATATTTTTTGGCTTCCTTGATTGCTTTTTTCGACCATTCACCCGTATTCAGATAATCCGCACCGGTTTTACCGCGCAACAAATTCATTGGAATCATCGAGAATTGGGTCGAAGCCCCACCCTGAAGAAACAACACCTTGTAATTAGCGGGGATATCCATTAGCTCGCGCAAATCGGCTTCTGCCTCGGCGGCGATGCCCATGAACTCTTTGCCACGATGAGACATCTCCATAACCGACATGCCGCTGCCATGCCAGTCGACCAGTTCGCTTTGCACTTGCTGGAGCACTTCTTTTGGTAGCACCGCAGGTCCGGCACTGAAATTGTAAATCGTCATAACGGGGTCATTCCTCTTCAATTTCGGATTCGGTTTCAGCCACTTTTTCCAGACCGGATAATTTTTCGCCCTTGTCCAGATTGATCAGCGTGACGCCCTGGGTCGAGCGGCTCATCGCGCGAATTTCTTTGACCCGGGTGCGGATCAACACGCCGCCGGTGGTCATCAGCATAATTTCGTCATCTGGCTTCACCAATTTGGCGGCGACGACGCGGCCGTTACGCTCGCTGGTTTGAATCGCAATCATGCCTTGCGTCGCGCGCGCGTGACGGGTGTATTCGACGATGGACGTGCGTTTACCGAATCCATTTTCGGTGGCGGTCAGCACAAACTCGTTTTCGTCTTCGGCCACGAGCATCGAGATCAGTTTTTTGCCTTTGGCGAGCTTCATGCCGATCACCCCGCGCGCGGTGCGGCCCATCGGGCGTACGTCATTTTCGTCGAAGCGCACGGCTTTGCCACCGTCGGAGAACAGCATCACGTCGTGGCGGCCGTCGGTAATAGAAGCCCCAATCATGAAGTCGCCGTCGTCCAGATTCACCGCAATGATGCCAGCGGTGCGTGGCCTTGAGAACTCACTCAACGGCGTTTTCTTGACGATGCCGTTACTCGTCGCCATGAACACGTAATGCTCGTCGTCAAAGGTCTTGACCGGCATCAGCGTGTTGATTTTCTCGCCTTCCATCAACGGCAGCATGTTCACGATCGGCTTGCCGCGGGAGATACGTCCGCCCTGCGGCACGTTGTAGACCTTCAGCCAGTACATCCGGCCGCGATTGGAGAAGCACAGGATGTAGTCGTGGGTGTTGGCGACGAACATCTTCTCGATGAAGTCTTCGTCTTTGGTGCCCGCCGCCTGCTTGCCGCGGCCGCCGCGTTTCTGCGCGCGGTAATCGTCCATCGGCTGCGTCTTGATGTAGCCGCCGTGCGACAGCGTGACTACCATATCCTCCGGCGCGATCAGGTCTTCCATCGACATGTCCTGCGCGTTCTCGACGATAGCCGAACGGCGCGCGTCACCGAACTGTTCCTGCACCTGGGTCAGTTCTTCGCGAATGATCACCGTGATGCGCGCCGGGTTGGCGAGAATATCCAGCAGGTCGGCGATTTTCGCCATAATTTCTTTGTATTCGCCGATGATCTTGTCGGATTCGAGGTTGGTCAGGCGCTGCAACTGCATTTCCAGAATGCGTTGCGCCTGCACATCGGACAAGTGATAACCGTCGGGATGCAATCCAAACTCCGGGCCCATGTTCACCGGGCGCGAAAACTCGGGGTCGATGCGCGCGAGCATCTCTTCCACCATCGCCGACTTCCAGCCGCGATCCAGCAGGCGCACCTTGGCGATCGCCGGGGTCTCGGAAGTCTTGATCAGCTCGACGATCTCGTCCACATTCGCCAGCGCCACCGCCAGGCCTTCCAGAATGTGGCCGCGCTCGCGTGCTTTGCGCAGATCGAATACGGTGCGACGCGTGACGACTTCGCGCCGATGGCGCAGGAAGGCGTCGAGCATTTCGCGCAGATTCAGCAGCCTGGGTTGCCCATCAATTAGCGCCACCATATTCATGCCGAAGGTGTCCTGCATCTGCGTGTCTTTGTACAGATTGTTCAGGATCACGTCGGCGTTCTCGCCGCGCTTTAACTCGAACACCACGCGCATGCCGTCTTTATCCGACTCGTCGCGCAGGTCGGAAATGCCTTCCAGCTTTTTCTCGCGGATCAGCTCGCCGATGCGGATCAGCAGGTTCGCCTTGTTCACCTGATACGGCAGCTCGTCGATGATGATCGCCTGGCGCCCGCCGCCTTTTTCCATCTCCTCGACGTGGCAGGTCGCACGCATCACCACGCGTCCGCGCCCGGTGCGGTAGCCATCGCGCACGCCCGACAGGCCATAGATAATCCCGGCGGTCGGAAAGTCTGGCGCCTGCACGATGTTAATCAGTGCTTCGATGTCGGTTTCTGGATCGTCCAGCAGCGTAAACAACGCGGTGCAGATATCGGTGAGGTTGTGCGGCGGGATATTGGTCGCCATGCCCACCGCAATGCCGGACGAACCATTGATCAGCAGATTGGGAATGCGCGCTGGCAGCACCAAAGGCTCGTGCTCGGAGCCGTCGTAGTTGGGGCCGAAATCGACGGTTTCCTTGTCCAGGTCTTCAAGCAACTGGTGCGCAATTTTAGACATGCGCACTTCGGTATAACGCATCGCCGCCGCGTTATCGCCGTCGACCGAGCCGAAGTTGCCCTGGCCGTCGATCAACGGGTAGCGCAGCGAAAAATCCTGCGCCATCCGCACCATCGTGTCGTACACCGCGGTGTCGCCGTGCGGATGGTATTTACCGATCACGTCGCCGACCACGCGCGCGGATTTTTTGTAGGCCTTGTTCCAGTCGTTGCCGAGCTCGCTCATCGCATACAACACCCGGCGATGCACCGGTTTCAAGCCATCGCGCACATCCGGCAACGCCCGCCCGACGATCACGCTCATCGCATATTCCAGGTAGGAATTGCGCATTTCCTCTTCGAGGCTGACCGGGAGCGTTTCTTTAGCGAATGAGGATTCCATGGACCGGTTTGCGTAGGCTTAAAGCGCGTGATTTTAGCACGTCCGGGGCCTCAGACCGGCACCCGGTATGCCTTGCCGCCTACCAGACGTTTAGTCGCGGAATCGCATCAGGGCGGCGTTGGATCGGTCACAAACCCGATCCGCACCCAGCGGGATTTCGCCGCCATCGTCATTACCTGCGCGACCGCTTCGAAATAGACGTGGCGGTCAGCGCGGATATTCAATTCGGATTGCCAAGTGCTGTCATGATCAGCGCCTTCCCCACCGGGCCCGCGACCTTATCCAGCGTGCCCTGGCCCGACAGCCCAATATGACCAACGCAGGGTAAATCCCCCACAACGTGCCGAATAGGCCGATATACGCTGCAGCCGAGCCCACCGAGGCGAGTATCGTCAGCCCGTGTTCGACGCGCATCGCTTCCTGGTCGATGCCATTGCGCAGCAGCCGGGTCAAAAATTCGTCCAGCCCGCCTGCGACCCCAGCTTTTGCATACCTTGTTGGTGGTTATCGCTAGCGGCTTCCAGCGCGTCGGTTTGCGTGAGAAAGTGGGTAAAACCCAAGCCGGGTTCCATCAACGTCCTTCAAGTGAAAATTTAAAGGGCTGGATAGCAACGGCTCGCACTGGCTGACCCTCGCGCTCGGCCGCATGGCAACGCCAATTTTTAATCGCGGCGAGCGCGGCTTCGTCCAGGCGACGAAAACCGCTGCTGCTGGCTATCCGAGCCGAAGCAATCTGCCCTTCCTCGCTCAACTCCACGCGCAACACGACCTCGCCCTCCTCGCCCATTCTGCGCGCCAGCGCGGGATAAGTGGGCGTGGTACGGACTGGGCATGATACTGATAAGTCCGACGCCAGGCTGACCGGCTCGGCAGGCTTGGGTGACGGTGCGGGCGGCGCAGGTGCAGTGATCACTGTCGACGCGGGCGACGGCGATGCCAGCGCAACGGTCGGCGACGCCACGGGTGCCTCGGCTACTGGTTGTTGCGACGGTTCAGGTAGGCGAGGTTCAGGCGGGCGCGGCTTGTTGAGCTTTACAGGTGCAGGCTTTCCAGGTGCAGGTGGCACACCTTTGAGGGGGTCGTTGGGTGGGGTTGGGTGTTGGGGCAGCGGTGGATCAATAAAATCCACAAACACAGTCGCCGCCGTATCCGGTTTCGAAACTAGGTTCGCGCTCCACAAGCCATACAGCACCGCACCGTGCACTACCAGCACGATCAGCACGCCTGTCGCCCGTTCCCAGTTCAAATTTTGCAATACTGTATTCACCCTGCCGCTTAGTAATCGAATCGAAGTTCGGCATGATACGTCCGCTGCATAACCGGGTACGGACCGATGAAATATTTCTGATCGGTGAGATTGTCGATGCCGAGTGAGGCGCGCACCCGCTTGTCGAATTGATATCCCAGCCGCAGGTCGGCGACGGTGAAGCGGGCAAGGCTGCCGGCGGCTTTGTGATGGGTATCCGCATTGTCGAGACGACCATACTGCACGCCGCTGTAGCGCACGCCGAGCGAGCCCGACCAATGTTCATCGAGACGATAACTTGCAAATACGGCGGCACGCCAGTCGGGGATACGCGGCACGCTTTTACCTACGCTCGCAGGGTTGGCCGGGTTGGACAAAATTTTCGAATCGGCATACGTGAGGTTGGCGTTTAAATTCAGGCCGCGAAGCCAGACGTCTTGGGCTTCGTATGCGAACTCGATTCCGCGCACGCGGATTTCATCTACGTTCTGAACACGGGTCACATTAGGCGTCACCGAGCTGTCGGTCTGACTGTACAGCGCATCTTCGACGTTTTCCTGAAACAGCGATACGCGCAAGCTGCCGCCAGCGGCGACGCCTTCCGCGCTGAGGTCGGCGTACAAGGTTTTTTCGGGTTTGAGCTTGGCATCGCTAATAAAAGTGGCGCCGGATTTTGTTTCGGTCTGAAACAATTCGCTCACCGTCGGCATGCGGTAGGCGCGTGCCAGCGACGCACGCAGTACCCAGTCGGGCGTTGCCTGCCAACTCAACGAGGCCTTGGGCGAATTAAAGCGCGCGCTACGATCCGAGTAATCATTCGCGCCCAGCGCGGGGGTGAAAAGCTTGCCGTCAAACGCCTGCCAGTATTCGTGACGCCAACCCAGCGTCAGGCTCCAGCGCGGATCGAATTTCCACACATCCTGCGCATACACAGCATCGGTGCGCGTAACGCCCGAAAAGCTGCCGCTTAGCGTCGTGATGCTGCCCTCCTGTCGCCAATCCGTTGCGTTGTACTGGTGGCTTTCAAGATGGTACTGATCGTAGTGATAACCCAGAGTCACGCTGTGCCCTGCCTTACCGTTCAGGGGCTTCCAAATCACCCGGGCGTCGAGATTCTTCCAGCCGGTGTTGTCACCAAACGTGACGTCGCCTGCACCCCCTGCCGCTCCTGGTTGCGCGGTTGCGGTATTCGTCGTTGGCGAACGCGAAATATCCCTCGGAGTGGTATAGACAGACCCCGCCAGTTCGATCCGCCAATCCGGTGATAGACGGCTATCCAGCGTGAGTCCCGCAAGCCGGTTTTCGGTATTGCTGTCGCGCGTCGCCAGCGTGTTGCCCACGTTGTACCTCGCGCCATTAATATTGACGTTACCGCCCCACACTGGCGCGCCAGTGCTGGCATTGCGCAGGTAGGTTTGGGTATTGTTATACGAATCGTTGCGCCAGAGCGCATAGGTCAACGCGATTTGCGTATCGCGCGTAAGGTCATACGCCAAACGAATCTTGCCGGTGTTTTGTACGGTATGGTCCATAAACGTCGCACCTAAGATCACTCTCGGTAAATGGGTCGGGTCGGTATAAGCCACTGCACCGGTCACCGGCGTCCCGCCCGCAACGGGTACACCAGGCACGGCCGCTGTCGCAAAATTATTCGGCTGCGAATAGGAATCGAGATTGTTAGCCAATAACAACCAGCTTAATTTGCCTGCCCGTCCGCCCAGTACCGCTTGCTCCTGATGGCCACCATAGCTGTCGCGGGTTGCGTATTGCTTGAATGCGGGCTGGATAAATCCCTGCACTCGCGCATGCGCCTCGAAGCGCTCAGGACGACGGGTGCAAATCAAGATCGTCGCGCCGCGCGAATTACCCGGCAGCAAGGCCGAGAATGGGCCGTACAACACTTCGACCGTGTCGATTTCTTCGGTGCCCACCAAACTCCAGCGCGGCGGAAAGGCGAAACTATTCCCCAATAGATTCGACAACAACAAGCCGTCCACATACACCAGCGACTCGGCGCTTTGCACGCTGCCCGTGGTGCGGGTAGCGATGATGCTATTGGTATCGCCGGGATAACGCTTACGGATAAAGAGACTGGGAACGTACTTCAGCGAATCTTCGACGTTAATCGCGTTAATTTCGCGGATTTGCGCTGCGCTAACCTGGGCCTGTGGTGACGGGTTATCCACCACAGTCGTCGGCCTTGTATTGCGTACCGTGATCTCCGGCAAAGCCACTTCCATCGCGTCGGCCGCCCATACCGCAGGGATGCACAAGAGGCCGATTAATGCGATCGGAACAACGGATATCTGCAACTTGCCTCCTCTGCTTTTTCTCATCTGAAACCCGTTGGCTATTCTGGTCGTAGCTAGCCCAAATCGGCCGCGCGCTTTGCCATTCACCGCACGAACAGTGAAAATGCCACCCATGAAACAAAATGTCGATCTGCTGATTATGCCGCGCTGGGTCATTCCGGTGGAACCCGCTGGGGTATTAACCGAGCACGCCGTGGCAGTGAAAGACGGCGCAATTGTCGAAGTCTTGCCGACAGTCAACGCGCATCAGCGCTATCAGGCCGACGACATGCTGGAGTTGCCCAGGCAGGCTTTGATTCCGGGTCTGATCAATCTGCACACGCATGCCGCCATGAGTTTGATGCGGGGGCTTGCCGATGATGTGCCGCTGATGGGCTGGCTTAATCACCACATCTGGCCTGCTGAAAAGCAGCACCTATCCGAAGCCTTTGTGCGCGACGGCACCCTGCTCGCCGCGGCCGAAATGCTCGCCGGCGGCACCACCTGCTGCAACGACATGTATTTCTTTCCGCAAGCCGCCGCCGAGGCGTATTTAGACGCCGGGATGCGCGCCACGCTGGGCATGATCGTGCTGGAATTTCCCAGCGCTTACGCCGCCGACGCGGACGATTATCTGGCGCGCGGTCTGCATATTCGCGACACGCTCAAAGACGAGCCGTTGTTGTCGTTCAGCTTCGCGCCGCACGCGCCCTATACGATCACTGACGAGACTTACCGCCGCATCGGTACGCTGGCGGATCAATTAGGCCTGACGATCCACACGCATATCCACGAAACCGAGGACGAAATCACCGACAGCCTGACCCGCTACGGCGTGCGCCCGCTCGAGCGTCTGGCGCAGCTCGGCTTGCTGGGCCCACACTTCATTGGCGTGCATGCAGTCCATCTGAGCGATACCGAAATCGACACGCTGGCGCAATTCAATTGCCACATCGCGCACTGCCCCAGTTCCAATCTCAAGCTCGGCTCCGGGATTGCGCCGGTGACGCAACTGCTCCAAGCAGGCGTCAATGTCGGACTCGGCACCGACGGCGCGGCGAGCAACAACCGGCTGGATATGTTCGCTGAAATGCGGCTGGCGGCGTTGCTCGCCAAAGGCGCAAGCCACAACGCCGCCACCTTACCCGCTGAAACTGCGCTGCGTGCAGCCACACTCAATGCTGCGCGGGCACTCAATCTCGATCATCTGATCGGCAGCCTTGCCGCAGGCAAACGCGCAGACATGGTCGCGGTCGATTTGAGCGCGCTGCACCATCAGCCGGTTTATGATCCGCTCTCTCATTTAATTTATGTCGCCGGGCGCGAGAACGTGACGCATGTGTGGGTCGACGGCAATCTGCGGGTAGACAATCGCCGCCTGATCAGCCTCGACCACGACGACCTGCGCGCACGCGCTACCTATTGGCACACCAAACTCAAACCTTAAGCGCTAGGACCGATCATGAGCAATGTTGACGCTGCCGAAATCCATAAATTTTCCGAACTCGCGCACCGCTGGTGGGACAAGAATTCGGAGTTCAAACCCTTGCACGAAATCAATCCGCTACGCATGGGATGGATCGACGGCCTCGCCGGGATAAGCGGCAAAAAAATCCTCGATGTGGGTTGCGGTGGCGGCATCCTGTCGGAAGCGATGGCCGCAGCGGGCGCGGACGTGAGCGGGATTGACCTATCGGAAAAAGCACTGCAAGTGGCGCGACTGCATTTACTCGAATCTGGCCACAGCGTGGATTACCAGCTCACTTCAGCCGAAGCGTTCGCGGACCAAATGCCCGCCCAGTTCGATGTCGTCACCTGCCTGGAAATGCTAGAGCACGTGCCCGACCCGTCCTCTATCGTCGCGGCCTGCGCGCGCTTGGTAAAACCCGGCGGCTGGGTGTTTTTTTCGACCTTGAATCGCAATGCGAAGAGTTATCTGTTTGCAGTGATCGGTGCGGAATACGTGTTGAACCTGCTGCCGCGCGGCACGCACGACTACGCCAAATTTATCACCCCCGCCGAGCTCGGCCGCATGACGCGCAATGCCCGACTCGACACCGAGCAACTCATCGGCATGACCTATAACCCGCTCACCAAAATTTACAAATTGGAACCCGACACCAGCGTGAATTATCTGATGGCGACGCGCCGTGGCGATTGAAACGGGAGTCATCAACACTGGAGTCATCAAAGAGGTGAAGTTGCAAGGCATCCGCGCCGTGTTGTTTGATCTGGACGGCACACTCATCGACACCGCGCCCGATCTGGGCTACGCGCTCAACCTGCAACGCAGCCGCCACGGCTTGCCCGCGCTGGCCGATGCCATCATCCGTCCGCAAGCCTCGCACGGCGCGCGGGGTCTGCTCGGGGTAGGTTTCGACCTGCACCCCGACGACCCGCATTTCGCGCTCATGCGCGAAGAATTCTTGCAGCTGTACAGCGAAAACATCTGCCGTCACTCCAAGCCCTTTCCGGGCATACTCGATTTACTCAACGCACTCGAAGCCAAAAATCTGGCCTGGGGCGTAGTCACCAACAAACCCGCGCGCTTCACCGAGCCGCTGATGTCGATCCTCGATCTGGCCGAGCGCGCAAGCTGCATCGTCTCCGGCGACACCTGTGCACAACCCAAGCCCCACCCTGCCCCGATGCTGGTCGCCGCCCAGCAGTGCCAAGCCAGCCCGGCACAGTGCCTATACATCGGCGACGCCGCGCGCGACATCGAAGCCGCCACCGCAGCCGGCATGCCCGCGCTCGCCGCCGCCTGGGGCTACATCGACAGCACCGACCAGATGGATACCTGGGGCGCGCACGCCATCATCCACACCCCCGGCGTCATCCTCGACTTTGTGTGAACTTTCCCCGATTACGCCGGACGAAACCCTGTAAACTTCGTTTTTAGAAGTTCTGTTCTTTAATAATCAATGGGGGCGACCTGGCTTCGACGTGGGTCGCGAAGCAGCGTAGGGCATACCGAGGGTCAGAGCACCTCGCAAATCCAACTGAAAAAACTTAGTCGCAAACGACGAAAACTACGCCCTGGCCGCTTAAGGTCAGGACTCACACCGGATCGTTCATGGGCCGGGCCAGCGCAAGCTGACAGTGAGTTAATTTACATGAAATCGCGTTTACTCGGGCCGCTTGAGTAAAGGCTAAATCAAGGCGGCTCGGCGAAATTCAGCCTGTTCGGCAGGCGTAATCAAGCTTAAAGCACAAAAATACCGGACTAAGTATGTAGAACTGCCTGTATAGGGCTTGCGGACGCGGGTTCGATTCCCGCCGCCTCCACCAATTACTAAAAATCCCAACTCTTATCGGTTGGGATTTTTTTACGTTCACATCTCGTTAGGCTCTGTTTAGAGCTAATGATGTCAGTCTGGAATCTCGATCAAATCGTGAGTGCTCTTAACCGCTTGGCCATACACTATCGCCAACGTAAATACGATAAGATAAAAATGACCATCAAAGCAATCCCTTGCACGCGAAACAGCCTAGTGGGATCAGAATGCATACAATGAACACGATGAATTTCCGCATTCGTTCTACAAGGAAGTTTTGATGATTCCAGCATGGACAATGGCGGGCATCCTGCCACCTGTCCGGCCCGGGTATGCGGGTCATAGCCCGGACCGGTCGCCTTATGTTGTGCCGCTATGGGAAGTGGTTGAACAGTTCGCAACGACGCCTAGCCGCACGTCAATCCTGCACGGGCTACTCGACTATCGCGCCGCGCTCCATCGATCCGGACTGGTATCCGGGTTTCAGTGGCTCGACGGCAGCTTTATGGAAGATGTTGAAGCACGAGAATCCCGACCTCCTAATGACGTCGATGTTGTGACCTATTTTCATTTGCCCATCGGCGAAACGCAGGCGTCTTTATTTGCCAAAGCAGGCAACCTGCTGCGCAACGCACACGTCAAGACGACCTATTTGGTAGACGCCTATCCTTTCGTTCTGGGTGAACCCTCGGAGGCACGACATGTCCGTGAAATCAGTTACTGGTATAGCATGTGGTCGCACCGACGCGATGGAATGTGGAAGGGTTTTATACAAGTCGATCTTGATCCGCAGGAAGACATCGCTGCAGCGCAACTCGCGAGTGCGATAGCCACAGGAGGGACTAAGCCATGAGCCAGGAATATTTCGCGGTGGCCTCAGAAATTAGCGAGCTTGAATCCATTCTCGCGTCCATACCGCAGCAGAATGTGATCGAACGATTGGCATTCGCGGAGCGCTTGGATGCCGCCAAATCTGTGCTGGAAAGCCTGCCTGTTTATCCACAGCGGGAAAAGGCTCACTTAACCTTCCGTGGGCGTCCAGTATTCGGTAACCGCGGCATCGCTGCTGATTTTGGCAGCAAAGCTGCGGTAGCCTTCGCCGACGCTTACTCAGCGGTGGCTGCTGGCTTGAGTGAGAGCCTGCGATATATGGGGCCGATCCCGGACAAGGGCAGAAATCAGCTTCTTATTACGGGAACAGCCGTGGGTTCCTTCGGCTTTGAATTCGAACTGCCAAGCCAGCAGGATGATCTGTTTCCCGTTGTCAGCAAGGCGGAAGACGCGTTGGAAAAAATACAGGCGCTGCTACGGGTGTCCGCAGAAGGCTCGGACGATGAAGTCACTGAGTTGGTTGAAGCGATTCATCCCAGAGCAGTCAAGAAAGTCGCCGAGTTCCTGGGGTACCTGGCACAACAGAACGCATGGTGCGGGTTGGAGTTCAAAGACCAGTTTTTTCGTTTTCAGAACTTTGATCAGCTGCAAGCTTCTGCCGAACGCTTAAAGGAAGAAAACATTCATGAACAGGACGAGCTATACGTCGGCGAATTTCAGGGTGTGCTCCCGACCAGTCGAACCTTTGAATTCAAACTCTCCGATCAAACGGGTATTCTTAAAGGCAAGGTGGATGTGGCAATAGATGATCCTGATCTTCTGAATCGGGATTGGCTTCACAAGCAGGTAAGTCTGCGACTACATGTCATCCAGGTAGGCCAAGGGCGACCACGCTTCACCTTACCCGAGATGTCGGCCATTCAGTTGCTTGACACAAACGGAATATAAGGGTGACCTTTGACGTCGCATTTCTGCCATAGCCTCGTAACCGTGTGGGAACTTTTAAGAGCTCGTTTGCACTAGCAGTACATTCAGCTCATAGCTGGTGCTACGCCCTCCCCCCGCAGCCTTGCGCAGCACGCCAAGCGCCAGCAGCGCGTTGATATCGCGTAGCGCCGTGTCCGGCGAGCATTTGGCAATGGCGGCCCATTTGCTGCTGTTGAGCTTGCCGTCAAAGCCGTCGAGCATCCGATTGAGCAGTTTCACTTGCCGCGCATTTAGCGGCGTGGTGGCCCAGCGTTGCCAGAAGCGGGTTTTGGCCAGCACGGCATCTAGAGTGTGGTGCGCGGTGTTGACTGCGGTTGCCAGGTTTTGCAGAAACCAGGCGAGCCAGGGCGTCACGTCGAGCGCGCCTTTTTGCGTGCGTTCCAGGATCGTGTAATAAGCGCGGCGCTGTCGCTGGATTTGCGCCGACAGGCTGTAGAACCGCTGCGGACTGCCATCGGCCCGCGCCAGCAGCAGGTCGCCGATGGCTCGCGCGATGCGGCCATTGCCGTCGTCGAACGGGTGCAAGGTCACGAACCACAGATGCGCGAGACCAGCTTTGAGGATGGGGGGATCATTAGCGTTGGTGTTAACCCAATCGATAAAACGCGTCATCTCTTTCACCAGCCGCTTCGCCGGTGGCGCTTCAAAGTGAACGCGTCGGCGATTCATGGGACCGGATACGACCTGCATCGGGCCGCTCGCATCGTCCCGATATGCACCGACGCGAATTGGTGCGAGTCCGCTATAGCCGGTGGGGAACAACGCTGCGTGCCAGCCGAACAGTCGCTTCTGTGTGAGCGCCACTTCGCAACGCGCCGTCGCATCCAGCACCATTTCAACCACGCCTTCGACATGGCGGTCCACGGGCGCGAGTGCACCGATGTCCACGCCAAGATGTCGGGCGATGGAGGACCGGACGGATTCGGCATCGAGCCGGTCGCCTTCGATTTCGCTGGTCTTGATGACGTCCTCGGTCAATGCAGCCAAGCTGGCCTGAGCACGCAACACCATGCCGACATCGGCCAGTCGGCCAAGCAGCAAGCCTTGAGCGCGACTGACGTCGGCCAAAGGCCCGGCCAGGGATGCCAGGTTGTATTTCCAGTCAGGCCAGTCGCGGGCCTGCCAGATGTAAGTGTAATCGCCGCTACTCATGCGGAGATTATGGCCCGCATTTTCCGCACAGGCAAGCTATACGCCGCACTTTATGCGGTGAATATTCGCTTATTCTCCGCAATGTAGCGAAGCAGCGTCACTGCTGGCGCATCCCGCCCTTGCCGACTTTGATTGAGTCAGTCCGAGGTCCTGATCAACGCCAGCGCCTTGGCGCGGACTTCCGCCAGTTCGCTGGCCGTGGCCTTGCCCTTGCGGCGGGCTTTGCGCGCGATCCAGTCCAGACTTTTAATCTGATCGGCCAATACGGCGCTGGGCTGTTTAGCCGCAATTAGCACCTCGAAGGGATAGCCCTTGATCTGGGTGGTCATGGGGCAGCACAGCATCAGCCCTGTCTTGCCGTTGTAAGCGGCGGGACTGATCACCAGTGCGGGCCGGTGGCCCGCCTGGTCATGCCCGGCTTTAGGATCGAATTGCAGCCAGACAATGTCGCCCGCGTCCGGCACATAGCGGGTTGGCATCAGAGGGCTTCCTTACCGACGGCGGGTCCGAAATCGGTTTCGCTGTGAAGATTGTCGGCCGTGATGTTCGCCAGTAATTCAGCGAGATCGTAAACGCTGGGGCGGACCGGCTCAATGATGATGCACCCGCCCTCTTCGCGTACATTGACTGCGTCGTCCAGATTCAGGCGCGCGGCCTCCATAATGGCGGCCGGAATGCGCACCGAGGCACTGTTGCCCCATTTCTTGACCAGGATTGACATGATGGAATCACTCGTTGAGTATCTTCAATGTTGATACATTAGCCCTGCTTTAAGGAGCCTGTCAAGCTTGTATTCCCGGCGATGCCATCAAGCTCACTGGCGCCAGCCGCAACACGCTTAAACAGCATTTCCGCGCGCTGGTCGAACGCGGCACCCTGAACCAACACGGTGGAGGCCGCGGCGTTTGGTACGACCTGCGATGTCGAGATGTGGAACGCGGGTTCGATTTCCACCGCACCATTACTAAGTCCAACGAAGTCTCCTATAACCCGCCTAAGTGCGGGTTGTTTCTTGCCTTATTGTCACGCTGTGCCGATCCGTTTGCGAAGCCGCTTTCCCGCAACGCTAGTGCAACCCAATGCCCGGCTCATACAAATCTTGTGTTTTTTTACCCACCCCCGTAACGTAAAAGCTCTAAACCCTGCGGTTGAAGTACACCATGTCGATTAATCTCAAATTGCTACGATTATCAGCTATTACTATTTGTAGTCTGGCTCTACCGTGCAATAGCGTTGGCGCACCGTTAGACAAGCAAAAGCTAGCAGCGAGTGTTGTGATTTTAAAAAGTGCTGAAGCCTTGCGCAGTGGCGTGGTCATTGCCCCCCAGACGATTGTGTCGACTTGCTCGATTGAGTATCTCGAAGCACCACTTACTGTTGTAAAAGACGGGGTAAGTTATGCCGCAAAGTTGCAATACGGCGATCCCCATAGGGGGCTATGCCAATATTCAGTAGCAAACCTTCCTGTCATTCCCGCTGAAAAAGGTTCGGCAAGAAATCTCAAAGTTAAAAATAGTGTGTGGGTGGTGGGGGCGAAGGACGACAGTGACGTGACTATAGAAACCGGAGTTATTGCCGCGTTGCGCCCTTTTGAGGAATCAAAATACATTCAATTGAGTGTGACCATTACACCTAAGCTTTCCGGTGCGGGCGTGTTTAACAGTGCCGGTGAATTGGTGGGGATTACACAATTTTATTTACCGGAGTCAGAGCTTAATTTTGCATTGCCGGTTGAATGGCTAAAAGAAATTCCTAATAGGGCTATGGGTGACCAGAAATACGTATTTACAGAAGGGTCAGTGTCACGATTAGCATGGATGAACAAGGCTATTTTGTTAGAGAAAAAGGCGAACTGGCGAGAGCTCGAGAAACACGCGAAACGATGGACACGACTGGATGCTAAGGATCGATGGGGATGGTTAAGTTTGGCCAATGCCTATGTTAATCAGTCTCAATATAACAATGCCATTTCTGCTTATATAACTGCGCTACGCCTCTCACCTAATCATGGGGTTGTTTGGAATAACCTGGGTACGGCCTATCAACATGTGGGGGCGTATCGTAATGCTATTCCGGCTTATGAAGTTGCCACGAGGCTAGAGCCTCAGTCAGCCAACGCTTGGTTTAATTTGGGTACCGCACTACAACATGAAGAACTGCATCAGCAAGCCATATACGCTTACCGTGAAGCGGGCGCTTTGGAGCCGGATAGGCCCTCCACTTGGTACAATTTAGGCATTAGCTATGCAGCACTCAATCAGTTTAAAGCTGCGACTCTCGCCTATCAGCAAGCCCTGAAATTACAGCCCGACCACGCTAATGCTAAACACAATTTAGGTTTAATTGAACAACGTAGTCCTGCCGAATTTCTGGGAGATTAGTCTCGTGCTCATGTACCGGCGATCAGTGCAGACTTGGATTACGGTGTTGCAGTTGAACACTACCGCACCATATCAATGAGCCCGATATCTTTTAGGATTAATCGCCCTTAAAGAGGTGGGTAATAATTTTAACTAATGGAGGAAACCATGCACAAAATGCTCACATTTCTGCTGCTGTCCATCTTTATCGCACCGAATATTGCCGAGGCTCAAAGTCCGATACTCTCTCAAGACACCTATCAATTTAACGAGGGATCATCGAATCCTCACCATTCCAAGAATGTTGACGGCCAAACGATTCGCTCGGCCAAGTTAGCCAAGAAGTCATCTGGTCCAACCGCTATTTGCGGCGATGGTAGTTACAGCGTCAGTCGTCACCATCGTCGAGCCTGTTCACATCACGGCGGCGTCAAGAAATGGACAAACAAGTAGCCTAATCCTCACCATCCGTACTGTCATTTCAGCAATGCTTTTCTCACATTCCCTCGGACATTGATAAGTCCAAATCTGGACTCATCAGTGCGGTAACTCTAATTATTGGGTGTAATTGGGTGTACTATTGGTTCATGTTGCGAGCCGACACCCTCCAGATCACCCCAGAGATACTGAACCTGATCGCCAGGATCGACGAGTTCAAAGGTGCCTGGCGTGCCTTGGGTACCCTCGCACCCGACCGCCTATCGGCGCTGCGTCGGGTGGCAACCATCGAGAGCATCGGCTCATCCACCCGTATCGAAGGCAGCCATCTATCCGACCGTGAGGTCGAACAATTGCTGTCAAACCTCGAAATCAAGTCCTTCGCCACCCGCGATCAGCAAGAGGTGGCGGGCTATGCCGAGCTGATGGAGCTCATCTTCGCGTCATGGCAGGAGATCCCCTTCACCGAAAATCATATCAAGCAGCTGCATCAGATACTGCTGCGCTACAGCGAGAAAGATACGCGGCATCGCGGCGGCTACAAGACTCACTCGAATCACGTCGCCGCCTTCGATGAGAGCGGCGTGCAGATCGGCATCGTGTTCCAGACCGCGTCGCCTTTCGACACGCCGCGATTGATGACAGAATTGATCGCATGGGTCACCGATACGCTCGAAGCAGGCCGCCTGCATCCGCTGCTGGTTATTGCGCTGTGCACCGTCGTGTTTCTGGAAATACACCCCTTCCAGGACGGCAACGGTCGGCTGAGTCGCGTACTCATCACGCTCCTGCTCATGCAGACAGGATATGCGTATGTGCCATACAGTTCGCTCGAAAGCGTGATTGAGCACAGCAATGAAGCCTATTACCTGGCGCTACGGCAGACGCAAGGCACCATCCGCACCGAGACGCCAAACTGGCAACCCTGGCTGGTGTTCTTCCTGCGCGCGCTAGACGAGCAAGTTCGCCGACTGGAAAAGAAAGTCGCGCGCGAAAAACTGATACTCGCCGTCCTGCCCGAGCTTTCGTTACAGGTAGTCGAATTCGCACGCGAGCATGGCCGTATCACCATCGGCGATGCCATCAAGCTCACCGGCGCCAGCCGCAACACGCTCAAGCAGCATTTCCGCGCGCTAGTCGAACGCAGCACCCTGGCCCAGCACGGCAGCGGTCGGGGCGTCTGGTACGACCTGCGATGATCCCGTCAGACAATACAGCGCTGGGCTGTTTACCCGCAATCAGCACGCGGCTTCCATTCCACCACGCAATAGCGTTTGGTATATTTGGCCGAACAAGCCAAACGTTCCCTGAAGCATCCTGTTTGAAACACAAGACTTGCAGAGGATATGAGCAATAACATCGCAGGCAAGGTTGTGGTCATCACTGGCGCCAGCAGCGGCCCGACGCGAAACGCAGCCGCCCCCCTTACACTATGTCGAACCGGTCGAGACTCATCACCTTTGTCCACGCCGCCACGAAATCCTCGGCAAATTTTTTCCCGGCGGTTGCGGTCGCATAAACCTCGGCGACAGCGCGCAACTGCGCGTTCGAGCCGAAGATCAGGTCGACGCGTGTAGCAGTCCACTTCCGTTCGCCTGTCTTGCGATCGCACCCTTCGAACTGGTCGTTAGCGGCCGAGACAGGTTTCCACTCCGTGCGCATGTCGAGCAGGTTGACGAAAAAGTCGTTGCTCAAGGTGCCGGGCTTTTTGGTGAAGACGCCGTCCTGCATCTGGCCGACATTCGCACCCAGCACGCGCAGGCCACCGACCAGCACGGTCATCTCCGGGCCCGTCAATGTCAGCAGTTGCGCCCGGTCGATCAGCAGTGCTTCTGCCGGGACGCTGTAGCGCGTCTTCTGGTAATTCCGAAAGCCGTCCGCGATGGGCTCAAGCGGAGCAAACGCGTGTACATCGGTCTGCTCCTGCGTAGCGTCCATGCGCCCTGGAGCGAAGGGAACATTGACCTCGTGACCCGCGTTCCGGGCTGCCTGCTCCACGCCTGCGCACCCTGCCAGGACGATCAAGTCGGCCAAGGACAGCTTTTTACCACCGGACTGCGTGGCATTGAACTCGTTGCGGATTCCCTCCAGCACCTGGAGCACCTTGGCGAGTTGCGCTGGCTGATTGACGGCCCAGTCCTTCTGCGGCGACAGGCGAATGCGCGCGCCGTTCGCGCCGCCCCGCTTGTCGGAACCGCGGAACGTGGACGCCGACGCCCACGCCGTCGAAACGAGCTGGGCAACCGTCAAGCCGGATGCCAGCACCTTCTTTTTCAGTGCCGCGACATCCTGGTCATCGACGAGCGCATGGTCGAGCGCGGGGATCGGATCCTGCCAGACGAGTTCTTCGGCGGGCACCTCGGGCCCGAGATAGCGAGCGCGCGGCCCCATGTCCCGGTGGGTGAGCTTGAACCAGGCCCGCGCGAAGGCATCGGCAAACTGGTCGGGGTTCTCAAAAAACCGTCGCGAAATCTTTTCGTAAGCCGGGTCCATCCGCAGCGAGAGGTCAGTCGTCAGCATTGTCGGGCGGTGACGCTTGGAGGAGTCGTGTGCATCCGGGATCAGTCCGTCGCCGCCCTTGGCCACCCATTGATGCGCGCCAGCCGGGCTTTTCGACAACTCCCACTCGAAGCCAAACAGGTTTTCGAAGAAGTTGTTGCTCCACTGCGTCGGCGTGGTGGTCCAAGTGACCTCCAGGCCGCTGGTGATGGTGTCACCGCCCTTGCCGGTGCCGAAGCTGTTCTGCCAGCCGAAGCCCTGTGCCTCGATGCCAGCCGCCTCGGGCTCGTGCGCCACGTGCGTCGCCGGTGCCGCGCCGTGGGTTTTGCCGAAGCTATGGCCGCCGGCGATGAGCGCCACGGTCTCTTCGTCATCCATGGCCATGCGGGCAAATGTCTCGCGGATATCGATGGCTGCAGCGAGCGGGTCGGGATTGCCGTCCGGGCCTTCGGGATTAACGTAGATCAAGCCCATCTGCACCGCGGCCAGCGGGTTCTCGAGGTCGCGCGTATGCGTCACTTCGCTATCGTCGTCCTTCACCAGCACACCATGGTTCTCTTCGACTCCCGGTGAACCCTGCGAGTAGCGGACGTCGCCGCCGAGCCACTTCGTCTCGCGGCCCCAGTACACATCCTGGTCCGGTTCCCACACATCCTGGCGACCACCGGCGAAGCCGAAGGTTTTGAAGCCCATGCTTTCCAGCGCAACGTTGCCAGTGAGGATGATCAAGTCGGCCCATGAAATCTTCTCGCCGTATTTTTGTTTGATCGGCCACAGCAGGCGGCGGGCCTTATCCAGGCTCACGTTGTCCGGCCAGCTGTTGATCGGCGCAAAGCGCTGCTGGCCGCGGCCTGCACCCCCGCGGCCATCGCCGATGCGGTAGGTGCCGGCACTGTGCCACGCCATGCGCACGAACAGCCCGCCGTAGTGACCGAAGTCCGCAGGCCACCAGTCCTGGGAGTCTGTCATCAAGGCGGTGAGGTCCTTTTTCACTGCCGCCAGATCAAGGCTCTTGAACGCCTGGGCATAGTTGAATTTCTGGCCCATGGGGTCGGACTTGGCAGAGTGCTGATGAAGCAGGTCCAGGCGCAACTGCTGCGGCCACCAATCACGGTTTGTCGTGCCAACGCCTGCGGCTGCGCTGAAGGGGCACTTCGCTTCGGTTTTTTCAATACTCATGTCGCACTCCTGTTTTTTCAGTGAAATGGTAAAGGGTCGGAAAATGACATTACCCGGCTTTCCGGTGTGAATGGGCAATCCTAATCGCCGCGAAAATGCCCCTTTTGAATTCGATCTGGCAGTGTACAGCGCGATTGCGCATAAAGGTTTCCATTGTCAATTTAACTTGCACACAATTTAATTGTACGCTATATTAAATCCATGTCAAAGAGAAAACAATCTGCCGAGCAAACGCTGCGTCTCGACAACCAGTTGTGTTTTGCACTCTATTCCACGTCATTGGCCATGACGAAAATATACAAGCCCCTATTGGAGGCGATCGGACTTACCTACCCGCAATATTTGGTGATGTTGGTGTTATGGGAGGAGGACGGGTTAATGGTGTCAGAAATCGGCGAACGTCTGTTTTTGGATTCAGGTACGTTGACTCCCTTGCTAAAACGCATGGAAGCGACCGGGCTATTGGCCAGATTGCGCGATACCGAAGACGAACGTCGTGTTCGCGTTCATCTGACGGCTGCAGGTAAGCGCCTTAAAGTGAAGGCCGCCGACATACCATCGTGCGTCCGCGACATTACCGGCTGTACCTGGCCAGAATTAATTTCCCTCAGTCAAAACATCAAGCTGTTGCGCCAACGCTTGCTGGGCTGATCCTTTCTCAATCCCACTACTCAATGAATTCAAGGAAGACCTTATGAGCACGAAACTCGATAAAGTTCTGTACACGGCCAAAGCGCGCACCACCGGGGGCCGAGACGGCCGCTCTGTGAGCGATGACGGGCTGTTAGACGTCAAACTGTCACCCCCAAAGGCCATGGGCGGTGCAGGCAATGCCACAAACCCGGAGCAACTTTTTGCAGCTGGTTATTCAGCCTGTTTTATGTCGGCGCTAAAACACGTAGCAGGGTTAAAAAAGCTTGCACTTCCTGCTGATGCATCAATTGATGCCAGCGTGGACTTAGGCTCCACCCCAGCCGGCTTCGGAATCGCTGCCAAATTGATGGTCCATCTGCCAGGACTTGATCAAACCGTTGCTCAGGATCTGGTCAACGCAGCGCATCAGGTTTGTCCTTATTCCAATGCGACACGCGGCAATATTGAAGTCGAATTAACCCTGGCTTGCGATGCGGGCGCCTGATTCGAATCCATCACACCATTCATCAGCTTGTTGCGGAGATCCAAAATGCCAATGTTCAAAGTCAATACCGACGCTCACCATCTTGTAGAAATCTATTACGAAGACCACGGTAGCGGCACACCCATTGTGTTGATCCACGGCTGGCCGCTCAGTGGGCGTTCTTGGGAGGCACAGGTTCCAGCCCTGATCGCAGCCGGCTATCGCGTGATTACCTACGACCGGCGCGGTTTCGGATGGTCCTCGCAACCTTGGACCGGGTATGACTACGACACGCTGGCTGCTGATTTGCACGGCTTGATGACACACCTTGACCTGAAGAACGCCACGCTGATCGGATTTTCAATGGGCGGTGGCGAAGTCGCGCGCTATGTCGCAAACTACGGTACAGAACGTGTAGCGAAGGCCGTGTTTGCTGCGGCGGTACCCCCATTCTTATACAAGAATGCCGACAATCCTGACGGCGGCCTGGACGACGCGACCATTGCGCAGTTCAAAGCCGGGGTTACCACGGATCGCATGGCATTCCTGGAGGCGTTCACAACCGATTTTTTCAGCGCCGGCGGCAAAATGCAGGTAAGCGAAGCACAACGCGTGTATGCACGTGACATCGCAGCATTCGCCTCAGCCAAAGGCACGCTGGATTGCATCCACGCTTTTTCTTATACGGATTTTCGCGCCGACTTGGCCAAATTTAATTTACCGACGCTCGTGATTCACGGCGATTCGGACGCCATTGTCCCGTTTGAAGTGAGCGGCGCAAGGACGCATAAAGCAATTGCCGGTAGTCAACTACATGTGGTTAAGGATGCGCCGCACGGTTTTAATCTTTCACATGCAGCGGAGTTCAATAAAGTGTTGTTGGCGTTCTTGGCTGGTTGATATTTGGGGTGATCCGGCAGCGCCCCAAGGTCACCCCCCTGACTTGCAACAAAATTAAATCAAACAAAGTACTGATGGCAGGACTCAATAATGAACGCAAAAACTTTTGAGGACTTGGCAATCGCAGTCCCGATACGGAACTCGACGTTCATACTCACCATTTCGACGGGTAGTAACACAAGGCGAAATGTGGCTGAGTGCAATGGTGTGACACAACATCTGACTAATGGCCATACCTTCACCATTGCGCGAGGTGCCACACTCGGAGCGCTACGGTTCACGAGGCGCCACTTATTGGGTGGCCCGTCGCATTGCTCAAAAGAACGCATCGCTGAGCAATGGTTAACACAGCATATTGGCCGCACAAGCTCCAAACGTTCCTGAAGCATCCTGTTTGAACGCAAGTCCGGAGAGAATTATGAGCAATAACATCGCAGGCAAGGTTGTGGTCATCACCGGCGCGAGCAGCGGCTTGGGCGAAGCGACAGCGCGTCATCTGTCTGCATTGGGAGCAGTGGTGGTGCTGGGTGCGCGGCGCATGGACCGCATTCGTAGCCTGGCCGCGGCATTGGCGGGCAGCGAGGGCAAGGCGGTTGCGCTGCAAACCGATGTCACGCAAAGCGCTCAGGTCAAAGGGCTAGTCGATGCGGCGGTCGAAAAGTATGGCCGTATTGATGTGATGATCAACAATGCCGGGCTGATGCCGCATTCACCTTTGAACCGGCTCAAGATTGATGACTGGGATCGCATGATCGATGTGAACATCAAAGGCGTGCTGTATGGCATCGCAGCTGCGCTGCCTTATATGCAACAGCAAAAATCTGGTCATATCATTAACGTCTCCTCCGTCGCGGGCCACAAGGTGCGCCCGGGCAGCGCGGTCTATGCGGCCACCAAACATGCTGTGCTTGCATTATCTGAAGGGTTGCGTCAGGAAGTGAAGCCCTACAACATTCGGACTACCGTCATTTCGCCGGGCGCACTCGCCACCGAACTGCCAGATAGCGTGACCGAACCCGATGTCGCAGAAAGCGTGCGCAAGGTGTATGAAGTTGCTATTCCGGCAGATGCGTTTGCGCGCGCCGTCGCCTATGCGATGAGCCAACCTGACGACGTCGATGTGAACGAAATCCTGTTCAGACCGACGCGTCAGGAGATTTAATCAAGCTCAATAGCGATAGTGATACATATAGAGCGTTAACAGCCGTAAAGCTGTTAACAGAGTTAACCCAGCAATTCTTGCGGAATATTTCCGCCATTCTCAGACAGTTTGCGTAGTACGGTTTTATGCAGCCACATGTTCATGGCAGCAGAGTCGTCCGTCTGATCTCTGGGGTAACCCAGTTCGATGGCAAGGTCCTTGCGCGAAGCCAGACTGCTGTCCATATCGAGCAGTTTCATTAAATCCACGATGGACGTTTTCCAGTTGAGTTTTTCGGCGTTGGCGCTTGCCAGTTGCTCGAGTTTGGCGACGACATCGACCTGACTCATCTGAGGTTTAGCGGGCGCGGTTGTAGTAACCGGGCTGGCTACCGCTCCCGCAGGGGGTAAAGCCGCGGCCGGTTGCTGCGCGGCAGGCGCCGGTGTGGCTGGCGCTGTGGTTGACGCTGCTGACTGGTTATCGCCAAAACCCAATTTAGACAGGATTTTGCTAAATAGACTCATATTGTGCTCCTTTAAAAATGTTGAATGATACGAACAGGTAATTCAAGACTGTATGGATAAGATCATCGCGAGGCCTTTTTTTTATCCTTTTGGTCCTGGATAAAAATCCCCATCACCAGCCAAAACCCGCCCGCGGCCGCGGCTAGAAAACACAGAATGGCCAAGCCCGGATAGCCGAATAATTGAAACCGCGTATTCACTTGCATCAACAAGGCGGCGCCAACGATAAGTGCGGCAAGAATGATCCCGGCCGCAATGCGGTTGGCTATTTTTTGAAAACCTGCCATCACGAGACCCGCATCCACCGCACGGATTTTGACTTCAAGTTCAGAATTTCCCACCACATCCATGATCTTGTTCAATCGCACGGGCAAACCAGTCACGAAATCGCGCATTTCCAGAACTGAATTCAGCAGACTGCCTTGGGTGGCTTGCTTGTGCATGCGCTGCGTCATGATTTCTGTCGCGTTACGTTGGATCGCATCGTTGGGGTCAAAATTTGGGTTCAGGATTTTGCCGATTTGATCGAGCTGCAACAGAGTTTTACCCAGCAAAGTTAATTCGCTTGGCACATACAAACCCTCTTTAGCGGCAGTTTGACTGACCTCTAACAAGGTCTTGCCCACATTGATCTGGCTTAATTGCTGATGGCGTTGTTGCACCACCAGTTGGCCCACCTGTTTTCTCAGACTCGCCTCGTTAAACTCACTGGAGAGTTCGCTCATATTCATCAATACCGAGGCGGCATCTTCGCTTTTGCCCTCACTTACGGCGATCAGAATTTTGAGCAGGTTTTCCTGCATCGTGGGCGTGGTGGTGCCGACCATACCCAAATCGAGCAGCGCAATGCGGTGATCAAGGGTTAAAAATACGTTGCCCGGATGCGGGTCGGCATGAAACAGTCCATCGACCAGGACTTGCTTCAAATAGGCGTTGAATAATTCCTCCGCCAGCTCATCGCCGGGCATGTCGAGCGCGGTGAGAGGGCCGAGCGCGGTAATTTTTCGGCCCTGCACAAAATCCATCGTCAGCACACGGCGCGTGGAATAACTCGTGATGGGTTGCGGTACAAAAATGCGTTCAAATTCGGCGAGGTTCTTCGCCATGGTTCTGAGATTATTTGCTTCAAGTTCGTAGTTGAGCTCTTGCTTGAGTACCAGCCGGAATTCTTCAATCACTGATTGCAAACGGTAACGTCGCCCAAACTCGGTATGGTTATCCAGCCATTCGGCGATCTGCGAAAAGACTTCCATGTCCTCGGCAATTTGCTTGTCAATTCCGGGTCGCTGAATTTTGACGACGACGCGCCGTCCATCGCGCAGTGTGGCGGAATGTACCTGTCCTAGCGAAGCTGCTGCCAACGGGGTTTCTTCGAAATGCGAAAACGCTTTGGAGATGCGCACGCCCAACTCGCTGGTGACGATCTCTTCGACTTCGGCAAACGAAAAAGGCTTTACGCCATCGTGCAGGCGCGACAGTGCGCTGATATACGCGGGCGGTAAAATATCCGGCCGACTCGCAAGCACTTGACCAAGCTTGACGTAGGTAGGCCCCATAGCCTCCAGATCATCCGCGAGTTCGGTTGGCGAGGCCTCACCGGAATGGCGTGCTGCCAATTCTTCTGTATCAGTGTCGCCACCCAGAGCCATGCCCTTAACCACATCAGAACGGCCATACTTCCAGAGTAAACCAGCGATTTTTTTGTATTGTTGAAAGTGGTGCGTGGATAAATTCATATTCTTATAAATCTTTATTTTGAAGCGGACGTTTGGTTAAGCGTGTTAGCTTCGTAAGATGCCGCTGCAAGCCTGTTAAGCCCACTCGTCTTGCGCTGATTTAAATGTAGGCACTAATCCCGTGGCGCGTTTTAGTCCAGTATGCCTCTTGCGCGCAAGGCCAATGCGTTCAAAATATCCTCCTGTATTTGCAGAACCAAAACAATATGAGAACCTATGACGTAATCATTGTGGGCGGAGGCCCGGCAGGACTAAACGCGGCGTTGGTATTAGGGCGCGCGCGACGCAGCGTGTTGCTATTTGATTCAAATCAATACCGCAATTTAGTGTCGCATGCGATGCACGGTTTTCTGTCGCGCGACGGCTTTCCACCACGCGAGCTATTACGAATTGGACGCGAGCAGTTGCGACCGTATGGCGTAGAAATCCATGATGACGAAATCAGCGATGCGGCAAAGCGTGAGACTGGTTTTGAGCTTACCACTGCACAAGGTCAGGTTTACGCTTGTCGCAAATTGCTGTTGGCAACTGGCATTACCGATAATCTTCCCGAGCTCGAAGGCTTTAGTGAACTCTATGGCGTGAGCGCGTTTCATTGTCCGTATTGCGACGGCTGGGAGAATCGCGACAAACGTATTGTCGCTTATGCGCGCGGCAAAGATATCGCAGACTTCGCATTGAACTTGCGTACTTATACCGAAGACTTGATTGTGTGCACCGATGGCCCTGGCGAATTAAGTGCGGATGAGCGTGCGCAACTGTTGCGCAATGCGATACCGCTGATCGAAAAACCGGTGGCGCGGCTGGAGGGTACAGCAGGACAACTCGCTCGAATAGTATTCACCGATGGTGAAACGATCGAACGCGACAGCTTGTTTTTTCATCTCGGGCAACAGCAGCGTTCGCAGCTTGCCGCTCGGCTCGGCTGCAACGTCTCTAACGAGAAAGGCGCCAAGACGGATGATAAAAACGCCACCGACATTCCCGGCGTATTTATCGCCGGCGACGCAACGCGCGATGTGAAGCAAGTCATTGTCGCTGCTGCCGAGGGCGTAAAAGCTGCGTTCGAAATCAACACGGAACTGCGCGACGAAACTTACCGGTAATCACCCTCGCAACGGCAAGCCTGCGTAAGGTAGGGTCTATCAGCGCGGCAGTCTCGTGCAAATGAAGTAAAATTGTTGCTCATTCATACACAGGAATACTGCATCATGTCCATGGCTGATCGCGATGGCCTCATCTGGTACGACGGCAAGCTCGTCCCCTGGCGCGAGGCCACCACCCACGTTCTCACCCATACCCTGCACTATGGGATGGGCGTTTTTGAGGGCGTACGCGCATACAAAGGCGAGCGCAACACCGCGATTTTTCGCTTGCAGGACCATACCGATCGATTGTTTCGCTCCGCGCACATTCTCGGCATGAAACTGCCCTATTCCAAAGAAGAAATTTTCGAGGCCCAACGTACCGTGGTGCGCGAAAACAAGCTCGAATCCGGCTATCTGCGGCCGATGGCGTTTTTTGGTTCAGAGGCGATGGGCATATCAGCCAAGAATCTAACGGTGCATGTGATTGTGGCCGCCTGGCCTTGGGGTGCCTATCTAGGACAAGACGCAATTGATAAAGGCATTCGTGTGAAAACCAGTTCGTTTACGCGTCATCATGTGAATATCACGATGTGCAAGGCCAAGGCAAATGGTAATTACATAAATTCCATCCTTGCGCAAAAAGAAGCCGATACAGATGGCTACGACGAAGCATTGCTGCTCGATGTAGATGGGTTTGTCGCGGAAGGCTCAGGCGAAAACATCTTCATCATCCGTAACGGCAAGCTATTAACGCCCGACCTGACCAGCGCGCTGGAAGGCATTACGCGCGATACGATCGTTACATTGGCGACTGAACTGGGTATTCCGGTGATCGAAAAACGCATTACTCGGGACGAGGTTTACTGCGCAGATGAAGCCTTCTTTACCGGCACCGCAGCTGAAGTCACACCAATTAGAGAACTGGATAATCGAACCATTGGTGCGGGTAAGCGCGGCCCGATTACGACGCGCTTGCAGGCACTCTATTTCGATTGCGTCAACGGGCGCGCTCAACAACATCTGGATTGGCTGACGCCGGTTTGAGTGCTTAACAAATATGAGCCAGCCTCACGAGAACTCCCATCGCGTCATCGAAATTGGCGACGCTGATTTACCGCTTCATTGTCCTATGCCACAACATATCGATTGGAGCGCGCACCCGCGCGTATATTTGCCGATCGAAGCCACGGGCGACGCGCTGTGCCCCTACTGTGGAACCTTATATCGTTTAAAAAGACAGACCACGGGGGGACATCATTAAGGACGATTCCGCGGCTGCCTTCATCTACTCGGCATGTAAAGATGCCACTGCTTCACATAAGCTTGATTTCCACTTTGCGGGGTTGCAAATGCTCCGCTTTCGGAATACTGAGTTTTAGCACCCCGTGTTCAAACTCCGCCGCTATTTTTTCGCTATCCAGTTCCTTCGATAACGTAAACACCCGACGATAACGTGGCAGGTTAATTTCGGCATGCGAGGGTTCCATGTCTTCAGGCATATTGAGCCCAACTTCACCTTCTATCGTTAGCGTATCGGCCTCGATATGCAATGCTAGTTTATCTTTTGGCACCCCCGCCAGATCGGCGTACAGGGTAATGCCGGACTTATCTTCGATCACATCAACACGCGGCATTAATGCGGCGTTGGTACCGTTGTTATTAGACGAAGTAACGCTGGTGTTTTCGCTCATGATTCGACTCCCAATTAGCTTAATGAATAGAAATACGACGAGGCTGTGCGGCTTCGCGACGCTTGATGCTGATGTGTAATACCCCGTCGCGGCACTTGGCTTCGACAGCGTTCACATCCACATCGTCAGGCAGCGTGACAACACGACGGAATCTGCCGGTAAAGCGCTCGCTGATATGCACGGTCGCCTTGTCTTCGTGCGAGGGCATCGCGTCTTTACGCTCACCTTCAATAGTGAGCACGCCATTTTCCAGATTGACCTCAATGCTGGCGGGATCGACCCCCGGCGCAAACGCGTAGATTTCTACGGATTGCGCCGTGCCGCCAACATTCATCGCCGGGAATCCACCCCGTGCGATGCCGCGAATATTGGGGGAGGCATTATAAGTTTGCTGCACCTCGCGCTGGAGTCGGTCAATTTCGGTAAAGATGTCGTAAGGATGTGAACGATACATAATGAATCTCCTTTTTAAATCGATGGGCGACGCAAATTGCGTCTTACTCCCCATTATCTGGGTGGCTAAAATGATTTCAAGGGCTTGTTTTCAGATTTGATGGCTTCATTTACAGGCGAAGATTTGGGCGCACCTGGCCCAGTAACAGGGACATAAATGCTATACAAGGACTATTACCAACTCCTCGGCGTTCCGCGCGATATCACGGCAGATGCGCTGAAAAAGGCCTTTCGTAAGTTGGCGCGAAAATATCATCCGGATGTCTCCAAAGAGGCCGACGCCGAAGCGCGCATGCGTGAAGTCAACGAGGCGTATGCGGTCTTGTCGGATCCGGAAAAGCGAGCCGCTTACGACAAACTGGGACAAGGCCATCCACCCGGCCAGGATTTCCGCCCCCCGCCCGACTGGGATGCCGGCTTCGAGTTTTCTGGGCAGGAATACTCCCCGCACGAAACAGCAGATTTCAGCGATTTTTTCTCGGAGATGTTTGGTCGCATGGGCGGGCACCCCGGGGGTCGACGCGGTCGCACCGCTTCGGGCGGGCGTGGGGAAGATCATCATGCGAAAGTACTACTGGATCTGGCAGACGCATTCACCGGCGCGACGCGGCAAATTTCGTTGCGCGTGCCTAAAATGGACGCACAAGGGCGCGTGGCACTCGATACTCGCACCTTGAATGTGAAAATTCCCAAGGGGGTACACGCTGGGCAAATTATCCGGCTGACTGGGCAAGGAACGCCCGGGTACGAAGGCGGGGCCACGGGGGACTTGCTGCTGGAAGTGCAATTCAATCCTCACCCGCGTATACGTGCTGAAGGCCGCGACGTGTACCTGAGTGTGCCAGTCACGCCATGGGAAGCCGCATTAGGTGCGGTGATAGCGGTTGACCTTCCCACCGGGATACTGCAAACCCGTTTGCCGGAAGGTATCCAGCGTAACCGCAGTCTCCGTGTAAGGGGCAAAGGCCTGCCCGGTGAACCGCCAGGCGATCTAATACTTGAACTTCAGATTGTGCTTCCTCTCGCCGACACGCCTGAAGCTCGCAGCTTGTACGAAACCATGGCGCAAACATTGAAGTTCGACCCGCGCCAAGAAGCAAAGGATTAACGATGCATACTGAAGAAATTGTCACTGCATATGTGCTCGACGAGGCTTGCCTCACACTGGAAGAACTGTGTATGGCCTGCGCGGTCGAGCCAATTTGGGTGATTCGCCATGTAGAAGAAGGCCTGCTTGCGCCCGTGACAGGCAACCCCACCTTATGGCGATTTTCAAGTGCCAGCTTGACCCGCACACGGCGTATGCGCGCGCTGGAACGCGATTTCGACGCGGTACCGGAATTAGCCGCGTTGATGGTAGACCTGCTGGAAGAAGTGGATGCCTTGCGGGCACGAGTGCGCTGACTTCGATGCATAGCTGGCAAGTTGCTAATTAACCCTGCGCTAAAAAGCTACCCATTTTGCGATAACGGCCTATCATCAAGTTCCCGCTGGGCGTGGGTTTGATACCCGAGGATTATTATTTTATTGCAAGGAGACATGATCATGGCTAAAGGCCAATTACGCAGCAACAAAGAAGTTAAAAAACCCAAGAAAGCGCAGCAACCCGTCGCGCCTGTAGGCTCATTTATTCCTCAGCCTAAAACAGATAAACCTGTCAAAGGTAAACCGTAATTCACGGTAGCAATAAAAAAACGCCACCTTAAGGGTGGCGTTTTTATTGGAAGTGACGGCTACCAGCTAGTTTCGCGTTCAGCAGTTGCGGATACTTTGTGAATACTGAGATCGGCACCGTTGAATTCCTCTTCCGGATCCAGGCGTATTCTGATAACAGCCTTGAGCAAGCTGTATACCACTACGCCACCTACGACCGCCACTGCAATACCACCAAGCGTGCCTATCAACTGGGCAACCAAACTGACTCCGCCTAAACCGCCCAAGGCCTTGGCGCCAAAAATGCCTGCCGCCAAACCACCCCATGCGCCGCATAGGCCATGCAGTGGCCACACGCCCAACACGTCATCGATTTTCCATTTATTCTGGGTGATGGTGAACATCCCAACGAATAACGCGCCCGCAATTGCGCCCGTTATCAATGCGCCGAGCGGGTGCATCAAGTCAGACCCCGCGCAGACCGCGACTAAACCCGCCAGCGGGCCGTTGTGGATAAAGCCTGGGTCGTTGCGACCCACGACCAGCGCCGCGAGGGTGCCGCCTACCATAGCCATTAACGAATTAACCGCGACCAGGCCAGAGATAGCGTTGAGGAGCTGCGCAGACATCACGTTAAAACCAAACCAGCCTACGGTCAGTATCCAGGCACCGAGTGCAAGAAAAGGGATATTGGAGGGCGGGTGTGCGGACACCATGCCGTCCTTGGTATAACGGCCGCGGCGCGCTCCGAGCAGAATGACTGCCACCAGCGCGATCCAGCCGCCGACCGCATGTACTACTACCGATCCTGCAAAGTCATGAAACTTGGCGCCAAAAGTCAGTAGTAGCCAATCCTGAATACCATAGTTGCCATTCCACGCGATGCCTTCAAAAAACGGGTAAACCAATCCGACCAGCGCAAAAGTCGCTGCCAGCTGCGGATTAAAACGTGCCCGTTCGGCGATACCTCCCGAGATAATCGCGGGCACTGCAGCAGCAAAAGTCAGGAGAAAAAAGAACTTGACCAGTTCATAGCCATTTTTGGCTGCCAGTACATCGGCTCCGGAGTAGAAGCTGACGCCATACGCCACGCTATAACCCACAAAAAAATACGCAATGGTCGAGATAGCGAAATCGACGAGTATTTTGACTAGCGCATTGACCTGATTTTTTTTACGCACTGTGCCCAACTCAAGGAATGCAAACCCCGCGTGCATCGCAAGCACCATGATGGCGCCCAACAATACAAACAATACGTCACTGCCCGCTTTTAAAGTCTCCATATTTGTTTCCACTTATTGATATTGAATATTTAGTTATTTTTTGCGCGCTTCCTCGGATTCGATGCGATCCAACTCATCGTCCAATTCGTCCTCACTGAGCGGCGTGAAATTGTGCTCACCATCCGGTCGCGGCTTGATCAACAAGGCTGCTACCACGATGCCGGCCTCGTATAACAGCCAGAGGGGCACGGCCAGCATGAATTGGGAAACAATGTCGGGAGGGGTAAAAACTGCGCCCACCACGAACGATCCGACAATCATATAAGGGCGTATCTCGCGCAGTTTGGCGACGCTGACGATGCCCATTTTGACTAACAGAATTACCACAATGGGGACTTCGAAGGTGATCCCGAACGCCAGGAACATCATCATTACAAAATCCAGATATTTGCCAATATCCGTCATCACCGCTACGCCGACAGGGGCGACACCGACGACAAAACCAAATACCACCGGAAACACCAGGAAATAGGCGAAGGCCATACCAAACATAAACAACATCACGCTCGCGATAATCAGCGGCACGCCGAGCTTCTTCTCATGCTGATACAGACCGGGGGCGATAAAGGACCAGACTTGGTACAGTGTATGCGGCAAGGTAATCAAAAATGCCGTCATCATCGCGACTTTGATCGGCACCAAAAAGGGCGTAATCACCTCAGTGGCGATCATCTGCCCGCCTTTGGGCAGTACAGCCAGCATAGGCTTGGCCAACAGTGCATATAAATCCTGAGCCCAATGAAATAAACCCAGAAATACCACCACAAAAACAATCATGACCCGTAACAGGCGGTCACGCAGTTCAATCAGATGGGAGATGAAGCTTTCCTGAGCGGCGTTAGGCGCGCTCATGAGTTTTTGGAAGAATCAGGCGAGGTGGCATGCTCAATCACTGCACTGTGACGCGTTTCGAGGTCGAGGCTCTGTTGAGGATGCGGGGCAAAATCAGTTTGTGAGAGGGGCTCATTCTCCAATGCGGCTATACCCGGCTCTGTTGGCGAAGCTTGCGGTTCCGGGGTGCCCGATATTGCATTTTCAGCTTGGGCGATTTCATTTTTAAGGTAGCTATCCACGGCGTTGGCCTGCTCCTTTACGCCGCTAGCCGCAGACTCGATGGACTCCTTGAAGCCCTGCCCTGCTTGCCGCAGTTCTTCCAGCTGCATTTCCCGGCTGATATCCGACTTAACGCTGGCCGCATAACGCTGGAACCGGCCAAGCAGGTGGCCGGCGGTGCGCGCTACTTTGGGGAGACGCTCGGGTCCAATAACAATTAATGCCACGACCCCCACGACGACGAGTTCGGAAAAACCGATATCGAACATATCAGCAGCCTATGTGCTCGGTTGGAAATGGGAGGTATGCAAGATCAAGAATGCTGCTTATCTTTTACTTCGGCGTCTATCGTGTGGCCTTTCTCGCCCGTTTCATTCAATTTAGGCGATTCTTCTTTCATGCCCTCTTTAAAGCCTTTGACCGCGCCGCCAAGATCGCTGCCCATATTACGCAGTTTCTTGGTGCCAAAAATCAGCAATACGATCGCCAACACAATCAGCCAGTGCCAGATGCTAAAGCTACCCATAAAGTTCTCCTTTGGTTACTGGCGCGCCACGGGATCGCCGCCGCCAAATACGTGCATATGAATGTGAAATACTTCCTGACCGCCGCCTCGCCCGGTATTGATCAGGGTTTTAAACCCCCCCTCCAAACCCTGTGCATGGGCGAGATGCGGTGCCAGCGCGAGCATCTTGCCCAGGATTTTCTCATGTTCGGGTCCACAATCGGCAAGTGAAGCAATATGCCGCTTGGGGATAATCAAAAAGTGTACGCGGGCGAACGGGTGAATGTCATGAAAAACAAATATTTCATCATCTTCATGCACCTTTCGCGACGGAATTTCACCTGCAATTATTTTACAAAAAATGCAGTCGCTCATAATGTTTCGCCTTGTTTCCTTGCCGTCTTCTCGTCCAACCCGGATAAGCCTTCACGCCGCGCCAGCTCTTCCAGCACATCTTGCGGTTTTAAGCCGGTATGCGCCAGCAGTATTAACGTGTGGAACCATAGGTCGGCCACTTCATAAATAATCTGTTCCCGGACGCCATCTTTACCCGCCATGACCGTTTCGGTCGCTTCTTCGCCAATTTTTTTAAGAATGGCGTCGGTGCCTTTTGCATACAATTTAGCTACATAAGAGCTATCCGGCGACGCCTGTTTGCGCGCTTCCAATGTATCGGCCAAGCGGTCCAGAATATTGTTCACTTCCGGTAAATCTCATCAGGATTTTTTAACACGGGCGAGGACGTTACCCATTCAGCGTCGTCCTGCTCATTCGTAACCAGGTGCTGAAAGAAACACGAGCGCCGCCCGGTATGACACGCAATGCCGCCGATTTGTTCGACTTTCAACAACACTACATCGTTATCGCAATCCAGACGAATATCGCGCACTTCTTGCACATGGCCAGATTCTTCCCCCTTGCGCCAGAGTTTGTTGCGTGAGCGTGACCAATACACGCCACGCAATGTGCGTGCAGTTTCTTCCAGTGCTTCGCGATTCATCCATGCCACCATCAGGATCTCGTTGGTGGCTGTATCCTGGGCAATTGCCGGTACCAGGCCATGTGCGTCCCATTTGACCGCATCCAGCCAGTTCACAACCGCACCTCGATACCGTGTTGTTTCATGTAGTGTTTTGCTTCGTCGATACCGAATTCGCCAAAATGGAAAATGCTCGCCGCCAGCACCGCGTCGGCATGGCCCTCTTTCACACCGTCGACCATATGCTGCAAGTTGCCAACGCCGCCACTGGCGATAATCGGAATGGCAACGGCGTCCGAAATGGCCCGCGTAAGCTCGAGGTCGAAGCCGCTCTTGGTACCATCCCGGTCCATCGAGGTCAGCAATAGTTCACCGGCGCCTAGATCAGCCATTTTTTTCGCCCATACGATCGCATCCAACCCCGTCGCTTTACGTCCCCCATGGGTGAAAACTTCCCAATGGTCGTCTACCCATTTGGAATCAATTGCGACGACTATGCATTGACTGCCGTAACGATCTGCTGCGTCTTTGACGAGTTGTGGATTAAGTACAGCTGAAGTATTAATGCCGACTTTGTCTGCGCCTGCATTTAACAGGCGCTGAATATCATTCACTTCCCTGACCCCGCCGCCAACTGTCAACGGAATGAATACTTGCGAAGCCACGGCCTCAATGATGTGTAAAATCAAGTCTCTATTGTCTGAAGTTGCAGTGATGTCGAGGAAGGTCAATTCGTCTGCACCTGCCTCGTTATAGCGGCGCGCAATTTCTACTGGGTCGCCAGCATCTTTCAATTCGACAAAGTTGACGCCTTTAACCACTCGACCATGCGTGACGTCCAGGCAAGGAATGATGCGTTTTGCCAGCACCTTACACCCCGAACACGCCGCCGGCCAATTCGTCGGCAAGCTTTTGGGCAGCAACAAAATCCAGCGTGCCCTGATACAGCGCGCGCCCCGTGATGGCACCGATAATGCCGTCTTTCGCTACTGTGGACAATGCAATCACATCGTCCAAATTGGTCACACCGCCACTAGCAATTACCGGGATCGTCAACGCCTGAGCCAAGCGCTGTGTGGCCTCGATATTGACGCCGTTTAACATGCCATCGCGGCCAATATCGGTATAGATCACGGCTTCTACGCCATAACCTTCAAAGCGTTTAGCCAGATCGATCACATCGTGTCCGGTCAGTTTGGACCAGCCTTCCACGGCCACTTTGCCGTCTCGCGCATCCAACCCGACCATCACATGGCCCGGGAAAGCGTCGCAGGCTTCGTGCAAAAAGCCTGGATTTTTAACCGCTGCGGTGCCGATGATGACGTAGCGTACACCGTCGTCAAGATAACGCTCGATGGTCGCAAGATCGCGAATTCCGCCGCCGAGTTGCACCGGCATATCGTCCCCTACCGCATCGACAATCGAGCGGATCGCCGCGTCGTTGATGGGCTTCCCTGCAAAGGCGCCGTTCAAGTCCACCAGATGCAGACGACGGCTACCAAGGGCTTTCCAGTGCTGCGCCATAGCGGCAGGATCTTCGGAAAAAACCGTGGCACTACTCATTTCGCCCTGTTCAAGGCGTACGCAGTGACCATCTTTCAGGTCGATAGCAGGAATTATCAGCATGATGTAGGAAAGAAAGTTTAACCGCAGGCAGCGGCGGACATCTCACAGGAGGTTTGGGAAGATTCGGTGTTCCAGGTTATGAAATTACCCAGCAGCATCAGTCCGGCGCTTTGGCTCTTTTCCGGATGAAACTGCACAGCAAAGAGTTTATCCGAGGCGACGGCACACGTAAAAGGAAACGGATAATGCGCAAACCCGGTGATTACATCCGACACAGTCGGCTGCGCAAAATAACTGTGCACAAAATAAAAGCGGGCGCCTTCTTCAATGCCCGCCCACATAGGGTGGGGTGCGGCCTGATACACATTATTCCAGCCCATGTGCGGCACTTTTAGTTTGTCGCCCGCATCGTTAAACATCGCCTCTGACGGAAAGCGCTGAACGGTGCCCGGCAGAATACCTAAACATTCAGTATCGCCTTCTTCACTATGCTCAAACAAGACTTGCATGCCCATGCAAATCCCCAGGAAAGGTTTGGACTGAGCCGCTTCAATGATCACTTCACGCAAGCCCCGCGCATCGATTTCGCGCATACAGTCGGGCGCTGCACCCTGCCCGGGGAATACCACGCGCCCGGCGTTAGCAATAATATGGGCGTCAGACGTGACGACCACACTCGCTGCCGGGGCGACGTGCTCGATAGCTTTGGATACTGAGCGTAAATTGCCCATGCCGTAGTCGATCACCGCCACATCCACGTTCATCGCGCTCATAGGGCGCCTTTCGTGGACGGCAATATATTGCCCATACGCGCATCCACTTCTACCGCCATGCGCAGCGCCCGCCCAAAGGCTTTGAAGATGGTCTCGGCCTGATGGTGAGCATTAATGCCACGCAGATTATCGATATGCAGTGTGACGCCCGCATGATTAATAAAGCCGCGAAAAAATTCCAGAATCAAATCCACATCAAAATCGCCGATGCGTGCACGCGTGTAATCAACGTGATATTCGATGCCCGGGCGGCCTGACAAATCGATCACTACACGCGACAAAGCCTCGTCAAGGGGCACATACGAATGGCTATAGCGGCGAATGCCTTTTTTATCGCCCAGCGCTTTTGCAAACGCTTGGCCAAAAGTAATACCGGTGTCTTCTACTGTGTGGTGCGCGTCAATATGCAGGTCGCCGTGGGCCGATATGTCGATATCGATCAAGCCGTGCCGGGCGATCTGGTCAAGCATGTGGTCAAGAAAGGGTACGCCGGTATTCAGTTGGGCCTGACCGGTGCCGTCCAGATTGAGCGTTACGGAAATCTGGGTTTCCAGCGTGTTACGGACAACAGTGGCGGTGCGCATGAGGGCTCAGGCAGAGGGATGAATAGCGATTCTACCCCAAGGCCTGTCGGCAGTAATACGGATAATGCTGCGGCGTGGCTCTTATTCGTCGCCGGTAGTTTTTTTGCGTCCACCAGCTCGGGTTTTTGACGGGCGCATGGCGTAGTTGTTATTTCATCGCGGGTCGCGCATCCTGCGCCTGAACTTGATACGCACAGGTCGTCCGGTTTGGGCCGATTTGTACAGGGCATTGATGATGTGCACGTTGATGCGCCCTTCCCACCCGATAGCTGGGCGCGGTCATGCAATAGGCAATCGGGAAATACACCAGCTCCGGCGCGAATTTATCGCTGCGCGATTTTCCGTCAATAGTAAGCGTGTATTCCAGATCGTTGACCATGCTCATACGCAGAATCGACGCGCAAGCTCCCTTTGGCGCCGACCACGTCATAAGGCGACACATCCGCCGCGCCAAAGCTGCAACTGAACGTGGCAAGCCGCTCATCCGGAAAACGTATCACCACGCTGGCCGGTTTTACCACTTCAGTCAAGCATTGTTAATCGTTATTCGCGGTAAATGCGAAGACTTCGGTGGGATCGGTGCGAAATACTTAGCGGGCGGCGTTGAGGCAATAAATGCCGATGTCGTACAAGTGCCCACCACCGATATGTTAAGCAAACAAACATTGTCTTCGTCGCGCACTTGCATCGTGAAGATCAAATTGAACAAACGCGGTTCGCCGATTTTTCCCGATTGCACTACGTCCATCGCCGACAGTGGCTTTTTTGAATGCAGCCGATACGCAATCAGCTAGACACGATCTTTGTCGCAAGCCTGAATCATTTTTTTGCAGTCAGCCTAGGTCACCGACATCGGTTTTTCGCACAGCACAGCGTTTCCCTAATCTGCTTTGGCTTTTTTCGACTTGCGCGCCGGGGCTTTTTCAAGGGGAGTGGGGCCGAAGATTTTTCGGTGCGCGGTATTGCGGATGGCGACCACCGCCGGATGGGTCAGGCGGCGCTCGGCTGAAATCGCGTAGAACTGCTCCATCACTTCATCGGTGTGGCCGATGGCGACCACGTCGAATTCTTTCTCCGTTTGCGCGGCGATGACCGAGGGCACCGCGAAGATGCCGACGCCCGCCCGCCCGAACGCCTTCAGCAACGCGCCGTCGTCGAATTCGCCGACGATGCGCGGACGAATTCGCAGCATTTCGAACCAGCGCATTAGCTTTAGCCGCACCGCCGCGTCCTCGCCCGGCAACAGTAACGGCGAGCCGTCCAAGCCGCGCGGAAAATCACCGCCGTATTCCCGGGCCAGGCGCGCGCTGGCCAGAAAAGTCATCCCGCACTCGCCCAGCAGATGGTTAAAGCCGCGCACGTTCAGCGTGGGCGGCATGGGCCGGTCGGATATCACCAGGTCGAGTTTGTGCACCGCAAGATCGGCCAGTAGGCTTGCGAGTCGGCCTTCGCGGGCGACGATGCGCAGCGTTTCCGGCAGCGCCATCGCGGGCTCCAGCAGGTGGTAAGCGAGCGATTTCGGCACCATGTCCGCCACGCCCACCCGAAATTGCAACGACCGCCCGGCCACGCCCGCGCCAAGCGCCGCCTGCAGCTCCTCGCCAAGCGTGAATATCTCGTCGGCGTAGCTCAACACCAGCCGCCCGATGTCGGTCAACTCCAGATTGCGCCCGGCGCGGCGCAGCAGTTTTTCGCCCAACGCCTCTTCCAACACGCGCAGCTGTCCGCTAATCGATTGCGGCGTTAAATGCAGGTGCTCGCCCGCGCGCGCCATGCCGCCGGTCTTCGCGACCACCCAGAAATAGTGCAGGTGTTTGTAATTTAACGGGCGCATTGATAGACAAGTTTTTTCGATGAATGATTCAGTTATATACGATTTTTAAGATGTATGCGATAGCCCTACACTGGCGTCGTACCCACTGATGGAGTCCACCATGCAGATCGACATTCAGACGCTAGGCTTCACTCTCACGGACGCGCTGCGCGAGCATACGCATAGCCGACTGGGATTCGCGCTGGCGCATGGCGCGGAAACGATAGCCCGCGTCACGGTGCGGCTGTCCGACATCAACGGGCCGCGCGGCGGGGCCGACAAACGCTGCCATATCCATGTGGCGGTCGCGCACCAGGCGGACGTGGTGATCGAGGATATCCAGGCCGATATGTATGTCGCGATTGACCGCGCTACCGATCGTGCCGGACGCGCGCTGGCGCGCCAGATCGAGCGGCAGCGCGAGTCGCGCGCCAGCGTTCCAGAACAAGCCGCCGCGCCGGAAGCCTGAAGGCTAAAGAAGTCGTTACCCCTTAATTTATTCACGAAAGGACTTGCCATGAACCCGATGCATCGTCTCACCCCCATTCCCACAGGTGCCGCCCAAGCCCCCGCGACCAGCACGCTTGCCGCGAACAAGGTGATACGCAATACCTACATGCTGCTGTCGGCCACGCTGCTGTTCAGCGCGCTCACCGCGATGGCGTCGGTAGCGCTGAAGCTGCCGCATCCTGGCCTGATTGTCACGCTGGTCGGCTATTTTGGTCTGCTCTTCCTCACCACCAAATTCCGCAACAGCGGGCTGGGTGTGGGCTTCGTATTCGCGCTGACCGGTTTTATGGGTTATACGCTCGGGCCTATCGTTAGCCACTACCTCGGCTTGCCTAACGGTGGCCAGACGGTGGCCGCGGCGATGGGCATGACCGCCGCGCTATTTTTAGGGCTGTCCGGCTACGCGCTGGTCAGCCGCAAGGACTTCAGCTACATGGGCGGATTCCTGACTGTCGGCATCATCGTCGGTTTCGTGGCGAGCCTTGGCGCGGTGTTTTTTGAAGTGCCTGCGCTGTCGCTGGCGGTATCGGCGATGTTCGTGCTGCTGATGTCGGGGCTGATTCTGTATCAGACCAGCAGCATCATCCACGGCGGCGAGACCAATTACCTGATGGCCACTGTCACACTGTTCGTGTCTATCTTCAACCTGTTCACCAGCCTGCTGCAATTGCTCGGTTTTATGAACAACAACGAATAAGCGCCGACGCGGAATAGCCACCCCTGATATTACTGAGACCCACATGCAAAACTTGGAAAGTGTGCTCGAAAGACTGTTGTTCGCCAGCCGCTGGTTGCTGGCGCCGTTTTACCTCGGTCTGGTGGGCGCCATTGTGGTGTTGCTATGGTATTTCGGCGTGGAGTTCGTGCACCTCGTTTCCGTGCTGATGCATGGCGGCGGCAGTGTGGTAGTGGGCGTGCTGTCGCTGGTGGACCTGGTGCTGGTGGCCAACCTGCTCATCATTATCATCTTCGCCGGCTACGAAAATTTCGTGTCCAAGATCGATACCGGCGGCCACGAAGACCGGCCGGACTGGATGGGACATGTGGATTTCGCCGGTCTCAAGATGAAGCTCATTGGCTCGATCATCGCCATCTCGGGCATCGATTTGCTTAAAGCTTTTGTCGCTGTCGGCGACATGAGCAACGAGCAACTGGCGTGGAAGGTCGGCATCCACGTGACCTTCGTATTCTCCGGCCTGATGTTCGCCATCATGGATTGGCTGGGCGGCCCCAAGAAACATGGGGCGGGGGGCTGAGTGGAACATCGCAATTGGCCGCGCTTGATTATTCGCCCAGCTTAATTAGTCATCTATTATCAAAGGAGTTCCCATGAAACGCACTCTGCTATTTCTCGCCACCAACCTCGGCATCATGCTGGTGTTGTCCGTCACCATGCGCCTGCTGGGCGTGGAGCCTTATCTCACGGCGAACGGCCTGAATATGGGATCGTTGCTGGTCTTCGCCGCCGTCATGGGCATGGGCGGTTCCTTCATTTCGCTCGCCATTTCCAAGTGGACGGCCAAGCGCATGACGGGTGCGCGGGTGATCGAGAACCCGCAAACTTCAAGCGAAGTCTGGCTGGTCGAAACGGTGCGGCGTCAGGCGCAGATTGCCGGTATCGGCATGCCGGAAGTCGCTATTTTCGACTCGCCCGACGTCAACGCCTTCGCCACCGGCATGAATAAAAACAACGCGCTGGTGGCGGTCTCCACCGGCCTGCTGCAAGCCATGACCAAGCCCGAAGCCGAAGCGGTGCTGGGGCATGAAATTTCTCACGTCGCCAACGGCGATATGGTGACGCTGGCGCTGATCCAGGGCGTGGTCAATACCTTCGTGATGTTCTTGTCGCGGGTGATTGGCTACGTGGTGGACAAAGTGGTGTTCAAGACGGAGCGTGGTACCGGCCCGGCGTTTTTCGTCACGATGATTATTGCCGAGCTGGTGCTGGGCGTTCTTGCTTCGATCATCGTCATGTGGTTCTCGCGCCGACGCGAGTTCGTCGCCGACTCGGGCGGCGCGACGCTGGCTGGAAAGCCTGCCATGATCGCTGCGCTGGAGCGCCTCAAGGCCCAGCGCGAACCGGCGCCGCTGCCGGAGAAAATGGCCGCGTTCGGGATCAGTGGCGTGGTAAGTGGCGGCCTGAAGCGGCTGTTTACGACGCATCCTCCGCTGGAGGAACGTATTGCTGCGCTCCAGTCCCGGCCCTGAAATCAGCGTGATCGATACGCCATGCGTGAGCTGAGCGGTAATCCTCTGACGCGCCGCTTCATGCTCGGCGTGTTTCTGTTCGGCCTCGTCGCGGCCGTGTATGTGGTGCTTCAACCCTTTCTGGCCTCGGTTGCGTGGGCCGCCATCCTGGCTTTTATCAGCTGGCCGGCTTATGTGCTGTTGAACCGGCGTTTGGGCAAGCGCCCCAATCTGGCGGCGTTGATCATGACACTGTTGGTTGCGGTGATGTTGATTGTGCCGATACTCGGTTTTGTGGTGTTGTTGCAAGGCGAATTCATGCAAGGGGTGCATCTGGCGGCAGACCAGCTCGCACGCGGCGATTTGCAGATGCCAGGCTGGGTGGTACAACTGCCGTGGATCGGCGCGGAAATTCAGGACTGGTTGGCGCGCGCTAGCGCGGACCCGGCTGGTATCAAGCTGCAATTGCAACAGTTGATGGCAGGCTTTCGCGATGAAGCGGTGGTGCTGCTGGGCGGGGCAGGACGCAATGTGGTCAAGCTTGGGTTTGCGTTGCTGACGCTGTTTTTTCTGTATCGGGACGGCAAGCGCGCGCTCGCCCAGTTGCGCCAGGTATTGTCTGACATGATCGGCCCGCGCACGCATGGCTACTTCGATGCCATCGGCACCACCACCCGTGCAGTACTGTACGGCATTGTGCTCACCGCGTTGGCGCAGGGCCTGCTGGCCGGACTCGGCTACTGGGTGGCCGGGGTCGGGTCGCCACTGACGACGGCGGTGCTCACGGCTACTATCGCGCTGATTCCGTTCGGCACGCCGTTCGTGTGGGGCAGCCTGTCGGCGTGGCTTTACCTGCAGGGGCATCACACCGAGGCGTTAGGGCTGTTTTTGTGGGGCGCGCTGGTAGTGAGCTGGGTGGATAATCTGATCCGTCCGATGGTCATCAGTGGCGCTACGCGGATTCCGTTTGTGCTGGTGATCTTTGGCGTGCTCGGCGGCGTCGCCGCGTTTGGGCTGATCGGGCTCTTCATCGGCCCGCTGATCCTGGCGGTGGCGCTGGCCGTGTGGCGCGAGTGGCTGGAAGGTAGCCAGAGCGAGCATGTATCCGAAGCAACAATCTAAATCCTTATTCCAATTAAATTAAATGGCAATTACCTATGGACAGTAGTTTCGCGACCCCCACCATGTGGGCGGGTTTTATCGCATTTGTGCTGGTGATGCTGGCGCTGGACCTGTTTGTGTTCGGCGGCAGAAAAGCGCACAAGGTTAGCGTCAAAGAGGCGGCGCTGTGGTCGCTGGTCTGGGTGAGCCTGGCGCTCGCGTTCAACGCTGGACTATGGTGGCACTTGACCGGCTCGGTCGGGCCGGAAATCGCCGACCGCAAGGCGTTGGAGTTCCTCACCGGCTATCTGATCGAGAAATCGCTGTCGGTCGACAACGTGTTCATCTTCCTGCTGATCTTCACCGCGTTCCACGTCCCCGCCGAATTCCAGCGCCGGGTGCTGATTTACGGCGTGCTCGGCGCCATCGTGCTGCGTGCGGTGATGATTTTGGCGGGGGCGTGGGTGGTGCAGGAATTTAGCTGGGTACTGTATATCTTCGGCGCATTTCTGGTGATCACCGGCGTGCGCATGCTGGTGATGGCGGAAAAAACGCCCGACCTCGAGCAGAACCCGGTGCTGAAATTCGCGCGTCGGCATTTGCGCGTGAGCAACGACTACCACGGCGAGAAATTTAGCGTGATGAAAGACGGCGTGCGCTACTTCACGCCGCTGTTCCTGGTGCTGATCCTGATCGAGGTCACCGATCTGGTGTTCGCGGTGGATTCCATCCCGGCCATTTTTGCGATCACCACCGATCCGTTCATCGTTTTTACCTCCAACATCTTCGCGATCATGGGGCTGCGCGCACTCTACTTCCTGCTCGCCGACGTGGCGGACCGCTTCCATCTGCTGAAATATGGCCTCGCGATGGTGCTCACTTTTATTGGCACCAAGATGCTGATCCTGCCGTGGTATCACGTGCCGGTGGCGGCATCATTAGCCATCGTCGCGGTATTGATCGGCACCAGCGTGGTTGCCAGCCTGATCGCCACGCGCAAGGTGGTGAAATGATGCTGCATGCCTAATTGGAACTGCGCTGCTCGCGGCTCGCCCTCTGGCGCTGATTCAGGGATCAACGCCATGGCCCATCCATTGCCATCGAAAGCCTGTCTGCCTAAAAGGGGCCGTATTCCGGCCGAAGCATGGCGCTGCTCACCCACGATAAAAGGTGAGGTGATCGCCTCGGTGCGTGACGCGGCACTGTGCTGCCAGGTCCAGCGGGTGATTGCGGCTTTGATACCGATGCCCTGGGCACCTTCACCGGGCATCCACGCCGCGGCACCCAGCGCGAGGGAGCGCGCAAGAAGGCGCGTATCGGCATGGAACTGGCCCGAGGCTGTCCTTGGGCGTGGCCAGTGAAGGTACGTTTTGAAACCTTCGGCGCCTTCATGGCCGTGCTGATTGCGATCGAAGTTTTCATCGACCTCGCCAGTTACCTGCGCCAGAACGTCATCCATATCAAAAATCAACCTGTAACGCGCCCGCGCACGCAGTGGATGGTTTCATGTCATGAATTGAGGGTTGTTCAGCGTTTCCCTAGGTTTCATGCTCCTTCCGGCAAGCATTGGTTTGTTTATGAAACAGGAATTTCTGGTCAAAGTTGGCGCATGAAGGCGACCAAATCCTGCTTTTCCTGAGCTGTCAATCTGGTTTCCAATACCAGATTGAAAAACTCAACCGTGTCATCCAGCGTCAGTAATCGGCCATCGTGCAAATAGGGCGGCGAATCCTTGATGCCGCGCAACGGGAAGGTCTTGATAGGGCCATCGGCTTTTGCCATGCGCCCGTTGATCATGCGGGGCTTAAAGAAGCGTTCGGTTTGAAGGTTATGCATTAAATTATCAGTGTAGAAAGGCGCGGTATGGCAACTCGAACACTTTGCCTTGCCAAAAAACAAATCCTGTCCACGCATTTCCGAGGCATTCGCCTTCTTCGGATCCAGTTTTCCGTCTATACCCAGTTTGGGCGCGGGCGGAAAATCCAGAATTTCCTGAAATTCCGCCATCGCCTGCACCTGGCTACCCCGCTCCAACGGATTAGCGCCCTTTTTGGTCGCAATCACTGGATCCCCGTCGAAGTACGCAGCGCGCTGTTCAAACTCAGTAAAATCCTCGACGGTTTTCAGTGCGCGCTGCGAACCAAACAATCGTTGAATATTCACGCCGCGCAATGTGGGCGTGTCAATACGGCGGCGGAATTCCTGAGGCCGGATATCGCCGACTAGGTGCGTTGAGGCGTTAGTGTGGCCATTGGCATGACAATCAAAACAGGTTACGCCACGACTGGGACGCTCAGAGCGCCTATCTTCGGTCTGATTGAACTGCTGTTGCGGAAAGGGCGCGACCAATAGCCTCACACCCTCCAGCTGTTTGGGGTTTAACACACCGTTGAATATTTCATAAAAATTATCAATTGTGACCAGCTTGCCTTGGGACACATCGCCCAAATCGGTACGGGTGGTTAGAAATATCGGTGCCGGAAAATCGGGTAGAAAATGGTCCGGCAAGTCAAAATCAACATCAAAACGCGTCAGGTCACGTCCCTCCTGTTTTTTGATTTCATTGATATGAAATTCCGGAAATACCATACCGCCTTCAGCGTGCTTTGGGTGTGGTAAAGGCAGAAATGCTGCAGGAAACAGGTCTTTTTGCTTGATATCTTCAGGCGAGTACCGGGCCAACGAGTCCCAAGTTATCCCTTTAGGGAGTTTGGCGCGTACTCCTTCCTGAACGGCCTTACCTCCAGACATTTTTATCCCTGTGGCGGGACGATTGGATAAATCATAACGCTGCTCCAATAAGGCTTTTTGACGCTGCATGACTGCCGTTTTTTCACCAGATAGTCGCGTCTTAATCGAGTTAAAACTCTCAGTAATATCAACTGGCATATAACTCGTTTTTTGCTTATCGTCTGCATCTGCATAAGCTGCGATACCTATTAATGCAGCGAGGCTAGCCGCTACTGTTAGGCCTTTTCCTATACCCTTCACCACCCTCTTCTCCTTCATTTATTCCTCCTTGTGTATGGTCTGTGAGTAATTGTATGGTCTGTGATCAACGGATAGCACGCTGCAAACTACGCAAAAGTTGAAGTAGTTTAATACCAACCAAAAAAAGTTCCTTCAGCGTAGCCGGAGAAATACGTAGGTAGAACGAAGCGAGTGCTGTGGGCATATGCCGACAGCACTCGTTGGGCAATGGGGTCTTACGCAGGAACGAGTTTTACAGCAGCGTGTACGGCAGTAGCGATGTGATCGGCCCATTGCTGGGATCCCGCTGGCGTAGGCGATTCCACCATAACTCGAATGACAGGTTCAGTACCTGAAGCACGCAATACTATGCGCCCATTCTTTTTGAGGGACGCTTGGGCGAGGGCTACGGCAGAGCTAACCGTGTCGCAACCCTCAAGCGTAAAGTCTTTAATGACCGGTACATTGATCATTACCTGCGCGTAACTTTCTAAATCTTTTGTCATCGCGTCAAGTGTTTCACCGCTCTCACACAGCGCCCACAAAACTTGCAATGCGGACACTATTCCGTCGCCAGTAGTATGTTTGTCCAGGCAAAGAATATGGCCCGAGGCTTCTCCACCCAACGTCCAGCCATTTGCCTGCAGGCGCTCAATCACATAACGGTCGCCCACATTAGCGCGTTCAAAGGGGATATTAAGCCGTTCGAGTGCGTGCTCTGTGCCCAGATTAGTCATTAGCGTGCCCACCACGCCGCCTTTCATATAATTGGACTGGATGCGATGGCGCGCGATTACATAAACCAGCGCATCGCCGTCGTAAATGCGACCGCTAGCGTCTGCCATCATTAACCGGTCGCCGTCGCCGTCCAACGCTATGCCGACGTGGGCCTGATGCTGGCGAACAGCGGCCGTGAGGGTGGGCGTGTAAGTGGCGCCGCATTGGTCGTTGATGTTGTAACCATTGGGGGTATTGCCGATAGCGATCACTTCGGCGCCCAGTTCATGCAGCACGTGGGGCGCAATGTGATAGGTCGCGCCATGCGCGCAATCGACTACGATACGCATCCCGCGCAAATCGAGATGGTTCGGGAAAGTGCTTTTACAAAACTCGATGTAGCGTGCGGCCGCATCTTCTATACGCCTGGCCCGGCCTAACTGGCGCGCGCTGACGGTATTGATCGGCACACCCAACCGGGCTTCGATAGTTTCTTCCACGCTGTCGGGCAGCTTTTGCCCGTTCGCGGAAAAGAACTTGATGCCGTTATCTTCAAATGGATTGTGCGACGCGGAAATCACTACCCCTGCCTGTAAACGCAACGCACGTGTGAGATAAGCCACGGCCGGTGTAGGCATGGGTCCCGTCATCTGCACATTTACGCCGGCGGCGGTAAAACCCGCCTCAAGGGCGGCTTCTAGCATGTAGCCGGAAATACGCGTGTCTTTGCCTATCAGCACGGTAGGATGCTGGCCCTCTGGCAAATCGCCGCGCCCCGCCAATACCTGCCCGGCTGCATACCCTAAATGCATCACAAATTCAGGAGTGATAGGCGATTCCCCTACTCGCCCGCGCACGCCATCGGTGCCAAAATATTTACGTGCCATTTTCTATATCCTCGACTGCATTCCAAACCGCCAACGCATCGCGTATGGCCACCACATCATGTACCCGCAACAGACGAGCGCCTTGGGTTAAGGCCAGTACGTGCGCGGCCACGCCGGCAAATTCGCGTTCGCCTATTGCGCGCCCGGTTAACGCGCCGAGCATGAATTTACGCGACATCCCCACTAAAAGCGGTACTTCCCAAACGGACAACCGAGCCAGATTCTTGAGCAGGGCCAGATTGTGCTCCAGTGTTTTACCAAATCCGAAGCCTGGGTCGATCACAATTCGGTCAGGCCCGATCCCTACCCCCACACAGACATCCACCCTCTCGCGTAAAAATTGCGCTACCTCGGTGACTACGTCGGCATAGTGCGGCGTTTGCTGCATCGTCTGCGGTTCTCCTTGCATATGCATCAGGCATACCGCGGCCTGGCTTGCCGCCAACACCTCGAGCGCGCCCGGTGCCTGCAGCGCCATAACGTCATTCACCATCACTGCACCCACATCCAGTGCAGCACGCATCACCTCAGGCTTACGCGTATCTACGGACACGACTAACCCCGAATCCGCCAGCGCCCGAATCACTGGCAACACGCGGCGCTGTTCTTCTTCAAAAGTGACTAATGCCGCTCCAGGCCGAGTAGATTCGCCGCCAATATCCAGGATATCGGCGCCGAGATGAGCCAGGTGGAAGCCGTGATCGATAGCCTGCTGCGCGGATGAGAATGTTCCGCCATCTGAAAATGAGTCTGGAGTGACGTTAACAATGCCCATGATGAGAGGGCGAGCAAGGGATAAACGGAAAGAACCTGCGTGCAGAGTGCGCATAAAAAATGGAGGTACCAAAGGCACCTCCATTGTAGTGTGTCGTTACCGCTATACCGATTTATATCCCTTGCGCCGGCTGCACAGTGGGCGCTGGAGCGCTGGGTTTATCTTCACTGGACGGGGGTGACGGTGGCGCGCTCGGCTTTGGCGGACGCGGGACGCGGTCTGCCATGATGTCGGCAATCTGATCCGCATCGATAGTTTCCCATTCCATCAACGCGTTGGTCATTGCTTCGACCTTGCTACGGCTCTCTGTCAAAATTTTGGTGGCGAGCGCATATTGCTCATCCAGAATCCGCCGAATTTCGATGTCCACTTTTTGCATCGTCGCTTCGGACATATTTTTGTGCGTCGTGACGGAGCGACCTAAGAACACCTCGCCTTCGCTCTCCCCGTACACCATAGGTCCCAACGCCTCGGACATCCCGTAACGTGTGACCATCTCGCGTGCAATCTGAGTCGCGCGCTCAAAGTCATTGGACGCGCCAGTAGAAATATTGCCGACAAAAATCTCTTCGGCGACGCGACCGCCAAATAACATGCTGATCTGCGACAGCATCTGATCGCGATAAAGGCTGAACCTATCCTCCTCCGGTAGCGACCAGGTGACGCCCAATGCCCGCCCACGCGGAATTACCGAGACTTTGTGTACTGGATCGCAACCCGGCAGGGTCATACCGATCACCGCGTGGCCAGATTCGTGATACGCGGTTTTCTTCTTGTCCTCGGGCGTGATGACCATGGATTTGCGTTCTGCACCCATGAAAATTTTGTCTTTGGCCTTTTCGAAGTCGTACATATCGACCAAACGCTTGCCGGATCGCGCAGCAAACAAGGCCGCTTCGTTAACCAGATTCGCCAGGTCCGCGCCAGACATGCCGGGGGTACCGCGCGCCAGAATATCGGCGCGCACGTCAGGCGCAATGGGCACCTTACGCATATGCACCAGCAGTATTTGCTCACGGCCACGGATATCCGGTAGCCCGACCACCACTTGACGATCAAACCGACCGGGGCGTAACAGCGCTGGATCAAGAACGTCCGGACGGTTGGTCGCGGCAATCACGATCACGCCGCTAGTGCCTTCAAATCCATCCATCTCGACTAATAACTGGTTTAGCGTTTGCTCACGCTCATCATTACCGCCGCCTAAGCCCGCGCCGCGCTGACGACCTACCGCATCAATCTCGTCAATAAAAATAATGCACGGCGCGGTTTTTTTGGCTTGCTCGAACATGTCGCGCACACGCGATGCGCCCACGCCGACAAACATTTCGACAAAATCTGAGCCAGAAATACTATAAAACGGCACCTTGGCCTCGCCAGATATCGCACGCGCGAGCAGAGTTTTACCCGTGCCTGGCGAACCGACCAGCAAGACACCGCGTGGAATACGGCCCCCTAGTTTCTGAAATTTGGTGGGGTCTTTCAGGAAGTCCACCAATTCGGAGACTTCTTCTTTGGCCTCATCACAGCCCGCCACGTCGGCAAAAGTCACCGGGTTGGCGTTTTCGTCCAGCAACCGCGCACGGCTTTTACCAAACGAAAATGCACCGCCCTTACCGCCGCCTTGCATCTGCCGCATGAAAAATACCCATACGCCGATCAACAACAACATCGGGAACCACGAAACCAACAAGCTCATCAGGAAAGAGGGCTGTTCTTCTGGTTTGGCTTCTACCGATACACCATTTTTCAACAGGTCCGATACCAACCAGGGATCGTTGGGTGCATACGAAGTCACCCGTTTTCCGGCTGTTCCTTCCCCTCGGAGCACGTTGCCCTCGATAACGACTTTGTTAATTTGCTGTGATCGCACTTCCTCAATAAATTGGGAGTACGGCATCTGCGTCTGTGCATTACGTTGGGCGCCAAACTGGTTGAAAACCGTCATTAGCACCACAGCGACGATTAGCCAGATAGCAATATTTTTAGTCAGATTGTTCACTCAACTTACTCCTACACGCGGGATACCGCGTAACGATTAGATCAATTCTAAGGCTGAATCCTGGGCTTTCATAGGCTGTTTTCCCAGGAGATAAATCTCATTGCTTCTTTCGCGCGAGGCTTCGGGTTTTCGGATATGAACCGTATTAAATGCGGAGCGCATCGCCCGCCGGTACTCTTCAAACCCCACCCCGTGAAACACTTTGACGAGAAAAGCGCCGTCTGGTTTCAACCATTTCAGTGAAAAGGCTAGCGCCATCTCGCACAACGCATAATGTTGAGCCTGGTCGCGTAACACCACCCCACTGATATTGGGCGCCATATCACTTAATACAAGGTCAACTTGCTTACCCTGTAGTTTTTCTTCCAGCCAGGCCAAGCCTTCATCGCTGGCAAAATCGCCCTCCAGCATCTCCATCCCCGGCACAGAGGCCACTGGTAGCAAGTCTATCGCGAGAATTCGCCCTTGGCCTTTCTGTTTTTGCGCGACCACCTGGCACCAACTCCCCGGCGCTGCGCCTAGATCAATTACCGTCATGCCGGGACGGACCAGCCGGTCCCGCTTATCGATCTCTAATAGCTTATAGGCCGCACGCGAACGATAACCCTCACGTTGGGCCTGCTTCACAAAAAGATCGGTCACGTGTTCATGCATCCAGGCACTGCCCGACTTAGTACGTTTCATATATCGGCTAGAATCCAAGGTTTCTGATGGTCACAACCGATATTATGAAGCCGCTCACTTCTACTCAGCGCCAATTCCTCAAAAGTCTGGCTCACAGGCTCCAGCCAGTGGTGATGATAGGGAATCAAGGGTTGACCGCTGCAGTACTGAGGGAAATTGAACAATCGCTGTCCGCGCATGAGCTTATTAAGATAAAGGGGGCTGCGGACGATGTCGACACACGTCGTGCCTGGCTGGAAGAGATTTGTACGACTTCTAAAGCCGCCCCCGTCCAACAAATCGGAAAGGTAATGGTAATTTATCGCCCAGCTTTAGTACCGGCGATTACATTGCCGAAGTAATTATTAACCCCGCCCAGTACGCCACACCAGCACCACGCCAAGCACACTTTGAATAATCCATAAAATCCGGGAAATGCCGTGCCATTGTGAGAATCTGTCGGCAAATATGCTTTGCATGACAGCCAGTGGAAATGCTTGGTTTTTAAGATTTTGCAAAATCGGTTGTATTCCAAAATGCCCCGCCAGCGTGAGTAGCAGCATTAATAGCACGCCCCAAAAGAAAAAACTCTTCAGCGCCAGCCTGCCATCGCGGATTAGCCTATGCAGCAATAAAAATACGCCCGCCACCATGCCGACCCCGGCGCCTACAGCAAACATTTTCCCCGCTAACATTCCGGCTAGTTGTTTGTCGTCTAGAGCAGAGAACAATATCGGTGCTGCTATCGCACCTAAGGCTAGCAAACTACCTACCCACACCACCAGAAAAACACTGGATAATCCATCCCAGAAAGAGTTCATAGTCATCACACAAAATCCAAACAGTCTCGTGACACCGCTTATACATAAGCCTCTATGCTTACAGACAAGAAGCAACTGTGGTCTTCTCAATACGCGGTCTCCCAGAGCTACTAATAATCAACAGCCGCGCATCACTACTGCTAAATGATCTATGACACAATTTTAATGTGCCCGCTTGGAAGGCTCCTGAAACAAGCCTGGTTGCTCCAGAAGGGCTATAGGAAATGTATCTCGACACCGGAGTATTACCGGTCAACAAAAAATTGTTTGGCAAAGTTTGGCCACGACGAAGTAATGTCTCATTGGCATCGACCAAAGTGTTGTTATTGGGGTCGGAAAACATAATCCAACCTTGATGCCAATCCCCATTATTAGAGCATGAGAGACCGTTTGCGGAAACACATAGCACTGTGCGAACGTTGCGTTTAACTGCTTCGCTGCGTGCCAGGTACATTGCGGACAAAAATGTGTTTGCTTCTGTTGCCAAGCGATTTGTAAGGACAATATTTGTCCACATGGGGATGGCAAACACCAACAAGACAACCGAAATTAATAGAGTGATCTGTATCTCAAGCAACGTAAAGCCACGACAAGGCTTGCGTGGGCTGGTATGCACGCTATCTCCAAATCGGAGTACTTTACCAGAAAGGTACAGATGGCTAGTTTTTCCAGCAATCGCTAAGTGATCCAGTACCAGTTTTAGTCTGCGCACCTGCCTGGTCGAGCGTCAAGTTGCCGCAAAGTGGATCAGTATTCCCATTTGCAAGCGTGGCCTGGATGGTATAGGTAGTGGCGCCAAGTTGAGCCGCTGGTAAAGTAAGGCTGTATTTCGCCGTAGTTGCCGTACTTCCCTTTGGTGAAAAAGCGCTAGGCAAAACCGCCAGCGTATAGTTATTGTTGGTCGCAAAATAACGCTCCATGAATTGCGCATTTTCCATCATTATGGCCTGAGCATCGGTGCGATTTGTTCGTTGCACATATTGAATGTAAGAGGGATAAGCGATCGCCGCCAGAATCCCAATGATGGCAACTGTAATCATCAGCTCAATCAGCGTAAAACCCGTTTCTTTTTTCATGGTAAACCTTTCTCGGGTTAAGTCTTGCCCCGTGAAACAACTTGTTCCAAGGTGGGCGTGCCTGGTGGAGAATTGGATTTGATCCAAAAGCTTATCCAATCACCGGGTTTCAGTTGTGTTGCTTGAGATTTGTGTCCTGCTGCATCGAAAAAACGTGTGGATGACTCAAGAACATAATTCACGCCATTAATCCTCACGCGTTTGACAGTAGCATCAATCGTCTCTATCTGACCCATGCTCATTACTGTAGTGGGCTGAGATATGGGCTTAGCGACTATAGTCTCCCCCGGACTTATGATCTGCATTCTAGCCAGGACGGGTTGTATAGTCATAATTCCGCTTAGCAACGGGATAATTAAAAAAAACATTTTCATTTAATGCTCCTTAATTACTGAGTTATTTCTCGCCATGTCGTACGTCCCAATTCTTTCAGGGGAATAATCGGTGGCGGTGGTGGCGGCGGTGGCGGCTGCTCATTCGAGTCCGACCCAGTAGTGGACGCAAGCGCCGGAACTAGTGGGTTATTGGATAAGCTCAAAGGTATCATTATGGAACCTCCACCATTGGAGCCACTACCACCAGAACCACCAGAACCACCAGAACCACCGCCACTAGTTGAATTGCGCTGTAGCCGTACTCCACTGGGAATCGCGCTGAGCGCAACACCTCCTGGATACACCCCGGGTGTACCATTCAGAAAGTCGTTGACATCAGACACGCCATCGCCATTCACATCGAGAGTAGGTGAAGCTATAGCCCCGCCTGTGGATAAATTCAGTACCATTAACTCACCTGTTCCACCCGATGAACAAGCAGCAGTTGAGGGTATCACCGTGGTAAATATTACGCGCTGACTATCGGTAATAGAGCCTGTTACAACTCGTTCTTTGCTAGTTGGAAGGTCAAGATACCAGCCTTGCTTAATCGTTCCTCCAGGGCCCCAATTCACCGGGTTGCTGCTTAGCACCCGGTATGTATTGCCATTAAATGCCGCCGTGGATATTGTTTGCTGTACTAAACCTGAACGCCCAGATACGACTGCACCTTTATCCTGAATTCCATAAAATGTCTGGGTTGAAGTTGAGGACGGATCGGTGGTTTCCAGATATTTACCTGTCCCAAACATTACGAGATAACCATAAGCCGTCCCTAAGGGATGAAAAACTATATCCGGCGTGCCAGTAATTGGCTGACGAGTACCGCCACTATCTACGGCGACAAACAATGGTTGAGGGGTGCTCCCTGATACAAAGGCAGAAGACCATTGAGCAGGATTACTGTTACTGAGATCGAATTTCCATAAATTCCCGGCCAAGTCTCCCGCATATGCAACGTCAACAGTCCCATCCCCGTCTAGGTCTACCGCTTTTGGCGTAGACAGCCCATTGGGTGCCGCGGTAGTCCCATATCCTGTATCAATTTTCTTGATTAGAGCACCTGTTTGTAAGTTCACGATGTATAACACGGCATGTCCGGTAGTACTGACATTGCCGTCGGCGACGGTGTTGTTATAACCGTTTCCAAAAATGGCTGCCCAAGTGCCATCATTCATTTTGACAATTGAAGGCTCGCTGTAACTGTATCCAAGATCGGCATCATTACTATCTTTGAATTCCCAGCGTACCAATGTAGCGGCATTGGCTTCTGTAAAAGCACTCGGGTTAGTTACATCCAGTGCAAAAAAACCTTGTCCACCCCCGGCCAACCCAGACACCAGAATGGTATGCCATGCGCCACCATAAAAAGCGTCTTGAACCGTGGGTGAACCATTTACAAAATAACGGTGGCTATATGTAGTAGAGGTTAGCTGTGTCAGGTTGGGATATACCGAACTAGGAACATAGGCTAGTTTTTCCAAGCCAGTGTTAGCATCAAAACCATGTAGCATTCCGTCGTTAGCGCCCGCATAAATCATCGGTGTACGACTCGCATTACTAATTAAGAAGGTTGAATAAGGGACGGACTCCATATAGTCTGAGTAGTTATTCGCTGGCGGTCCCACGAAATAAGGTGCCGAATCGACAAGATCTCCTAATACTGTGATGAGGCGACTGCGTACCCCGCTTTGACTGGTATCGCCGCGCACATAATTAAGCCGATTCGCGCCATTGGTATCTGTCGCTCCTGTGGGGGTTGTGTTCAAAGCCGCTATTTGGGTGGCGTCTAACTCTGATGCAGTCGGGCTAGCGGGACTAGAAGGCCAACGGAAGGGAATGCCAACGCCAGAACTGGCTTTGATAGTGATAATGTTTCTACCAGTATTGTAGTTTTGTGTATTAAGTTGGCTTCCAGCCCGCCACGCAATACTCGTGGGCAGACCTGTTGTAGCGCTTTGATTTAAAGCAACCAGATCACCTGACCAATCCGTCGCATTGAACTGGCTTTGGTATATCTTGCCATTAGGTCCCACGCTGGCAGAGCTTAAAGTCACGGAAGCCGATGCCCCGGAGATTGCAAGAATGTTGTTGAAAATCGTGCTGAATGCAGAATTTAAAGAAGTAAGATTGTTGGCAAAATAAGCCGTGGAGGTGCCGCCTGCCGCCGCCATCTGATCAAGCGGGTTGGGCGGATTGGTAACAAAATAATTATTGGTGAAGTCTGGTAAAGCAAAACCAATTACATAGGTTTTTACTGGGCGCGCCCCACTATTTAAATTATTCACGGCTGTAATGGTATTGCTTACTTCCGGGGCGGAAAATGGTTGCCCAGCGCCGTAAGTGACGGCCGCGCCAGTGGAAGTTCGGCTAGGCAATCCATTGGTTAAAAAAACCGTGAAATCTTTGCCGCATGCATCTGCAGGAGCCGCTTGCGCGCCACCTTGAGCCGTACCAAAACTACCCGCTGCGCCATTAAAATAATCCTTGGCGGTCATAAATGTGCCCGTAATAGGGGATAAACCCGCGTTTATCAACGGGGCATTTGGATTCGTAGGAGTATTCCCGCCTGCAATGCTGGTAGGGTTGTCATTCCAAGTGCCAGCGTTGTAAGTGGGCACGACACTTGTCGCAAGTTTAGTATTAAGTTTTCCTGCCTGAGTTGTGTCCAGATTGGCAATCGGTACATGCAGATAGCCCAAACCCGGGCTGCTATTAGAAAACCAGGCGGGCCCGGCATCGGATGAGGTTACTCTTTGACCAAAATCATCGATATTCTGCGCAAAATCGCTCTCTGTCGGAAAAAAATTCCCATTGTAAACATTCGTACCGCCATATCCTGCCCCCACCGCACCTGGAGCAGCATTTGACGTGCCCGTTTTGGTACTCCAGCAGGCATAACCATTTGTATAGTCGCCAGGAAAAGTTGGTGTAGTCGCGCCTGGCGTGTTCGAGTAACAGAAAGTATTGCCCTGCGGGCCGGATGTATAAAATGGCAAGTTGACGTTGTAATAAACGCAGTCGACCTGGACTCCTCCCGCTGTGCAGGCCCCCGCAGCATTTGGACTGCTGGAATTAGGGAGTTTAAATTTTTTATTGGTTGCACTGTCTCTTGCACCCGTCCAGGAGGGGTTGTAATGGGCCGGGTTGTAACTGGCGTCGTAGGGGCTTTGGTTTACCCATTGATGCACTACCCCGCTTTGCTGATACGCCATCAATCCCATATTGATCTGACCGGTATAGTTTGATACCAGGCTGCGAGCGGCGACACGCGCAATCTCGGATTTACTGGCGGGGCTATTACTGCCAACCGCTAAGCCTGTAGGATCTTCGTCCATGGCGTTGGAGTTCGAATAAATCAACAATACATTGGCTTTAGCGCTGCTCGTAACAAACAGCGGTGTATTGGTAAGCGTTAAGTTAGCTGAATGAGTAGCACCACTTCCTATCGCGAGCAATGCGGCGGTCAATAGTTTGAGTTGGAAAGTTTGAGGCTGCGATTGTTTCATTTTGAACTCCATCAATCCACAAGATAGGTTGCTTGTACTGTCGCTTGGGCTTCGGAAGTTCTGCCCCAGCCCCGTGCCGTTATACGATAAGGAGTAACTTTCTGACCCAAGCTTCCCCCTGGTGCTTGTACATCGGGTAACAACTCAATGATGTACTGCGGTGAATTCGCCACTAAAGGCGGTGCGATGGCAGTGTTAGTCTCGGCCTGCGTACTCATCGATGCTTGTCCAAATGGAAAAACGGTATCCCAAACAGGCGATGCACCTAACCCAGCAGGACGGCATAAGCCTTTCGGCACGGTAGTCGTGCAGCCTGCCCCCACTGCGGGGAAGTTTATTTTGAGAATCGTCCCGCCCCTTAATTTTGCAATGCCTTCGCGCAAAGCAGCTTCGGCTGCTTGAAACGCCATATCGCGATTTCGTGCGTTTGTGGCCATGCGTTGCTCCATTAGCGTCGTCCGCATCCCCGCCATCGCCACCAAAGTCAGCACCACCATAAAGATAAGTCCAGTGACTAATGCCGCGCCCGTTTGTTGTCTCATGTGAAGGAGCCTCATTAATAATTAGAACAAAGCCCGATTACGGAGTAGCACGGTGGCCGTCCCAATCTTGCGCAAGCGGGTGTCAGGGGCGGTGTAAGGAGTCCCGAGTAGGGTGTAAGTTTGGGCGGCGGTTGCTGTATTTAGTCCCTTATCAGCATTACCGTCGCCCGCGCCCTTAAACACTAAGGCCAAGCGAATAGCAACGACTCTGGCACCCGCTGGGATTGTGCTGGCGTAACTATCTACTACTCCGCTACCAGTTACTCCACCAGTTGTATCAAGCCCGTATTGAAGTTGCATATTCTCGACATTTTCAGCAATTTCTTCCGCAACAGCGCCGGTGACACCCGCGTCAAATCGATACAGTGCCGTGTTATTTGTCGTCGGGTTTGTCCCAATAAAGAAGGTGACATCATGGAAGGCAAGAACTTCAGAATCTGGCCCATACTTTTTACTCAAGTTATTTGTCGTATTGGCAGAGCTGGAGTGTGCGATAGTAACGGTGCCTCCATTGGACACATTGGTAGCACGGAATACATCTGTGTTACTACAATCGGAAATCATCAATATATCTCCCGCATTGAAGTTTCCAGGATTGCTAGACATCTGGATATTTGCGTTGATAGTGCTCAAATTACCGGTGAGCCGGGCAGGCTGGCCAGTATTCGAGGCATAACGGATCGCAAGCACGTCTGTTGCGGTTACACGCGTGATCCCAGTCGTGTTTGTCCAGCCTGTCGCATTGTCATAAATCTGCGCCACGGTACCTCCATCAACAACGTAAGGCGAAGGAGACCCCGTAGGAGGATTAGCAATAACGGTGGGTGGTCTGGCGGAAAGATTAACGCATCCTGCATACCCTGCCAGGCGAATTTCGCGTGCGAGTGTATCTAGGGCAATACGTTGGCTTTCCTGTATGCGGGAAAGGTTGTCGGTAGTGCGATAAGCCTGACGTGTGCCTAAGTAAAAATAGCCAATTGACCCCACAACAATAAGCCCGATGGTGCTGGCGACCATTAGCTCAACTAGCGAAAAACCCTTTTGTGATTGGCGCATTTTAGGTCCTATAACTGGCTCTGTACTTGCAATTGTTGTGTTGCTGATCCGCCGCGCACTCGGTCGTCACTCCACTGGATGATTACGGTCGCGGCGTTCCCCACTACACTTACAGACCCTGTTCCCGCCGGAAGAGCATTTGTCAATAACGTGCGCCACCCTACCAATTCCGTATTCGTAAAACCCGATCCGCCAGGGGCACTTGCCATTGCCACGTTGTAACCGCCTGCCGCTGCTACGGTCTTATCCGCGCGAAGTCGATCCAGCATGTCATACGCCAGCCATACAGCCTGCGACTGTGCACTGGAGCTTTGGTTATTACGTAAACCGGCATTCATTAGCCCCGCAAGCCCTAACAAACCGATCGCAACGACTAAAATCGCCACCATGACTTCGAGCATGGAGAACCCACTTTGGGAATGGCTGCAAGGTCTTGCCCTGCATGGGGGATTATTTATCAACATGATGTGGTTCCACTGACACTTGCGCGCCCAGAGTTGGTTAGCGTAATCGCTCGCCCAAAAATATAGCCCCGGCTATCGCATAAACGAAAAGTGCCCCCAAAGTTAGTCGTTCCCACCCTTGCGTATCCGCTTGAGTTGAAGGTTGTTCTTGTTAAAGCAGCTGTCGTAAATGTGCTACCAGTGCGCAAGGCAGGCCACTCACGAATTGAAGTATCGGTACCGGCTGTAAATACGCCATCCGAATTTACATCAACAAACACCATCCAACCTTGCGCCCAGTTAGTAGAAGCTGCACACGTTGCGAGCCCTGACCGAGAGCATACCGTCACCGTAACTCCGCGTTTCACCGCTTCACTCCGCGCATAATTCAAAGCAGTCAAAAACTCATTTGCCTGGGCCGTGATGCGACTATTCAGCATAAATGTCTTAAAATTTGGCACGGCAATCGCCAGCAAGATGCCTGCTATGCTTATCGTTACCAAAAGCTCGATCAATGTGAAACCATATTTTTTATACATGTCGTAGCGATTCACTTTTTCTGTTCTGGAACTGTAGCGGGGCCAAATTCACATTGCCAGTCAACTCAGACCGATGGCCTCTTTGTTAGAATGAGCGGCTAAATCGGGCTTTTTCATTGACTCATAACGTAGTTATTATCGGCGCTGGGGTGACCGGCTTGAGTATTGCGCTAGCTTTACTGCAACGCGGCACTAGAGTGACGGTTTTGGAGCGCGGGCGAGCGGGTAGGGAGTCGTCGTGGGCGGGAGGGGGAATTTTGTCCCCCCTATTACCCTGGGAATACGCCGAACCTGTTACAGCCCTTGCGCTTCGATCAATGAAGCAATATGAGGCTTGGGTGAATTCGGTTGAGCAGCTCGCCGACCGCGACACAGAGTTGTGGCGCTGTGGAATGTTGGCTGTCGATGTCCCCATACCTAAACAAGCACACGCTTGGTGTGTAGGGCAAGGCTTTGAGTGCCAAGCTGTTGAGAATCTTTCCACTCCGCTGCGCAATACTTCCCATCCTGAAAACATGATCTGGTTACCCGGAATAGCTCAGGTACGCAATCCACGTTTGATTACAGCTTTACGAACGGCAATTGTACGAATGGGGGGGATGTTACGAGAGGAGTGTGCAGTGGGGGGAGCCCGCGTAGTAGGTGGACGGGTTATAGGACTACAAACCTCATTCGATGAATTGCTAGTAGATAGCGTTGTCCTCGCCACTGGAGCCTGGGCAGGAACCGGGTTGGCCGACTTGAATCCAGTTCCCAACATCCGCCCAATCCGTGGCCAAATGCTCTTATTCAAACTAGAGCCCGGCGCACTCGATACGATTGTTTATCGTCACGGCTTGTATCTGATCCCACGACGTGATGGGCATATTCTGGTGGGCAGTACAGTGGAAGATGTGGGATTCGACAAATCTACGGATATTGCGACTCGGCATCGCCTGCATGCAGAGGCGGCGGAACTGCTACCGATATTAAGTTCCGTTCAGCCGATCCAACATTGGTCGGGATTACGTCCAGGGTCGCCCGACAATATTCCGATCATCGACCGCCATCCCGACTACGACAATGTGTTTGTCAACACTGGCCATTATCGTTACGGGGTCACAATGGCTCCCGCCTCAGCCGAGTTGTTGGTCGATTTAATGGAAGGCAATACACCTGCGCTTGATCCCGCGCCATATAGCTGGCAGGCCGCGCTGACACGGCGTTGGTGATTCATGCGAAGTGCGCATGCTGCGCTAAAATCTGCCTTCAAGCCGTCGCATCCTGTGGCTAAGCGTTCTACCTGATTATCGATACTTGTAACCGCCACGATGAGCGCTAAAACCTGCTGGGTCATTACGTTGGGCATCCCCGGCATGGATAATCAGTCATTGGGTTTGGCGGAAGCGTTGGGGTGCGATGTCATCAAAAAATTTGTCGAGCCCGTCTCGCCGTGGAAATTTATTCCCCCGCAAATTTGGGTGCCACCATTGTCGTTTTACGGCCCTCGCACAGATCCTTTCGCACCCCCTTGGCCGGACGTGCTGATCGGTACGGGCCGGCAGACCATCGCTGCGTCTTTAGCGGTTAGTCGCGCCAGCAAGGGGGAAACCTTCACGGTACGAATTCAGGATCCGCACATCAAGTTAGATAAATTCGATCTCATTATCACGCCCGAACACGACCAATGCGTGGGGGACAACGTCTTTACCACCCGCGGCGCGCTGCACATTGTCACGCCGCAGCGTCTGTTTGCTGCCGCGCGCCATTTCGGACCGCAGTTGAATCCGCTACCAACACCGCGTGTCGCGGTGTTGGTAGGCGGCAATAATAAATATTTTCAGTTCACTCCCGCTGTAGCGCTTAAATTGGCCAAACAACTGCGACGCACAGTCCTGGATGCGGGCGGCAGTCTGATGCTGACGACATCGCGCCGTACTGGCAAGGAAGCGGTAGCCGTGTTGCGCAAACAATTGTCCGATGTGCCCGGCGTAATCTGGAGCGGAGAAGGCGAAAATCCCTACCTGGGTTTTCTGGCGCTCGCCGACCACATCGTTGCGACCAGCGATTCGGTGTCAATGGCCACCGAAGCCTGCGCCACGGGCAAACCCGTTTACATCTTCGATTTGCCCGGGAGATCGGCTAAATTCACGCGCTTTCATCGCATAATGCGTGACGCAGGTTACACCCGCCCATTCACTGGCGCATTGCAATCAGACTGGGGTAAGCGGCTGGACGACATGAGCGCGGCCGCACAAGAAATCACGCGACGTATGGCCGCAAAATCACAAGGCAGATCCTGATCATGAAATTGCAAATCGAAACCTTCAGCAACCTTAAAGGGGGCAGCACTTTCTTCAAGGCTATCGGCCATCCGCTTGCCGCCATCAAAGCGCGTGCATTGTTTGCCGAACTCTCTGCCGCAGGCCCGTTGGGGCTATACGATCCGCTTGGCCTCGCGCCGGAACTGCTGTCTTTGTACGACTTATCCAAAGCCGATGTACGCGCGACCTTCGTGCAAAAAATAGAAGCGCTGGGCGGCGACATACTCGGCGTGCCGGTACAACCAGTTACGTTTTTACCTGAAGCGCAGATCACCACACTGTTAGTCATCGCGTTTGACGCCGGGCGATTGATCGAAGCTATTCGCGCGCTCGTCCCCGCCGGTTGTCGCATCATCAGTCTTGACGACATCAGACTGCCTGATGCGATGCTGACCAACACGCGTCGCTACCTCGACCCGCTCAACTTTGCCACCAACTTTGCCTTTATGCGCGACGCGCATGGGCTTCATACCCGTCTTGTAACCAGCGATTGCTGGTCCGGCTGGGGCGCGCCCAAACCACCCAGCGTATGGTTCATGCTGTTCGACGAACAGGGCACTGAGCTTGCACAATGGCAGACGACTATTCCCGCACGCGGTGCAAGCCTCGTCGTCGATAGCCTAGAAGTACGCGCGCGTTTTGGCCTCGGTGAATTCACCGGCACGCTGTTCGTGCATGTGCTGGGTACTGCGGGGCACGAGATCGTCAAGTACGCACTCGATACCTATGGCGATGATGAGAGCGTGCTTTCGTGCACGCACGATGCCAATGCCTGGCCCTCCGAGCTGTACGCCGGCCTGCCCGCCCCCGCCGACGGCGAGCGTGTGGTGTTGTGGATACAGAACAGCCATCCGATAGCAATACCGGCGCAGGGTATTGGCCTCAATCTGATGGGTCAGGACGCGATACGCTGGCTGGACCATGCCATTCCCCCGTTTGGCACCTATGCGCTGGATGTCGCAAGCATTTTTCCGGACGCGCATTGGCCGCAGCAATTGGAAATTCAGGCGGGAAAATATTTTGTGCGTCCGCGCTACGAAATTTCTCAGCGTAACAGTCGCAGCCGTATCGCCCACGCCAATGTGGAACGCAACGATTTGCAGCCCGACCCCGCTATCCCCTCCCTGACAAAACTGATGGGCAAAGGCTTTATCCTGCCCGCGCCTATTTTTCCGACGCGCCGCTGGCGCAATCTGGTGCTGCCCACCCCGATGGCCACTACGCAGCAATCTTTGCCGCTCGCTGCAAAAATTTACGATGCGCAAGGCATGCTCGTCGTCGAGCAGTTTCTCGGCAATATGCCGCGCGCCCACTGCGCGTTGCTCGACGTCAACGAACTTTTGAGTCGCAACGGAATGGAGCTCGAGTACGGCCACGTCGAACTCACCTACGACTTTCGCGACGGTGGCCACGCCGACGGCTGGATGCACGCCCTCTTCCGTTACATCGACGGTGATTGTGGACACATCGCGGAAACCAGTTTTGGTGCGCACATTTATAACACTCCGCTGACGTACAAGAACGAGCCGCAGTCATACGCGGGTGCACCGCCCGGCTTGAGTACGCGCTTGTTTTTGCGGCTGGGTAACGGCAACCTGGATAGTTTCTGCCACCTGATCTATCCCGCTTCAACGCCTTGGCATGCGCTTTCCACCACGCGATTGGAACTGTACGACAGCATGGGGAAAGCGATCGCGGATCAAACAGTTCACATCCCCTGTAGTGGCTCGCTGCACTGGCGTTACAGCGAAGCGTTTGATGCAAAAGACCGTCAGGCTGCGGGTGATAACGCCTATGTGTTGATCCGCGACACCACCTGCCGTCTATTTGGCTTTCATGGCTTGATCCGCGATGGCGTTTCGGTCGCGATGGATCACATGTTCGGATTCTAGTTTGGCCGAGCGTCGTCTGACCGTATTGCAAATACTGCCCGCGCTGGAATCGGGCGGAGTCGAACGCGGCACACTCGAAGTCGCGCAATGCCTCGTCGAACGAGGTCACCGTGCACTGGTGATGTCGGCAGGCGGGCGGCTGACCAGGCAGTTGGATACGTTCGGTGCCGAGTACTACACTTGGCCGGTTGGTAAAAAATCGCTCACATCCCTTCTTCTAGTGGGCCGCCTGCGGCAGTTTCTAATCGACCAGCATGTCGACATCGTCCATGCGCGCTCGCGCGTTCCCGCCTGGATCACATGGCTGGCCTGGCGCAGCATGAATCCGCTTACGCGACCACGTTTTGTCACCACTGTTCACGGACTCTATCGCACCAATCGCTACAGCCGCATCATGACTTATGGTGAGCGCGTAATCGCCGTCTCCAACACGGTGCGCGAGTACATCCTGAATGCCTGGCCGGATACGTTGCCGTGGAAAATCAGTGTGATCCCGCGCGGCGTAGACGAGCTCGCCTATCCCTATGGCTATCAGCCAGCCGCGGCGTGGAAACAAAAATTTGCTGAAGAGTTCCCGGGAGCCACCGGCAAGTTATTAGTGACATTGCCGGGTCGGATCAGCCGCTTGAAAGGTCACGAAGACTTTATCGAAATCGTGAGCCGTTTGAAGAAACGCGGCCTACCTGTGTATGGCCTGATTGCGGGGGGTGCCGCTTCATCTAAACAGCGTTATCTGCAAAAGCTGCGCTACCGCGTACGCAGTGCAGGGTTGCAATACGACATTGGTTTTAGCGGTCAGCGCGAGGATCTGAAAAATATTTTGGCCGTTTCGAATTTGGTGCTGTCGTTATCCACACAGCCAGAATCGTTTGGTCGCACCACACTTGAAGCGCTAAGGCTTGGCATTCCCACCACAGGATACGATCACGGAGGTGTGGGCGAAATTCTGCGCACGGTCTACCCTGCGGGGCTGCTGCAACGCGATCGGATTGATGCCACCGTCATGCATATCGCTGAATTACTGCAACATCCGCCTACCGTTCCTGCTGGCAATTTTTATCCGTTGCAAGCCATGCTTGATCAAACGCTGGCGGTCTATGAAGAACTCATGCGCACACCGCGAAATTAAAGCACGGTGTTAAAACCGCGCTTCTGGAAGGTGGATCCAACGGCCGCGTAGCTTGCCATATAAATCGCGCAGCATCACTGCGGGATGGCTCATGCGCATCGCGCGACGCGATAGGATTTTCACCCCCGGCACTACTCGCGCTGAAGTATCATCGCGGCATGCAATTTCGCGCGCCACTACCGCAAAAAAATTATATTCAAATAGTACTTTTTGACGCGCTTCGTGGAGCGCAGGCAGTCGTTTTTCGTATTCGTTTTCGGCGATGGCTTTTTGGATGGTATGCAGTGTGCCTTTGGCATCACGGATATCGATGGGAATAAAACTTTGCGCTGGAAAGTACGCTGCTGCATTGGTGCAGCCTGCATAAAAAGGTAACGTCAGCCCCAAAAAGGGGTCGGCCAGTTTTTCAGTCCAGTGGTGCTCGCCGATGAAGTTTTCTATCGCAATGTGATAACGGTAGTCGCGCAGGCAATCGGCTTTGTCGTCAAGCGCGTGCGGTGCAGATCGCCCAAAAACGTCCATCTCGGGCAGCTTGTCCATCAGCTCACGCATTAAGGCTGCGCGTCGATAGTGCAATGTATGGCGCATGCTTTTGGCTGAAAACACCATCGAAAGCGTTTTGGTTTTAGTTGTCGGTGGGGATGCTAGCACGTCATCAAACGGCATAATCTGCTGACTGCCAATCCCGTAAAACCAATGCAATGCCGGTTGCGAATAAATGCGCTGCGGATGCGGCAAGGCCCACGCTGCCTGACTGGTCAGCACCGCGCCAAACTGCCGCGTGTAGTCGTCGCCATAAATCTTGATTGACGAGGGCTCGGTCGTTACGAGCAATGCATGCTGTTGCGGGCAGGCCAATACTTCGTGGGCACGCTGCCGGTTTTCGCCAGGCAACTCCGGAATGTCGTCATACACCACCAGCCAGTCGTATTCGCGCGCTTGCTGATCAAATATGAATTCGCAGTTTCCCCACTGCGGATCGCCATGGGGCAATTGATGTAGCCATTGCTCGGTAGGGACGCGGCTGACAATCTTGACTCGTATCGGGCGGGCTTTATCTAGCATACGTTTGCTGCACGGCTTGAAAGTAGCTTAAGCCTTGCCCATCAATGAGGCTAGCCAGACACACTGACTGCCCGAGAAAAACTGTCGATGACGGGTTGAATCAGCTCACTTTTAAGTTTTAAGGCTGCTTGATTTACGACCAAACGCGAACTGATTTGTGAAATTTCTTCAACCGCTATCAGGCCATTGGCCTTGAGCGTATTCCCGCTGGAAACCAGGTCGACAATCACGTCGGACAAGCCCACCAGCGGAGCCAGTTCCATAGAGCCGTAAAGTTTAATCAAATCGATATGTACGCCCTTGTTAGCGAAATGCTCGCGAGCTGCGTTGACGTATTTGGTAGCAACACGAATGCGAGCGCCGGCCTGGACCCGGCCTGCGTAATCATAGCCGTCTCGCACCGCGACCATCATCCGGCAGCGCGCAATCTGCAAGTCTAGCGGTTGATACAAGCCTTGGCCGCCATGCTCGTTCAATACATCCTTGCCGGCAATGCCAAGGTCTGCGGCACCATACTGCACATAGGTTGGCACATCGCTCGCGCGCACAATAATCAGGCGCACATCCGCACGATTGGTATCGATAATGAGCTTGCGTGAAGACTCGGGATCTTCGAGGGGCGTAATACCGGCTGCCGCCAGCAAGGGCAAAGTTTCTTCAAAGATGCGCCCTTTGGACAGTGCAATCGTAATACTCATGATGCTTTAATACGCCGAACTCGCGCACCTAACTGCGAGAGCTTTTCTTCTATGCGTTCGTAACCTCGGTCTAAATGGTAAATGCGCTCAATTGTGGTTTCACCTCGCGCTACCAAACCAGCCAGCACCAAACACGCGGAGGCACGTAAATCGGTGGCCATCACGATTGCTCCCTCCAAACGGTCTACGCCGCGCACCAGTGCCGTGTTGCCGGACACTTCAATATTCGCCCCGAGGCGCTGCAACTCCTGAACGTGCATAAAACGATTTTCAAAAATAGTCTCAGTAACACGCGCCGCACCTTCGGCAATTGCATTCATCGCCATAAATTGCGCCTGCATATCGGTCGGAAATGCAGGATGCGGCGCGGTACGCACGTCTACTGCCTGCAATTTGCCAATTGATTCGATTTCGATCCAGTCATCGCCTGTCTCCACTCGCGCCCCTGCTGAGCGCAATTTACCTATCACTGCATCCAACGTATGCGGTAGAGCGTGAGTCGTACGCACACGCCCCCCCGCCATTGCCGCGGCGACCAAAAAAGTGCCTGTCTCTATGCGATCGGGCATGACGTGGTACTCAGCGCCATGAAGCTGATCGACTCCGTGAATGGTGAGCGTATCGCTGCCAACGCCTTCAATTTTGGCACCCATTTTGATTAAGCAATGCGCGAGATCCAACACCTCTGGCTCGCGCGCGGCATTCTCCAGCACTGTAGTGCCCTCGGCTAATGTACCGGCCATCATCAGGTTTTCGGTGCCGGTCACGGTCACCACATCCATCACGATGCGCGTGCCTTGCAAGCGCTCGGCCTTGGCGTGAATATAACCATGCTCGATCAAAATCTCGGCCCCCATCGCCTGAAGTCCTTTGATATGCAAATCCACGGGGCGCGAGCCAATCGCGCAACCCCCCGGTAAACTGACGCGGGCCTCGCCAAAACGCGCAAGCGTAGGCCCCAGTACCAGAATCGCGGCGCGCATGGTTTTGACCATCTCGTACGGTGCGCTTTTATTCACTATTTGCGCGCCGTCGAGCGTGACGTGGTTGTTGTCATCTAGCTTAATGATCACACCCATATGGCCTAGCAAGGCGAGCATGGTGCTGATGTCTTTGAGGTGCGGCACATTGCCCAGACGTAGCGTCTCGGCACTCAACAAACTTGCGGTCAGAATAGGCAGTGCAGCGTTTTTGGCACCCGAAATACGAACCTCGCCACTCAGGGGATTACCGCCGTGGATGGATAACGCATCCACTTAGCGTGCAGCCCATTCTTCCGGGGTATAGGTTTTCATCGACAGCGCATGGATCTGCGCATGCATGCGTTCGCCCAGCGTTTGATAGACCATTTGGTGCTGTTGAATGGTGCGCTTGCCCCGGAACTCGGGGCTCACAATCACCGCTTCAAAATGCTGGCCGTCGCCGTCCAGTTCGATGAAGTCGCACGGCAGCTTTTCGCTGATCCAGCCTTTGATGTCTTCAGGGTTCACCATAATCTTGCCTCTCGTTGAATGTTTTGTTTCAGAAACCGACCTGGGAAGGGATCGGCCTAATGTCTTAATTTGTAGCCGCTGCGTAGCATCACAAGCGTAAGGGCGGATAGTGCCATAAAGCCCAGCGTGACTACCAACAAACCCAGCTTCGGATCGGCATCCGAATAGCCAATGAAGGCATAGCGTAAGCCGTCTATCATATAGAACACCGGGTTCCAACTGGAAAGCGCTTGCCAGAATGGCGGTAACGAATGCAGCGAATAAAAAACGCCGGATAGAAACGTCAGCGGGAGGATAATAAAATTTTGAAATGCCGCCAATTGGTCAAATTTTTCTGCCCAAATGCCCGCCACTATTCCCAGCGCCCCCATGAGTCCGCAGGACAAAATCGAAAAAATCAGCAGCCATAAAGGATGAGCGATCTGGGCCGAGACAAATATTAACGTGACTACCCAAACGCCCAAACCGACGAGCATCCCCCGCAGAATTGACGCCCCCAGGTAGGCCAGAAAAAACTCAAGATAAGACAACGGCGGGAGCAACACAAACACAATATTGCCGGTGATCTTGGATTGAATCAGGCTGGACGAGCTATTCGAAAAAGCATTTTGCAACATCGACATCATCACCAAACCCGGCACCAGAAACGCGGTATACGACACGCCCGGATAAACCTGTATATGCGCTTCCAGCACGTGCGAAAAAATCAGCAGATAAAGCAGCGCCGTCACCACGGGCGCGACGACGGTTTGGACAACTACCTTCCAGAAGCGGAGCAGTTCTTTGTAGAATAAAGCCAAGAAACCACTCATGAGCGCCGCATGATGTCGGTGAAGACATCCTCCAGATCAGGCTCTAGCGTTTTCATTTCGCGCACATTTATTCGAGCTTCACGTAATGCAGCGAGCAAGATTTCGAGTTCGCCATAATGGTGAAAGCTGACGTGCCAATATCCGTCGATATCCTGTTGCATGCGTTGCTTCCAGGCGTCCGGTAGGACATTCGAGTCGAGGCGAAATTGCATGCCATGTTCAGTGGGGCGTTGCAGTAACGTGCTGGTGTCATCAAGGGCCACAATCTGACCGGCTTTCAGCATGGCGATGCGCCCACATAGCGCCTCAGCTTCTTCTAGGTAGTGCGTCGTCAACAAAATCGTGTGGCCCTCCTGGTTGAGACGACTGATGAATTCCCACAACGAGCGACGTAAATCCACGTCAACCCCTGCGGTGGGTTCGTCTAGCACGATAACCGAGGGCTTATGCACCAGCGCTTGAGCAACCAGCAAACGACGTTTCATCCCGCCCGATAAGCTCTGCGTGTTTTTGCCGGAATGCTGAGTCAAGTCAAGATGGTGCATGACTTCATCAATCCAGTCGCTATTACGCTTTAGCCCGAAATAACCCGATTGAATACGCAAGCTCTCGCGCACGGTGAAAAAGGGGTCATACACCAGTTCTTGCGGCACTACCCCTAGCGCACGGCGGGCCTGACGATAATCTCGTACTACGTCATACCCCATAATTTCGGCGATGCCCGAATCCGCACGAGTCAAACCCGCGAGGATGCTGATCAGCGTGGTTTTGCCAGCCCCGTTCGGACCCAACAAGCCAAAAAACTCGCCCTTCCGAACATCAAGCGAAACGCCTTGTAAAGCTAAGGTGCTTTTGAATTGCTTACGTAGCGCGCTGATCCGAATGGCAGGTACAGCCTTGCTTGGAGTAGACATCATGCCGGCAAAAGCGGTGCGATGTCGTAAAGCTGTGCAAGGGTGATAACGCTGACTGGAAAACCAGAAAAACGTAGCGGATAATCTTGTTGCTGGGCGTAGCGCAGACAGCTCAGAATGAAAGCCAACACCGTGGAATCGACATGAGTCACACCAGAAAAATCCAGCAAAGGGATTTTGTGCTCAATATACGGCCTTACTTCGGTCAAAAAAGTGGTGGCACTGGCAACCGTAATTTCACCTGCAATACGGCACCGCGTAGCATCGCATTCAAGCATAGGAATTAACTACCAGACTTGGGCGTCTGTTTCGGCGACGATGTTCTCTGTTGTGACTGAACTGCGAGCAATTTAATCAGCCCATCAATGCCAGATTGCCGGATCGTGTTGGAGAAAGAAGCGCGGTAGTTCGTCACCAAACTGACCCCATCAATGTTTACGTCGTACACCTTCCAACCGAAAGCAGTGCGATACATACTGTAGTCGATTGGAATCGCCTGCCCACCTGGCTGTTTGACTTCTGACTTGACGGTTACGTCATCCTCGCCTGGCTTCATGCTGAAGGGTTTGAATTCGACACTTTGATTACTGAATGCAGTAAGTGAAGTGGCATAAGTGCGCACAAGCAAATTGCGAAACTCTCTAACCAATGCCTGCTTTTGTTGCGCCGACGCACTAGCCCAGTGTTTTCCTATGGCAAGTTGAGTCATGCGGTTGAAATCGAAATTGGGCAACACTTTCGCTTCAACAAGCTCGTAGACTTTCTTTAAATTGCCGCCTTGAATGTCCTTATCGGCTTTTAGCAGCGTAATGACTTCCTGTGTAGTGGTTCGCGCCAACACATCCGGGGCAATATCAGTATTGACCGCAAAGGCCGTCTGTATACCCATTAAAAGCGCAACAAAAGCTGATAGGAAACGTAGCATGATTTAGGGTCTGTTCAGGAAGGAGTGAAAGATAGACGGAAAGTGGCGGCTTGAGTTCACGCTTTTATTTTAACTCGCCACTTAAGCGTGCCAATTGGGCCACGTTCATATTGTAATCATTGATCGTACGCAGATACTCGGTATTGGCGAGAGTGTAGCTCTTGACTGCATCTGCTACCTTGTCACTTTTTTCGAGTCCCGCGGAGAAGTCCGCCATGCTGGCCACCATCCAGCGTCGGGCTGCGGCTGCACTTAAGGCCAACTCTTTTTGTGATTCGAAATTTGCTTGAGCATTAGCATAAGCTTCACTTACTTCATAAGGAATGCCTGCCAGTGCAAAGGCTCTTTTATGGTTGAGCGCTTCAAGTTCTGCTTGTGCCTGATTGACTTTGGCATCCGCCACCCCAAAGGTAGTGTCCCATTTCACACCCACCACGGGAGTCACACCCGCGCTATTAAAAGTGTCTGTGATGTACGGATTATTCAGACGATCGCGATTGGATGCATAGTTAAAGGCTCCCACCACGCCTGCATAGACATCAGGCATCCGATCTGCTTTTTTAGCGGCAACCAATGCACGTCGTGAACGCAAACCTGCTTCGAGCTGTTGCATTTCTGGCCGCTCTGACAATGCTTGCGCTTGAAGTTGGGCCAGATCCAGTTTTGGAAAGGCGACCGGCTCAATGCGCTCGTCAGCGACGTGTAAATCCGAATTTAGCCCCATCCCGGTGATGACTTTGAGGCCGTCGAGACTAATTTTCTCAAGTGCTCGAGCTTGATAAACATATTTAGCGATCAATCCCTTAGCCGTTTGTAATGAGTACAAATCGGATTGCTTTGACTGTCCGCTGTCGTCCTTGAGCTCGCGCTCGGTTGTGGTAATCGTTTGGGCAAGGCGCGACTGCATGTCTTCCAGAAACACCCGCACATCACGTGCAGTGAGATAGCCATAATAAGCACGTTTGGTGTCGTACACGGTATCGGAGCGCGTTTGCTTTAAATCACCGCGTTTGAGATCAATATTGGCCTGTGCTGCTTCGCCATAACGCTCAATTTTGCCAAAGGTATACAGCGGTTTGATTAGCGAGAACTCCAGGTGAGTCCAATCGGAAAGGCCATGGATTTTGTTTCCGTCCGAACGGGGCGTGGTGCCACTGGTTGCACCGTTCTGATAAAAGCCGCCATTAACCTCTGGCGCTACACCCACAAAGGCATTGGCGTTTACACGCCAGCCTTGATTGGCTTGTGCCTCCTGTAGCAGTCCCCGGGCAGATTCAATCAATTGCTCGCGTTCCTTGATACGCGGATCTGCGGCCAGACTCATTTCGACGGCTTGCGGCAAATTTATTGTGTCCGCCCAGGCCTCGATTGCGCTCATCATCAGCCCGGTCGCGAGTAATGCGTGTGTCAAAGTGGTCAATTTCATTGTGTTTTCCCTTCTTGTGCTTTGCCGAATAAAAACTGGCTAATCAAGTTTTCCAGCACTACTGCAGACTGGGTGATTTTGATTCGATCTTTATCTTTTAATTTTACGCTATCGCCCCCTGCAGTAATGCCAATATATTGTTCACCTAATAATCCCGAGGTCAGAATGGCTGCCGAAGTGTCTTTAGGGAAAGCATATCGTTTGTCTATTCTCAGTGTAACCAGCGCTTCATAAGTCTGACTGTCAAAGCTGATATCAGATACCCGTCCCACCACTACACCCGCACTTTTAACTGGGGCACGGGCTTTAAGGCCACCAATATTGTCGAAAGCCGCGACGACCTGATAGCCATCAGAAGCTTTTACGGCATTCACACTTCCGACCTTAAACGCCAGAAACAGCAATGCGCCAATACCCGCGATTACAAAAATCCCCACCCATAGGTCCAACGCAGTCTTATTCATTTTATAAACCTCGAAACATAAACGCGGTCAACACAAAGTCCAACGCCAGCACAACGAGACTGGAAGTGACTACTGTGCGCGTCGTCGCCCCCGACACGCCTTCTGCAGTGGGAGGTGCCTCATAACCTTCATACAGCGCTATCGCAGTAATGGCGATACCGAATACGAAGCTTTTGATGACGCCGTTCATGATGTCTTGTTCAAAATCGACGGCCGCCTGCATCTGCGACCAGAAAGAGCCTTCATCGACACCAATCAGCTGCACACCCACCAGGTAACCCCCCAAAATGCCCATCGCCGAAAACAGCGCAGCGAGCAACGGCATCGACACCACTCCAGCCCAAAACCGCGGTGCTACCACGCGCGCAATTGGATCAATCGCCATCATTTCCATCGCCGAGAGTTGCTCGGTCGCTTTCATTAAACCGATTTCAGCGGTGATTGCCGACCCGGCGCGACTGGCAAACAACAGCGCGGCGACTACCGGCCCGAGCTCCCTTACCAACGACAATGCCACCAGTATCCCAAGCGACTCTTCCGCACCGAAAGTTTGCAAGGTTTCGTAACCTTGCAGCGCTAGCACCATGCCTACAAATAATCCTGACACCAGAATAATGATCAGCGAGAGGACACCGCTGAAATATATTTCACGGATAGTGAGACCAAAACGACTGAAAGCCGTGCCTGAGCGCAACAAAATCGCTGCGAAAAAGCGCGCGGCAAAGCCGATGCTTTCTATAGCTGCAAGGGTGCGGCTGCCCAAGTTTTCCACGCTGACTTTAAGCACCGACGGCTCCCAAATTCAAGTCTTTAGCGTAGTCGGGGGCGGGGTAATGAAAAGGCACGGGACCATCGGGCTCACCATGCACAAATTGGTGAACAAACGGCAGATGCGACGCGCGAATTTCAGCGGGCGTACCTTCGGCCTCGATCACACCGTTCGAAATAAAATACACATAGTCGACGATTCTCAGTGACTCCTGGATATCGTGCGTGACGACTAATGAGGTCAGGCCGAGCGTATCTGCCAGTTTGCGAATAAGTTGGCCAGTCACCCCCAACGAAATTGGATCGAGTCCCGCAAAAGGCTCGTCGTACATGATCAGCATTGGGTCTAGCGCTATCGCTCGGGCCAGCGCAACTCGGCGCGCCATCCCTCCGGACAATTCTGCTGGCATTAATGCTGCCGCGCCGCGTAAACCCACCGCATGCAGTTTCATCAATACCAAATCCCTAACCATGTCTTCCGGCAGGTCGGTATGCTCGCGTAACTGGAAGGCCACATTGTCAAACACCGACATATCGGTGAACAACGCGCCAAATTGAAACAGCATGCCCATTTTGCGGCGCAACGCGTAAAGCTCGGCACGACCAAGATCGGCAACCACTTGTCCCGCCACCCGAATCACGCCTTGACTGGGAGTCAGTTGCCCGCCAATCAGACGTAGCAGCGTGGTTTTACCGCAACCACTACTGCCCATGATGGCAACCACTTGGCCGCGGCGCGCTTTTAACTTAATGCTTGTAAGAATCGGTCGAGTACCGTAACCAAAGGCTACATCATCGACCTCGACCAGGTTTTCAGAATTCAAGGAAATTGGCAGGGAACAAGCCTGAGTGAATTGTTTAGACCGCGTATTCTAGACTGGGAGCTGCGTGCTTTTTGATGTGTAGTAAAACGGCAACATCCCGGCGTAATGCCCAAACTTATGCCCGACGCCACTGGGTGCCATTTACACCGTCTTCCAAAATCACACCAGCTGCGGTCAACGCAGCGCGAATACGGTCCGATTCAGCAAAGTTTTTGGTATCGCGTGCTGTCTGGCGTGCAGCAATCAAGGTTTCTATTTCGTTTTCCAGCATGCCCTCTGGACTAGTGGCTGCTTGCAAGAAAATCGCAGGGTTGGCTTGCAATAATCCGAGGGTGCCCGCCAGCGACCGCAATAATTGCGCAGCTGGGCTACTGCCGCGATTGGCCTCTGATGCCAGGTCGAATAGCACAGCGATAGCTTCGGGGGTATTAAAATCGTCATCCATGGCCGCCTTAAAGCGCGCTGCTTGGGGCACGGTCCAATCAATTTTTAAGTCGTTCGCATTTACCCCGCGCAAAGCGGTATAGAGCCGCATCAAACTGGCGCGAGCGTCATCCAAGTGGGCGTCAGAATAATTTAATGGGCTGCGATACTGAGCCCGCAATATAAAAAAGCGCACTACTTCCGGGTCGTATTGTTTAAGTATTTCGCGGATGGTAAAAAAATTGCCGAGCGACTTCGACATTTTCTCGTTGTCGACCCGCACAAAACCGTTGTGCATCCAATAATTCACGAATGTGCAGTCATGTGCGCCTTCAGACTGCGCAATCTCGTTTTCATGATGCGGAAACTGCAAATCCTGCCCGCCGCCATGGATATCAAAGTGCGCGCCCAGCAACTCAGCACTCATCGCTGAGCATTCGATATGCCATCCCGGTCGGCCGGAACCCCACGGTGATTCCCAGGCCGGCTCGCCCGGTTTGGCGGCTTTCCATAACACAAAGTCGAGCGGATCCTGCTTGTGTTGATCCACCTCTACGCGTTCACCGGCACGCAATTCATCCAGGCTTTTGCCCGAGAGTCGTCCATATTCTGCAAACTCCCGCACGCGGTAATACACATCGCCATTGGCGGCGGCATAGGCCAGGCCCTTGCGCATCAATTGACCAATCATTTCCAGCATCTGCGATACGTATTGCGTGGCGCGCGGCTCATGGTTGGGGGGCAACACACCCAATGCGCGCTCATCTTCATGCATGGCCGTAATGAAACGGTCGGCCAACGCTGCGGGCGACTCGCCGTTTTCTTCAGCGCGCTTAATAATTTTGTCGTCTATATCGGTAATGTTGCGTACGTATTCAACTTGCAGGCCGCTTGCGCGTAGCCAGCGTGTGACCATATCGAACACAACAAAAACCCGCGCATGCCCAAGGTGGCACAGGTCGTAAACTGTCATACCACATACGTACATCCGAACCCGACCCGACTGGAGAGGGATAAACTCTTGTTTGGTGCGGGTCAGGGTATTGTGTATTTGCAGCATGAGAAATTCGAGTGGGAGTAAAAGGACTGCGGTACAAACTGTCTTCTAGCGCCCGAAATTGCTAGAATTCGCGCTCCGCACACCATGAATCAATATTATCATATGACCCTATCACGCTTTATCGCTGCGCTTGCTACAAGCCTGATACTGGGGTCGGCATTTGCGGCCACAATCGACGTGCAGCAGATCAACAAGCAGTTCCGCAAAGGCGATCTCACTGGTGCACTGCAGGGCGCCAATAGCTACCTAGCCAACAATCCAAAAGATGCCCAGGCCCGTTTTTTAAAAGGGCTAATCCTTGCCGAGCAAGGTAAATCTGACGAGGCGATCCAGACCTTCACCGCACTGACCGAGGATTTCCCGGAACTCCCCGAGCCGTATAACAATCTTGCGGTGCTCTACGCTGCCCAAAACAAGTTTGACGACGCCAAAATCGCACTTGAGATGGCTATACGCAGCCACCCAAACTACGCGACAGCCCATGAAAATCTGGGGGATATTTACGCCAAAATGGCGTCGATTGCCTACGAAAAAGCTTCGCAACTCGACGCCAACAATGCTTCGGTTAAGACTAAATTAGCCACCTTGAAAGATATCGTCAACCCGCGGCCCCAGCGTACGCCCAAAGCAACCTCGACGAACATAGACGCGGTTGCTCAAGCTTCGGCAAAAGCCATCCCTGACACCCCCGCCCTCCCCGCTCCCAAACTTGCATTTCCGCAAACGCCTGCTGGGGCCGAGGCCAGTGTCGCAGCGTGGGCACGCGCGTGGGCCAGCCGGGAGGTCGATTCGTATCTGGGTTTTTACGCGAGCGATTTTGCTATCCCGGATGGGTTAACGCGTCCTGACTGGGAAGCGCAACGGCGAGAACGCGTCACTCAGCCTGATCGAATAAACATTGTGGTTTCAGATTTTAAAACCCGACAAACGAGTCCCGACAAGGTCAGCGTGAGCTTTAAACAGACCTATCAATCGGATCGCCTAAATACTACTTCCAGCAAAACCCTCGACCTCGTATGGCGAAACGGGACTTGGCTCATCGTGGGCGAAAACACCCGTTAATTTGGGTTGAAGTTAGGCATTTCTTCAGAGCATCGCTGGAAATTTTATCCACCTTCTAACAATCAAGGATACCTATGGTTAAGCTGCACACTACTCTTGGCACGTTTACGCTCGAACTCGATACCGACAAAGCCCCCAAAACGGTGGAAAACTTTTTGCAATACGTGCGCGATGGTTTTTTCGATGGCACGATTTTTCATCGCGTCATCGACGGCTTTATGATTCAGGGCGGCGGCTTTGAACCCGATATGACCCAAAAACCAACACGCGCGATGATAGAAAATGAAGCGGCTAATGGTTTAAAAAATGAGACCTACACCGTCGCGATGGCACGTACGCCGAACCCGAATTCCGCCACCGCCCAGTTTTTTATCAACGTGGCTAACAATAGTTTCCTCAATCACACTGCGCCCACTCCGCAAGGCTATGGCTATGCGGTATTCGGCAAGGTTGTCGAGGGCATGGACGTAATCGACAAGATGAAAAAAGTCCGTACCAGCAGCCGCGCTGGTCACCAGGACGTACCCGTCGAAGATATCCTCATCACTAAAGCCGAAATCATCTAACACGCCGCATCGCCGCATCAATGAGCGCGCGTGCGTTATTTGTAGCTGATGTGCATTTATGTGAAACACGTCCTGCTGCCAGCGCACGGTTTTTTTCATTTTTGCGCGAGACCGCACCCGACGCTTCGGCGCTTTATATTCTGGGGGATTTATTTGAAGCATGGGTGGGCGACGATGATCTTAAATCTCCCCTGCATCGGGAGGTCGCAAACCATCTATCCACATTGGCGGCGCAAGGCGTTCAAACCTTCTTCATGCATGGCAACCGTGACTTTATGCTGGCCGGACATTACGCCGGGCTTTGCGGCATGCGGTTACTACCCGACCCTGTGCTGATCGATTTATTCGGTAAACCTACCCTGCTCACGCATGGCGATACGCTCTGCACGGCCGACACCGATTACCAACGCTATCGGCGCGTGGTGCGTCACCCGCTCGTCATCAAAATATTAAACGCATTGCCGCTGACGCTACGTCATGCGATGGCACGACGTGCGCGCTCGGGAAGTGAACAGGCTAAAGCGCAGAAGACTTACGCCATCATGGACGTAGATCCAGTCGCTGTCACCGAGATGTTTACCCAATATGGCGTGCAGCGCATGATCCACGGCCATACTCACCGGCCGGCCCACCACCAGTTCATTGTGAATGGCGAAAAATATGAACGCTGGGTGTTGCCCGACTGGTATGGTGAGGGCGGCGGTTATATAGTTTGCGATACTGAAGGTTGTCAGCTCATCACCTAATCTTATCTATGCAGGGCGGATTTAAATCGATGTCTATTTTGCTTAAATTTGGGATCGCAGCGGGTTGCTTGCTGCTAAGCGGCTGCTCGATGAATCAGCTGGTGGCGCAGTCTTCGCGCGGTCTGATCGATGTGGGTGTACGCAGCATGAACCAGGAAACCGATTTGGAACTGGCGCGTGCAGCCATTCCCGCCAACCTCAAGCTTACCGAAAGCCTGATAGTTGAACTGCCGCAAGACCGAGGTTTGCGCATGGCGGCCGCAGAAGGCTTTTATGGATATGCTTATGGCTTTGTTGAGGATGAGCAACCCGCCCGCGCAAGTCTTTTATACAAGCGCGGACTTGACCACGCGCTTGCAGGATTAGCTATCGCCGGGGGGGGCGAGAATATGTTGGAGGCCACCCCGGATGAGATTACGCAACGTGTCGCCTCCTTGGGCTCACAAGCCGTGCCCGAATTATTTTGGGTCGCATCCAACTGGGCCAAGTGGATAGACCTTAACCGCAACGACCCCGCGCGCATTGCCGACCTGCCCAAAACCGCGCGTTTGATGCAGCGCGTGCTGGAACTCAACCCCGATTATTACTTCGGCGGGCCACATGTATTTTTCGGTGTTTACTATGGAAGCCGCTCGACTATGCTGGGGGGCGACTTTGTTAAATCAGCCCAGCATTTTGATCAGGCCGCATTGCGCTCACACAATCGCTGGCTACTTACGGAAGTGCTGCGCGCGCAATATTTACTGCGACAAACTGGCGACCGATTGGCGTTTCACACGCAATTAAATGCAGTACTGGCCGCCAAAAATTTGCCGTCCGAAATGTCGTTGGCGAATGAGATCGCCCGCGCCAAAGCACGGCGCCTGCTCTCACAAGAAGAGGACTTATTTTGAAGAAACTGATCGCGATTGCGCTCTGCTGGCTGGGGTTGGGGTTTGCCCACGCAGAAGATAACTACACGCTGAAATTTGCCACGCTTGCGCCGCAAGGCTCAACCTGGATGAACATCATTAGTGACTGGGCCAAGCAAGTCGAAAAAGAAAGCCAGGGCCGGTTACGTTTCAAGCTGTATCCAGGTGGTGTCTCAGGTGACGAACCCGATGTATTACGCAAGATTCGCTTCGGTCAGTTGCAAGGCGCAGCTTTCACCGGCCACGGTATCGGTCATATTTATTCGGCCGCTCGCATTTTTGAAATACCCTATATGTTTCGCGATGCACAAGAAATCGACGCGGTACGCGCGCAATTCATGCCAGAAATAGAAGCCGGATTTCGCAAAAACGACTACGAATTATTGGGTTGGATGGAAGTCGGCTTTCTGCGATTTTTTTCCAAGCAGCCCATCTCCACCTTAGACGACTTGAAGAAAAAACGCATCTGGCTGTGGCAGGGCGACCCGGTAGGAATTGCGTTTTTTAACGCTAGCGGGATTTCACCGGTACCCTTGCCGCTCACTGACGTGTATACCAGTTTGTCCACCGGCCTGATCGATACCACTATCGCCCCTCCACTCGGCGCGATTGCGTTTCAGTGGTTCACCAAAACGCCTTACATGTCGGAAGTGCCGCTTTCAAATGGCATTGGTGGACTTTTGGTGTCGCGCGCTTTTTTCACACAATTGCCCGCTGACTTGCAAACACTGTTACTCAAAACCGGAAAACAGACCAGCGCCAGACTCATTACCGAAACACGCGCGGACAATGAAAAAAGCCTGACAGTACTGCGCCAAAATGGGGTGAAAACCACACTGGCCTGGAAAGACGTCGATGAAAAAGAGCTTTACGCATTGCGCGATAAAGCCTCCGCTGAGCTTATCCGCTCGGGCTATCTTCCCGGCGAAATGGTTGCGCGAGTCAATAAAGCGATCATTGCGGTGCGCGCTAAAAAACCCTAGTCGATTTATGACCTCGCTTAAACGCGGTTGTCAGCTACTTGAGCGCTTGCTGTTGCGAGGCTGGCTGATCGTAGCTGCGTTGAGTTTGGCATTAATGCTGCTGCTGTCGTTGGCACAAATACTGGCGCGTAACTTTCTTCATCTGGGTTTGGGCGAAGCTGACGCAGTGATCCGCGGTCTGGTGATGTGGGTAGTGTTCGCGGGTGCCGCCATTGCGGTGCATTCGCACCGGCATATTCGTATCGATGTGCTGAACCTGATTCTCCCTGCAGCGTGGCAGCGTATTTTGGCTGTGCCACTGCAGCTGATCGCAAGCGCAGTGTGCGCGGCACTCGCGTGGCCCGCAGCGCGCTTTTGGTGGCAAGAATGGCAAGCCGCTGCACCGGCCGACCAAATTGCCACCGCGTTGCTGATTATTTTTCCGTTTGGATTTGCGGCGCTCAGCCTGCACTTTTTGATCAATGCGGGCGCCGCTACCGCCCCACCTGCAACTGCCGTCAGTCCCCCGCCTGCTGGATGACAGCTGCGATCATCCTCGCGTTAATCCTGCTCGCACTTCTGGGCGTGCCCCTGTTTATCGTGCTGGCGGCGGGCGCCTTAATCATGGCGATGAGCAGCGATATGGATACCGCGGTATTGATTATCGAAATGGTGCGTCTCGGCTCGTCGCCCACGTTGATTGCTATCCCGCTTTTCACGTTTGCGGGCGTCGTGCTCTCGCACGGCGGTGCGCCGCGCCGACTGATACAGGTATTTACCGCGCTGGTCGGCAGAATGCCCGGAGGACTGGCGGTCGTCACGCTCACCTCGTGTGCGTTTTTTACCGCGTTTTCAGGCGCATCGGGCGTCACCATCCTGGCGCTTGGCGGCCTGCTGCACGGCATGTTGTTGCGTGAAGCCTACCCCGCGAGATTTTCGTTAGGGCTGGTGACCTCCGCGGGGTCGATAGGTTTATTGCTGCCGCCCAGCCTGGTCATTCTGGTATACGGCGTGATCGCGCAGGTCAGCATCGAACAGTTGTTTCTAGCGGGCCTAGTGCCCACGTTGCTGCTGCTGGTAATGCTGTCGCTGTATAGCATGCGCATCGGCCGCGCGACCCACGCCGAGCGCACCATCTACACCCGTGCGCAAATCAAGCAGGCGCTACGCGAAGGCATCTGGGATGTGTTTTTACCCGTGGGCATCATCGGCGGGTTGCTGTCAGGCTGGCTCACCATCTCCGAAGCCGCCACGGTCACCGCAGCCTATGCCGTGGTACTGGAAGTCGCCATCCATCGCACGCTACATACGTCCCGGCATTTGATCGAAGTGGTGCGCGAAACCACCGTGTTGGTCGGCAGCATCCTGATCATCCTCAGCGCCGCGATGGGATTAACTAATCTCTTGATCGACGCGCAAATTCCGATGCAGCTGCTGGAAACGTTGGAACAACACATCCACAGCCCGCTGCAATTTCTGCTGTTATTGAATGTGTTCCTGCTGGTCGTCGGTGCGATGATGGATATTTTTTCCGCGATCGTCGTCGTGATTCCACTACTGCTGCCTCTGGCGCACCGCTTCGGCGTGGACCCGATTCATCTTGGGATACTGGTGCTCGCCAACCTCGAAATCGGCTACCTCACGCCTCCGGTAGGCATCAACCTGTTTCTATCGTGCCAGCGCTTCAAAGTGCCGCTGCTGAGCGTGTTCCGCTCAACGTTGCCGTTTCTCGCCATTATGTTGATTTGGCTGATGTTGGTCACTTACGTGCCAATGCTTTCACTGTGGTGGAAACCTTAATAGTTAGGGCACCTATGGAAACCCCCGACCATGCTCAACGCAGTCTCGACGGGATGGTTAAGGATCTTTTTCGTGAGGATGAGATTGGCGCGGTCATTCGCGCACATATTCAGCTTGAAAATCTCTTGTTTATGTGGGTCGATTGTCTCGCCCCATCACCGACGCATGTTAAGAAGCTGAACCTGGATTACGATGGGCAAGTCACTTTAGCTTTAGTCCTTGGTTTGGATACTACTCTCGGCCCCTCACTTCGGGCGATGGGCAGCCTCCGAAATGCATTTGCACACCGGCTCGAAACGAAGCTCGATTCTGGAACCGTCAACAACCTCTACGAGTCCCTGCGAGTTGTCGATAAGCAGCAGGCGCAAGAGATGTTTAAGCGAATCCGCGATACCACCGAATTCATTAAGCACGGCACAAAATTTTTGGAGTTGCCACCTGGTGATCAATTCACACTGATCGCAGTTACGCTATGGACTACCCTGCAAGCAGAGGTGTTGTTGGTTCAGCAACAGAAGCAAAAGGGTGCCTAATAACCACATCGACGATACCACTACAAAAAACGGACTCCCAGCCGCTCTGTCGACGGATCATGTGGGACGTTAACTCCTCTTCCCAAATATGGCCGTACCAATACGCACCAGAGTTGAGCCCTCGGCGATGGCGGCCTCTAGATCGGCCGACATGCCCATCGACAAGGTATCGAGATGATGTCCGCGTTGATTGAGCCCATCGAACAACTCTCGCACCTGACGAAAGGCCGCGCGCTGCTGGGCGAGATCGGTTGTGGGGGCGGGAATCGCCGTCAAGCCGCGGAGTTTCAACTGCGGGAGCCCGGCCACTTCGTCTAGGAATGCATCCAGCGCTTCAGGCAACACCCCGCTCTTGCTGGCCTCGCCGCTAATATTGACTTCAATGCAGACATTCAGCGGAGGCGCAGAGATGGGGCGTTGCGCCGACAGACGTTCGGCGATTTTCAACCGGTCGAGACTGTGAACCCACGCAAAATTCTCGGCGATGCCTCGGGTTTTGTTGCTTTGAATCGGGCCGATGAAGTGCCAGATCAGCTCGGGATGGGCGACGGCTTTTTGCTTGTCCAGCGCTTCCTGTAAATAGTTTTCGCCAAAATCGCGCTGCCCGGTTTGCACAGCCTCCAATACGGCCAGGTGATCGAAGGTCTTGCTCACCGCTAACACCGTAAAGGTTTGGGGGTCGCGCCCACAGGCGAGTGCGGCGCGGGCAACTCGCGCTTGCACCTCGCGGAGATTACTGGCTATGGGCATCGGGCCACCTGCTTAGCCTGTTAGCCCGCGCGCCAAATCCGCTTGGATGTCCGCGACGGACTCCAGCCCCACCGCAATTCGCACCAAGCCATCGCTGATGCCCGCGGCTATCCGCTGCTCCGGCGTGATGCGGCTGTGGGTAGTGGTTGCGGGATGCGTGATGGTACTTTTTGTGTCACCCAGATTGGCGGTGATCGATAGCATGCGCGTGTGGTCGATCAGCTTCCACGCGGCGGCCTGGCCGCCTTTCAATTCAAACGCGACGATGCCGCCGCCGGTTTTTTGTTGCGCCATCGCGAGCACATGTTGCGGATGCGAAGGCAGGCCGGGATAGAACACGCGCGCCACATTCGGCTGAGCTTCCAGCCATTGCGCCAAGGCCAGCGCCCCGCGCGAATGCGCGTCCATGCGCAGACTCAGCGTCTCCATGCCTTTGAGGATGATCCAGGCATTAAAGGCCGACAGCGTGGGCCCGGCGGTACGCAAAAACGTGTACACCCCGTCCATCAGTGCGTGGCTGCCCAGCACCGCGCCGCCCAGCACCCTGCCCTGCCCGTCCAGGTATTTGGTGGCGGAATGGATGATGATGTCGGCGCCGAGCTCGAGTGGTTTTTGCAACGCAGGGGAGCAAAAGCAGTTATCGACCGCGAGCCATGCGCCGTGCGCGTGCGCAATCGTTGCGAGCGCACGGATGTCGCTTATCTCAGTCAGCGGATTGGACGGCGACTCAACAAAAAACAACTTGGTATTCGGCCGGATCGCGGCTTGCCACTCTTGCGGATCGGTCGGCGACACATACGTCGTCTCGATGCCAAAACGCCCGAGGATGTTGCTGAACAACTGTACCGTCGAGCCAAAGATCGCGCGCGACGCCACTACATGCTCGCCCGCCTTCATCAGCCCCATCACGGTCGCCAGAATCGCCGCCATCCCGGACGCGAATGCCACGCAGCGTTCCGCGCCTTCGAGCGCCGCCAGCCGCTCCTCCATCATGCTGACGGTGGGATTGGTGAACCGCGCATAGATGGGCCCGGGTTGCTCGCCCTTGAAGCGCGCCGCGGCCTCTGCTGCGCTGCCAAACACAAAGCTGGAGGTTAGAAAGAGCGCCTCGGAATGTTCGTTGAACTGGCTGCGCACGGTGCCTGCGCGAACCGCCAGCGTTTCAATGTCGTAATGTTCGTCCATGCTGTGTCTCCAAAAAAACAAAACCCCGTGCGGCTAGCGCGACGGGGTTTTCCGAACGCTTTAGCCGAATTTATTAAGCGCCCGCAAGCTGAAACTCAAATCGGCGCTGCATTAAATTTACCCCTGACCCATTCAGGCGTCAAGCACTCACTGCCAGATTTAAATCCAGCTGCTGCGTCGACAAGGTTGCCGGGTCCGGATTTTCGCCATTGCGTAATGCTTCCATGTAATTGACATACTCAGGGGTTACGTCGCCGGTGATGTAGCAGCCGTCGAAGCAGGAGGTGTCGAATTCGCGTATGGCCGGGTTGCCCAACTGCACGGCAGCGATCATTGCATCGAGGTCTTGATAGATAAGCGCATCGCAACCGATCTCGCGCGCGATTTCTTCGTCGCTGCGGCCGTTTGCAATTAGCTCGTTGCGCGTAGGCATGTCGATGCCATACACATTGGGGAAGCGCACTGGCGGCGAGGCCGAGGCGAAATAGACTTGTTTCGCTCCCGCGTCCCGCGCCATCTGCACGATTTCGCGACTGGTGGTGCCACGTACGATCGAATCGTCGACTAGCAACACATTCTGGCCCTTGAATTCTTCTGCAATGGCGTTGAGTTTTTGGCGCACGGATTTTTTGCGCAGCGCTTGGCCCGGCATGATGAAGGTGCGGCCGATGTAACGGTTTTTGATAAAGCCTTCGCGATACGGCACATTCAAGTGGTTCGCCAGTTGCAATGCCGAAGGGCGGCTGGTGTCGGGGATCGGAATCACCACGTCGATCTTCAAATGCGAAAAATCCCGTTTGATTTTTTCGGCAAGTGCTACGCCCATGTGCAGACGAGTGTTGTATACCGAGACGCCATCGATGACGGAATCCGGCCGCGCCAAATAAACGTATTCAAATATGCACGGGTTGAGGGCCGAGTGGTCGCTGCATTGGCGCGTATGCAACTTACGCTCGTAGTCGATAAACACTGCTTCACCGGGCGCCACATCCCTCAATAATTTGAAGCCTAGCGCATCCACCGCTACGCTTTCAGACGCGACAATATATTCCGGCGGAGTGGTCTGCTCATTCACCCCCATCACCAGCGGACGAATGCCGTGCGGATCGCGAAACGCCAATAAGCCGTAGCCCGCGATAAAAGCCACCACTGAATAGGCACCGCGACAACGGCTGTGCACGCCTGCCACCGCCGCAAAAATCGTGTCCAGATTAAGGCTGCCCCCGGTAGCGCGCGATTGCAGTTCATGCGCCAATACATTCAACAATACTTCCGAGTCTGAATTGGTATTCACATGCCGCAAATCGGCACTGAATACCGACCGCTTAAGCTCCTCGGTATTCGTTAAATTGCCGTTATGCGCGAGCACAATACCGTAAGGCGAATTCACATATAAAGGTTGCGATTCGGCACTGGACGAGGCGCTACCCGCGGTGGGATAACGCACATGCGCCACGCCCATGTCGCCGAGTAAATGGCGCATGTCGCGAGTGCGAAACACGTCGCGCGCAAGCCCCGGGCCTTTGTGCATATGAAAGCGGTTTCCCTCAGCGGTAACGATGCCCGCAGCATCCTGACCGCGATGCTGCAACACCATCAAGCCATCATAAAGCAGCTGGTTGACAGAAGTATTCGCTACGACACCGATTACACCGCACATGTTGGGAGCCTAAGTAAATTTAATGTATTTCGCGATCTTGGGAGGTAAAAACGGCAACGCGCGTACCGCCACTGCCTCCAAAGAACTCGATAAGCTTGCCGACCGCCATAATTGCGTGCGCGGGAGCGAACTCAGCCCCGCCACCAGCGTAAATCCAATCACGATCAAGCCACCTTTGAGAAGACCGACGGCACCGCCCAGTACCTTGTCGGCCCCGCCCAAACCAATGGCTCTAAGCATTGATGCAAGCAAATGGCCCAACAGCAGCACGCCCACCAACACCACCAGAAACACCAGCGCAAAAGCCACAAAGTATCGCATCCGCGCGCTATCCATACTTACGGGCAACATTGGGGCTACGACCACAGCGCCCCACTTGCCCGCCATAAATGCCAAAAACCAGGCCGCCAGAGAAAACAGTGTGTCCACAAAACCCCGCATTAAGCCACGTACGGCGGTTATGCCTATGATCAGTAAAACAATGATATCTAGCGCGGTCACTTTGGCATCACCTGCCCGCTCATCCCCGCTTCAGCAAATTGGGCCGCGGCTTCTACAGCTTCTGCACGTGAACGAAACGGCCCCGCGCGCAAGCGGGTGAGGGTGCCCGATTTATCGACGTAAGTGGTTAAGCCAAGCTCGGCAGCGCGGCTTTTTAACGCTGCGGTTTTAGTGGGGTCAGAAAACGCACCAAGCTGCACGACAAACGCCGTGGGGGAAGGCTTATCCGCAGAATGCTTTTTGGACTCCGTTTTATCTGGGGCGTTCGATTTAGGCTTGGCTTTGGTCTCAGGCTCAGCTAACACTTTGGGTTTCGGCTTGGGCTTATCTGGCAAGGCAGGTTTATGCGTGGGAGGCAGCTTGGTTTCTGCAATGGTTGGCACATTAACGGGCGGAGGCGCTGGCGCAAGTGTTAGCTGCTCTTGCTTAGACTCCTCTTGCTTAGGCGCGACTTGTTTGGGCTCTACTTTTGCAGGCTCTTTTGGCTGTGGCAATGAGGCTACCGGTGGCATATGCACTTCGAGCCGACCGGCGGGTGGCGGCTCGTTCTCGAGTAGCAGTGGCAGCACAATAATGGCAACCAAAGTTAGCGCTACTGCGCCAATCAACCGGCGGCGCGCGCGGCGTTTCAGGTCATCTTCACTAGCGGGGGTAGACATGTTTGAGGACGGCAGCGACCGTGTAAAACGATCCGAAGGCCACGATTCTATCATCAACCCCCGCCTGCTTTTGCGCCATTTCGAACGCGGCCTGGGGATCGGCACATTGAGTAATGATGGCCCCTGGCAACGCTACTCGGATGTTATCCGCCAGCGCTGATGCGGCGAGGCCCCGCGGCGAATCTGGCGTACACACAAACCAGCCATAAATTTGTTTACTCAGTGTTGCAATCACGCCGGCGACATCCTTATCTGCCAGCATGCCGATCACCGCCCAAGTGCGCCCCACAACAGGGTGCGCCGCGAGTGTCGCCGCCAATGCACGTGCTGCCTCGGGGTTGTGCGCCACATCAAGCACAATTTCCGGACGCTGCCCGATACGCTGAAAGCGCCCCGCCACGCAGGCCTCGCATAGGCCTTGTGTAATAGCTTGCGTATCTACTGGCAAATGGGCTTGCAGCGCTTCTAGCGCCGCAATCGCAGCCGCCGCGTTGCGTATCTGGTGCGCCCCTGTCATGGCAGGCAATGGCAACTCAGGCAATACCCACTCGCGGCCGTGATAAGTCCAGTGACTAGGGGCCCTGCGCAATTGGAAATCTTCGCCTAACTGCCAGCCATCTGCACCGAGATTTGCAATATGCGTAACCAGGCTAGCAGGCGGGTCCGGGTCTGCGCATATCGCGGGGCGCTTGGCCCGATAAATACCGGCCTTCTCAAACCCAATTAATTCGCGCGTGTCGCCTAAATAATCTTGATGATCGAGATCGACGCTGGTCACAATTGCCGCATCGGCGTCGAAAATATTCACTGCATCCAGCCGTCCGCCCAAACCCACTTCCAGGATCGCGACGTCTACTCCAGCAGCGACGAATTGCAGCATCGCGCCCAACGTGCCGAATTCGTAATACGTCAGAGAGGTGGGGCCACGCGCAGCCTCGATACGCTCGAAGGCGGCGATCAAGTCTGTGTCGTTGGATTCTTCACCTGCCACGCGCACCCGTTCGTTATAGCGCAATAGATGTGGCGAAGTATAAAGACCTGTTTTGTAGCCCGCAGCGCGCAGCATGGCTTCCAGATAGGCGCAGGTGGAGCCTTTGCCGTTGGTCCCACCGACGGTGATGATAGGAAAACTCGGGTTCAAGCCCAACGCGACCGATACGCGTCGCACCCGCTCCAGGCCCAGATCTATGGTCGTGGGGTGCAGCTGCTCCAGCCTGGCAAGCCAGGATTCGAGCGAAGTTTCATTCGGCAATCGCAGGCCGTCCCATCATCATCGCTAGCGTCGTTGCCAGTTCGTTGCGCATTTGGCGTCGGTCAATAATGCGGTCAATTGCGCCTTTCTCTTGCAGAAACTCGGCGCGCTGAAAGCCCTCTGGCAGCGTTTCACGCACGGTTTGCTCGATTACGCGCGGGCCCGCAAAACCAATTAGCGCATTCGGCTCGGCGATGATCAGATCGCCGAGCATCGCAAAACTTGCCGATACACCGCCCATGGTAGGGTCGGTTAGTACTGAAATGAACGGTAGCCGATGGCGGGCGAGCTGGGTCAACGCGGCCGAGGTTTTAGCCATTTGCATCAACGAAAACAGCCCTTCCTGCATCCGTGCGCCGCCGCTAGCGGCAAAACACACGAATGCCGAATTCGATTCAATGGCCGCCTCAATGCCAAGTACAAACCGCTCGCCCACCACCGCGCCCATCGAGCCGCCCATGAATTTAAACTCAAACGCCGCGGCGACCACCGGGATATGCTTAACGCTGCCGCCCATCACTATCAGCGCATCGGTCTCATTCGTCGCGACCTGCGCTTCCTTAATGCGGTCGATATATTTTTTGGTGTCTTTAAATCTCAACGGGTCCAGCGGGGTAATGTGCGTACCGATTTCGCGCTGTCCTTCCGCATCCAGCAGAATATACAACCGCTGCCGCGCGCCAATACGCTGATGGTGATCACACTTGGGGCAGACTTCGAGATTGTTTTCCAGATCGGCTTTGTACAATACCTCGCTACATGCAGGGCACTTCGACCACAGGCCTTCGGGCACGGATTTTTTAGTCTCGATGCGGCGCTTGATTTTGGGCGGGAGTATTTTTTGAAACCAGCTCATGCCTTGTCTTTCCTTTTAGGTGTCGCATCCATCCCCGCGCGCAGGCCCGCCACCAGCCCACCCACATTTTTAAGCCGGATGTCGGGCGCTGAAGACTCAATCTCCTGAACAATCCGGCTACCCACCACCACCGCGTCGGCAAAGCCTGCAATCGCGCCTGCGGTAGCCGCATCGCGAATCCCAAAGCCCACGCCAACCGGCACGCCACAGCGGCTGCGGATAACTTCCACCCGCGCCGCGACCTCTGCAAGGTCGATATTGCCCGCGCCGGTCACGCCTTTCAACGATACGTAATACACGAAGCCGCTCGCCTGCTCGGCTATGGTCGCAATGCGCGCGTCAGGTGTGGTGGGGGATAACAAAAATATCGGGTCTATTCCGGCGGCTTTGAGTGCGGCGCTAAATTCTCTCGCCTCTTCCGGTGGATAGTCTACTGTTAGCACACCATCCACGCCTGCCTCTAACGCCGCTTGGATGAAGACTGCTTCGCCCATGCGTTCTATCGGGTTGACGTAGCCCATTAACACCACCGGCGTCGTCGTATTGGTTTTGCGAAATGTCGCCACCAGCACCAGCACATCACGCAGCGAAGTGCCTGTCGCTAGCGCCCGTTCTGATGCCCGCTGGATCACTGGCCCATCTGCCATCGGGTCCGAAAACGGCACGCCCAACTCCAAAATGTTCGCGCCCGCTTGTACTAGCGCATGCATCAACGGGACCGTCGCCTCGCGATCAGGGTCGCCCGCGGTGATGAAAGGAATTAAAACTTTTTTGTGTTGCGCGTTGAGCGCGGTAAAAATCGGGCCGATGCGGCTCATGGTTTAGTCTTCTTCAAAATAATCCGTATCCAGGCGTTTCACCGTATAAACATCTTTGACGGAAACGCCCAGGTCAAAATCCATCATTAATTCTGCGAGCATCGCACCATCAATTAGCACTACCCGATGATTGACGTGAGCAGCATATTCACGTGCCCCATTTGAAAAACCCGAGCTGGTAATGAACACGCCTTTGCTGGCCTTGTTGCCCGCTAATGCGCCCACAAACTTCTGGATTTCAGGGCGACCTACATCGGCTTCCCAACGTTTGGCCTGAATATAAATCACATCGAGGCCAAGCCGGTCTTCATGGATGATGCCGTCGATCCCGCCGTCGCCACTTTTGCCCACTACCCGACCTGCGTCTTCTTGCGTACCGCCATAGCCCATTTTTAACAATAGCTCGACGACCAGTTCCTCAAAGCGCGAAGGGCTGACGCTTTTAATACGGCCGATCAAATCAATCGCTAGTGCTTCGCGCAATTGTTTGTAGCCGCCTGCGATGAGTTCGTCAGGGGTTTCAGCGCTCACAAAAATCGGCTCGACTAACTTGCCCTCATCTTTTGGTTTTCCGGTATTAAAAATTACGTACTCAGGGAAGCGTTTCAGATACCTGATATTTAAAAATGAAGGATCTTCTTGCAAAACCCCCACGCCACGGGCAGATATCCTGAAAACACCCCGCCGTAAACTCTCTATTAACCCCGCCTGTTTGAGATGGGTTTTAGTCCAAGCCACACGATTATCGAACATACCCTGATTGCCACTGGCAAGCTTGATTGAAAGCTCGTCGTCAGTCAGGCCGAACTGCTTTGCCAGTAAAGGCAGCAATTCCTGCTTAGTATGTTCTTGACCATCAGCGCAGGCTTTCAGAAGGGGCAAGAAAATACTTTGGAAATCGGGAATTGCCATGTTAACGGGAAATTCCAGACTGCCTAGCAACCATCAAGATATTCTCAGGCATACATCAATCGCCCACGCGGGTCGGGGATGGGTCGCCCAATTTCTTCCGCGACTTCAACCCAGGCCGCCATCGCTTGCTGCGCTTGATGCAATGCTTCATCCTGCGTATCGCCATGTGCCATGCAGCCGGGGAGTTCCGGCACCTCGGCGATAAATGCTGAATCTTCAGCACTCCAGTACAGAATGATTTCATATCGATACATGTTCATCCTCCCGACAGCTTGTACTTCACAAGAACACCCCCCGAAGCTGTTTTACCTGATAGGGTTTGGCTTTGCTTCCGGAGGGCTGAACGTTGATGATTTCTTCAATGCCATCCTGGCTGAATACGTGAAGGCTGCCCTTAATTCTCTTTTCGAACCAAGGTTCTCAAGCAAGAAGGTCAAATCATCAAAGGCGATATTGTGATCGCTTCCACCGCACAAAATTAGATCAAGGATTTTCTCCAGTTGCCCATGCCTACAGCGTGATCCCCGTCAGCTTCGCGACCGTATTGATATCTTTGTCGCCGCGCCCGGAGAGATTCACTAGCAGCACTTTTTCCTTGCCCATCGTCGGTGCAATTTTCATCGCTTGCGCCAGCGCGTGGCTCGATTCGAGCGCGGGAATAATGCCTTCATATTTGCACAGATCGTGGAACGCGCGCATCGCTTCGTCGTCGTTGATCGCCACATACTCGGCGCGCCCCGCATCTTTTAGGTAACTGTGCTCGGGACCGACACCGGGGTAATCTAGTCCGGCCGAGACTGAATGCGTTTCGATTATCTGGCCGTTTTCGTCCTGCATCAGATAACTTTTGAACCCGTGCAGCACGCCCGGCGTGCCGGCGGAAAGCGGTGCAGCGTGGCGACCTGTTGCGACGCCCTCGCCCCCTGCTTCTACACCGATCAGGCGCACGTTTTCGTAAGGGATGTAAGGGTGGAATATCCCGATCGCATTCGAGCCGCCGCCGACGCAGGCGATAACCGCATCGGGCTGGCGACCGATCATCTCGGGCATTTGCGTGATGCATTCCCGCCCGATCACACATTGAAAATCGCGCACCAACATTGGGTACGGGTGTGGGCCGGCGGCGGTGCCGAGGATGTAAAAGGTGGACTCGACGTTGGTTACCCAGTCGCGCATCGCCTCATTCAACGCGTCCTTCAACGTTTTCGATCCACTAGATACAGGGACCACGGTCGCACCGAGTAGCTTCATTCGATACACGTTGGGCGATTGGCGTTGCACGTCCTCGCTGCCCATATACACCACGCACTCCATGCCGTATCTCGCAGCTACGGTAGCCGATGCCACGCCGTGCTGGCCTGCGCCGGTTTCGGCGATCACGCGCTTTTTGCCCATGCGCCGCGCCAGCAAGGCCTGACCGATGGTGTTATTGATCTTATGCGCACCGGTGTGATTCAGGTCTTCGCGCTTCAGATATATCTGCGCGCCGCCTAGTAGTTCGGACAAGCGTTTGGCGTGATACACCGGGCTCGGACGGCCGACGTAGTGCTTCAATTCGTAGTCGAACTCGGCGATGAAAGCGGGATCCTTACGCGCTTTGTCGTATTCAACGCGCAATTCATCCAACGCGGCCATTAAGGTTTCGGCTACAAAAATGCCACCGTAGGGGCCAAAGTGGCCGGAGGCGTCAGGGAGGTCAGTTTGGTTCATGAGGCTTTCGCGTTCGCTATGAATTGGGTGACCTTTTGAGGGTCTTTGATGCCTTTGCTCGATTCAACGCCGCTGGACACATCCACGGCCCACGGGTGAGTTTGTTGCACCGCGTCGGCCACATTTTCAGGCGTGAGTCCGCCGGACAGCACGATGGGTTTAGGGAAATTTGCCGGGATCAGTTTCCAGTCAAACGATTCGCCAGTACCGCCCGGCACCCCTGGCACATAGGCATCGAGTAACAAACCGCACGCGGCGTTAAAATCAGCTGCGTATTTTAGCAAATCCGTAGCGGCGTGGACGCGTACGGCTTTGATATAGGGCTTGCCAAACTGCGCGCAGAACGCGGGGCTTTCGTTGCCGTGAAACTGCAATAAGTCGAGCGATACGGATTGCAATACGCTTTTGACATCGTCAACAGAAGCATCCACGAACAAACCGACCCGGGTAATAAATGGCGGCAAGACTGCGCCGATGGCCGCCGCTTGCTGCGCTGAGACGTAGCGCGGGCTTTTATCGTAAAACACCCAACCTAACGCATCCGCGCCTGCAGTCGCTGCATGTAGCGCGTCTTCTAGTCGGGTAATACCGCAAATTTTTACGCGTACAGCCATCGCTCAGAAGATTCCGGTAAATCAAAAATGGAAGGATACCGGATGTACGAGAGATAAAGCCCAGCGGCGTCGAAGGTCGGCGCAGCCAGACTACGATCGCGGCCTTGCAAAATCTCACGCATCCACTCCGGTGGATATTTGCCGATACCGACTTGCACCAGGCCCCCCATGATGTTGCGGATCATGTGGTGCAAATACGCGTTGGCGCGAAAGTCGCACAGCAGAAAATTCCCCCGTCGCTCAATGCTGGCACGATGCAGCGTTTTAATCGGTGATTTGGCCTGACACTCGGCAGCACGAAACGCGCTGAAATCATGCTCGCCGATCAGAAACGCGGCGGCCTGATTCATCGCGGTTTCGTGCAGCGGACGGTAATGCCAGCCGACTGAACCGCTATCCAAGCCAGGCCGCACCGGATGATTAAGCAGCACATAGCGATAGCCCCGCTCGATTGCGGCAAAACGCGCGTGGAAATCCAAACTCACTTCGCGCGCCCACAATACCGCAATGCCATGTGGCAGATGGCTATTCACCCCCCGCACCCAGGCCGTTAGCGGGCGATGTATCCGAGTATCAAAATGCGCGACTTGCAAGGCGGCGTGCACCCCGGTGTCGGTACGCCCGGCCGCGGTCACGCTGATTTTTTCGCCTGCGATGATCGAAATCGCAGCGGCCAATGCATCCTGCACCCCGCAGCCCGAAGGCTGCGACTGCCAACCGCAAAATCCAAGGCCGCAATACTCCAAGCCGATGACGATTCTCATAACCCTGCCACCAGCAGTACGCTTATCACGAAGATTGCGAGGCTATCGCTCCATTTCCAGCGCTCGGGCGCGAGACTGTAAACGCTGGGCGTATCTGCCACGATGAAAGGCTGTTGCAATCTTTGTAACCACGAAGTTGCCTTAGCATGCGTGGTCTCGCTTGCCTGCTCGACATAGGTCAGCGTTAATCCCAGCCGCACCGCAAACGCCCGGCGATCAAAGCCGATGACTGTCAGAGGACACACTAAAAAATATAATCCATAAATCAAGCGGGGGCGCGCAGTGCAGGCGAGCAATGTCGCCAGTGCCACCAGTATCAATGCCAGCCTTAGAATTCGGACCAAGCCTTCGCGTATGCCTTCTAATGTCGGACTCGCCCAACCCAACTCGAGCCATACAGAATCACCGGGTAAGGTATAAGCGTAAGTCAGTAGCAACACCAGCATCAACCAGCGTGATCGACGCAACAAGCGCCATGCGTTAATACGTAGGCGTGAAAAAACAAAAGCCGTCGCAGAAACGACGGCCATGCCATACAAGACGGGCAGTGGAGCAGCTTCAACCCCTACTGCCCACCCGCACCACAACAGGATGCGGGCGGCAGGATGGAAAGGTTCAGCCAAGCGAGCTCAACATCCCTTTGGCATCAGATTTTTGTTTATCGCTACCTTCCACGATGACTTCGTTCAGGATTTCACGCGCGCCTTCGTTGTCGCCCATTTCGACGTAAGCGCGGGCCAGGTCCAGCTTGGTGCCCACATCGTCAAGTTCGCCGCCGCTACTATCGCCAAGGTCAAGATCGAGTCCACTAAAATCAAACTTGCTGTCCGAACCGACGTCGTTGTCTAAGCCCATATCCAGGTCGAGATCGTTGTGCACAGCGTCGGGTACATCTAATCCCGATAAATCGAAATCGAGATCATTTGCGTGGGAGTCGACAGGTGGCGCACTGTGAACTTCTGGCTTGGGAGCCACGTAAGGCATGGTGGGCGCACCCTCAAAGTCCAGTGTCTCGGATTTAGCTTTGGGTGGCGGAGGGCTCGCTGCCAAGGTATCGAACGCCATGGCACCGCCCGCGATAGCCGATGTGGCCGCCACGGTTTCGATGACCTGGGCCGGCGCGGGCGCAGGCATAGGTGCGGGTGCTGCTTTCACGCCGGGCACGCCCGACTGCACGTCGCCGTACAAGGGATTGGTCGGATCAATACCCCGGCCCATCTCTGCTGCTTTATCCCACAGATTGTTGGACTTGTTGCCAAGCGCTGCATAGAGCTCGCCAGCAACGTTTTCAAACGCTTGCGGGTTACGACGCGCAGCATAAATTTCCAGCAATTTCATGCGGATTTCATGACGGTCGGGGTTCTTGAGAATGGCTTCCTTGAGGATCTCTTCCGCTTGAGCATCTCGCCCATAAGCCATGTAAACCTCGGCTTCTGCAATCGGATCCACGTCGTGCGTATCAATTGTGCCCAGGCCCGCCTGGCTGAAGTCAGTCAAAAAGGACGTGTCTCCAGTATTGATGCTACCGCCAGTCGCTCCGCCCATCACGGTATTAGGATGGACATCGCCGCCAGTCAGAATACTGTCCTCGAACGCGGTCACGGGTTTACGCCGACGACCCGCACTCATCATCCACCACAACAATCCGGCCAAGCCGATCAAGGCTGCGCCTACCGCCCAATAAATCGGGTTATTCAGTAGCGCTGCATACCAGGGATTCGCCGATTCAGTGGGACCAACGGGTTCCACCGGTGCTACTACGGGGGGGGGAATCGGGTTAGTAACGGGGGGAGGTTGAACGGCTTTGGGAACAATTTTCGGTTCAGGTTTCGGTTCTGGTTTTTTCTGCGCCAGCTGGGCGGCTTCTTTCTCGGCCTTTTGTTGGGCGAGTTTGGCAGCCTCTTCTTTCATTTTGACCAGCGCCTGCATATCCACCACTTGCTTTTCCAGCGTGGATACGCGACTACTCGAGTCTTTCAACGCTTTTTCGCGCGCCGTGGCTTCGTCTTCCTGAGCGCGTAATTTGTTCTGCATCGCCTGCGCTTCAGCCGCTTTTTTGGCTGCCGCGGTATTGTCGACCGGGGTAACCGGAGTGAGCTTCGATAGCTTGAGGACGTCTTTAGTCGCCGCATTGGGCGGTGTAGCTTTATCTTCAACCTTCGAAGTGATCTTGCCGCTAGCCGCCTGACCTGGCGCGGCTTTATCTGCTGCTGGCGCCTCGACTACCGTATCGGCAAGCTTATGACGATACGCCTGCCAATTATCGGTCTGCAATTTAACTTCGCGTCGCGCTTCTTTGCGATCAATCGTTGCGAAATCCTCTGCATTGGGCACTTTTAAAGTGCTGCCCGCTTTCAGGCGGTTAATATTTTTGCCGCTAAAAGCCTCGGTATTCTCACGATACAAGCCTACCAAGGCTTGCTCCAGCGCCACGCCTTCTGGGCGAACGCGTTGGGCAATCTTCGCTAGCGTATCCCCGCGCCTGACCCGCACCGAATCCGGGGTGGATTTAGAAGTCGGGGCAGAACCAGGTTGGGGCTTGGCTTCGGAGGCCTTGGGCGAAGCCGGTGGCGAGGGTTTGACAGCTTTCACCGTCTCCTGGCTAGGTTCCTGGCTCGTCGATTCTGGAGCGGGGGCAGGCGCAATAACCGGCTTAGCCACCGCAGCAGGCGCTTGAGCTGGAGTAATTACAATGGGCTTCACTGTCTGCTTGGTCGCGCCCCCCGGCGGATCCAGCAATACGGTGTATTCCCGCACCAAACGACCCGATGCCCAGTTTAATTCGATCAGCATGTCAATGAATGGATCGTTCACCGGCCGGCTTGAGGTCACTTTTAATACCGCCTTGCCATTAGGCTTTTTAGCGACGGCGAAGCGCAGCGTAGACAGCACCGGCGCAAACTCAATACGTGCGTCCTTAAATGCCTGATCAGAGGCAAGGCTCGCCGCAAGGCTATCCAGTTCGGCTTTATCGGCGGCCAGCAACTCAATTTCTGCGGTGAGTGGCTGACCTAAAGCCGAGGTTACCGACAGATTGCCAAGGCCCGCTGCGTGGGTCGCCAGCGGCAAGGCCACGAGGCCTGCGGCCATCAGCCGGGAAGTAAAGCGCTTCAATTTCATTGTGTTTCTCCTGATCGGGTCAGAGACTGTTGATTGCTCATCGCCAATATTGACGGCTCAGCGCGTGTATTCTTTAGAGCATAAAGTGCACCAGTGCGTCGCAAGGCGTGATTGGCAGGTGAATCAAGCTTCAAGGATGATGCGCAGCATACGCCGCAAAGGTTCTGCCGCTCCCCATAATAACTGGTCACCGACGGTAAAGGCGGTCAAATACTGTGGCCCTAGCGTGAGTTTGCGCATCCGGCCCACGGGTACTGAGAGTGTGCCGGTGACCGCCGCCGGGGTGAGTTCGCGCATGGTCAGGTCACGATCATTCGGCACGACTTTGACCCATTGATTGTGGGCGGTGATCAAGCCGTGGATATCCTCCAGCGGCACATCCTTGTTTAGTTTGATGGTAAGCGCCTGCGAATGGCAGCGCATCGCCCCGACGCGTACGCAGAGTCCATCGATAGGCACAGGCTTGGCGCTACGCCCCATGATCTTGTTTGCTTCGACCTGGGCCTTCCACTCTTCTTTGCTCTGACCGGAGGCTAGCGCCACGTCAATCCAGGGGATCAAGTTACCCGCCAGCGGCACTGGCCACGCCTCCAGCGGATACGCATCCGAGCGGATAAAGTCCGCTACCTTTTTATCGATTTCGAGAATGGCCGAAGCGGGGTCATCCAGCAAGCCTTTGACCTCAGCATTGATCGCGCCCATTTGCTGGATCAATTCACGCATATTGCGCGCGCCCGCGCCCGACGCAGCCTGATAGGTCATCGGTGATACCCACTCGACTAGATCCGCATCCAACAGTCCGCCGATAGCCATCAACATCAGCGATACAGTGCAGTTCCCGCCGACGTAAGTTTTTACACCGCTAGTTAGTCCTTGTTTAATTACGTCTTTATTCACGGGATCCAAGATGATGATGGCGTCGTCTTTCATCCTCAGCGTAGACGCCGCATCAATCCAATATCCTTTCCAGCCTGCGGCGCGCAGTGGCGGATAAACCGCGCTGGTGTAATCGCCGCCTTGCGCGGTGATGATGACATCCATTGCGCGTAATTCGTCGATCGCCATCGCATCTTTCAACGGCGACACGTCGCGACCCATATCCGGGCCTCGCCCACCCACATTCGACGTAGTAAAAAATACCGGCTCGATCAAATCAAAGTCGCGTTCCTGACGCATGCGCCCCATCAACACCGAGCCCACCATGCCACGCCAGCCTACTAGGCCTACTTTCATCATTATTATTCCTCACAAATTCTGTAACACTGCTGCGCCCATCTCAGAGCAAGTTACGCGCGTAGTGCCGGGGGTCCAAATATCCGCAGTGCGATTACCTTGTGCGATCACTTTTTTCACCGCATTTTCAATTCGATCTGCAGTCGCGAGATCGGCAAACGTGTAGCGGAACATCATTGCGACCGACAAAATCGTCGCCAGTGGATTGGCGATATCGCGGCCAGCGATATCCGGCGCAGAACCATGTATCGGCTCGTACATGCCCTTGTTGTTTTGGTCGAGCGAGGCCGACGGCAACATGCCGATTGAGCCCGACAGCATCGACGCGGCATCGGACAAAATATCGCCAAAAATATTGCCGGTCACGATAGTGTCGAACTGCTTCGGCGCACGTATTAGCTGCATCGCGGCATTGTCGACATACATGTGCGACAGCGCCACCTCGGGGTATTCTTTGGCGACTTCGATGATGATCTCTTTCCACAGCTCGGAGCATTCCAGCACGTTGGCCTTTTCCACCGAGCAGAGCTTTTTGCTGCGTTTTATCGCAATCCCGAACGCAACATGCGCTACGCGTCGCACCTCGGATTCGGCGTACAGCATGGTGTTGAAACCCACGCGTTCGCTCTGGCCGTTTGGACCTAGGCGCATTTCTATCCCGCGCGGCTGACCAAAATACACGTCACCGGTCAGTTCGCGCACGATCATAATGTCCAGACCCGACACCACTTCGGCTTTCAGCGAAGAGGCTTCTGCCAGCTCAGGGTAAAGCAGTGCAGGCCGTAAGTTGGCAAACAGATTGAGTTCTTTGCGAATCCGCAGCAGCCCACGTTCAGGTCGTAACGGGCGATCCAGCGAGTCGTACTGCGGGCCGCCAACCGCGCCCAGCAGGATTGCATCGGAGGCTCGTGCCAAATCCAATGTGACCTGTGGCAACGGATCGCGCGCGGCATCGTAGCCCGCTCCCCCGATCGCGGCGGTTTCCATCTCGATCTGCATTCCCTCGCGGCGCAATACATCGAGCACTTTGACCGCCTGCGCAACAATTTCCGGGCCTATGCCATCACCGGGTAAAACCGCAATTTTCATACTTTATGTTCCACTGAATAACCACGGCGCTTCGATCCGGCGACGGGTTTCGTAATGCTTGATTTTGTCAGACTGCAATAAGGTCAATCCAATATCGTCGAGTCCATTCAACAGGCGATGCTTGCGTCCGGAATCGACTTCAAAGGGCAATATCTCGCCGGTAGGGGTCGTCACCGTCTGCGCGGCAAGATCAACTTTTAATCGGTAGCCTGACTCGGCCGTACATTCGCGAAACAGCCGTTCAACCACGCTCGCCTCCAATACGATAGGCAGCAGCCCGTTTTTGAAGCAGTTGTTGTAAAAAATGTCCGCAAAACTCGGCGCAATGATCGCGCGTATACCGTAATCTTCCAGCGCCCAGGGCGCGTGTTCACGGCTTGAGCCACAACCAAAATTTTCGCGCGTTAGCATCACTGAAACTCCCTGATACTCTGGGAAATTCAGCACGAAGTCTGGATTAGGCGTGCGTGTAGCCGGGTCGATGCCCGGCTCACCGTGATCGAGATAGCGCCATTCGTCGAACAGGTTCGGACCGAAGCCTGCGCGCTTGATCGATTTGAGGAACTGTTTTGGAATGATGGCATCGGTATCGACATTGGCACGGTCAATAGGCACCACCAAACCCTCAAGCACGGTGAACGCCTGCATTATTTGGCAGACTTATCTTGGATCTTGTCGCCCACTTTCTCGACATCCTGGCCCAGGCCGTGCATGGTGTTGCACCCAGCCAATAACAAAGTTGCGGTAATTAATACTGACATCATGACTTTCATAGTTCTCTCCTTAATAACAACACACAATAATGTTGGTCGGCTTCCTGTTTTAGATTCACCGAACAACGCGCTTAAAAACTGCGTACATCTACAAAATGGCCTGCGCAAGCCGCCGCCGCAGCCATGGCCGGGCTGACTAGATGGGTACGACCACCCTGCCCCTGACGCCCTTCAAAATTGCGGTTAGAAGTTGAGGCGCAACGCTCGCCAGGTTCCAGACGGTCGGCGTTCATCGCAAGACACATCGAACAACCCGGCTCACGCCACTCGAACCCTGCGGCAAGAAATATTTTGTCCAAGCCTTCTTGTTCGGCTTGTTGTTTCACCAGTCCCGAACCTGGCACGACCATCGCGAGTTTGACGTTAGCAGCCACGTTGCGACCTTTAGCCACAGCGGCCGCCTCACGCAAATCCTCAATCCGCGAATTGGTACACGACCCAATGAAGACCTTGTCTATCGCAATCTCGGATAACAGCGTGCCTGCCTTCAAGCCCATATATTGCAACGCACGCGTCCAATCTTGTTGTTTCACTTCATTCGGCGCATCGGCAGGGTTGGGGACGCGTCCGCCTACTGTCGTGACCATTTCGGGCGAGGTGCCCCAGGTAACTTGCGGCTCGATCTTGGCCGCATCAATTTCGACGACAGAGTCAAACGCTGCGTCCGCATCGCTATGCAAAGTCTTCCACCACGCCACCGCCTGATCCCACGCTTCGCCCTTAGGTGAATACGGGCGGCCTTTAACGTAATCAATCGTGGTTTGATCTACCGCCACCATACCCGCGCGCGCGCCGGCTTCAATCGCCATATTGCAGAGCGTCATGCGGCCTTCCATCGTCAGCGCTCGAATAGCCGAGCCGCCAAACTCCAATGCGTAACCGGTGCCGCCTGCAGTGCCGATATCACCAATAATTGCTAACGCAATATCTTTCGCGGTTACGCCGCGGCCCAACGCACCCTCGACTTTGATCAACATGGTTTTAGACGGCTTTTGCCACAGGCACTGCGTCGCCAGTACGTGCTCAACTTCGGAGGTGCCGATCCCGAACGCTAGCGCGCCAAACGCACCGTGCGTGGAGGTATGCGAATCACCGCAAACCACCGTCATCCCAGGCAAGGTTAACCCGGCCTCAGGGCCAATCACGTGAACAATGCCCTGTCGGATGTCGCCCATTTTAAATTCGGTGATGCCGTATTCCGTGCAGTTGGCGTCCAGCGTTTCGACTTGTAAGCGCGAGATGGGGTCGGCTATGCCGTGCGAACGATCGGTGGTCGGTACATTGTGATCGGGCACCGCAATCGCCGCATCGGGGCGTCGGGGCAGGCGCCCTGCTAGCTTCAGGCCGTCAAACGCTTGTGGGCTGGTCACTTCGTGCACCAGATGGCGGTCGATATACAACAGCGTGGTGCCATCGGCCTCGACGTGGACCACATGCGCATCCCACAGTTTTTGAAATAAGCTTAGTGCTGACATGCGAATCGACCGGCGTTAAAACGCAATTATTTCATAGCTTGGGGCTGACTGGCACAGGTTTTGTTGCCGCCCCAGACGGTATAAACCCCCCACGCCAACGCGGCACTCATCGCAGCGAGGGTAAATGTCCACGATGAGCCCCAGGTATCCCACGTCAATCCGCTGACCAATCCGCCCACTGCGCCGCCAATACCGTAAGAAATACTCGTGTACAAAGCCTGTCCGCGGGCCTGATGACGACCCTGAAAATGTTGATGGATTAAGCCGACCGCAGCCGCGTGGTAGGTACCGAAGGTGAACGCATGCAGCGTTTGCGCGCCCCAGATTAGCCATGCCGATTCCACGCCCCAGGCAATGATCAGAAAACGCACTGTGCCTAACGCAAAGCTCGTCAGAATTAACTGCCGCGGACTGACCCGCGCAAAAATTCGGGGAATGATCAGAAATATACCGATCTCGCACAACACGCCCAGCGCCCATAACCAGCCGACCGTGCTTTTATCGTAGCCATGGTCAACCAGGTATATCGAATAAAAAGTGTAGTAAGGCCCATGCGTGGCTGCCATCAGCAAACAGGCCAGCAGTAACGAGGCGACTTGGGGTTTGCGCACGATCTGCCACACCGAAATGTGATCTGTCTGGCACGGCAAAATACCCGCCTCAGGAATCACCCGCGCAAAAGCGACTATGCCGAACATCACCATCAACACCGCCCACGGCAGCCAGGTGATTGGAAAGGTATCAAGCGCATAACCCAAGCCCACCACCATCAATATGAACCCGATCGAACCCCACAGACGAATACGACCATAGCCGCCAATACCTTCGCCTAAGTGCGACAAAGTCATCGCTTCTACCAGAGGGAGCGACGCACTCCAGAAAAAGCCCAATGCCGTCATCACCGCAAACAGCCACCAAAAACTGGTGCCAAAAAATACGCCGATGAACGCCACTACACTCCCTATCGCTGCGACCTGAACAATCCATGTGCGCTTGCCGGAGCGATCAGCGATATGGCCCCAAATATTCGGTGCGAAGATCCGCATCACCTGCAGCAGTGACATCAAAATACCTATCTGCAACGCGTTGAACGTTAACGACTTGAGGTACAAGCCCCAAAACGGCGACATCGCGCCTACGAACGCGAAATAGAAAAAATAGAAACCGGACAAACGCCAGTAAGGGAGCCCTTGCATCAAACCTTACAATGCCCGTCAACATAAGCTTCGGTATCGTGTTCGTGAAGTATTTGCGCAGCTAACGCATCAAATCCCGAGAACGAAATATCTGGCACCCTATAGCCTGGTCCGAACTCATTGGCAGCATAGTTTGCGGTTAAAGATCTGAAATACGCAGGGTCGTAGTGCTTTACAAGCAGGTCGTTATACAAACCTCTCCAATCCCGTGCGGCAATCAATGTATGCCAGTTTTGTACCGTCTCGCGTCCCCGCAACTTCACAAGGTAATCAAGTTGACGCTCCAGCGCGTCCGGGTTGGCAAAAAAATGTGCATATTCTTCGAGCAGCAACGCGACACGCAGGTGTTGATCCACCTCAAGGCGAAGGCACGGGCTGGCACGCATTTGTACGATCAGCGCTTCAGGTACACGTAACGCGCCAATGCGCTTACTTTCGGATTCAACAAAAACTGGTCGAGTCGGGTTAAAGCTGCGTAGCGCATTCCAAATGGCGCTTTCGAAACTTTTTTGACTGGGCTGGGCTTGATTGGGCAACGCGCCCAATAGCGACCCTCGATGCAAGGCAAGTTTTTCCAAATCGAGCACTTGCCCCCCTCGCTGCGCTAATGCGTGCAGCAGTCGGGTTTTTCCGCTCCCGGTCGGACCACTGATGACACTATAACCCTGGCATTGCGGAAGCCGTTCAAGATCGGCAAGGACTGCGCGCCGATAGGCTTTGTAACCCCCATCAAGCTGATGCGCATTAAATCCGATTTGTTGCAATACGTAGGTCATGAAGCCACTCCTGCTACCGCCACGCCAGCAATAAACCAACGGGCGCCAGGATTTTGGCCGGTCGTGAAAATGGCTTTCCAAATGACAGGCGACGTGGCGCGCCACCATCACGGCACCCACTTTTTTAGCCTCAAAGCTGGATATTTGTTTATACAAAGTACCGACTTGTACGCGTTCCGCGTCACTCAAAACAGGCAGGTTTATAGCGCCAGGTATGTGGTCTTCAAGGAATTCACTCGGGGAACGGACATCGACGATTTCATCGAAAACGTCAATATCAGTCACAGTTGCGCAGCGCGGTGCGTGCATTAAGCTCTATCGCAAGGCATCGCGCACGATGCGTTGTTTCTCGCGTTGCCACTCGCGTTCTTTTACCGTCGCGCGTTTATCGAATTCTTTTTTGCCTTTGGCCAAGCCGATTTGTAGCTTCACCCTACCTTTGGAGAAGTGCATATCCAACGGCACCAGCGTAAATCCTGCACGCTCAGTCTTGCCAATAAGTTTGCTGATTTCTTCTGCGCGTAATAGTAGTTTGCGGGAACGCGTGGGATCGGGGTGGACGTGCGTGGAAGCTGAAAGCATGGGGCTGATATGGCAGCCAATTAAATAAACCTCGCCGCTTTTTACCACCACGTAAGCCTCTTTCAGCTGCACACGCGCTGCGCGAATCGCTTTGACTTCCCAGCCTTCCAGCACCAACCCGGCCTCGAATTTATCTTCGATAAAATAATCGTGAAAAGCTTTTTTGTTGTCGGCGATGCTCATGGGACGGTGCTTACGTAGAATGCGTAATTTTACAGGGCTGACGAGCGATATGGCTCAGGTTGAGAAAAGTGTATTGGTGGCGCATCCGCCCGAACGCATGTTTGAACTGGTGGATAAGGTCGAAGACTATCCTTTATTCTTGCCGTGGTGCGGTGGAACCACACTCAAATCGCGCAGCGCGGAAAGCACGGTAGCCACCATCCATATCGCCTATATGGGCATACGACAAAGTTTTACCACCGAAAATACCAAAGAACCGCCCAGCCTGATGCGCATACGTTTGTTGGATGGCCCCTTTAGCAAACTCGAAGGCGAATGGCACTTTTTACCCCTTGGCGGGGAGGCCTGCAAAATCGAATTGCGTCTTGACTACACGTTTTCCAGTCGCGTACTCGAAGCAGTATTAGCGCCGGTGTTCAGCCACATTACCAATACATTTGTGGATGCCTTTGTACGGCGCGCGGACGCGCTTTTCGTCTTATGACTGAGCCTGAAAAAATTCAAGTTGAAGTGGCTTATGCGCTAAGAGACAAACAAGTACTTCTCCGAGTTTCAGTGCCGCCCGGCGCGACCGTTGCTGACGTTATTCATTGTTCAGGGGTACTGATGGAATTTCCTGAAATTGATCTTGCTAATAATAAGACCGGAATTTTCAGCAAGTTGGTTCAGCTTGATGCCAAGGTGCGCGAAAAAGACCGCATAGAAATTTACCGCCCGCTCATAGCAGACCCTAAAGAAGGACGGCGACGACGCGCCAACGCCGGTAAATTGATCAAAGAAAAGGGGAATTTGGCGCCCGAATAGCCAGATAGAAAATGGCCAGGCTGACTTAATAAAGGACTTTTGTCTTTACCAGCCGCCCCTGAAACCTCAGGTAACGGCCGGAGCGGAATTAATTACCCATCGGAATCAAAGGATAGTTGAGTTGGGCCAGTCCCAGTTTAACGTGTGCTTGGACGATGGCTGATTGCTTTAATACCGTGGCGCTATCCCCTGCCTCGGCGGCTGCTTCGGCGGCTTTCAATGCATCTTCGGCGGTGGTCCACAGCGCATTTTTAGCTTTGGCTGTTTTGGCATCCGCTTGGGCAGCAGCTAGTGCGGCTTGCGCCTCAGCATTCAAACTTGGCTGCTTTTGGGCTGTTGGGGTGGCTTCGGTCTTAGAAGACTTATTGTTGTCCATCCCGGCACAGCCTGACAAGCCAATTAAAGTACTACAAGCCAACGCAATCAATACTTTTTGCATATTATCTCCTCACGGTTAACGTTAAATTACTGGCAACATAAATGGTTGAGGTATCCCCCATTCATATCTGACATTGCTGGTGCAAAGTTAGCCTCTCCAGCCTGATACGTCAACCACGCTAGAAGTAGACGCCCCATTACGCTGAGTACTCGGGGTTTCCGGGTGGATACGGAGACGCGTATAATTCCGCTTTGCGTAAAGGTAAGCCCATGCGTGTCCTTCAAAAAGCGCTGACGTTCGACGATGTCTTGCTCGTCCCCGCGCATTCAGCAATATTGCCTCGGGATGTTCATCTGGGCACCCGACTCACCCGCTCCATTTCCCTTAATCTGCCCTTGCTCTCCGCCGCGATGGATACCGTGACTGAGGCCCGGCTCGCCATCGCACTCGCGCAGGAAGGCGGACTGGGCATCATTCACAAGAATATGACGGCCGAAGCGCAAGCCGCACAAGTAGCTGCAGTTAAGCGTTTCGAGTCGGGTGTGGTTAAAGACCCCATCACCGTCGCGCCGCAAATGACCGTGCGGGAAGTGATGGAAATTACCCGCAGCCGTCGTATTTCCGGCCTGCCGGTACTGGAAAACGGCAAGGTAGTCGGCATCGTCACTAACCGCGATTTGCGCTTTGAAACCAATCTCGACCAGCCGATCGCCAACATCATGACGCCCAAGGCGCGATTGGTTACCGTAAAAGAAGGCACCACGCGCGAAGAAGCTTTAAACCTGCTGCATAAACATCGCCTTGAACGTGTACTAGTTGTGAACGACGCTTTCGAGCTGCGCGGATTAATTACCGTTAAAGACATTCAAAAATCCAGCGAGCATCCGCTCGCATGTAAAGACACCCTGGGCCGTTTACGCGTTGGCGCTGCAGTTGGCACCGGTGAAGGCACCGAAGCTCGGGTCGCAGCGCTGGTCGCGGCGGGCGTGGACGTGATTACCGTCGACACCGCGCACGGCCACTCGAAAGGCGTGTTGGAACGCGTGCAGTGGGTCAAACGCAATTTCCCCGACGTTCAGGTGATAGGCGGCAATATCGCCACTGCGTCGGCGGCGCTTGCGCTGGTCGAGCATGGCGCGGATGCGGTCAAGGTCGGCATCGGCCCTGGTTCGATCTGCACCACGCGGATGGTGGCTGGCGTTGGCGTGCCGCAGATTACTGCGGTGGCAAACGTGGCCGATGCACTCGCGGGCAGCGGCGTGGGGGTGATAGCAGACGGCGGCATTCGCTACTCCGGCGATATTTCCAAAGCGCTCGCGGCCGGCGCCCATTGCGTGATGCTCGGTGGCCTGCTTGCCGGCACCGAAGAAGCGCCGGGTGAGGTCGAATTATTTCAGGGGCGCTCGTACAAATCCTATCGCGGCATGGGCTCCTTGGGCGCAATGCAACAGGGGTCAAGCGACCGCTACTTTCAAGACAACGAAAAAAGCTCCGACAAACTGGTGCCCGAAGGCATAGAAGGCCGCGTGCCGTACAAAGGCAGCGTGCTCGGCGTGATTCATCAGCTGATGGGCGGATTGCGTTCCAGCATGGGCTATCTCGGCGTTGCCACCCTCGAAGAAATGCACCTCAAGGCCGAGTTTGTCGAAATCACCTCAGCGGGCGTGCGCGAGTCGCATGTCCACGATGTACAGATCACCAAAGAAGCGCCCAATTATCGGGTCGAATAACACCCTTTTCAGCGCCGCGAGAGCGGCGCTTTTTCATTATGCATAGCAAAATTCTAATTCTCGATTTCGGTTCGCAAACCACTCAACTGATTGCCCGTCGCGTACGCGAAGCCGGGGTGTATTGCGAACTGCATCCCAACGATGTTACCGAAGACTTCATCCGCGAATTTGCGCCGCAGGGAATCATTTTGTCCGGCGGGCCTTCGTCGGTATACGAAGACGAAACCCCGCGCGCGCCCGACATCGTGTTTCAGATCGGCGTGCCGGTATTGGGTATTTGCTACGGCATGCAAACCATGGCGGCGCAATTGGGCGGCACGGTTGAAACCGCAGCCAAACGCGAGTTTGGTTATGCCGAGATCCGCGCCCAGGGGCATTCGGCTTTGCTGCGTGATATTCAGGACCGGACCAATGCAGAACATCATGGCCTGCTCGACGTGTGGATGAGCCATGGCGACAAGGTGACCGCAGTGCCGACAGGCTTTACGATCATTGCGTCAAACGCCGCCACGCCGATCGCTGGTATGGCTGACGCTACGCGTAACTTCTATGGCGTGCAGTTCCATCCAGAAGTCACCCACACCCTACAAGGGCGTGCGTTAATCGAGCGCTTTGTGCACGGCATTTGCAATTGCGCGGCGGACTGGAACATGCCCGATTATGTCGAGGAGGCTATCGGCCACGTGCGTTCGCAAGTGGGCGCAGATGAGGTCATTCTCGGTCTGTCCGGCGGCGTAGATTCTTCGGTCGTCGCAGCGCTGCTGCACCGCGCCATCGGGGCCCAGCTCACCTGCGTGTTCGTCGATAACGGCTTGCTGCGGCTTAACGAAGCCGAGCAGGTGATGCAGACCTTTGCCGACAACCTCGGCGTGAAAGTGATCCACGTCGACGCGCGTGATCGTTTTATGGATGCGCTGGCCGGTGTGACCGATCCCGAACAGAAACGCAAGATCATTGGCCGCGAATTCGTTCACGTCTTTCAGGAGCAAGCCGAGAAACTGCCGCTCGCAAAGTGGCTCGCGCAAGGCACCATTTACCCCGACGTGATCGAATCGGCCAGCGCCAAAAGCAAAAATTCCCACACCATCAAAAGCCACCATAACGTCGGCGGACTGCCGGATACGCTGCATTTAAAACTGCTCGAACCGCTGCGCGAACTGTTCAAGGACGAAGTGCGAGAGCTAGGCGTGGCACTGGGCTTGCCGCACGCGATGGTGTACCGCCACCCCTTCCCCGGCCCCGGCCTGGGCGTTCGCATTTTGGGTGAAGTTAAACGCGAATTTGCCGAATTGCTTAGTCGCGCCGACGCGATTTTTATCGAAGAACTGCGCGCGCACGGCGATGGCGAAGTCTCCTGGTACGACAAGACCTCGCAGGCATTTGCAGTGTTCCTGCCGGTGAAATCCGTCGGCGTAATGGGAGACGGCCGCACCTACGATTACGTCGTCGCGCTGCGTGCCGTTGTCACCAGCGATTTCATGACCGCACGTTGGGCCGAATTGCCATATGCCTTATTGGGTAAAGTTTCCAACCGCATCATCAATGAAGTTCGCGGCATCAATCGCGTTGTTTACGACATCAGTGGCAAACCGCCCGCTACAATCGAGTGGGAATGATTTTAGGGCTGTGGCAGCTTTCGCGGACTATCGGAAACCTTGCTTAAATAATTGTTTTATATAAGTTTATATATCTTAACTATCGGCATCTATCGACGACAAGCAAAATTTTTGGTCGGTAATCCTGACGGTAATGAAAGTTAGACCGACCATCCGAAAATATTACCGTCTGACAAATTTCAGTAGTGACGGTAAAAAATATCAAAAAAATTTAGTATTTATGCAGGTTTCAGAGCACTAGGTCGTACAAACAGCCCTGTCAACGCCGTGCTCGTTAACACACCACATCTTTGACCGTAAGTATATTCTTTGATATTGTTTAGTGAACAACTGTTCACTAAACAATACATGCCTCGTAGCCCCGCCAATCTAGACGTTCCGCTTGCCGCGTTGCGCGATTATTTTGCGCGGCATCAGATTATTCCGTCGATCACCGAGCTCGGCCGTCTGTGGCAGATTTCCGGGCGCGCGTGGACGCATCAACTCGTCCAACGGATGAAACACGACGCGTTTCTGGAAGAAGGTCCTGGCCGACGCTTGCGTCCTGGGCCACGCTTTTTCGAGCGCGGGGTTGCCGACACTGTTCGGGCAGGGTATGCCGATCCGGCGCACGATGCGACCGACCTTACGCTGTCGATCGATCGTTATCTGATCGATAAGCCTTCCGAAACTTTGTTGTTTGAAGTGCGCGGTGATTCCATGATCGATGCGGGGATACACGAGGGCGATTTTGTCGTCATTGAGCGCACGCGCACCCCCACGGTGGGTGACACGGTACTCGCGCTGGTGGACAACGCACTGACCCTGAAAGTCCTCGCTGAAGACGCCGGTGGGCGTTTTTTGCAAGCGGCCAACCCCGCTTATGAGGCAATTCGACCGACGTTTGCGCTAGAAATTCAGGGCGTCATGGTCGGCCTGTTTCGACGTACCAAGCCTACGGCCAAATCCTGATGAGCACCGTTATCCCACAAATGGGGCGCCCTCCCCCCGCGACGTCATTGGGAGAAATATTCGCCGCGCATGGTCATTTGCGTGAATTGATCTGGCGCGGGGGGGCGCTCGCCCCCACGAGTCTGCGCACGGTAGCCAGTAGCTATCCATCACTCGATGCCGAACTCCCAAGCGGTGGCTGGCCTACGCGCTGCCTGATCGAACTGTTGAGCGACCACATCGGAACAGGTGCAATGCAGTTGCTAGCGCCAGCGCTGCGAGACGGGCAGCGCAATATTCTGCTGCTGGGGTTTCGTTGGTTGCCGTTTCCGGACGGTTGGGCGCAGCTCGGCATTGATCCCAAACGCTTACTGTGCGTGCGCGCGACTACGCAGGCCGAGTGGGTGTGGGCGCTGGAACGCATCCTCCAAAGTCGCGCGCTGGGTGCTGTGCTGGCGCTGCCCCCCTTGGATCATCAATTGCCCGCAAGCCACATGCGCCGCTTACAGTCGGCTGCCGCTGAGAGCGATGCACTGACTTTCGTGTTTCGTCCGGTGCGTGCAGCGCTAAACGCATCGCCTGCCCCGCTGCGCTTGAGGCTTGCGCCAACATTCAACGAGAAAGGCTTGCGCACAATCGACATTCACGTCCTCAAACGCCGCGGGCGCCCGCTCGAAAAAACGCTCCGATTGAGTTTGCCCCATCCCGTGATGCCACCACGGGAAACTACCTGGAATCGTCATGCTGTGGATCGCACTGGTCTGCCCTCGCCTATCCCTCGACAGAATATTGCGGCGCTGGCCTGAAGCCCTCGCGCCCGCGATTGCAGTGACCCGTTCAACGAAGGGGCGCGGCCGACATATCCTGCTGGCTAGCCCGACAGCGCAGGCTGCGGGGGTGCGCCCGGGTCTCACCGTATCGACTGCGTTGGCGCTGATGCCTGAACTGGTATTGGTTGAAGAAGATCCGGCAGCAGATGTAGAAACGCTACGCGAACTGGCGCTGTGCGCGCTGCCCTTTACGCCGCAGGTTGTAGTGCGCGATGCAGGCTTGCTGCTTGAGGTCGGCGCGAGTCTTCGCCTGTTCCACGGGCTCGATGCGTTGCGCTCGGATTTGCTGGCAGCGCTACGCGGATCGGGCATTACCCTCCATTCTGCCGTCGCTTCGACTGCGCAAGGCGCATGGTTGCTCGCACGCGCTCAACACGAAAACCAGCCGCCTCCATCCAACCTGGCCGCCGTCCTGGACGCCTTACCGCTTACCGTTCTGGATAACTATGACCGTGTCGCGGCGGTGAATGGAATGGGTTGCCGCACTATCGGCGATTTAAGAAAACTGCCGCGCGCGGGCGTCGCTGAACGTTTTGGTGATGAGGTGCTGGCAGAACTTGATCGCGCGCTGGGCAAACGCGCAGACCCCCAACGCTGGTTTGTCGCGCCGGAGCAATTTAGCGCGCAATCTGAATTAGCCGACGCCACCCTATCCAGTGCCGTGCTGCTCGGTATCGGCACCCGCCTGCTTGCACAACTTGCGGGCTGGCTTTCTGCGCGGCAAGTAGCCATCCGCGAATTCAGTCTGACGCTCGGCCATGCTTCCCGTCCCGCCAAGCCACAAGCGCCGAGCGTGGTGCAAATTCGGTTCGCGCAGCCTGGGCAGGACGTGGAACATTTTGGTCACCTGCTGCGCGAACGATTGGACCGGCTGGCGCTTCCTGCGCCCGTGCAATCTATCCAGCTCTCCACCGCGGGAGTCGTCACTTGGCAACCCTTGGGCCGCGACCTGTTTACTCGGCCAGGCGTCGCTGACGAAACACTCGGTCGACTGGTCGAAGCACTTCAGGCCCGACTCGGAACCGACGCGGTAACGCGGGTTCATCCGTTCGACGATCATCGCCCGGAGCGCGCGTTGCACATTGAGCCCGCCCACCAGACGTCCCGAGTGGTGGCAGATATCGTTCCGGTGTCCAGTCCACGCCCGAGCTGGCTGTTGCCCGACCCTCAGCCTTTGAGCATGCATCAGCACCATCCCGTCTACGAATCGCCGCTGCAACTCGTCAGCGGCCCGGAGCGCATCGAAGCCGGTTGGTGGGACGATGCGTGGTCGGCGCGCGATTACTATTTGGCGCAAAACAACGCCGGGTGTCTGCTCTGGATTTTTCGGCAGCGTAACGCCGTGAACGCGCAGCCACTGTGGTATCTGCACGGAATATTTGACTGATGATGCCCACCCGTCTTGCCTTCGTCGATCTCGAAACGACAGGCGGTACCGCCACGCACGACCGCATCACCGAAGTTGGCATGGTGCTGATCGATGAGGACGGGGTGCGCGAATGGTCGAGTCTGGTCAATCCCGAAGCGCGCATTCCGCCTATCATCGAAACGCTCACCGGCATCAGTCAGGCGATGGTCGAAGACGCGCCGACCTTTGCCGAGCTCGCAGACCAGATTCACGCAGAGCTTGAAGGACGACTCTTCATCGCGCACAACGCGCGTTTCGATCATGGCTTTCTTAAAAACGCGTTCGCGCGCACCGGCCACGTATTCCGCCCTGCCGTGTTATGCACGGTGAAGCTGTCGCGGCGATTGTATCCGGGGTTCGCACGTCATAACCTGGACAGTCTGATCGAACGTCATGGTCTCGATGTTACGAGCCGCCACCGTGCACTTGGCGACGCACGCCTGATCTGGCAGTTCTGGCAGCACGCGCATACTGAATTCGCCCCCGACGCGATCCGCGACGCAATTACTCAGTTGGGCGCGCGCCCCACGCTGCCCTCCCATCTCGATCCCGCGTTGCTCGATACATTGCCCGAGTCGCCCGGCGTGTACCGCTTCTTGGGCGAGAATGACGTGCTGCTGTATATCGGCAAAGCCAAAGCCATCCGCACCCGCGTACTGTCGCATTTTCGCAGCGACCATCAGCAGCCGCGCGCGCTTGCGATGCTGCAACAGCTGCGCCATATCGATTGCATCGTCACCGGCGGCGAGGTCAGCGCGCTGTTGCTCGAAGCCGCGTTGATCAAGCAATCGGCACCCGCCTACAACCGTCGGCTGCGCCGCAATGACGAAGTTTGCGCGTGGCAACTCATCCAGCACGCAGGCGAAGCGCAGCTCAAACTCATCTACGCCGACGAACTCTTGTTCGGTTGTGATGCCCCGTTGTACGGCCCGTTTCAGCATCCGCGTAAGGCGACTGCGGCTTTGCGTGCGCTGGTTGCGGAACACCAGTTGTGTCCCGCGCTGACCGGACTCGAGAAGCTCCCGCCCGGCCGCGCGTGCTTTGCTAGCCAGTTGCACCGCTGTCGCGGGGCGTGCTGCGGACGCGAACCTATGCTGGCGCATGCGTTGCGCCTGGTAGCGGCCTTGCAGCCGTGGCGCATGGCGCAGTGGCCGTATAGAGGCGCGATTGTATTAAAAGAGGGCGACACCGGCCCGGTGCTGAACAACTGGGCGTATCTGGGTCACGCGCACAGCGAGGCCGAAGCCTGGGAACTTGCCGCCGGACGCACCCCGCGGTTCGACCGCGACGTGTATCAGATCCTGCGCCACCGCCTGCCCCAGCTTAAACGCCAGATTGTCGAGCTGGGATGACATGGCCAACTCCCTGCCCGGCTACGCAGAGCTCGTCTGCACCACGAATTACTCCTTTCTGACCGGTGCCTCCCACCCCGAAGAATACGTCGATCGCGCGGTCGAGTTGGGCTATGCAGGCCTTGCCATCACCGACGAGTGCACGCTCGCCGGCGTTGTGCGTGCACACGTCGCGGCCAAGGCCGTCGGGCTACCGCTGATGATTGCGAGCCAGTTTCGGCTCGACCACGGGCCGCGACTCGTGCTGATCGCCCGCTCGCGCAAGGGTTACGGTGACCTGTCCGAACTCATTACGCTTGCGCGCCGTCGAGCGGATAAAGGAAGCTATCGCCTGCATGCATCCGACATCGAAGCCATGGGCTGCACCGACTGCGCAGCGGTGCTGATGGCCGATCCCACGCACGTTGCGGCTGCCGAACACACGCGCTGGCTGGCGGAGGTTTTTCCGCAACGTGGCTGGATCGGTTTTCACCGTGCGTTACGCTACGGCGAAGATCGCGCGCTTGACCAACTCCGTGAGATTTCTGCGGCAACGGCCATACCGTTGGTGGCCGTCGGCGACGTCCTGATGCACCGTCGCTCGCGCAAGCCGGTACAAGACACCTTGAGCGCGATTCGTCTCGGCCTTCCGCTCGCGCGTTGTGGGCGCGCGCTAGCAAGCAATGCAGAACAGCATCTGCGCAGCCGCCTGCGGCTGGCACGGCTATACCCAGCGGAAATGCTTGCGCAAACGCTTGCCATCGCCGAGTCGTGTCAATTTTCGCTCGATGAATTGCGTTACGAATATCCCCGCGAAATTACGCCCGATGGCGAAACCCTGCCCGGTTATCTGCGCCGGATGGTGGAAGAAGGTGCCCGCCAACGCTATCCAGATCGAGTGCCGGAAGCGGTCAACAGACAAATTGAACACGAACTCGCACTCATCGCTGAATTGCGCTATGAAGCGTATTTTTTGACCGTGTTCGACATCGTGCGCTTTGCGCGCTCGCGCGAAATTTTGTGCCAGGGTCGGGGCTCTGCGGCGAATTCGGCGGTGTGCTATTGCCTCGGCATCACCGAGGTTGACCCGGCGCGCGCCAACCTGCTGTTCGAGCGCTTCATCTCGCGCGAGCGCGGTGAGCCGCCCGATATTGACGTCGATTTTGAACACCAGCGGCGCGAAGAAGTGATTCAGTACATCTACGCGCGCTACGGCCGCGACCGTGCCGCACTCGCCGCGACCGTGATCAGCTATCGCCCGCGTTCGGCCATTCGCGACGTCGGCCGCGCGCTCGGCATCGACCTGCAGCGCATCGACCAGTTATCGAAGTCGCATGCATGGGAGCGTGGCGCGCTGCATCGTGAACGCCTGGAAGAAAACGGCTTTGACCCTGACAGCCCGATCATCAAAAAGCTCAGCCACTTGGTCGCCAGCATCATTGGCTTTCCGCGTCATCTGTCGCAACACGTCGGTGGGTTTGTCATCAGCGAACACCGGCTATCGCGATTAGTGCCGATCGAAAATGCCAGCATGATTGATCGCACCGTGATCCAGTGGGACAAGGACGACCTCGCCGCGTTGGGCCTACTCAAAGTGGACGTGCTTGCCCTTGGGATGTTGTCGGCGATACGTCGTGCGCTGGATCTGCTTGCCAAACGTCGCGGTGCGCCGTTTCGGATGCAGGACATTCCAGCCGAAGACGCGGCGACTTACGAGATGATTTGCCGCGCGGATACGGTGGGCGTGTTCCAGATCGAATCGCGCGCGCAGATGAGCATGCTGCCCCGGCTGCGCCCGCAGTGTTTTTACGACCTAGTGATCGAGGTGGCGATTGTGCGTCCCGGGCCCATCCAGGGCGGTATGGTGCATCCGTATTTGCGACGACGCTGCGGCGAAGAGCCGGTGGATTATCCCAGCGCGGAAGTTAGACAGGCGTTGGAACGTACGCTCGGTGTGCCAATTTTTCAGGAGCAGGTGATGCAACTCGCGGTACTCGCCGCGGGCTTCACCCCCGGTGAAGCCGACGGCCTGCGACGTGCAATGGCGGCGTGGAAACGGCGCGGCGGTATTGGGGCTTTTCACGAACGCGTGGTGAATGGTATGACCGCGCGCGGCTATAAACCCGAATTTGCAGAACAGATCTTTCGACAGATCGAGGGCTTTGGTGAATATGGTTTCCCTGAATCGCATGCGGCGAGTTTCGCGTTATTGGTTTATATCTCGTGCTGGTTGAAATGCCATGAACCGGCAGTGTTTCTATGCGCGATGCTAAATAGCCAGCCATTGGGGTTTTATTCCGCGTCGCAATTGATACAGGACGGGCAACGCCATGGGCTGACGGTGCTACCTGTCGATATAACCTTGAGTGAAGTCGATAGCACACTGATCGAAACGGGCAACGGCCAGCCGCATTTACGATTAGGTTTGAATCGCGTTAAAGGCCTGGGGCTGGATGCTGCGCAACGCGTGGTGATGGCGCGCAAGCAGCGGGCTTTTATCGACACGCGGGATATCAGCCAACGCGCCGCACTTGACCGTGGCGATTTACAGGCACTCGCTGCTGCTGATGCTCTTCAGCCACTGGCTGGCAACCGCCATGGTGCACGCTGGTCGGTCGCTGGCATTCGGCGCGAGACAGGGTTACTAGCGGCTGCAACGCTGACCGAAGCTATCCCTGACTTGCCTGCCGCGACCGAAGGCCAGGAGATCGTCGCGGATTATGCGAGCCTCGGTCTTACGCTGCGGCGCCATCCGCTGGCGCTATTGCGCCCAAGGTTAACGCGCTTGCGGCTTTTGAGCGCCAGCGAATTGCGCCAGCTTCCCGATGGCCGACTGGCTCGCACGACTGGCTTGGTGACCGTGCGCCAGCGCCCCAGCACCGCCAGAGGCACCATGTTCGTGACGTTGGAAGACGAAACCGGAACAATCAATATCATTGTCTGGGAATCAGTGGCCGAAAGGCTGCGTCGCGATCTGTTGGCGGCTTCATTGCTAACCGTATATGGGCGCTGGCAACGTCATGGCGACGTAATGCATTTGGTCGCCCAGCATGTAGTAGACCATAGCCATTTGCTGGGAGAGCTTGTGATCGCGAGCCGGGATTTTCATTAAGTTTTGTTGCTGAGGACCGTATTAGCAGTGTCTAAAATGCTGCCGCTGGCGTTGGGAGGAAGTCATGTCTGCTATGCGCTGCACAGCAGTCTTTGATTAGAAATTCAAGCAAGTGGTCACAAATCTGCGACCGAGTACTATCGCCCCATTGCAGCCCTTCGATCCATCTCAAGCCGAAGGGCTGGTAACAAAGTACAGCAGTCGTTCAAGATGGCTAGTTAATGGCAAGTCCTTGGCCAGCGGTCTTACGTTGGATGTTCTCTACATTTTTGCAATGCCCAATGGCGATGCTCCACGTCCGGCCTACCGGCCCGGCCGGGCTACAGAATGATCCGCGAATGCCGCAAACCCTACTGTGCTCATGGAAGCGGGACTCAAAGGGCGAAGGCGTGGCCGTCCGCTTTGCCCGTATCTGCGTCCAATACATCGTCCTATTCAGAGCACCGTTATGCATAGACTTGATGACAATGAACATTTCCTGCCAACCCGAACCTCGCAGTTCGGGTTTATGGCACTTGCGGGCGGCGCAGTTGGCTTGTTCATCGCCTCGATCACCCTGGCCATCCCCGCGATCTATCGTCTTGGCGGCGTACTCGTCAGCTGCGCCATTGCGACGGTCCTGATTGGCTACATCGCCATCAAACTCAAGCAGGCGTTCAATACGAAGCAAATGTGTGACATGGTGACCGATGCTGTTGCAGAAAGCATCATGGTGCTCAATCTCCAAGGCAAGATCATGGCCGCCAACGGAAGTGCCGCTCGCTTGCTGGGGCGCCCCGGGGCCAGTCTGCTGGGAAAATCGTTTGGCACACTGACTTCAACGGCCGGACGCGCCGAAATCGAACGGTTCTTGAACGACATGGCCGACCCGGACACTATCGCCAATGCCTTATTCAACACCCAAATAGAGATTTTGCGGCCTGACGGAACCTTCATGCCGATCTGCTTCAATCTCTGCGACGTTACGGAAATTGAAGACTGCGTAGTGTGTTCGTTTCATGACATCAGCCGCCAAGTGCTGGCGGAAGCTGAGTTAAAGCAATCCAAGGCTGAAATCGAATACAACCTGGTCGCGATGCAGCAAAAAGAACGGGTGATCCAGCTTTCATTGCAAGGCGCAGGTGCGGGTTATTGGCACCAGAACTATGAAACCGGCACGCTCACGCTGGATGATGCAGCAATCAAGATGCTGGGCATCGACCAGGCCACGTTTGGCGGGCGCTACGCCGACTGGGCCGACAAGATTCACCCGGAGGACTTCCCCTGGACTCAGGGCGCGCTAATGGATGCCATGGATGGGCAGGCCGACAATTTCGTCTGGGACTATCGCGTCATCGTGAAGGGGGAAACGCGTTATCTGCATGTCACCGCCAATATCGAGCGCGACCAAAACAACACGCCGCTTGCTGCCTACGGCCTCAATTTCGACCTGACGGAGGAAAAAACAGCGGCCTTGGCGCTCAGCCAGGCACGAGACGAAGCAGAACTCGCCAACAAGGCGAAATCGGCGTTCCTCGCCGCCATGAGTCACGAAATTCGCACGCCGATGAATGGCGTGGTCGGCATGATCGATGTGCTGAACCATACGCCGCTCAATAGCGAACAGGAGGACCTCACCCAAACCATCCGTGATTCGGCATTCAGCCTACTGAGTATCATCGATGACATCCTCGACTTCTCGAAAATCGAGGCAGGCAGGCTGGATGTGGAGCAGGTCCCGGTCGAACTCTACAAGGTCCTTCAGGGCGTGGGCGACACGCTCTATTCGTTGGCCGAAAAGAAAAACATCCAGCTGTTTACTTACTGCGACCCGGGCTTGCCCACGATTTATGGTGACCCAGTGCGCTTGCGCCAGATATTGTTCAACCTGGGTGGCAATGCCATCAAATTTACCGGCAATGACCCGGCCGTAACGGGGCGTGTCCTGATTAGGATTGAAGCCATGCCGCCCGTGGTGGAAGGCCGAATCCGGATCGCCATGCACATTGAAGACAATGGCATTGGCATCAGTCTGGAAGGCCAGGCCAAACTGTTCAAACCCTTTAGCCAGGCCGAAAGCTCAACCACCCGGAAATTCGGCGGCACCGGCTTGGGCCTGACCATCTGCCTGCGCCTGGCTGAACTCATGGGCGGCAAGATTGACATCCAGAGCACCGAAGGCCAGGGTTCAACTTTCACGGCGTTACTCGACCTTGAAGCCGTACCCGACGCGCAATCCCTGATTAAGCATGACCTTTCGGGCCTATCCATCCCACTCATGTGTTTTGACTCGAGGGTGGCCGGGTTTCTTCAAAGTTATCTGTCTCATGCCGGCGCGCGCGTCTACCCGGTAGCTGATTCAGAGGCACTCACATTCCGTTGTCTGGGTCTGGCGAACAATCAGTCTGAACAAGTCATCATCATCGACTCTATGGGCGATCGACGCATCACCGATATGCTGCGCGACAGCCTGCAGGAAGATCTTCCGAATCAATCGCTCAAATTTGTGGTTCTGGAACGAGGCAAACGCCGCCACCCACGGTCACAAGGCGATAACGAAATCGCGATTGATCTAGATGTACTGCACCGGGACGCGTTTCTGCTGACGGTTGCCGCGATCGCAGGGCGTTGCTCGATCGCCCCGCCCGCCTGCCTGACCGCCGAAAGAAAGAAAGACCGCCGTGTCATCCCCACCGTCGACGAAGCTGTGGCTGCACGACAATTAATTCTGGTGGCCGAGGACAACCCCACCAACCAGAAAGTCTTGCTGCATCAACTGGCATTGTTGGGCTACGCGGCAGAAGTGGCCGACGACGGGAAAGTTGCCCTTGAACAATGGCGCAGTGGCCGCTACAGCCTGTTGTTGACTGACTGCCATATGCCCGAATTGGACGGCTATGAGCTGGCGCACGCCATCCGCATTGAAGAAGCTGCGGCGACGCATTTACCGATCATCGCCATCACCGCCGATGCCTTGAAAGGGACGGACAAGCTGTGCGCTGATGCCGGCATGGACGACTACCTGACCAAACCGATCCAGCTTGAGCTGCTCCGCGCCAAGGTGGTGAAATGGATGCCTGAGCCCGTGAGGGGCGGACTATTGGACGAATTGGGTGAAGATGCCCCTGATATGGCCGACGATACCCCCATCCCGGCGGCCCCCCATACGGTCAGCGCAATTGAAGCAACGGCGAATAAGGCGTTTGAAATTGCCGATGCCCCTACTGTGGTCAACGTACAGTCATTGATTGAGGTCCTTGGCATGGATGATTTTGCCATGTTGGCCGATTTCTATCTGGACTTTCTGAACATCGGTGAAGCCAATGCCATTGAGCTGCAGCAGGCTTATCAGGAACAGCACCATGATGCCGTCGGCAAACTGGCGCATCGCCTCAAGTCATCTGCCCGCACGGTGGGTGCCCATGCGCTGGCGGATTGTTGTATGAGTCTGGAACAGGCGGGTCGTGAGCGCGACACTGAGACCATCGACGCGCTCATGCAAGGGTTCCCCGCGCTGTTCCACGAGGTCAAGGCCTGGATCCTGCACTACACCGAATCAGCGACGGCATAAGAAAAGGGCTGCGATATCCAGCCCTTTCTTTATTCATGCCGGGTTGTGCGCCCACTTACCGGATCAGCTCCGCTTACGCGCCGCCTTTACCCCGCACCACCCAGCACATATCGTGTTTTAGAGCCTCCTGCATTTCCTGCAGGCGATTGACCGTGATATTCCCCAGCGTTTTACTGCTCGACAAAAGCAACGTGCCGTCATTGAGATAAATTTCCCGAGCCAGCTCCATCCCCGGCAGCAAATCTCGTACCCGGAGATAAACCCCATTTGCAGGATCCCCCTCTTCGACCGTATTGCGTGACACGCTGGCCATCGGTTTTTCAGGTTCTTTTTTGCCCGACAGGCTCACTAACACGGTGCTCACCGATTCATAACTGCCCTTGGGACGCGGTGTGATCCGCTCACCCAAAGCCTGAATGAGCTTGGTGTACACCGTATCGGGTTTGATCGGCTTGACCAGAAAACCATTCACATCCAGCGCCAACGAGGTAGTTAACACATCGGTGTTGCTGAAAGAGGTCAGAATAATCACAGGCAGGTCGGCCGGGCCATTGGTCTCGCCACACCGAATCCGACGCAATAATTCCACGCCATGGATTCCCGGCATTTGTACGTCCGTGATCAATACACCGTAAGACAGCACCCCGAGCATGGAGAGGACACTCTCCGCATCTTCGGCTTCCTTGATGTTCTCAAAACCGAGGCCCTTCAACACATGCCGAACCACGCGACGAATGAACGGATCGTCATCCGCAAGCAGAACATTGGTTTTCTTGTACTGGTCAGGTAGTTGAGGTTCCATTGTCCATCCACTGGGTTATTGATTGATTTACCGAGAATTGATGCGCCAAGGGCTCGCCAATGTCGCAATGGCACTTTAATTAGTTAGAACCGGAATTTCCTCGATGACATCCGGCCTGCCAGACAGGATCATCAACTCAACCCTGCGGTTACGTGCCCGTCCTTCCGGCAAGTCATTCGACGCAATGGGCTGACTCGCCTCGCGGCCAATGGCATACAGCCGCTCCGATGCGATTCCGCTTTCGGCTAGTAGGCGCACCACGCTTGAGGCGCGCACAGCCGACAATTCCCAGTTGGAGGGAAATGCCGAATTACTGATCGGCGTGACATCGGTGTGGCCGGTGACCTCCAGATTAAACGGTTCGTTCTTAAGTGTATCCGCTACAGCACGCAATACGGCGAGCGACTGGGGCTCTAGTTCGGCGTGGCCGGGGGCGAACAATACATTCGCGTTGATTTCAATGCTGACGCCGCGTCGACTTTGCGTCACGCGCACCTTGCCTTCTTTCACCAGCGGGCCCATCACCTCAAGCAGGCTCCGAGCCACCCGGGTCATGTGCGACTGATCTTCTATCGTTTGCTGCTGTTTCGGGGTGAGGTGTTTGACTTCGGGGGGCGGCGTGCCGGGTAATAACTTAGGCGCTGCGTTACGCCCAGGTGGCTTGCCAAAAGCTTCGCCAAGCGAGCTGGCCAGGATGCGGTATTTACTTTCATTGACAGCAGAAAGAGCATACATCACCACAAAAAACGCAAATAACAGCGTGATGAAATCGGCATACGAAATCAGCCAGCGGTCGTGATTTTCGTGATCGAAGTCTAGGCGTCGACGTCTGCGCATTTAGAGATATCCCTTTAGGCGTGCCTCGATGAGGCGCGGGTTGTCGCCCTGGGCAATGCCGATGAGGCCGTCGCTAATAATTTCGTGTTCTGTCACGCGGCGCGCGATGGTGAACTTGATCCGGTTAGCGATAGGCAAAAACACCAGATTAGCCAGCCCGACTCCATAGATAGTGGCAACAAAGGCGACCGCGATACCGGCCCCAAGTTTGCTGGGGTCGGACAGGTTTTCCATCACGTGGATCAGTCCCATTACCGCGCCCAAAATGCCGAGCGTGGGAGCATAGCCCCCTGCCGCCTCCCACACTCGTGCGGCCTGGCGTTCATTTGTTTCGAAGCTGGTAATCTGCACATCCAATGTGTCGCGCAATTTGTCCGCATTGGCACCGTCTATTAGTAACTGTAGCCCGATTTTCTGGAACGGGTCAGGCGTGATATTCAAGTGCCTTTCGAGTGCCAGCAAACCGTCCTGACGCGCGGTATGCGACCACTGAACAACACGCCGGATGAGTTTGACCGCGTCTGATTCCGGGGGACGAAAAACCCACCTCGCCATGCGTACCCCCCTGAGAAACATCGGCAATGGGTAATGCAGCAGAACTGCGGCCAAGGTGCCGCCCACCACAATAACGAAGGCTGCGGGCTGCACAAATAGGCCGATATGCCCGCCTTCCATTGCCTGCCCTCCGAGGATGGCGGCCGCGCCTAGACCAAGCCCGATCAGGCTGCCACGATCCACGCGTCTTCCTTAAGTTTGGCGCGAATGCGCGCGATAGCCTGGCCGTGTAATTGGCACACTCGGGCTTCGGTTACTCCGAACACTTCACTGATTTCACGCAGATTGAGTTCCTCCTCGTAATACAGCGACATCAACAACTTTTCGCGCTCCGGAAGGCCTTCGATCCCCTTGATAATGCAAGCACGCAGGTTGGCATCGAGCAATTGAGGCAAAGGCATGCTGGCTTCGTTACTCGACTGTTTGTCGAGAAAAGAATCGTCCTCTTCCGACTCGCCAAAATCCTCGAAATACAGCAACTGATGACCGCGCGCATCCCCCAGCATGGTTTGGTATTCGGCCAACGGAATTTTCATGAACGCGGCGATTTCTGACCCCTTCGGTGGTCGTCCCAATTGATGCTGCAACACGCCGATCGCCTTCTCGATCTTGCGCATCGATTGGCGTGCGCTACGCGGCATCCAGTCGGACTGACGCAGTTCATCGAGCATCGATCCGCGGATACGCTGAATCGCGTAAGCCTCGAACTGCGCGCTCTGCGCTTCGTCGTAACGGCTGATTGCATCGAGCAAGCCGATCATGCCGGCCTGCACCATATCGTCTTCTTCCACGCTCGGCGGGAGCCGTCCCATCAAGTGATGGGCCAAGCGTTTAACCATGGGCATGTATTGTGTGAGCAGGTCGTTTGTTTCATACTTTTCACTTCTACCGGTGGCGGTGTACATGGCTTATCCCCTTCTGCAAGCTTCCACCAGGTTGCCGCCCTGAATAACGCGCTGCATGAAGCCGCCCACGTTTCCCAGACTCGTCGGTTGTGGCCAATGCAGCAGGCCTTCGGCCAGTTTGCGAAACTGCGAAGTGGACTGTGCAACGGGAAATGCTTCCACTACCGAAGTGCGTAATCGATTGGCGCGGCTCAAGCGCTCGTCGAGCGGTATATAGCCCAGATAGTCCACCGACACATTCAAATATTGCTCGGCCGTATGGGCAAAATTGTGCGCGACAGCGTGGGCCTGCTCCGGCGACTCCATGCGATTTAGCAGTAGACGAAACTGACGTTTGCCAAAATTCTGGGCCAGCCTTTTCACTAACGTGTACGCCTGGGTAATGGACGCATTGCCCGGCGGCAGCACCACCATGATTTCTGATGCGGCGAGACCCAGTGGCAACGCATCGGGATCGGTCACTTCTTCCATGTCCACCAACACCACATCCACTCCGCATTGCAGACGGTTAAAGCTCTGCGCCAGCCATTCTTGATCTCGTTCTGACAAACGCCCAAGGCGGGTAAAGCCGCCGCCAATGGGCAATACTTGCACGTTATCCGGGCCGGTGAGGATGAGCGCATCTAGGGTGCAGCGCCCTTCAATCACATCGGTCACGTCCAAGCGCGGCGTTAGCCCCAGCGCGGCTGAAGCGCCGCGGCCTTGCGGTGACTGATCGATGATAAGAACGTCGCGCCCGGAGCGGGCCAGCGCGACAGCGAGATTGGCCGTCGCGGCGGTCTTGCCCGCACCCCGTTGGCCTGACATCACCGTAATAACCTGAAACCCGGATTGCCCGAGTAGACGTCGTAGTCCAGCAGCCTGATCGCTCACGGATTTACCCACGGGCCACCACGCTTTCACGATACGTTGGTTGAACCGCAGAGAGCGCAAACGCCAACTCACTATCGTCGAGTTGCCAATGCGAGGACTGCGTGCGGGGTTTGAATGCGCGGTGAATAAGATATTGGCGATTCGCCAGATGCAAATCCTCGGGCACGCGCTGGCCGGTAGCCAGATAATGTACGCTCAGTTGATGACGAATCGCACAATCCAGTCCTGCCCCGAGGCTCGCTGCCTCGTCGACTTTGGTCAGTATGCAGCCATCCAGCCCGCGGGTCTGATAGGCCTGCACGACTTCATTCAGCGTGTCGCCATGGCTGGTCGCATTCAGCAGCAGCAAGCGCTTAACGGGCTTGCCCGCCTGACACAACATTTCGACCTGCTCAGCGACAGCTTGGTCGCGCTGGCTCATGCCTACAGTATCGATCAGCACGGTGTGCTTGTGGCCTAACTCGGACAACGCCACCCGCAAGTCGGCTGCATCGCGCACTGCGTGCACGGTCACCCCTAAAATCTTGCCATAAATGCGCAGCTGTTCGTGACCGCCGATGCGATAACTGTCAGTGGTTAACAGCGCTAATTTGTCAGCACCGTGACGTACCACAAAGCGCGCCGCCAACTTGGCAGTGGTCGTGGTCTTGCCCGCCCCGGTCGGGCCCATTAGCGCGAATACGCCGCCGACATCAAGCATGTCCGTCTCGCTCTGCATCACATTCAGGCGCTTCATCAACGTGCTGCGCATCCACGCTTGCGCTTGCTCGGCGTCACTCTTGGGCAGGGTTTCCAACAACTCACGCGCCAGCGTCGTGCTAAAACCCGCCGCCAGCATATCGCGCATCACGCCGGCACCCGACGGATCGCGCCCGGGCAAGTCGCGCCAGGTTAGATCGGCAAGCTGGCTTTCCAGACGATTCTGCATGCTCTTGATTTCGCTAATCACACTTTGCGCCAGTTGGGCGCTGTCGTGATTGGGAGCAGCCGCGCGTTCGATCAGATGACGTTTAAAGCTCACCTCCGGTGCCGGTTCGGGCTGCATCTCTGGCATCTGGGGTGGAACAGGCACGGACACGGGCCTTGGCCTGGGCGTTGACACGGGCGGCGCAATCGCGGCGATGTCCTCCGCCGCCAAGGCCAGCACTTCCACCCCGCCGTCGACGGCTCGGTTGGAAAGGATGACCGCATTAGGCCCCAGCACGTCGCGCAATTCGCGCATGGCTTCACGGGATGTTTTGGCGACGATACGTTTCACGTTCATACAGCTCCTACGAGGGAAGTGACTTTGATATGTTTGCCTTCGGGCACTTCAGCGTGCGAAAGCACCTTGAGTTGCGGCACCGTCCGCCGCAGAAACCGTGCGAGTAGCGGACGCAGCACAGCAGGCGTCAGCAACACGGGGGGATGACCCAGCGCTTCTTGCCGCTGGGTAGTCGTCTGGGTGCGCTCAAGCAGTGTGTCTGCGAGACCGGGTTCCATCGCGGCGGCCTCATTGCCCGCCTGCAGGGTTTGCAATAGCAGCCGCTCCAAACCCTGATCCAGCGCAATCACCGGCAGTTCGCTGACCGAACCAAAAATCTGCTGCACGATGGAACGCCCCAGCGCCACGCGCACCAGCGCAGTCAAGTCGCTGGGGTCCTGCACGCGTGCAGCATCTTCCAATAGCGTGTCGATAATGGTGCGCATATCGCGAATCGCTACCCCTTCAGTGAGCAGGTTCTGCAATACTTTTTGCACGCTAGAAAGCGGCAACATCTTGGGCACCAGATCCTCCACCAGCTTGGGTGCGCTCTTGCCCAGATGGTCAAGCAAGGCCTGCGTTTCTACCCGCCCGAGTAACTCAGCGGCAAATAGCGTGACCAGATGATTCAGATGGGTGGCGATCACCGTGCCGGGGTCGACTACGGTATAGCCCATGGCTTGAGCCTGCTCGCGCAGACCCGATTCGATCCATACCGCGGGCAGGCCGAACGCAGGATCACGCGTAGTCACGCCGGGCAAGCTGGCGGTGACGCTGCCCGGATCGATAGCCAAAAACAGCCCGGTGCGAACTTCACCACTGCCGATTTCCACCCCTTTCAGCGTGATGCGATACCCGTTTGGATTGATTTCGAGGTTGTCGCGGATATGCACCGCGGGCGGCAAGAAGCCGATTTCACGCGCGAACTTTTTGCGTATGCCTTTAATGCGACGCACCAGTTCGCCATCCGCGGCGTTATCGACCAGCGGAATCAGCCGGTAGCCGACTTCCAGCCCGAGGGTGTCAATAGGCGCGACATCTTCCCAACTGGCTTCCTGGGCTTCGAGCGCACCAACCGGGACCGACTGCACATCAACCAGTGCCTCGGGTGGCTGCCTACTATTTTTGTAGGCTAGCCACGCCATTGTTCCGGCCAGCAACAGAAAAGCCAGGTTGGGCATGCCGGGGATCAGACCCATCATGCCGATGATCGCGGCAGTGATATAAAGCGCTTGGGTCTTGTTGAAGATGTTGGACAACATCTGCCCGGCGATGTCTTCCTCCGTGCTGACGCGGCTGACGATTAGACCCGCCGCGATAGAAATAACCAGCGCCGGAATTTGCGCAACCAGACCATCGCCGATAGCCAGAAGTGTGTAGTTGTGTGCGGCGTCGCCGAGCGACAGATCATGCTGCATCACACCGATAATCAAACCCCCGACGATATTGATAACCAAAATCAGAATGCCGGCGATAGCATCGCCCCGCACAAATTTGGAGGCGCCGTCCATTGAGCCGTAGAAGTCGGCTTCCTGCGCCACCTCAGCGCGGCGAATCCGGGCTTCTTTTTCGTCGATCAAACCCGCATTAAGGTCGGCGTCAATCGCCATCTGCTTGCCTGGCATCGCGTCCAATGTGAAACGCGCGCTGACCTCGGCGATGCGGCCCGCACCTTTGGTGATCACAATAAAATTGATCACTACCAAAATCACGAACACGATAATGCCGACTGTGTAATTACCGCCGACCAGAAAGTGGCCGAAAGCTTCGATGACTTTGCCTGCGGCATCTGGCCCGGTATGGCCTTGAAGCAGCACCACGCGGGTAGAAGCGACGTTGAGCGAGAGTCGCAGCAATGTGGAGAGCAACAACACGGTGGGGAAAGCGGCGAAATCAAGCGCTTTCTTGGTCGACAAGCTCACCATCAGCACCATGATCGAGAGGGCGATATTGAAGGTAAACAGCATGTCCAGTGCGAACGGTGGAAGCGGTAGCACCAACATCGCCAGGATCAACACGATGAAAATCGGCGCAGCTAGCGCGCGTGCATTAGCATCGCCAAATAGTTGGGAAAACCTCAGCGCGACGTTCATATAGCGGCTTGCAACGGATCAAGTTCGGACGGGACCGGCAAAGTCGTCGGCGCGGTGGGATAAGCCCCGCCCACCTGCTGGAAGTGACGAAGCTGGAATACATAGGCCAGTACTTCGGCCACCGCTGCGTAGAGCGTGGCCGGGATTTCATCGCCGAGTTCAGTGTGGCGGAACAGTGCACGCGCCAGCGGAGGTGCTTCCAGTAGCGGCACTTTGTTTTCGGCAGCCAGTTCGCGAATCCGGGCGGCAACAGCGTCGGCGCCCTTGGCGATGACACGCGGCGCACCCATCTTACCTTCAGTGTATTTGAGCGCCACGGCGTAGTGACTCGGGTTGGTCACCACCACATCAGCTTTGGGCACTTCGGCCATCATCCGGCGGCGTGCCATTTCGCGCTGCTGGGTGCGGATACGCGCCTTGACATGCGGGTCACCCTCGGATTCGCGCGCTTCCTGTCGCAGTTCTTCCTTGGTCATTTTGAGCTTATTGGTGTAACTCCAAAGCTGATAAGGCAGGTCCAGCACCACGATAAAAATCATCGCACCCGACGCCAGCAGGAACACCTTGCCGATCAGATTACCCATGTGCTGAATCGCAGTGGACGGCGCTTCCAGACTGAGCGAAAAAATCGCATCCAGATTGGACCAGATTAGCCAGACTGCCACTACGCCCAGCAAGCCGACCTTAGCGAGCGACTTGCCAAGTTCGACCAGACTCTGCGTCGAAAACACGCGCTTGATACCCGTGAGCGGATTCATTCGATTGAAATCCGGAAAGAACGCCTTGGTGCTAAACACCCAGCCGCGTATCAGCAAAGGCGAAGCCAGCGTGGCCATCACCATCAACGCCAGGAAGGGCGTCAACGCGAGCGCCGCGGTGTAGAACTGGCTAGACAACAAAGCCATGACGTGTGAACTGTCGCGCGCGATGCCCGAATCGAATTGCAAGCTACCCCGCACAATCTTCGACAAAGTCAGCCCGAGATCATGGGCCATCCACCACAAGGCTGCGCCACCGGTCATCAGCACCACGAACGTAGCCAGCTCGCGCGATTGCGGCACCTGGCCGTCTGCACGGGCTTTATCCAGTCGTTGTTGCGACGGAGCTTCTGTCTTTTCCTGATCGTTTCCTTCAGCCATCCCGTATCACCTGTAGCGGAGCGCGTCTCGCTGGATCGAGACGGCTTTCCATAGATGCATTATTGGTGATGCGCGGCGCGCGCAATCAACGGAATAAAGGTGGTTTTGACCTGCTGTTTATCGCTTGCAGACTGCTAACAGTCCATCGCGTGAGAAGGCTCGTTACGAACCGTTTTTGGATTAGAAATAGCACTGAGCAACTTCACCAGGACATCAATGGTGAGGAGAAAAGCTCAACCTATTTTTTTAAAGCGCTTATTTTGCTGGATCCGTTTTGGTCACGGCATCACGCACGGTGGCTGAATCGGTCACGTTCATGCCCCCCGCTTCTTTCGTCACGGCTTCTTCAGTGCGTTTGTTCATCACAATAATGCTAATGCGGCGATTGACCGGATCTAGGGGTGCGGCCTGATTAAAGGGCACGGAAGAAGCTAAGCCCACCACGCGCAGCATCTTCGATTCGTTCATGCCTCCTGCAATCAGTTCGCGGCGCGACGCGTTGGCGCGATCAGCCGATAACTCCCAATTGCTATAGCCACGCGCCCCATTGGCGTAGGGCGTAACATCAGTGTGGCCCGACAGACTGACGCGATTTTGTACATCGTTTAGCACCTGGCCGATCTCATGCAAAATTATTTTGGTGTACGGCTGCAACTCGGCACTGGCGACGTTGAACATCGGACGGTTTTGCTCGTCAACGATCTGGATACGCAAGCCTTCGCTAGTGATGTCGATTAGCAGTTGCCGTTTGAACTGACGCAGCGTGGGGTTGATATCGATCGCTGTCTCCAGGCGCTTTTTTAACTGTCTCAGACTGGTGGCTTCGATGCGCTCGAGTTCAATTTGAGCCGCTTTCAGGTTGTAGGATTTTTTATCGGCTTTGGTCTCGCCTTTCTTTATTTGACCACTCTTGCGTGTCAGGTCGGCACCGCCGCCCTTAATGACGCTGGAGCTGTCGCCACTACCGGATCCGCCTTGCATGGCCACTTTCAGGGGCGTCTTGAAATAATCTGCGATCCCGCTCAGATCGCCTTTGGCCGTTGATCCCAATAGCCACATCAACAGAAAGAACGCCATCATCGCGGTCACGAAGTCGGCATAGGCAATTTTCCACGCCCCACCACTATGGCCGCCCGCCACTTTCGTGATGCGCTTAATAACGATGGGCGGTTTTTGTTCAATCATGGGGAGGGATTCCGGCCGGGCAAGTCAGGCTCAACGCGATTTCGCGCCCTTCACGTGGGTTTCGAGTTCGCCGAAAGTGGGGCGCTCGGTCGAGAACAGCACTTTGCGCCCAAACTCGACAGCAATCGCTGGCGCGTAGCCGCTCATACTGGCCAACAGCGTGACCTTCACGCACTGAAACATTTTGGTCGATTCGTGAAGCTTCTGTTCCAGCAGGCTGGCGAGCGGGCCGACAAAACCGTAAGCCAGCAAAATTCCCAGGAAGGTGCCCACCAGCGCATGCGCGATTAGTATCCCCAGCTCGGCAGGTGGCAGGCCGACTGATTCCATCGTATGCACCACGCCCATCACTGCCGCGACAATACCAAATGCGGGCAGGCCATCGCCGAGCTTGGCGATCACGTGTCCGGGCACTTCTCCTTCGTGGTGGTGAGTTTCGATTTCGTTGTCCATCAAGTTACCGATCTCGAACGCATTCATGCTGCCGCTTACCATCAGACGCAAATAGTCGGTGAGGAATTCGACGACATGATGATCAGACATAATGGTCGGATATTTGGAAAACAACGGGCTGCTTTCAGGCGCATCGACATCCGATTCCACCGACATCAGGCCTTCCTTGCGAATTTTGGTCAGCAATTCGTAAAGCAGGGCCATCATGTCCATGTACAGCGCCCGCGTGTACTTCGAACCCTTGAACACAGTTGGGAGTGCCTTCAGCGTGGCCTTGACCGCCTTACCGGTGTTGCCGACCAGGAACGCACCCGTTGCCCCGCCCCCAATCATTAGCAACTCCACCGGCTGCAACAGTGCGGCCAGGTGCCCGCCCGCCAGCGCAAAACCGCCGAAAATGCTTATCACTACAACAATGTATCCAATAATGACTAGCACGCCGGTCTGTCCCTTTTAGTTGATTTATCCGGGCGCACCCGACAAATCCTGCAATACCGCGTAGCCAAAGCGGAGCTCTCAGATCAGAATTCGACCCGATTGCAAGAATCTTAATGGTGCGGCGCGACTATTTCAGCCGCGCGACTTTCCATTTGCCATGCATACAAGGTGTGGCGCGCACCTTTGGCCAAGCTCACCACATGATCCGGCTGGCGTGAACCAACCGTGAACGACAAACTGATGAAGAGGCTGCCCTCGCGCATCTGGGTCTGGGCTTGATGCCACAGTTCGGGCATCACGGCAGGGGAGAGAAAGGCAAACACCACGTCATAATCGGCAAGGTCGAGGTGGCTATAATCTCGGCGCAGAAATGTGACCCGGCAGCGCATAAAAAACCCCCGTACTAAGCTGATCAGCCAGGGTGCTGGCGCAATCTCAGTGCCATAGAAATGGCCGTGCGGAAAACGCGGCGCAAGATAGAGCGGCACGCCGCCGAAACCGCTGCCAAGGTCGATGAATCGAAAAGCTTGCGTGGGAGGCAGTAAGCGCGTGAGAGCCTGCCAGGCTTTGTGATCTGACAGGTACAAGGGCACCCGCGTACGAAAGTTGCTCCAGTAAAACAGCACCAACAGCATAAACACTATGAGATAGACCCAGGGTGGAATATTGACGCGCAGCGCTATCAGGATGAGCGGAGAAAATCCCAAATGCAGAAGCGCCCACCAGATCGGCTGGCGCGAAACATAACTAAACATTGCAGCGATCACGCCTTGCGCAACCGCTACTTGCCACAGCGCGGGTTTATTTGCAAAGGTGTTCTGTAACAGACCACTCAACAGTATTGCCAACAATAGTGCGCCACATTGAATGACGAGCGACTGGAAGCTGACAGGCAAACGCCTCATCACCTGCAATCGTAAAATCTTTAAGCAGCGGCCATCTGTGCCGCCTGGGCGTCGGCTTTAGCCTTCCGGGTTTTGCCCGCGCGCGCAGGCATGTTGCATAGGCCACATACGTAGTGATTGTGTAGGTCGTCGGGGTGAACAACGAAATGCCCGCCACAGTCGCGACACGCAGCCGTTTGGAGCATGTGGCTTTCGAAGAATCGAACCAAAGTCCAGGCGCGGGTAAAACTCAATACCGCCTCGTTCTGATTGGTATGCAGGTATTCCTGATACAGGCGGTAACTTTTTAACACCGCCTCTATCCCGATGCAGTCGCTATTGCGGGTGATGGCGCGATGAATGTTGATGAATAACGAGGAATGGACATTGGGCAACCAGGTCAGAAACCAGTCGGTCGAGAACGGCAGCATGCCCTTGGGGGGAGAAACCCCTTTCACTTCTTTGTACAGCTTGAGCAATCGTTCGCGCGATAACGTGGTTTCTGATTCCAGCACCTGAGGCCGCGCCCCAAGTTCGATCAGCTCAATCGCCAGTTGGGTATCGCGCATTTCGGTTAACAGACTTTTCTTGCTCATTACTACACTCCCTTATTGTTATGCGACGTTATTCAGCGAATCAGGCCATCGCCTCCACAGCCTGGCTCGCCATCAGAATGGCGGCATGGGAATGTGCCAGCACGCGATCCTTTGTATAGCCGGTCAGCATGTTCAGCACTACGCCGTCGTCGAAACGAAAGCGCGACACCAGCATGCCGGAACCGGCCAGTTTCAGAATTTGCGCTGGGGTGAGCGCCTCAATCAGGTCAGCAACGTCTTGACAGATGCCCAAGCGATATACGGCGGTAGTTTTGTCGAGCTGAATCATGCTTTGCGCCAGCATCAAATAGTTAAGATTGACATCGCGCATTTCGTCTAACATTTCGTCTAGTTTCATTCTGCTGTCCCTATTCTTGGATGAGTAATAACACTTGAGTCTGTGCAGTGAATTCGTTATCGGATGCCAATTCAAAAAGCTAATGGGGAGGAAGCACTGTATTAATGGACGGCGGAGGGAGAAGGTCGCACGTCAGTGTTTGTCTTACATGAGCCATACCACACGTCAGATCGTGTTTTTAATGCCACCGGGTCTATATCTACGCGCGGGTTGCAAGTAAGCTTTACGCAACGTTGGTATCGTGGAAATCCCGATATTCAAAAATTGAAACGATCCAGATTTAGATAGAGGACATCGCCCTCCGCGTTAGAGGCTGATGTGCCAAGGGCAGTTTGAAGACAAAGCAGGGAAGTTGTTGCAGTGCAAGGAGGAATATGGATTTATTCAAAGATGAATATAAAGACGGTATCTTGGAGGCGATCCTGCGGGAGACAGCCTCGGAAGTCCTGATATTCGAAGCTGATTCTCTGCGAATCATTCACGCCAATCCCTCCGCGTTGCACAACCTGCAATTTACGCAAAACTCATTGTTCCAACTCACTTTGCTAGAGTGCCTAGCCAAAGAAGACACCCAAGGCTTGATTGTATTGCTGTCCACCTTGCGCAGCGGGGAAAAAAGTTATGCCACGCTCAATGCACATTGCCGACGTCGCGATCAGACGCTGTATCCGGTTGAAGCGCGGTTATTTTCCCCCGTCGGGCATGACAGAACGGTATTCATCTGGGTAGCCAACGACCTCAGACAGGCTGAAGCAAACCGCCAGATACTCGCACATTCACCCTTAGACCTAAGAGCCATAGTGACGCATATTCCTGCGATGGCTTATCAGGTATTGCGTAAGCGAAACGGCAAAACTTCGTTGAGTTATGTCAGCGAGCAATCGGCTCAATTGCTTGGGATAAAAGCCGAGGTGTTGCGCGCGAATCCCGAACGTTTTTTCAAGTTGATTATGGAAGAGGACAAAGCAGATTATCTGGGCCGTATGGCCGAGGTCGGCGGGGGTCATCTTAGCTTTAACTGGGAAGGCCGCCTCTGGATGAAAGCCTGGAAAGACGTGAAATGGGTCAGTGTCCGCGTAAGCCAGCGCAAGACAAAAGACGCCCTCGTTTTCGATGGCATTGTGTTGAACGTCACCCACAGCAAGCAGGCCGAAGCAGAAATCCGCCATTCCAGGGCACAGTTAAGCGCACTGGCCGCACACATGGAATCGGTGAAGGAAGAGGAACGCTTGAACCTGGCGCGCGAAGTGCATGATGACTTGGGAGGCAATCTCACCGCGATAAAAATCGGTTTATCGTGGTTGATGCAAAATCTGCCTGCGGATGAAGCACGCCTGCACGAGCGCACGGCTTATCTCGACCATGTCGTCGATCAGACTATCGAATCAACACATCGTATTGCCTCCAGCCTGCGGCCCCCGGTGCTGGATTTCGGCATCGTGTCCGCCCTTACCTGGCAACTGCGGAACTTTGCCCAGAATACGGACATTATTTACGAATTCATCGCGCCCCACGAGACTGTTCCGCTTGATGCTGACGCCGCCATTACCGTGTTTCGCATCGCGCAGGAAGCGCTCACCAATGTGTCCAAACATGCGAACGCGACGCGGATCGAAGTAAACCTCGGCGTCCATCAAGATAGTTTGATACTGACGATCACCGACAATGGTCGAGGCATCGAACCGTCGCATCATGAGCCTAATGGGCATGGGTTTGGCATCCTAGGCATGGCCGAGCGCGCTGCGGTATTGGGTGGCACGTTGACGGTGCAGCCCGCCCCGCACCAAGGTACTACCGTCAGCTTGCGGATTCCGCTAGCGACCAGCCCGCCCGCCGCAGCGGAATGACGGCATAATTCGCCCTTCTGTCAGGACCGATCACGCCGTGGCTGCCGTTAAACCGTATCGCATTCTTATCGTTGACGATCATGCCATCGTCCGCGAAGGGCTCAAGCAAATTCTCGCCGAGGTCGACGACATCGAAGTCGCTGGTGAAGCCGATTGCTCTAGCCGCGCGCTGCAGATGGCCCGGTTGCAATCCTGGGATTTGGTGCTGATGGATATTTCGATGCCAGACCGCAGCGGTCTGGAGACGCTGGAGCTGATGAAAAAAGAGCATCCAGACATCAAAGTGCTGATGCTTTCCATGCACCGGGAAACCCAGTATGCGGTGCGCGCGTTAAAGTCAGGTGCCTCGGGATACTTGAATAAGCAAAGCGCCCCGGATCAATTGGTCGACGCCATTCGTCTGGTGGCGTCAGGCAAAAAATATATCAGCGCTGAAGTAGCCCAGGAGCTCGCGAGTGAAGTGAGCGGCGAACGTATAAGCTTGCCGCACGAAACCCTCTCCAACCGCGAGTACCAGACGCTGTGCATGATTGCCTCCGGACAGACAGTCTCCGCCATCGCCGACAAACTCGCGCTCTCGGTTAAAACCATCAGCATGTACCGCACCCGCCTGCTGAAGAAAATGCAGCTCAAGAATAATGCGGAGCTGACGCATTACGCCTTCAAAAATGGCTTGCTGGATTAATGCCCAAGTGGGATGGAAAGCCGTCTCAGCCGCCCGCCGTTCAGAATACTGATACTCGCATTTTTCAATTTGGCGATTAAATCAGTGTTTCTTTAGAAGAACCGGGCTTTTGCCAGCTTAATCCGCCCTTTGGCCTCCGTCTCCCTGCCCTACCATGCATAGGCATGTAGAACGCCCGTCGTGGGCTCAGGGGTAATATGGCCGAACCAGCCGCCAAAATCGATCTTGCCAATCCGACCGAAGTTGCACGGGAAACCTTGCGCCGCCTGGCCGTGCGCCGGATCGCTCCCACGCCGGAGAACTACCAGGTTCTTTATGGCGAAATCGTTGGCGCCCCTCCGCCCTCCTCCACCATCGCCACCCCTGTAAGCGCGCTATCCGGTTTGGTGCTCGACTTGAATCTGCATCATCCGGAATTGGTCGAACCAGTAGAAACCCTGAACCAAGCTATCCGCAAAAGCGACTGGACACTTTGTCGCAAGCAGCTAGGTCACATTACCCGGCAACTCAAACACCAGCCGGATAGCGGCGACCTGCGGCCGCAAGGGGAAAGTCTGACCTTGTTGCGCGAGTTGCTGGCAAAAACCCTGGAATATGGCGTCGTATCGCAGCTTTTGCACAACCCACATTTGGCAGAAAAGGCTCAAAATCTTGCCACCTCCGTGCGTGAAGCCAACAGCGCCGCCCTGTTGCGCGATGCTGCCTCCGGCCTCAAGTCGCTGTGGGTCAGTATTGAAATGCAGGCTTCGGACACGCACGACCAACGTGAGATGCTTAAACGCATTTTGTTACTGTTGGTGGAAAACATCGGTGAATTGCTGGATGACGACACCTGGCTGCGCGGCCAGCTCGACATCGTGCAAAAAGTCATTGTTGGCCCGCTCAAAATTCAGTCGCTACAGCAGGCAGAAAGGCTACTCAAGGAAGTCATCTACAAGCAGGGCTTGGTCAAACACGGTTTGCGCGAGGCCACGACCACACTTAAAGCGACCATGACTAATTTCGTCAGCAGAATGAGTGACGCGGTGGCAGCCAACGACGGGTATCAAGGCAAAATTACTGCTCACATTGAGCGCATTCGCAACACCGAAGATGTGCTCGAATTAAACAATATTCTCGAAAACCTGCTGGAGGAAGCGCGTATGGCACAGGCTGATAGCCGGCGTGCTCACGATAAGTTAATTCAGGAACGCGACGCGGGACAGCAGGCCGAAGGTCGCATTAAGCAACTGGAAACCCAGCTGGCGGAGATGAGCGAACTGGTGCGCGAAGATCCACTCACGCACAGCCTCAACCGGCGGGGCCTGGATGATGAGTTCGCGCGCGAGGCCTCGCGTGCTGACCGTTATGACACCCTTCTGAGCGTCGCCGTTCTGGATGTCGACAACTTCAAAGCCCTGAACGACAAACATGGTCACCAGACCGGAGACGAAGTGCTCATCCATCTGGTCAAAGTGGCCCGCGAAGAACTGCGCCTCACCGATCATGTGGTCAGAATGGGGGGCGAGGAGTTTTTGATCATGTTGCCCAGTACCGGGCTGGACGAAGCTGCACAAGTCGTTACCCGCCTGCAGCGCAGTCTTACCAAGAAATTCTTTCTCGACAACAACGAGCGCATATTGATCACGTTCAGCGCCGGTGTGGCCGAACGCGCGCCAGGCGAAGCGCAGACAGATTTGATCGCGCGCGCTGACCGGGCCATGTATGAGGCCAAACACAGCGGTAAGAACCGGGTTTGCCTGGCCTTAAACGTGCCGTTGAATGCGGCTGAATGAAGAACTGGCACTTTTTTAAAAAAATTTCTTAACTTTCTCCCACACCCGACGATTCCTCACACAACGGCGGTTCATTAAGCCCAGCGGGCAGACCAAAGTTGACGGCCTTTGTGCCGGAACCATCTACCCAACTTAAAGGAGAATCATCATGGCACAAGTTATTAACACCAACGTAGGCGCACTGTTTGCCGGCGCAGCACTGAACAAATCGGCCGCTGGTCTACAAACCGCACAACAACGTCTTTCTTCCGGCTTACGCATCAACACTTCGAAAGACGACGCAACCGGCCTCTCGATAGCGACCGGTTACGACACACAGATTCGCGGTACCAACATCGCTGTGCGTAACGCCAACGACGCTGTTTCCAAGGCGCAGACCAATGACGGTTATGGCGCGCAAATTATTGAGAACTTGCAACGCTTGAATGAAATTGCCGTGCAGCTTGGTGGTACGGCTACGGGCGCAGAGACCACCGCGCTGCTGGCTGAAAACTCACGTATTGCAGGCTTGACCACTGCTGCCACCGCGACGACGGTAGACGGTAATGGAACGGCTGTCACAGGCGTCAGTGCTGCCATTGCTGTGCCGACCGGTGTCACAGTTGCCAACATCGCAACCGATATCACCAACGTCACCGCTTCACGCGCCAACTACGGTGCTGACATGGTGCGCTTTGGCTCTGCCGTCGCTACGATGCAGACAACTTCAGTGAACCTGTCAGCCTCTTTCAGCCGAATCATGGATACCGATTACGCGATGGAAACCGCTTCGCAGGCCCGGAATAACATCCTGCAACAGGCCGGCACTGCGGTACTTGCGCAGGCCAACCAGACTTCACAATCTGTTCTGAGCTTGTTGCGTTAAGCGCTTTAATAAGGATTCCCAAGCAGCGCCGCTGTGAGGGAATCCAGAAAAGGATATCGACATGATTATCCAGACTACCCCTACAACTGCACCGGTCGTGCAAGCTGATTCACGCGTCAATGGCAACCTGCCAGCGAAAGCGGTTATCGAGCCGACGCCCACGACCTTGCCTGCCCCTCAGCCGGTTTCTCCGGAGGCGTTAAAAGACGCAGTGGCAACCCTAAATACCGCCATGCGGCAATCGAACCAAAGCCTTGAATTCACCGTGGATACGAACAGCAAAAAAACCGTGGTCAAAATGGTGGATACCAGCACGGGCGAGTTGATCCGCCAATTTCCTTCCGAAACAGCTTTGGCAATTTCGCAAGGAATCGACCAATTCCAGCACGGACTGCTGCTTTCAAAAGAAGCGTGAACGAGAGCTGACCATGGCAATCACTTCTTCCACCTCCACCGCTATCGATGTTCCTACGCTCGTTTCGCAGCTAATGGCAGTCGAGCGTCGGCCTATAGACAAGTTGCAAGCCAGAATTACGAGCTACGAGACCAAGATATCCTCATTTGGCACGCTCAGCAGTCTGGTATCGGGTTTTCAAACCGCCTCCAGAAACATCACCACGAGCGTACAAAAATTTGCTGTCACGCCATCCGATCCCGGTACCCTTTCTGCCACAGCCAGCAGTACTGCGGTACCAGGCACCTATGCGCTCAGTGTTAGCCAATTGGCCCAGTCGCAAAACCTGATTGCTGCAGGTCAAACGAGCAGTACTGCTGCCATCGGCAGTGGGGCGGCCACGACAGTCACGTTTGATTTTGGCACCATCAGCGGGGGCACTCTGAGCGGCGGCGTATACAGCGGCGCTAGCTTTTCTTCTAACGGTAGTAGTCCCGCCAGCATTACCATCGATGCGACCAATAACACTTTGGGCGGCATGCGGGACGCAATCAATTCCGCAGCCCTGGGCGTGACCGCGACTATCGTCAATGACGGTAGCGGGACCCCTTACCGGCTTGCCCTCACGTCCAGCAGTACCGGAGCCAACCAGAGCCTCAAAATCACGGCCAGTGGCGGCGATGGCTCCATTGGCAATTTGCTGGCTTACGACCCTGCAGGTGCGCAAAAGCTGACCCAAACGCTGGCGGCGCAGAATGCCAGCCTCACGGTGAATGGCATCGCGATCACCAGCGCCTCCAACACAATCAGCGAGGCTATCCAGGGCGTCACGCTCACGCTCAAAAACATCACGACTACCTCAACCAGCCTGACGGTCGCGCGTGACACCACTGCAATCAACACGGCTGCGTCCGGCTTTGTCGACGCCTATAACGCGCTAGCCAGTCAAATCAAATCCCGCGTCGCCTACGGGACGGGCGGTACCGGGGGAGGCGCTTTGGCAGGTGATGCCACCTTGCGTCAAATGCAAGATCAGTTGCGCGGCATTCTGTTGACGCCTGCAAGCGGCGGAACGCTAACCACGCTGACGCAAGTGGGTATTTCAATACAGAGAGATGGCTCGCTGCAACTGGATAGCAGCAAACTTAGTGATGCCGTATCCACCAGCTTCGCCGATGTGAACAATTTGTTCTCATCCTCGACAGGGTATGCCACGCGCTTGGAGAATTGGGCAAAGTCGGCGCTATCAGCAGGTGGATTGATCGACTCGCGTACGCAAAATATGCGCAAAAACGTCAAGGACCAAAATCAAGCCGTAGATAGACTCGAATCGAGGCTGTCCGCGTTGGAAAGAAAATACAAACAGGAATATACCAATCTGAATCGTCTGCTTTCCAGCATGAATAGCACCAGTACATTTTTGACTCAGCAACTAAGTGGCAATCAGAACAGATAAACAGGAGGCAACGTGTACATGAATTCCAGAAATGCAGCGCATGCCTACACCAACATCGGTCTCGAAACCGGCGTGGTCGCGGCCAGTCCGCACCAACTCATCCTGATGCTCTACGAGGGTGCTGAACTCGCCATCAGGATGGCGATTCGGCATATGAACGAACATGATCTCGCCAAGAAATCCGCTTCCATCAGCAAAGCCAGCATCATCATCCTTGAGGGTCTACGCGCCGCACTCGATCCGCAACAAGGCGGGGAGATCGCCCTGCAATTAGACGCGCTCTACGAATACATGAATAGATGCCTGATGCAGGCGCATATAAATAATCAAGTCGCGCCATTGGAAGAAGTGCTGGGCCTGTTGCGTGAGTTGCACGACGCGTGGCAACAAATTGGAGTCGCCCAAGCCACACCGCCTGCCGAACGTCATTCTATTGCCGCTTGAATTGGAGATTGCCATGACCAGTAATGAAATATTGACCACCTATCAAACGCTCTCCGAATTGACCGACACGATGTTGAACGCCGCCCGCCAAGATGAGTGGGATCGCCTGGCTGCACTGGAGCAGCGCTGCCAAAGTTACGTGGGAAACCTGATGCAAGCCACGCCCGTTAAGATGAATTCGAACGAGCAACGCACCAAAATCGCGATCATTCGCGCCATCCTGCAAAACGACGCCAAAATCCGGGCGCTGACTGAGCCCCATATGCACGAATTGCAACAACGGCTACTTAAGACGCGTACGGCCCAGCACAATATTCACGCCTACGGAGAGCGGCCGACTTAACGCGCTACACCATGATCCCCACACAGGTTCTGTCACGGATTCTCGCCGTCCAGCCCGTACTCGACGCAATTGAGCGCGACCAGGCTGCGCCCCGCGCTACATTCGATCGTCTGATAATCGGCGAAGCCGTGACCGGCTTGGTAAAAAGCCAGACCAATGGGATCGCGCTGGTGATGATTGAAGGCCAAACTGTCTCGATGCGTCTGCCACACCCGGTAGAAACGGGTGCCACGTTAAAACTCAGTTTTGCCGGGCATATGCCCCAGCCCGTGTTTATGCTGGATACATCGGAGCCTGCTGTCAGCGATTCGCCCCAGCTCAGCCAGACCGCGCGCATGTTGAGCGACATCATGCAGCAAGTCTCGGGCCGCACGCTTCCTACGCTTACACCACCGGGACCGCTGCTTGATCAGCCCACCCCTCATCCTGCCGAACTGGCGCTTGCACTCAGAACTGCGCTAGTTCGTAGCGGCCTCTTTTATGAATCACATCTAGCTAACTGGACGGTAGGCCAGGACAGCCTCGACGGTTTGATGCAAGAACCGCAAAACCGGCTAGCCGCCACAGCGACGCGATTAACTTCCCCGCTAGCCTTGTCCGACACCAGTAGTCCGGCGGATCTGAAATCGGCAAACCCGCTGCACACTTTATTGACGCAGCAACTGCAAGTGCTTGAATCACCCCAGTTCATTTGGCGCGGGGAGGTGTGGCCCGGGCGAGCGCTCGAATGGCATGTGCGTCAGGAACCTTCGCCGCCAGGCGACGAATCAGCCGCATCCTTGGCTCATATTACAGAGCCATCGTGGGCGTCTGATCTCAAAATGACGCTGCCGAATCTCGGGACCTTAAACGTGCACATTAAGCTCGATGCGCGTCACGCCTTCAGCATTACGATGGTGCCCGAGCAAGCAGAGGTCGGCCCGCTGTTGCAAAATAATCGGGCGAGGCTGATCGATAAACTTTCTGCTGCAGGCTGCACCCTCCACACCATCAAAGTGCAAGCTGATGCCTCACAATAAATACGCTCCCCACGACCACGTTCAGCCTCAACCGACGCTTCGCCAGTGCGCCGCACTCGCCTATTACGAAGGCGATGGCGCCCCCCGTATGGTCGCGAAAGGGCGAGGCATTGTGGCCGAAGCCATCATCGAGAAAGCCCGGGCGTCCGGCGTGTACGTGCATGAGTCGCGTGAATTGCTGGCTTTATTAATGCAGATTGACCTTGATAGTCACATTCCACCGCAGCTCTATGTTGTGGTGGCCGAACTGCTGGCCTGGCTCTACCATCTTGAAGAAAGCAGTAAGCACTCTGCGTTGCCAGGCAAGGCTTGAGCAAATGATTTCCACCACGCCTGATAACCCTAGCCCGGAAAAGCCCGAAGCCTTATTGGCCCGCTTCGCTATTGAGTCGCGCACTGAAATTATTTTTTGGTTACGTGCGATTCAGCAACGCAAATTGCTCGTCAATCTCGATTTGCCTGATAGTCGACACGTTGTCATCACCTCGGTGCTCGCGGTCGATGAGGCCAACAATGCGTTGATTCTCGACAGCGCGCGCGGCGATGCACTAAACCATGAACTGACATCGATTAAAGGCGGTGCAGAATTCATTACCCATCTCGACGGTGTCTCCATCTCGTTTACTACCGGCGCGATGAGTTTATGTGATTACGACAAACTGCCTGCCCTCCGCCTTGCATTGCCAAGTTCGTTGATCAGGCTGCAACGCCGCGAGCATTTTCGCGTGCAGTTATCGCTTGCAGATCCGGTTAAATGTATCGTGCCAGCGACGATGGACGGAGCGCCGCAGCCCATCACTGCGCATATCGTGGATATTGGTTGCGGCGGCGTAGCCATTGCTGAAACCGGCGGACGTCTGGGCAGCGAAACAGGCAGAACCCTAACCGACTGTCGCTTGTTATTACCTGAGACCGACATCATCGTCACCTCGCTTGAGGTATGGAATTCGGCGCAAATACGTCTGCAAAACGGCGCTTTGCAAATACGTCTGGGCTGCAAATTTATTGACCTGCCCAATGACATGACGGCAATGCTGCAACGCTTCATCATGAATATCGAACGGGAACGGCGGAATAGTTGTTAGCGGGGAGATACCTGGAGCTTGATTGATGCAACATCTAGCGCATCAAGCGCGGGCATTAAACGGCCATGTTCATGATTTCCTGATAGGCCGACACGAGCTTGTTACGCACCTGAACCGTTTGTTGCAATGCAATACTGGATTTTTGCAGTGAGATCATCGCGTCAGAAAGACTGACGCTGCTGTCGCCCATTTCGAAGCGCTCGGCCAACTGTTGCGATTGCAGCTGAACCTGATTGACTTGATCCAGCGAAGATTTTAGCGCCGTCTGAAAATCGACCGCACCCGTTGCTTGTGGCGCTTGGAGCGGATTGCTCGCTAGAGGATTGACGCTCGCAGGAGTCGCACGTGAGCCAGCGGCTCTTAACTGCGCCACCATCGCTTCGATTCTGCTGGTATCGATCATGCCTACGCTCATCTCGAGCCTCCTTTACTGTCGCACCGCTAAACCGGCGGTTTTTCACGTGATCACCTTATCAGACCGAACACCAGCCATAAGGGGGATAAGCGCAGAAAACCGGCTGTTATTCCTCCGATTGAAATAACGCGCACTGTCGATAATTCGATCACAAAGCGACATTCCAATGAGGCAAAACGACATGAACGCGGCAAACGGAAATGAGGCGTCCCAGGATGCCAACGTAAAGAGGGCTGAATGATGGCGGGAGCTGGAGAAATCGTCGTTCCAATGAGCGTGATGGACTATACGCGCACCAGCGGTGGGCGAAAAATCATGTTGATGCTCGGCGTAGCTGCGGTCGTAGCAGTGATGGCGGCAGTCTGGATGTGGGGCCAAAAATCTGACTATCGCGTCTTGTTTTCAAACTTCAGCGACCGCGACGGCGGCGCGATCGTCGCCGAACTCGAGAAAATGAATATTCCCTACAAATATGCTGAAGGCGGCGCCGCCATATTGGTGCCCGCCGAGCGTGTGTACGATGCGCGCCTCAAACTTGCCTCTCAAGGTTTGCCAAAAGGGGGCAATGTCGGCTTTGAGCTAATGGAAAACCAGAAACTGGGCGCGTCGCAGTTTGTTGAGCAAGTCAATTTTCAGCGCGCGATGGAAGGAGAACTGGCGCGTTCCATCGAATCGGTTTCCGCCGTGCAGGCCGCGCGCGTACACCTGGCAATCCCCAAAGATTCAATCTTCGTTTCAGAGAAAAAAACGCCCACGGCTTCGGTATTACTTAACTTGCATCCGGGCCGAGTACTCGACACCCAGCAGATCAGCGCGATTGTGCATCTGGTAGCCAGCAGCGTGCCCGAACTGTCGCCCAAGAATGTGACCCTCGTCGACCAGAATGGCAGCTTGCTCTCCGACACCAGCAAAGCGGCCAGCGCCACCGGTATGGACCCGAGCCAGATTAAATATGTGCAAGACTTGCAGCAAAGCGTTGTGAAACGTATTGAATCCATTATCAGTCCGATAGTGGGTAGCGAAAACGTGCGGGCTGAAGCGACCGCCGATGTCGATTTCTCGCACAGTGAACAAGCGGTGGAATCCTATAAGCCCAATCAGACGCCAGATAAAATCACTATTCGCAGCCAGCAAACCAGCGAATCGCTGAACGGTACTGCCAACGCCGGGGGCGTTCCGGGCGCGCTCAGCAATCAGCCCCCTGCCCCCACCCCGGCTCCAATTACTGCTCCGGGTCAGTCCCCAAAAGCCACTGCTTCGGCAGCATTGGGTGCCAATACCCGCAAGGATGCGACCACGAACTATGAAGTCGACAAAACCATCCAATACGTACAACAAGGAAGCGGTGGGCTGAAGCGCCTGTCGGTTGGCGTAGTCGTCAATTACAGAAAGACTACTGACAAATCCGGCAAGGGAACGATGAAGCCACTGACTGCGGCCGAAACAACCCAAATCACCAATCTGGTGAAAGAAGCGATGGGCTATAACCAAGCGCGGGGCGATACGCTCAACGTAGTGAACAGCCCTTTCGCCAGCGTAGAGCCGGAAGCCATTCCTGAACTGCCCCTGTGGAAACAGCCGGAGAACATCCTGGTTGCCAAGCAAACGGGAAAATACCTGCTGATGGGAGCCGCGCTGTTACTGCTCTATCTGCGCGTGCTCAAGCCGATGCTGAAAAAAATTGCTGAAGCTCCCGCAGTCCCTGCCCTCACCCATCACGCCCACGCACCTCACATTGTCCACGGCGCGCATGGAGAGTTGATCGAGCTGCCTGACGTGCAGCGCAACTATCAGGAAAGTCTAACGCGCGCGCAAAAACTGGCCAATGAAGACCCGCGCGTGGTCGCCAACATTGTAAAAACATGGGTGGGCAACAATGACTGAACACCATGGCATTACCAAGGGCGCGATTTTGATGCTTGCACTGGGCGAGGAAGGCGCGGCGGAGGTGATGAAATACCTGAGTCCGCGCGAAGTGCAAAAACTGAGCGAAGCGATGACCAACATGAAAGCCATTTCTCATGAAGAGGTGGTGCTGGTGCTGGATGAGTTCAATGATGTGGCCGATCATAATTCTTCGTTGGGGCTTGATTCAGACGACTATCTGCGCACCGTGCTCACCAAAGCACTTGGCGACGACAAGGCCTCGTCACTGCTTAACCGGATTCTGGGCGGCGCAGGCGATGCCAGTGGGATTGAAAGCCTGAAATGGATGGATGCCGAATCGGTGGCCGATCTCATTCACAACGAACATCCGCAGACCATTGCCACCATTCTGGTGCATCTGGAACGCGACCAAGCCTGCGAAGTGCTGGGCAGTTTCACCGAACGCCTGCGCAACGACGTGCTGCTGCGCATCGCCACGCTCTCCGGGGTGCAACCCACCGCGCTGCGCGAGTTGAATGACGTGCTCACCAAGCTGTTATCCGGTGGCGACATGATGAAGAAACAGGCGATGGGCGGCACGCGTGCGGCGGCCGACATTCTTAACTTCATGAACGGAGAAAATGAAGCCTCGGCGATGGCCTGCCTGAAAAACTACGACCCTGATATGGCACAAAGAATTATGGACGAGATGTTCGTGTTCGAAAACATTCTCGACATCGACGATCGCGGCATCCAGCTTTTGTTGCGCGAAGTGCAGTCCGATTCACTCATCGTTGCGTTGAAAGGCGCGTCGGAAGAAATGCGCGAGAAAATATTCAAGAACATGTCGCAGCGCGCGGCCGAGATGATGCGCGAGGATCTCGAATCCAAAGGCCCGGTGCGGCTGTCAGAAGTGGAAGAACAGCAAAGAGAAATCCTGGTGGTAGTACGTCGCCTCGCCGACGAAGGCCAGATTGCGCTAGGCGCGAAGGGTGAAGAAGCCTATGTCTAGTTGCGTGATACGCAAGGAGGACCAGCCCACTTGCCAGACTTGGGAGATGGATAACTTCGACCCGGCTTTCCGTTCGGTCACGAGCGTTGACTGCGCCGTCACCCTGCCGACCATCGAACAGATTAGCGCCATTCAGGAGCAGGCGAGACAGGAGGGATACCTGGCAGGTCACGCCGAGGGAATCGCAGCCGGCCACGAACAAGCGGCACTCGAAGCGGCGCGGCTGCACCAGCTGGCCGAAACCTTCTCTACCGAAGTCGGCCAGGCCGATGAAGTTATCTCGCAGCAGGTTCTCGATCTCGCGGTCGATCTTGCCCGTGCACTATTGAAATCGGCGCTGACGCTACGCCCAGAACTGGTGATCCCTATTGTTAAAGAAGCGGTGCGTTATCTGCCCGTACTGCATCCGCCCGCGCTGCTCTATCTCAATCCGGACGATGCCGTGCTGGTAAAAGACAAAATCGGTGACGAGCTCACGAAAATGGGGTGGCTGCTTACCGACGATACACAGCTTGAGCCGGGAGGTTGTCGCGTGGAGACCGCCAATAACCAGATTGATGCGTCTTTGCCCACGCGTTGGCAGCGCCTGTTAGCGGCGCTGGGTAAGCAATCGGACTGGTTGGTATGACCCCCACTCCCCCTCACAGCACGCGCTGGAAAGCCTATCTGCAGGACTGCAGTGAGCTTTTGTCGATCGCCGAACCGATGCAAATATCTGGCCGCGTCACTCGCATGACAGGGCTTGTGATGGAGGCGGTAGGGCTGAAACTCCCGGTCGGCAGCGCCTGCACAGTGCCGCTGCCCAATGGTTCGCAAATCGAAGCCGAAGTCGTCGGATTCGCGAACGACCATTTATTTTTAATGCCGCAAAGCGAAATCGAAGGCATCGTGCCGGGCGCGCGGGTGTTTCCAGTGGAGGTGATCCCTACCCTGCCGGGCCTCGGACAGGTCAATCACCCTCGCCGTCGACCCAGTGACCGGGCCCGCCACCTACCAGTCGGGGCCGCGCTATTGGGGCGCGTACTCGACAGCGGTGGTCGGCCGCTTGATGGTCTGGGACCGATCAATACTCACACCACCGCACCCCTCACCAGCCGCGCCGCCAATCCATTGGCGCGTGCGCCGATCACCGATATTCTCAACGTCGGTGTACGCGCCATTAACAGCATGCTGACAGTGGGCAGGGGCCAACGCATGGGGCTGTTCGCAGGCTCGGGTGTGGGAAAAAGCGTGCTGCTAGGGATGATGGCGCGCTACACCAGCGCCGACGTGATCGTGGTGGGACTGATCGGTGAACGTGGCCGTGAGGTGAAAGAATTTATCGAACAGATTCTGGGCACAGAAGGCATGGCACGTGCCGTCGTCGTCGCCGCCCCGGCCGACACCTCACCGCTTATGCGGTTACAGGGTGCGGCGTACGCCACCTCCATTGCCGAGCATTTTCGTGACCAGGGTCAGCATGTGTTACTGATCATGGACTCGCTCACTCGCTATGCGATGGCGCAGCGCGAAATCGCGCTCGCGATTGGCGAACCGCCCGCCACCAAAGGTTACCCACCATCGGTGTTTGCGAAGCTGCCCGCTCTGGTCGAGCGCGCCGGCAATGGCAAACCGGGCGGCGGATCGATCACCGCGTTTTATACCGTGCTGACCGAAGGCGACGATCAACAGGATCCTATTGCCGATGCCGCGCGCGCGATCCTGGACGGCCACATCGTGCTGGATCGCACGCTGGCAGAAAGCGGGCACTACCCGGCCATCAACATCGAGCAATCGATCAGCCGCGCGATGCACGGCATCATCACGCCGCAACACCAACAACTGGCACGCCGCTTAAAAAAGCTGTATTCGCGCTACGAACGCAGCCGCGACCTGATTAACGTCGGGGCTTATGCCGCAGGCACTGATCCATTGTTGGACGAGGCGATTAAATTGCAGGCAGGCATCGAGGCTTTCCTGCAGCAAAACATTCACGAACACGCAGACGTTTGTGAAAGCCTAAACGAACTCGAAAATTTGTTCCACTAATGAGCACCGATACAGAGAACCTTAAATGGCCCAACCCTCCGTACTGAATACGCTGATCGATATTGCCCAAAAGGAATCAGACGAAGCCGCCCAACGGTTGGGGGCGGCTCTCCGCGCCAGCGAGGAAGCGAAGCAGAAACTCGATCTGTTACTGGAGTACCGGGACGATTATGCAAAACGCTGTCAGTCGAACCTGGTCAGCGGAATCAGCGCTACTCACTTCAATAATTTTCAGGTATTCATGCACAAGCTGGATGACGCCATTCTCGGTCAGCAAAAAGTGGTCAGTGGTGCCGGGCATTTTGCAGAACAGGCGCGGGTAAACTGGTTTTCATCTGAGCAGAAAAAAATGTCGTTTGTTACGCTGGCAAGTCGGGCAAGCAAGGAAAGCGCGCGTTGCGAACTCCGGCGTGACCAGAAATTGAACGACGAGCACGCCGCCCGACAGGCGCCGCGCAAGCAGACACACTCCCCAACCGGAAATAAGCCATGAATCCTACCGCTACCAACCTCAATCTGGTCAACGCCGCCAAGAGCCCCTCCGGGTCTGCCAAACCACAAACGGCTACCCCGCCTGACGTGCCGTTCAGCCAAGTGCTATCGAGCGAAATCGAGCAAAACCGGAGCAGCGCGAAAACCGGGGACGAAGACCGCATAGAGAAGCAGTCGGATGCTGCCTCTGCGTCAACCGATTCCACAAAAACGGATACGCCTGCTGCCACTCAAACTGCCAGCGAGACTGACGTATCCAAACGCGATACAGCCCCTGCGCCCGAAGCAGGGACCCTTCTCAATGCTCAAAACCTGCCCGGCGCTCCCGACGTTATGCTTGCGCTGGCAATGCAGGTGGGGGGATTAAAGACAACGCCCGCAGACAAGGACAGTGCCCTATCCAGAATTACGGCTGACGCAAGCAAGGCCCGTTTCGATATTCGCAAAGGCGCACCACGGCCCGTTGCGCAGACAATGCCAAATACGGATGAAACGCCGGGCGCCAGAAAAATCGATACCAGCCTGACGACTCAGACTGAAGTTCACGCGGCCCAGGGCAATGCCGTATCCTACGGCTCTGTAGCGGCCGCGTTTGCGGGACAATTGGCCGCCGTACGACAGTCCGACTCTCTGAAAGAGAACGGTGAGCTGCCCGATATTCAGACCAATCCGTTCCTCGGAGCGCCCGCCCAAGCCCTACTCGAGTCCGCCTCTCCGTTGAATAGCGTAACCGCTAACACGTTGGCCCCATCGGTCGGGACCACCGCTTGGGGCCAAGCACTCGGTGACAAAATCGTGTGGATGACCGCAGGCGCGGTACAAACTGCCTCGCTCACGCTCAATCCGCCCAATCTTGGGCCGCTGCAGATTGTGCTCAACCTGACTAACGATCAGGCGACGGCAAGTTTTTTTACAGCTCAGCCAGAAGTCCGGCAGGCGCTGGAAGCTGCCTTCCCCAAGCTACGCGAAATGATGAATGAAGTCGGCATCCAACTAGGCCAGGCTACGGTAAGCGCGGAAACACCCAGGCAAAACGACTCGTCAGACCGCCAGACCCCACGGCCGGTGATACCGTTTTCGGCGGTGCCCTTTTCTGCCATCGACGCAGGAGTCGCTAACGCTTCGACGACGCTACCCATCCGCCAATCCGGCCGGGGCTTGATCGACACTTTTGCCTGATCCCAAACAGCCATTGCATTAAACGATATAGGTCGATTTTCACCCTCTTTTCGTGGCATCGCGGGAGCTGGTTTATCCCAATAATAGCCAGCATCCGAACACAATCGATGTAGAGGTAAGTAAAGATGGCCCAACCCGCCGCACCCGCGCCCGCTTCAAGTGCTCCTGCAAGCGATGCCGCTGAAACCGCTCCCACGAAGAAGTCCAAGAAAAAGCTATTTATCATCGTCGGCGTCGTAGTGGTTTTATTGGCGGGTGGCGCAGCAGCATGGTTTTTTACTCAAGGCGGCGAGACTTCACATGAGGCAAAAGCAGAGCCGACCAAGGCCCCGATTTTCATGCCGCTCGAACCCTTCATCGTCAACCTTCAGGGCGGCGAAAAATATCTTCAAACCGACATCACCTTGCAACTTGAAGACGAGGCTCAAATGGAAGTGATCAAACTGCATATGCCGCGCGTGCGCAGCCGTTTACTGACCCTGCTATCCAGCATGGATTCGGAGGGACTGGCCAAAGAAGAAGACAAAAATAAACTGGCACAAGCCATCAGGGCGCAAGTACAGCGACCATTTGACGGCAAGGGCAAGCCGCAGAAAGTCAAAGACGTGCTGTTTACCACATTCGTGATTCAGTAAAGCCATGGCCGACAATTTTTTGTCCCAAAACGAAGTCGACGCGCTGCTCCAAGGAGTGTCCGGCGAAGTCGACGCTGCACCCGCCGAGGAGGAAGATCGGTCGCGTGCGCGGCCTTACAACCTCGCCACGCAGGAACGTATCGTGCGCGGTCGGATGCCGACGCTGGAAATCATCAACGAGCGTTTTGCACGTCTACTCCGCATCGGCCTCTACAACTTTCTGCGGCGTGGGGTGGAAGTCTCTGTCGGTCCGGTCAAGGTCACCAAATACAGCGAGTTCATCCGTAATCTGGTTGTCCCTACCAATCTCAATCTGGTGCAGTTCAAACCCTTGCGCGGCACAGCGCTGATGATTTTTAACCCCGACCTGGTATTTTTGATTGTAGACAACCTGTTCGGCGGCGATGGGCGTTTTCATACGCGCATCGAGGGACGCGACTTTACCCAGACCGAACACCGCATCATCCAGCGTGTGCTGAATATCGTGTTCGAAACCTATGCAAAATCCTGGGAGCCGATTTACCCGGTTGAATTTGAATTCATCCGCTCGGAAATGAATACGCAGTTCGCGAATATCGCTACGCCTAACGAAGTAGTGGTCGCTATAACTTTTGCTATCGAACTCGGCCAGGTCAGCGGCGAAATGCACTTCTGCATGCCGTACTCAATGATCGAGCCGATTAAAGACTTGCTCACCAGCAGCATGCAAGCCGAGAGCCTGGAAGTCGACAAGCGCTGGATACGGCTAATGCGGCAACAAATCCAAATGGCCGAGGTCGAGATCGTCGCAGATCTCGGCACCGCCCAAATCAGTTTGCGCGACATCGTCAATATGAAAGTGGGCGATGTCATTCCGCTGGACATCCCCAAAACTGTGGAAGCCAAAGTAGATGGCGTGCCAGTGATGGAATGCGCGTACGGAAAATTTAACGGCCAGTACACCTTGCGCGTCGAGAAACTACTGTCCACCACCTTAAGCGAATCGCAAACAGGAGATCAGCATGTCTGAAAACGCAACACAAACGATTGAAGAAGACGACTGGGCCGCAGCTATGGCCGAGCAGGCGACGACTGCCCCGGCCCCGGCCAGTCCGGAAATTTTCAAGGAACTCTCAGGGACTACTGCCCCGGGCGGCATGGCCCACGATATCGATTTCATCCTCGACATCCCGGTACTACTGACCGTGGAACTGGGGCGCACCAAAATCGCGATCAAAAATCTGCTCCAGTTAGCACAAGGTTCGGTGGTTGAACTGGACGGGCTGGCAGGCGAACCGATGGATGTCCTCGTCAACGGTTGCCTGATCGCGCAGGGCGAGGTGGTGGTGGTCAACGACAAATTCGGCGTGCGTCTGACCGACATCATCACCCCAGCCGAACGGATACGTAAGCTCAACAAATGAACCGTGCACTATTCGCACTGATAGGAGGAGTGTCCCTGGCGCCTCTCGCGTATGCAACGGGAGCACCGGCTGTAGTAGCGGCGCCTCCCGTCTCAACGGCAGGCAGCTTGTTGCAGGTTTTTATTGGCCTGGTCGCGGTGCTGCTGCTGATTGCCGCGACTGCCTGGGTAGCCAAGCGGCTAGGGGTTACCCGAGGTGGGGCATCGGGCTTGCTGCACGTGATTAGCAGCACCTCGGTGGGCACACGCGAGCGTGTGGTGGTGGTCGAGATCGGCGAATCCTGGCTGGTGGTGGGCGTAGCGCCCGGTAGCGTCAATGCATTAATGACGCTACCCAAGGGTGAAATGCAGCCGCTGGCAACTCCCGCACTTAACGCCAGCTTGGCCGCGCTGATGCCCTTTAAAGAGCGTTTGCAACAGATGATCGAGAAACGCCGTGAAAAATAAACTGCCTGCGCGCTTGATGTACGCGGGCTTGATGCTCGCCGCGCTGGTTTTGCCCTCCGTGGCGCTCGCGCAGGGTGCAGGCCTGCCTGCATTCACCAGCACGCCAAGTCCTGGCGGAGGGCAGACCTATACACTCAGCCTGCAAACCATGCTGCTGCTGACCTCGCTGTCGTTTCTGCCGGCAGCATTGCTGATGATGACGAGCTTTACGCGCATCGTCATTGTGTTGTCGCTATTGCGTCAGGCTTTAGGCACGCAGTCGTCGCCCCCCAATCAGGTGCTCATCGGACTGTCCTTGTTTTTAACTTTGTTCGTGATGGGCCCGACACTGGACAAAATTTATGTTGAGGCTTATCAGCCGCTGTCAGAAAATCGAATTCAGATGAGCGAAGCGCTAGACAAAGGGGCCGCACCGTTGCGCGCGTTCATGCTAAAGCAGACGCGCGAAACCGACCTCGCACTGTTCGTCAAAATATCGCGATCAGCGGCACCAAAAACTGCCGCCGATATACCGTTGCGTGTATTAATCCCCGCCTATATCACGAGCGAACTCAAAACGGCTTTTCAGATCGGCTTTGCGGTGTTCATCCCGTTTTTAATTATCGACATGGTCGTCGCCAGCATTCTGATGGCGATGGGCATGATGATGGTGTCGCCTGCCATCGTGTCACTGCCTTTCAAAATTATTTTGTTTGTGCTGGTGGACGGCTGGAATCTCTTGCTGGGCTCGCTGGCGCAAAGCTTTTACTAACCTGACGAGGCTCTTCATGACTCCTGAAAGTGTAATGACAATAGGCCGTACCGCGCTGGAAATGACCATTCTGGTCTCAGCGCCAGTACTATTGGTTACCCTGGTTGTAGGCCTTATTGTCAGCGTGTTTCAGGCCGCCACCCAAATCAACGACGCCAGCCTTTCCTTCATTCCCAAAGTTATCGCGGTGCTGATTACTTTTGCTATCGCTGGTCCGTGGATGCTGACGGTGATGACTGACTATATGCGACGAGTGTTAACCGGTCTGCCTGGCATTATTAGTTAATCCCCAAGCCAAACTCGACCTCGCCGCATCATGATCAGCCTCACCGATGCCCAGCTCAACGCTTGGCTGATCAACTTCATCTGGCCCCTCACCCGCATTCTCGGTTTGATCATGGTGGCGCCCATATTTGGCCACCGTGTCGTCCCAGCGCGGGTAAAAATCGGTTTGGGCATGTTTATCGCGTTGACCATTGCGCCCACCTTGCCCGCGATGCCAGACGTGGGCTTGGGCTCGTGGCAGGGCCTCCTCATCCTGGTCCAGCAGGTGCTCATCGGATTAGCCATTGGCTTCCTCATGCGCGTGATTTTTACCGCGGTTGAGGCAGCGGGTGAAATCGTAGGTTTGCAGATGGGCCTTGGATTCGCGTCATTTTTCGACCCGCAAAGTGCTGGGCAAACGCTGGTGATCGCGCGTTTTTTAAACATGCTGGCGATGCTGGTATTTCTGGCGGTGAACGCTCACCTGTTGCTGTTGGGAGTATTGGTGGAGAGCTTTCAGAGCTTGCCCATTAACCTCCAACCTCTTTCGGCTGCCGGGTTCTTTCAGGTAGCGACCTACGGTTCGACGATATTTAGCGTGAGCTTGCAATTAGCGCTCCCGCTGATCGCGATCTTGTTGATGACTAACCTCGCATTAGGCATTCTTACGCGCTCCGCACCGCAGTTGAATATATTTGCGATCGGTTTTCCTGTCACTTTGGGCGTCGGCCTGATTGTGCTGGACTTCACTCTGCCTTATTTCGCGCCGCAATTCGAACACATAATTCAAAATGGTCTTAAGGCCACCAGCACGGTTATTCACGCACTCCATCCGGTATAGGTCTTAACACCAGTCACTATTGCGTGTACGCCCTCTTCAGCACACAAGAGCGCTGGGTGGTCTCCCCACAAGCGGGTGTTGGCCCATTTAATCGCGCTATTGACTGAAAAGCGTTTTCGCCAAGTGTGCTATCGAGTCGCGCTTACTCGCCAACTGGCAAAAAATGGATTGCAATGCGGACGCTGAAATCTCTGGCGGATAAGTTCCCCGGTCTTCCCACTCGAGACCCCGCCAAAGCGTAGCGGACATCCCCGCCGCGATTCCACAGCCTGTCGCATATTGCCAATGGAGTCCCCGGTATTCAGGCGTGCGGTGATAACGAATTGCAATGGTTAAAGTTTCTGGGAGCTTCCATGCCTCGCTCAATAGCCCGCCCGACACGCAATAGTTACTCCCTGTCGTCGTCTGCAAAACCGCTGCCAGATCAAGGCTTGGGTCTGCCGCAACGGACTGCAATGCCGCTGCGGTTTGCGTCGGCCAGGCATCCGCGAGCCACATCAAACCCAGGTTGTGTAGCAATCCGGCGGTATGCGCGGTGTCGGGATGGCACGCATCCAAATGATGCGACAGTAGGGTCGCCCCTTCTGCGGTAAGAAGCGCGGTACACCAGTAACGCTCGGCATTGAAGCCGGGGCAGCGACTGGGATCAAACGGTCGGGCCACTGCCAGCGCGAAACTCACGCAGCGCACCATGCGTAGACCTAGCAAGGCGCAAGCATCCAAGAGACTGATTACGGGACGCTTGGGAGAAACCCAGGCCGAATTAGCCAGCGCGATCAGCCGACCCGCGATGGATGGAAAACAGCGTAGCGCCGCTGCGAGCGTCTCCATATCGATTTCTTCGTCGCCGAGCGCAGTCAGCAGGTAGGGTAATCCCGGCGACAGTACCGGCAGCGTGGGTTCTTTAGCGGAGGGGATGGCAACAGCCGTAGGCGCTTCAACCATGCCTACGCGGTCCCATGGGGCGAAGACGCATGAGAGGGTTCAATAGCCATACGCATGAAAAAATCTGTTTGTGCCAAGGCGGGGATCAAGCCGGCAGTAACCGGTCGAGAAAAGTAATAGCCTTGCGCTAACGGGCAACCGAGCCCTATCAACACCTGTACCTGCTCCAGCGTTTCGACACCTTCTGCCACAGTGGTGAGATTTAAACCTTTGGCCATCCCTAGTAACGTGCCAATAATCACGGACGATTCGGCATTATCCAGCATGTCGCGGATGAATGCCCGATCCAGCTTCAAGGTGTCGATGGGCATTTTCTTCAATACCCCTAGCGAGGAATAACCCGTGCCGAAGTCGTCGATGGCTACGCGCACGCCAAGTCGCCGCAAGGAGTCGCTAATAGCAGCATGCCGCAGAGAATCCCGGGTGACGCTCTCGGTGACTTCTATTTCCAGGCACGAAGGCGTAATACCGGTGACCAGCAGCACGCGGGCTACGGTATCGGTGAACTCCGAGGACCCGAAATGTCCGGGCGAGATATTCACCGCCATCACCAGGTCTTTCATGCCAGCTTGGTGCCATGCAACAGCCTGGTGGCACGCCGTTTCCAGCACCCACACGCCGATCGCGTCGATCAAACCGATTCGCTCTGCCACGGAGATGAATTCGTCAGGCGGCACCAGGCCACGCCCAGGCGGACGCCACCGGATCAATGCTTCGACCCCGCTCATACGGCCACTCGCCAAGTCGATTTGGGGCTGGTAATGCAGTTCAAATTCGCCGCGTTCGACGGCTTCGCGTAGCGCCGACTCCAATGACAGTTGCTGCTCAACCTTCTGCGTCATGTCAGTTTCATATAGGGCGTAGCGATGCTTGCCGGCGCGTTTAGCGGCATACATCGCTGTATCGGCCGCTTTTAATAAGCCGGCAGGGGTTTCAGCATCATCTGGATACAGCGTAATGCCGATGCTGGCGCGCGGCCGAATCATCGTGCCGTTGAGTTGAATGGGTGCGTTCAATGCGTCCAAGCAGCGCTGTGCGATTTCGGCCGCCCGTTGTATATCCTCGACGTCTACCAGCAGCAGGCAAAACTCATCGCCTCCTAGCCGGGCAGTCAAGTCCACTTCGCGCACCTGCCCTTGAAGCCGCCGCGCGACCACCCGCAATAGCTGATCGCCCTGGTCATGTCCGAGACTGTCATTGATGTCTTTAAAACAGTCGAGGTCGAGCAACAGTAACGCGAACTTCTCGCCCCGTCGGCTCGACATCTTGATGGTATCGTTGGTGAATTCGTGCAACTTAGCGCGATTGGCGAGTCCAGTCAGCGCATCGTGGCTGGCCAGCGCGAAAAGTTCGCGCGTGCGCTCATCAATTCGCTGCCCTTGTTGCGCATTGCTTTCACGCAGTTGCATCAAGCTTTGCTGTAGTTGCCCGGACATGCGGTTAAAGCCGCGGACGACTTCGCCAAACTCGTCGTCGTGCGCGTATTCGATTCGATGCGCCAGATTGCCCGCCCCCAGTCTTGCCGCCCCTTCACTGAGCCTGCGTAGCGGCACTGTCACGGTATATACCAGGCGCCAGGCGGCTAGCAACCCGAATGCAATCAGGGCTACCCCTAACGCGGTAGCGAGGTGGAACATACTGCGTACCGATGCCTTCAGCGATGCGTCGGTCGCCGCGCCAGAGGAATAGGCTGACTCCGTGCCAACCAAGTTCATCTCCATCACGCTGTCGGGAAAAGCGGCCAGGTGGGATTCGATCGTCTTGAACTGGAAGGTAAGGATGAGCAAAGCGCCCAGCCCCAGCACTACCATCGCGCCGACCGATAGCATGATCTGGTGGCGCGCCAAAAGGCGCGACAGGGCGGAAGAAGTCATCATAGTGGGCGTGCTCATAGAGTCAAACCTGAGAAGGCCAACTTCTCCAGCGCGTCAACCGCCATGATTGGTAAGGCATTGACGTAGCTTATCAAGGAGCAGTAACACGTGATGGAGAGCATAAGATTTATGCCTTTCTAATGCGCAGTTGGTTCCGGGCTAAAAACCCAAGCTATCCAGCAGATCATCGACTTGGCTTTGATCGGCCACGACATCACACTTGTTGGCCGGATGGATTTGCGGCCCATTGAGTAAACCATTATTGGTTTCTCGCCGGACATCAGCGGGCGAATAATCAATCAAGAGTTGAACCAGTTGCTGCTCGATATCATGTGACAACTCGGTCACTTTTCGGATCACCTGCCCGGTCAGATCCTGAAAGTCCTGCGCCATCATAATGTCCAGCAATTGTTGTTTGGTTGCGCTGGTATCACTGCGCATGTCTGTCAGACATTGCATGGTTAACGTGGCCATATCGCGATAATTGGCTTCTGAAAACGGGGCTTCCAGCGCAGCTTGCCAGCCATTCAAAATCTCGCCTGCGCCGGACTCGATGCGTTCCTGCAAAGGGATCGCAGTATCGGTAGCATTCAGCACGCGTTGCGCCGCCTGCTCGGTCATGCGTGCTACATAGTTGAGGCGATCACGCACATCGGGAATATCAATAGAGGCTTTTTCGAGCACCTTATCGAAACCCAACTCGCGCAGGCTGTCATGCAGCGTGCGTGTAATTTGGCCTACGCGAGCCAGCATCTTGTCCTGTTCGCTGATTTCCATATTCACGGCATGATGGGCCGTAGATCCCACGGCGGGTTTGGCGAATTGTGTATCCACGTTATGCCCCCGCCTTCTCGAGCTTTTCGAATATCTTGCTGAGCTTTTCGTCGAGTGTGGCGGCTGTGAAGGGCTTGACGACGTATCCGCTGGCACCCGCTTGGGCCGCAGCGATAATGTTTTCCTTCTTGGCTTCGGCCGTGACCATCAGGACCGGCAGCTTGGATAGCACCGCATCTGCCCGGATGGTTTGCAGCATAGTCAAGCCGTCCATATTGGGCATGTTCCAGTCGGACACGACGAAATCGAAATTGCCCGCTCTCAGTTTAGCCAGGCCATCTGCGCCATCTTCCGCTTCTTCGACGTTGGAGTACCCCAGCTCTTTGAGCAGGTTACGCACGATGCGGCGCATTGTTGAAAAGTCGTCAACAACCAGAAATTTGGTGTTCGGATCAGCCATTCAGGACTCCAGTGATACGTTTAGTTATTACTCGATCAATCGGCATCTCGGCATCAAACTTAAGTCGGAAAGCGATTTAAAAAAATAAACTTTTAAACCCGCATGGCACGATTGCCATGCGCGATAAAAAACTCCAGCACGCGTCCCGGCAATTCGTGCAAAGGCGCAACATCATGTGTGGCGCCAATCGCGATGGCTTCCTTGGGCATACCAAACACCACGCACGAGGCTTCGTCCTGTGCCAGGTTGTAAGCGCCAGCGTTTTTCATTTCCAGCATCCCCGCCGCTCCGTCTTTCCCCATGCCGGTGAGGATGACGCCGACCGCATTTTTACCGGCATTAAGGGCGGCCGACCTAAACAGCACGTCGACTGAAGGACGATGGCGATTGACCGGCGGACCCTGATCTAGTTTGGTCATATAGTTGGCGCCGCTGCGTACCAGCATCAGATGGGAATGGCCCGGTGCCAGATAGGCGTGGCCGGGCAGCACCCGTTCACCGCCCTCGGCTTCCACCACCGAAATCTTGCACAGCTTGTTCAGTCGGTTGGCGAACGAGCGCGTGAAACCTTCTGGCATGTGCTGGGTAATCAGAACGCCCGGACAATCGGACGGCAACTGCATCAGAAAATCCTTGATGGCCTCAGTGCCGCCTGTGGACGCACCGATAATAATCAGCTTTTCACTACTGGTTAGCGGGTTGCGAAGGGGCGCCAAAGTGTCACCCGCCGCCCCCCTTCCGTGCACATCATGAATGAGGCTTCTGGGTCTGATCCGTGCCTTCGATGCGATACGGATTTTTTCGCTTATCAGCTCGGCGTACTCCAGCATGCCGCTCTGAATCGAGATTTTTGGCTTGGTCACAAAATCGATTGCGCCAAGCTCTAACGCGCGCAGTGTAATTTCCGATCCCTGCTCGGTAAGTGAAGACACCATCACAACGGGCATAGGGCGGAGCCGCATCAGCTTTTCGAGGAACTCGAGGCCATCCATTTTCGGCATTTCGACATCCAGCGTCAGCACGTCAGGATTGGTTTGTTTGATCAGCTCGCGCGCGACCAACGGGTCTGGCGCAACACCGACGACTTCCATGTCGGTCTGGCTATTAATAATCTCCTTCATCACGCCGCGAATCAGCGCTGAGTCATCCACAATCAGAACTTTTATTTTCATTGTTTGCTCTCTAGCTGTCAGAATAAATCGATCTCGCCACCCACCTCGTTAGTCTTGAGTCGGCCTGCATAGTCCTGCTCGCGTTTCACCAAGGTGTAGTTGTTCAGTTGCTTGAGTTTTTTGACGAGTACTTTGCCGGTGGCAGGAAAAAAATACACTTTGCGCGGATGCACATCGTTGAGGTCCTCCGCCACAATACGAATGTTTTCAGCGCGTAAAAAATCACGCACAAACTCGGCGTTGCGTTCGCCCACGTTGATGGCAGTAAACCCTCGCAGCACATTGCCCCCGCCAAACACTTTCGCTTCGAGGTTGTTGCGTTGTGCGCCAGCCTTGAGCAACTGGTTAATCAGCACCTCCATCGCATAAGCGCCATAGCGCATCGACGCAGACAGCGGACTCGCTGAGTCGCCCCCGCTATCCGGCAACATGAAGTGATTCATGCCTCCTATCCCAGATATACGGTCACGAATGCAGGCCGCTACGCACGAACCCAGCACCGTCACGATAAGCATGGGTTTACGGGTGTAGTAATACTCACCGGGCAAAATTTTCGCGGCTTCGCAATCAAAGTTGCGGTCGTAATAGAGGTTGGTCGCAAGCTGCTCTTCAAGGGCGGAATTCACGCGATATTCCTCGCACGCGCAGCGTGTTTATCCAGCTCATATACCGTCTTGCCGCGCAGCTTCAAGAACTCCGACACATACATGAAATTTTCAGAGTGCCCCGCAAATAACAAGCCCTGGGGCTTCATCAAAGGTACAAATCGCGCCAGAATTTTGCTCTGCGTGGGTTTATCAAAATAGATCATCACATTGCGGCAAAAAATAGCATCGAACGGCCCACATACCGGCCAGCTTGCTGCGAGTAGATTGAGCGATTTGAACGTGATCAGTTGGCGCAATTCAGGCCGTACCCGGACCATCCCGTCTTGATCGCCCTTCCCACGTAGAAAAAACCGCCGGACACGCGGCTGCGACATTTTGTCCAAACGATCAAGTGTGTAAATTCCGTTTGCGGCCGACTCCAATACATTGGTGTCTATGTCGGTGGCGATGATGCTAACGGGTGGCGTCAGCGTATCGAAAGCCTCACATAAAGTCATCGCGATTGAATAAGGCTCTTCACCGGTAGAGCTGGCTGAACACCAAATAGTCAGCGGGGTCTGCATATTCCGCGCATGCTCAGCGAGAATCGGAAAATGGTGGGCTTCGCGAAAAAACGACGTCAGATTAGTCGTCAACGCGTTGGTGAAAGCCTCCCACTCTTCACTGTCACGCTCGTTTTCCAGACTATCGAGGTATACCTCGAATGAATTCATCCCCTTTACGCGCAAGCGGCGGGCCAAACGGCTATAAACCATTTCCTGCTTGCTTTCACTGAGGGATATTCCGGCCTGCCGGTAAATCAACGCACGTACTCTGGCAAAGTCGCGCGGCGTAAAGGTGAAAACCTTGGCGCTGTCTGGTGATGTCTGCTTCAGTCCGGGCTTCATGTCAAAATTTTCCAAATGCCGCGTTCTGGGAAACGCGTTAAATCAAGCCGGATACGAGCAGTTAGCGTTATACCTATCCATCTGCAAGGTCGATCTTCCTTAAAATTCAGCCAAAAATTTAGCGTTTCGCTATCACTAAATTTTTGGAAATTTTGAATTACGCGGCCAAACTGGTGGGCGCACTCATCGCGTTGGCTTTGATCGGGAAGGACGTGACAGCCGCAGAGCTATGAGCATACGGCGCTGCTCCCGGCGCATCCTGTACCAGCTTGAACGTGCCCACCAACTCGACCAGTTTGATCGCCTGGTCCTGAAGACTCTGGGCCACGACTGCTGCCTGTTCTACCAACGCGGCATTCTGCTGCGTCATTTCGTCCATTTGGCCCACGGCCTGATGTAGCTGATCAATCTCCGCACTCTGCTCATGGCTGGCAGCGGCTGTACCACTTATGATTTCCGCCACCAACTGGACCGAAGTGACGATATCGCCCATGGCTTCGCCCGCATCATCCACCAGCTTTCTGCCCAATTCGATTTTTTCTACCGAAGCGCTAATCAAGGTTTTAATTTCCTTGGCCGCCGTTGCGCTGCGCTGCGCCAGATTGCGCACTTCAGCGGCGACGACGGCGAAACCACGACCCTGTTCTCCTGCTCGCGCAGCTTCGACAGCTGCATTGAGTGCAAGGATATTGGTCTGAAAGGCAATGCCATCAATGACGCCGATAATGTCAGCAATTTTGCATGAGCTCTCCTTGATCGAGCCCATAGTGGTGATCACTTGTTCGACCACTTCGCCGCCATTGACCGCAATGTCGACCGTTGAAGAAACCAGCTGATTGGCATGACGGGCACCTTCTGCATTTTGCTTGACGGTACTGGTGAGCTCTTCCATCGAACTGGCAGTCTCTTCCAGCCTGGACGCCTGCGATTCGGTGCGGCTCGACAAATCGGCGTTGCCCGCCGCGATCTCTTGGGCTCCCGTATTCACCGCGTCGGTACTTTCTTTGATCTGCCCCACCAGCAATTTGGTATTGATCTGTAATATCCGCAGTGACTCCATAAGGTGCGCCAGTTCTTTCACTCCCCGAGCATCCATTCGCTCAGTGAGATCGCCCGAGCTCATGCAATCGATTTGCCTTCTGGCCCGTACCAGTGGTAACACCACGCTACGGTAGGATAGAACGCCAAATACGGCTGCGGACGGCACGCCTATTCCCGCGATAACCATCAACCAGCTAATTAAATCGGGGTTGTGTGTGCTTAACCAAGCCAGGATGCCTATGCTCGAAAACAAACCCCCAACCGAAACCGAGGCTATTGTTAGTAATGCTTTGAGGGATAAGCCCTTGATGAACCCCAAGCCCAAAAATAGCGAGCGTTTAACGACGCTGCCCTGCCTAATTTCCAGTGTTTTATCGCCTGTCTTAATCGCGCGATAAGCCTTATCCGCCACTTGGATTTGGGCACGTAACGGCTGGGTGCCGAGCGAAGCGTAACCCACCACTTTGTGGTTTTTGATGAGGGGAGCAGCGTGGGTCTCAACCCAATAATAATCGCCATTTTCGCAGCGATGTTTCACTAACCCCGTCCATGCTTTGCCGCTCTTAAGCGTGTGCCAAAAATCTACCAGGACTTCTGCAGGCATATCGGGATGTAGCACGGTTTTTTGCGGCGCACCGATCAACTCATCTTCATTAAAACCGCTAATGTTGACGAAATCCTGATTCACGTAAGTAATGTTGCCGCTCAAATCCGTCTTTGACACCACCGTTTCAGTGTTTTCAAGGACGTACTCGACAGGGGTTACCGGCATATTGATCGACATCACGGGCATCCTTCTGAAAACATTATCTGTGTTGCACTACGATCTACTCTGAAGCGTAAATCCTATGGATTCGATACCGCTCCTGAATCGCTATAGTGCTCAAAACTCTTCCCACTCCTCATTGCTTCCGCCCCCGGCGCGCGCTACCTTCTTGCTGCGCATTGCCGTGTTGGGCGAGGCCTTGGACTTGGCCTTTGCTTTGGGCATGGGGGTGACCACTTGTCTTAGCACTGGAAGTTCCGTGCGCGCGCTGGGTGCCATGCCGTCCAGTTTGAATACGCCCACCGCTTCTGAAAGCTTGCCCGCCTGATCCTGCAAACTCTCCGCTGCCGCTGCCGCTTCTTCCACCAGCGCTGCATTTTGCTGCGTCATTTCATCCATCTGACCGACGGCCTGGTTGACCTGCTCGATC